>ONCP01000009.1 GCA_900316385.1 uncultured Eubacteriales bacterium | reverse complement strand
CTGGTGGTGTATTTGTTATTGATAGTCGAGACCTTTCTGTAAAGCTTAACGGCAAGCTTCTTGCCCTTCTTTACGGTATAGGTCTTTTTAGCGGATACGTACTTACTCTTGATCTTGGCTACGGGGTTGTTGGAAACAACTACCTTCGCGGTGAGCTTCTTCGTGCCGACCTTTACGGTGATAGTTACAGAGCCTCTCTTGAGACCTGTGATAACGCCCTTTGAGGTTACGGTAGCGATCCTCTTGTTGCTGGAGGTGAAGGTCACCTTGTTGCTGCCCTTGTTCTTAACAGCCAGAGTTACCTTGCTGCCCGCCTTGATCGACTTTTTCTTGAAGGTGAGGGACGGAGCCTTGGTCGCGGGCTGAGGAGTTGTGGGAGCCTGTGTTGTGGGAGCTACCGTGGTGGGAACCTGAGTTGTAGGAGCCTGTGTTGTGGGTGCCTGAGTTGTAGGCTCGGGAGTCGTAGGTGTCTGAGTTGTAGGCTCGGGAGTAGTGGGAGTCTGAGTAGTAGGCTCGGGAGTAGTAGGTGTCTGAGTTGTAGGCTCGGGTGTTGTGGGAGCCTGTGTTGTGGGAGCTACCGTGGTGGGAGCCTGAGTTGTGGGCTCGGGAAGTGTGGTAGGAACCTCGCCTGCGGCTACCGCGGGATCGCTCAGAGAGGCGATTACTGCGTTGCCGTCAGCGGTGACTGCTCCGTTAGATACATAGGAGGTTGTGACCTCGTTCTCAAGACCGTCGAGCTCTTTGATAACAAGGTTGATGATCGCGTTACCTTTTGCTCCGTCAACTACGTTGAAGTAAGCCTTTACAAACGCCTTTTCTGTTCTGAAGTCATAAATACCCGATTTTGTCGAAGCGTTTACGCCTGTAAAGTTAAAGAGACAGGGATTGGTGTAGTTAGCTTGATAATAGCTGGGATCGGCGCCGGGAATGTTCGGTGCAGTGAACGCCGCGAGCTTCAGAATATTGCTGTCATAGTAGAGGGCGATATCGCCGTCAGTGATAAGCTTGTCTGCCTTAAGATTGAATGTTACCTCAACTACCTTGTCGTTGATCGGAATAGTCTTAACAGTAGTGCCGTTAAGCTTTACCTCCGCGTTAAGCTCGTCGCCGACAGGAGCGGTAGTGGGAGTTGTGTAAGGATCGGTTTCGGGCTCGGAGGGAGTCGTAGGAGCTTGAGTTGTGGGCTCGGGAGTCGTGGGAGGCTGAGTAGTCGGATCGGAGGGCTCGGGATCGGAAGGATCGGTCGCAGGCTCTTTATCGATATAGAGCGAGTAGCTTCCGTCGCCGTTATCCGTCAGCTTGATTGTGTGCTTGCCCTCGCCGATGGACATCTTCGGGAATGAAGTATCGGCTCTGGGGTCTGAGTTGTAAGCATAGAAGGTAGCGGGGTTAGCGAAGACATCGGAGGAAGAACCGAGACAATACTGAATGCCGCCTGTGTACTTACGGATGAAGATATAGCTGTTGTTATCAAATTCGTGCTGAACAACGCCGCCCTCGATATAGAACTCGCCGATGTCTGCCTTTAAGAC
Source organism: uncultured Eubacteriales bacterium (assembly GCA_900316385.1). Lineage (GTDB taxonomy): Bacteria > Bacillota > Clostridia > Oscillospirales > Acutalibacteraceae > Ruminococcoides. Next base: position 83,158 of record ONCP01000009.1, on the reverse strand, counting down.
AGCGTGTCATAGACTACGATAGCGAACTTGTCCTGAGCGAGGTTTCCGCCGCCGCCGTGAGACGGGCTTGTGGGATCGCTGGGATCGGTAGGATCGGAAGGATCATTTCCGCCGCCGTAGGTGCCTGTGTCAACGGTAAAGTAACTATTGCTGCTCCAGTCTAAGAAGGTTAGAAGGTTTGCGGAGCTTACATCGATATCGCCCGTACGGTTCCAGCAGCTCTTCCAATCGCCCTTGGTGCTGCCTGTGGGCATTCTGAGAAGAATCATTTTGTCGCCGATATTGTTGAATACGATATGATTGCCTGACTGAGAGCCCTGAGACCAGCTGTCGCTTACGCCGCCGCCCCAGGTCCACGCGAACCAGACGGGGTTTCCGTCCGCAGCCTTGCCGGGATCAAAATATACTGTTTTTCCCGAGCCTGTAGACGCTGTGCTTATGTCCGTCGCGGACGCCGATACCGCCATAACGGAGAACAGCATCAATACCGCGAGAACTAAGCTTGTTAGTTTCTTAAAAGATGTTTTACTCATAAAACAATCCTCCTTTTAAAGTTACTACTTTATTGTAACATTTTAGAGTGAGTAATTCCATTGACAAAATGTCGAAATAAAGCTCCTAAATTTGGTCATTTTGCTATTTTTGATTTTTGTGAAAGCACGCGGCGTGCTGCTGAGAAAAAAGTCGACTCCTTTTCGGAGCCGAGCTTTTCTAAAAAATCAATTATTTTACCTTGATCTTAACAGATACGGTCTTGGAAGCAGCCTTGTAGTTCTTGTTGCCTGCTGCCTTGACAGTGATCTTAACAGTAACGGTCTTGCCCTTCTTTAAGCCCTTCTTAACAACGAGCTTACCTGCCTTAACCGTAACCTTCTTGTTGTTGGTCTTGTAAGTGACCTTGCCCTGAGCCTTCTTAGCCGTAACTACGCTCTTGATGGTTGTGTCCTTCTTGGAGTTAGCTGTAACGGTCTTCTTAGCTGTAACCTTCATCGGGTTGGCGGCCTTTACGACTGTGATGGAAACGGCCTTTGACTTGCCGTTGTTCTTGGCTGTGATCTTCGCGGTGCCGACGCCTGTCGCCTTAACGTTACCCTTAGCGTCTACGGTAGCAACCTTATTGTTGGAGGATGTGAACTTTGTAGCGCCCTTGCCTTCCGTTACTTTGGCTGTTACCTTGGTGGAGGCGCCGAAAGCGATCTTGGATTTTGCCGCCTTGAGAGTAATAGAGGTGTTCAGGAAGCGGTCGCTGAGCTTGGCGGTAACGGTTGTCGTTGAAGGATCGACGACAGTGCCGTTGGAGACGATACCGACGATCTTGTTGTCGGAGGAAACGGTGTTGACCTCGGAAAGGGTAAGAGCTATATCCGTGGAGCCTTCACCGAGGATCTCGAATTCTGCCGTAAGAAGTACGGTCGAGGCGGAAAAATCTCCGGGGAGATCTACGGAGGTGCTGTTGAAGGAAACCTCGTTGAAATTATCGGTGTTGAAACACTGGGTCGCAAACTCGTCCGAAAGCCTGAACTCTGTAAGACGGACGCTGTTGCTGTCATATGTCAGATAACCCTGGCAATTGTTGACGGCAAGCGGAGTCTTGAGGTTAAAGGTCAGAGTAAAGGTCTTGTCATAGGCGGTGCGGTACTCGGTCGAGGCGGTCGCGCCGACATTTGAGCTTACGTTGACAGTGAAGGTATCCGTTGCGGCGGAAGCGCTAACTGCCGCGATCGAAATAAGCATAAGTGCGGCGAGTAAAACCGCGATACTTTTTTTGATTTTTGTCATAATGAATTCTCCTTTTTCGGAAATTATTTCTCAAGTATATTCTATCAAAAAACAGAGCGAATTTCCATTATTAATAATGCATAAATTTAATGTCGGAATTTTGTTGAGAATATCAAATCAGCTTTCCAAAAACGAGTTAAGATAGGGGACAAGACTCTCGGCAAAAACAGCCTCCAGCTCCGCGGGCTCGTCGGGAAGCACGACCAGAAGCTGACCGCCCTGACGGACAAGGTATCCGTCGGTCTTTGACAGAGGATTTCTGAGCTTTTTGAGGTCGTCGGGAGATTTGTTGGCGAGCGCCTTGGACAGCACGTTTTCAACGCCGTTTTTATCTCCCGTTATACCGCCTACAGAAAAAACCACGTTCACATTCTCAAAGGCGTCGATAATGAGCGAGCCGTAATTTTCGGGCGAGGTGGCGTATTTCGCGTCGCGGAATTTCAGGTCGAGAGCTCCCGCGGCGGCTTTCAGCGCCTTTTCGCAAAGGCTTGTTCGGTTTGACAGATAAAAAATCAGTTCACAGTTCATAATATTGCCTTTCGTCCTATTCTTCGGGCGGCTCGGTGACCTCGGGATCAACGGATTCAGGCTCGGTGGGCTTGGTTTCCTGAGTGGGTTTTGTCGCCTTCGTCGCCTTCGTTTCCTTTGTCGGGTTGGTCGCCTTTGTCGGCTTGGTTTCCTTCGGCTCGGTTTTTATCTTCGTCTTGGTGAACTTGGCGTAGATTTTGGTGTCGGCGCTCAGCGTGACTCTCGTCACGGTCTTTTTGAGCGTTACGGTCTTGCCCGAGTATTTTGCCTTCCAGTTTTTAAGAGTGTATTTATAGCCGTTCTTCGTGAAGGGCTTGATCTTCGGAAGCTTGACCTCTTTGTTTATCTTGACCGTTTTGTCCACGATCGGTTTTTTCTTGTCTGAATAGACCTTCAAATTGCAGGTGGTCTTTTGGACGGGCTTGGAGGTCGTCTTTGGCTTTGTGGTCGGCTGAGTCGGCTTGGTCGTCGGCTCTGTCGGGATAGTGTAAGACGTGGGAAGCTGCTCGGAGCCCTTTCCGTTGAAGGTCCCGTCATACCAGCTCAGCTTGCCTTTTTTGTATTCGTTCTTAAAGGTCGAAACGGTCGGACGCGTGCCGCCGTAGCGGCTGTAATAGCACTGAGGCCATACGGCGTTTTTGTTGAGCGAGGCGGAGCCCGTGTCAACCTCGGGGCTTTCGCCCTTGCGGCATTTTCTCGCCACGATACAGGTGCGGAAATTCTCTCCGTCGCCGAACTCATAAGAGCAGGTGACAAGTGAGAGCAGCTGGTCCTTTTCGTTGACGCTGACGGGACAGTTGATCAGCGAGCGGATCCTGAGGTTGTAGATATAGTTCAGGTACTGAGCGTCGTTCTTGAAATTCGCGCAGTAAAAGTCAAAATACTCTCCGAGCGAGGGATCGACGTTAGACTTGAAAACTGAAATGATCTTGTACGGAACGGTGCCGCCCTTTTTTGTGCTGATGTAAACCACGGGAGCCTTTTTGTAGAAAGCCAGATTACCCGAGGTCGAACCGTACTTGAGCAGGTCGGTGAACATACTTCCGTCCTCCATATGGTGGCCGTGAAGAATGATGTTGCGGCTGTCCATACCCTTTTTGGAGCGCCAGTCCATAAAAATGCTGGTTGTTCCGCCCTGATAGTATTCCTCGTTGACATTACGCCAGAGATAATACTGGTTTTCGGCGTCGTCCTCCTTGTGCCAGAGGATCGGGTAGTCGATCTCGGTGTGGTTGATCTTGACCCAGCCGACGATCTCCTTGTTGATTTTTTCGAGCTTTTTCCAGTTGCGCTCGGTGATCTTGTTTTTGTCCTTGCCCGAGGCGGTGTCGGTGCCCTCGTAAAAGATAGTCTGTATGTTGCTGATTATCGCGCTGTTACGCATCGGGATGATGAACATATTGTTCACGAACAGGTAAGCCGCGACCAGAAAAACGCAGAGCGCCGCCAGGGTGACGGATTTTCGGGCTTTTTCGGACGACGGGTCGCTTTTTATCGGGAAATGCCTTTCAAAGAAGGTCAGCACGCGAACCTTACGCTCCCTGAGCGAGTAGCCGTCTGGATAGGCGTCCTCGTTTTTGAGGAAAACGTCCGATACCTTTTCCGTCAGTTCCTCAAGGTGACTTTCCGTGAGCCTCTCGGGTACCGAAACGAGCTTCACGCCGCGATAGTTGAAGGCGTAGGCGGTCGCTCCGCCGAGGTCAACGGGGAAAATATGGATTTTCTTGCGGTTGTAGGTGACGGTTTTGATCTCCTCGCCCTTTTTGCGTCTGCCCTTTTTCTTGGCGGACGGCGCTTTTTGTATCTTCCGCTCCGCGTTTTTGATGATAAACGCGAATTTTGAGCGGAAGGAGCTTTCGCCCTTTTCCAGTCCGCCCGAAACGACGATGAGATCGGGCTTTGCTTTGAGCGATTTGTTCAGCTCGCGCTCGAGCAGCAGGGCGTTGTCAAAAAGCTCCTTTACCTCGACCGTGCGGTCGTCGGCTTTGAGCGCTTCAAATTTTTTCAGATATTCAGTTTTATCGGAGGCTTTGAGCTTCCTTGTGAGCGATAAAACCAGAATGTTCAAGGCTGATCCTCCTTGGCGTTGATATATGTGAGCTTGAGGTTTTGCAGAGCGCGCTCGATCATCTCGTCAAACTCGCCCTTTGCTTCGGCGTCCTCGATACGCTCGAGAACAGGCTTCGTGCGCGGGTGCTTCGGTGTGAATACGGTGCAGCAGTCCTCATAGGGCTCGATCGAGGTTTCGAACGTGTCTATTTTGTAGGAAATATCGATGATTTCCTGTTTATCCATTCCGATAAGAGGTCTGAAAACGGGTATGCTCGCCGCCGCGTCGGTGCAGGCGATAGCTCCGATCGTCTGGCTTGCGACCTGACCGAGGCTTTCGCCCGTTATCAGCGCCTGACATTTTCTGTCGCGCGCGATCCTCTCCGAAATCTTCATCATCAGCCTTCGCATAATGATGGTGAAATAGTCCTCGGGACATTTTTTGCGGATAGTTTCCTGGATTTCCGTGAAGGGAACGGTGTACATATTCATATCGCCCGAGTAGCGCGCCACCTTTTTGAGCAGTCGTACGACCTTCTGCTCGGCTCTTTCGCTGGTGTAAGGGGGACTTGCGAAGTGTATCGCGGTAAGACGTATACCGCGCTTTGCCATCATATATGCCGCGACGGGGGAGTCGATACCTCCGCTTATAAGAATGGCGGCGTTTCCTCCCGTGCCCACGGGCAAACCGCCCGAGCCGCGAAGCGCCCTGCCGTGGATATACGCGCCCAGATCGCGGATCTCGACGTTCACCACAAGGTCGGGCTCGTGAACGTCAACTCTGAGGTGCGGAAACGCTCTCAGGATCGCGGCGCCCGTCTCGCGGCAGATCTCGGGGCTTTTATACGGGAATTTCTTGTCGCTTCGTTTCGCCTCGACCTTGAAGGTCTTTGCGGCTTCGAGCTCGTCGGCGAGATACTCGGGAGCTGTTTTAAGCACCGAGTCGAGCGTTTTTTCGTCGCAGACGGCGGCTCTGGAGTAGGTGACTATCCCGAAGATCCTGGATATCCTCTCGCATACGTCGTCAGGATCGATGAAATCGTCCTGCGGTATCACGGATATCGTGGACTGGGCTGCTTTTATCTCAAACGAGCCGAGGCTCTTTAAGGTTTTTCTGATATTTTTGAGGAGCTGATCCTCAAACTGGCGGCGGTTAAGCCCCTTCAATACTATTTCGCCGATCTTGGCGAGCACGATTTCTTTCATTATCTCAATTCCTTTTCACGAGTGTGTACATTCCTTCGCTCAGCGCGTCGGCGAGCGCGTCGATGTCTTCCTTTGTGTTCTCCTTGGAAAAGCTGATCCTCAGCGCGCTGTCGGCAGTTTTTCCGTCAAGTCCCATAGCCTCGAGAACGTGGCTGGGCTTGCCCTTTGCGCACGCGCTTCCGCTGGAAACGTAAATATCCTTTTCAGCGAGGAAGTGGAGCATTGTTTCGCTCCTGATCCCGAGCGCCGAGATGTTGATTATGTAAGGCAGGGCGTTTTCGGGCGAGTTGATAACTATATTGCCGAGTGATGCGAGCTTTTCAAGAGCGTAGGCGTTAAGCTCCTTTACATAAGCGTAGTTTTTCGAAATATCAAGCTCGCTTACCGCGACTCCGAACGCCCCGATCAACGGAAGCGCCTCGGTTCCGGGGCGAAGCTTCTTTTCCTGCTCGCCGCCGAACTGCACGGGCTTGATGTGAACGCCCTTTCTGACGTAAAGCGCCCCGACGCCCTTGGGCGCGTGGATCTTGTGACCGCTGACGGTTGCCAGATCAAGCCCGAGCTTGGCGGGCTTTAAGGGAAGCTTTCCGAAGCCCTGAACCAGATCGCTGTGGAGCAGGGCGGGGCTTTTTTTCAGCTCGATATATTTTTTCAGCTTTTCTGTCGGGAGCACGGCGCCCGTTTCGTTGTTGACCGCCATAACGGATACGAGTATGGTTTTTTCGTCGATCGCGTCTTTAAAATCCGCGGGGTCAAAGCAGCCGTTCCTGTCGGGCTTTACACGGACCACCTCAAAGCCTTCGTCCTCAAGCGCCTTTACGGATTCGGCGACAGAGCTGTGCTCAACGGCGGTCGTTACTATTTTGTTGCCTCTGCGTCTCAGCCGCCTTACGGCTCCGAAAACCGCGAGATTATTGGCTTCTGTCCCGCCGCTCGTAAAATATATTTCGTCCTCGCCGACCGCGAGAGCCTTCGCGACGGCTTTTCGCGCCTTTGTAAGCTCCTGCTCGGCGTTGTAGCCGAGAGTATGGAGCGAGCTGGGATTACCGAAATTCTCAGTCATAAGCTCAAGCGCCTTTTTCGCGGCGGCGGGGCTGACCCTCGTCGTCGCGCTGTTGTCTAAATATCGCAAAATCAAATCTCCTTGTTTTTTACACATCAAACTATTATACAATAAATAAAGAAAAAAATAAATAGTTTGAACAGAATTAAACGGAAAAATACGGTCAAAAATAATACGGGAGATGATTGAATGAAAGACAGGAAACAATACGCCGAAACAGTCAAAAGAAATTCGCCGAAAAGCAATTGTCAAAAAAACTGTCTCAAGGCGTTTCTGATCGGCGGCTCGATCTGCGCCGCGGGCGAGGGCTTTAAGGAGCTTTATTCCTTTCTGGGCTTTTCCAAACAGACGGCAGGCACGCTTTGTTCGGTTACTTTGATATTTCTCGGAATACTTCTGACGGCGCTGCGGGTTTATGACAATGTCGCTAAGCACGCGGGCGCGGGCACTCTCGTTCCGATCACGGGCTTTGCCAACGCCATGGCTTCTCCCGCAATAGAATTTCGCAGCGAGGGCTTTATTACGGGTACGGGCGCCAAGCTGTTTGTGATCTCGGGACCCGTCATTGTGTACGGTATCGCCTCCGCGGTTCTTTACGGATTAATATTATACACCGTCAATCTGTTCGCCGTGTGAAATTTGATTCGGAATTTTACACAAAGATGAGGGTTTTTCTTTGGTAAAGGTTTATAAAATTGCTTTAATAACCAACTGACCCGAGTGTTTCTCAAAAATATTACACTTTTCTGTAAGTTTTTTTGTTTTTAGGGCTTGACTTTTTTACAAAAGTGTAATAAAATGATAAACTAATGATAATGGGGATTTTTCCGAATTTGGAAAATTAACGCTTGAAAATAACTTAGAATATTATCACAATAATTTTTGTTTGTCAAGTTTTAATTTTATTTAAATTCAAAAATTTTTCCGTTAGAAGAAGTTTAAAACCGTAATCAGAAAAAGGAGTTGATACGCCTATGGTTATTAAACCGGTAAAGCGTGGTAAGACCGAGCGGATGAGCTTCGCCAAAATCGACGAAGTCATCGATATGCCGAACCTTATCGAGGTTCAGAAAAAGTCTTATCAGTGGTTCTTGGAAGAAGGACTGAAGGAAGTCTTCCGCGACGTGTCCGGCATTACAGACTATACCGGAAACTTTGTCCTCGACTTTCTCGACTATGAGCTCGACGTAAACCACCCGAATTACAGCGTGATCGAGTGCAAGGAGCGCGACGCTACATATTCCGCGCCTCTTAGAGTTCAGGCAAGGCTGTTAAACAAGGAAACAGGCGAAATAAAAGAAAACAATGTGTTTATGGGCGATTTTCCGCTTATGACCGACAGCGGCACCTTCGTTATCAACGGAGCGGAGCGTGTTATCGTATCTCAGCTTGTACGTTCTCCGGGCGTTTACTACAAGATGGATCACGACAAGACGGGCAAGGAGCTTTTCTCATCGACCGTAATCCCGAACCGCGGCGCGTGGCTTGAGTACGAGAACGACGTCAACGACGTTTTCTATGTTCATATCGATAAGAACCGCAAGGTCCCGATCACGACCTTCATCAGAGCCCTCGGCCTCGGCACCGACGCCGAGATCCTCGACTATTTCGGCGACGACGACCGTATCAAGGCCACGATCGAGAAGGATCCGACCAAATCCGTAGAGGAAGGTCTGCTTGAGGTTTACCGCAAGCTTCGTCCCTCCGAGCCTTCGATCATCGAGAGCGCTCAGATCCATATCAACAACCTTTTCTTCGACCCCCATCGCTATGATATGTCGAGAGTAGGCCGTTATAAGTATAATAAAAAGCTCGGTATCTCCAACCGTCTGGCAGGCAGGATCCTCGCCGAGCCCGTTGCCGATCCGCGCACGGGCGAGCTTATTGCCAACCGCGACGAGACAGTTTCACGCGAGCTCGCGGGAAAAATCGAGAACGCGGGCGTTTCTGTCGTCTATGTAAAGCTTCCCGAGAAGGAGAACAAGGTCATCAAGATCATCTCCAACGGTATGGTAGATATCAAAAACTACGTTGACTTTGACGCGAAGGCGGAGTGTGAGATCAACGAGAACGTCTGCTTCTCCGTACTCTGCGAGATCCTTGATTCCGCCGAGAACGAGGATCAGCTCAAGGAAATGCTCAGAGAGAGAAAGCCCGAGCTCATCCCGAACCACATCACCGTGGACGATATCTTCGCGTCCATCAACTATATGAACTGTCTCGCGGAGGGCGTGGGCAATACCGACGACATCGACCATCTCGGCAACCGTCGTATCCGCTGCGTCGGCGAGCTTCTTCAGAACCAGTTCAGAATCGGCTTCAGCCGTCTTGACAGAGTGATCCACGAGAGAATGACTCTCCAGAATCAGGACGTTGAGTCGATGACTCCCAATACTCTTATCAATATCAGACCCGTAACGGCGGCGATCCGCGAGTTCTTCGGCTCGTCCCCTCTGTCGCAGTTTATGGATCAGAATAACCCCCTCGCGGAGCTTACACACAAAAGAAGACTTTCGGCGCTCGGTCCCGGCGGTCTTTCGCGTGACCGCGCGGGCTTCGAGGTTCGAGACGTTCACTACACCCACTACGGACGTATGTGTCCTATCGAGACTCCCGAAGGACCGAACATCGGTCTTATCTCTTACCTCGCCACCTTCGCCAAGATCAACGAGTACGGCTTCATCGAGGCTCCGTTCCGTAAGATCGACAAGGAGACGGGCATAGTAACCAACGAGGTAGTTTATATGACTGCCGATCAGGAGGACGATTTCCGCGTAGCTCAGGCGAACGAGCCTCTCGACGAGGAAGGACGTTTTATCAACAAGCGTGTAGTAGGCCGTCACAAGGACAGCTTCGTTGAGCACGCTCCCCATAAATTCGACTATATGGATGTAAGCCCGCGTATGGTTGTTTCCGCGGCTACATCTATGATCCCGTTCCTTGAGAACGACGACGCGAACCGTGCTCTCATGGGTTCGAACATGCAGCGTCAGGCAGTTCCGCTCATGGTCACCGACGCTCCTATCGTAGGAACAGGTATGGAATACCGCGCGGGCACCGACTCGGGCGTATGTATCCTTGCCGAGGGCGACGGCGTCGTCGGCACTGTTGACGCGAACTCCGTACGCGTGCTTTATGACGACGGAAGCGTCAAGGACTACTCGGTCATCAAGTTCCTCAGAAGCAACCAGGGCACCTGTATCAACCAGATCCCCGTTGTAAGCAAGGGCGAGAGAGTCAAAAAGGGCGATGTCCTCGTTGACGGTCCCGCGACCTGCAACGGCGAGATATCCCTCGGTAAAAACGCTCTTATCGGCTTTATGACATGGGAGGGTTATAACTACGAGGACGCCGTTCTTATCAGTGAAAAGATAGTAAGAGAGGATGTCTACACATCCATCCATATCAACGAATACGATATCGAGGCGCGCGACACCAAGCTCGGCCCCGAGGATATCACGCGCGACATCCCCAATGTCGGCGAGGATATGCTCAAGGATCTTGACGAGGACGGTATCATCCATATCGGCGCGGAGGTTCACGCGGGAGACATCCTTGTAGGTAAGGTAACTCCCAAGGGCGAGACCGAGCTCACTGCAGAGGAAAGACTTCTCCGCGCGATCTTCGGCGAGAAGGCGAGAGAGGTCAGAGATACCTCGCTGCGTGTTCCTCACGGAGAAAGCGGTATCGTTGTAGACGTAAAGGTATTCACACGCGAGGACAGCCGCAACGAGCTCCAGCCCGGAGTCAACAAGGTCGTTCGCTGCTACCTTGCCCAGAAGCGCAAAATAAGCGTCGGCGACAAAATGGCGGGTCGTCACGGTAACAAGGGCGTTGTTTCCAGAATATTACCTGTTGAGGATATGCCCTTCCTGCCCGACGGAACTCCGCTCGATATCGTTCTTAACCCCCTCGGCGTACCTTCCCGTATGAACATCGGTCAGGTGCTTGAGGTTCACCTCGGCTACGCTGCCAAGGCGCTCGGCTGGAAGATCCAGACTCCCGTATTTGACGGCGCTCACGAAGCGGATATCTTCGAGGCGTTCAAGATGATGCGCGAGAAGGAAGACTATCCGCCCAGATCGGAGGTAACGGGGATCGACTTCGGCGAGTGCGTTCGCCAGAACGGTATCACGCTCGAGGGCAAGACGAGACTCAAGGACGGCCGTACGGGCGAATACTTCGATAACCTCGTAACAGTCGGATATATGTATTACTTAAAGCTCCATCACCTCGTTGACGACAAGATCCACGCGCGTTCAACAGGACCGTACTCCCTCGTTACTCAGCAGCCGCTCGGCGGTAAGGCTCAGTTCGGCGGACAGCGCTTCGGTGAGATGGAGGTTTGGGCGCTCGAGGCTTACGGCGCCGCTTACACCCTTATGGAGATCCTCACTGTCAAGTCCGACGACGTTGTCGGCCGTGTAAAGACCTACGAGGCTATCGTAAAGGGTCAGAACATTCCTGCCCCGGGTATCCCCGAGTCGTTCAAGGTTCTTGTCAAGGAGCTCCAGTCGCTTTCGCTTGACGTTCGCGTTCTTAACCGCGACGGCGAGGAGATCGACCTCAAGCAGCACTTTGAGGAGGACGACGATCTTCCCGTTGACAACTCAAACTTTGAAGAGAAGAGCGTAATGACCTCGACCTCGATGGAGGGCTTCAACCTTGACGAGGAAGACGACAGTGACGACAATATGTTTGATGATCAGTCGGTCATCGACGATCTTGACGACGATTACGCCGACTTTGACGGCAGCGACGAATATTAATTAAGGAGGAGCGATTATTATGGAAAATAATGTTTTTGATTCAATAAAGATTAATCTTGCTTCTCCCGAGCAGATTTTATCCTGGTCTTACGGCGAGGTAACAAAGCCCGAGACCATCAACTATCGTACCCTCAAGCCCGAAAGAGAGGGTCTGTTCTGCGAGCGTATTTTCGGACCTACAAAGGACTGGGAATGCCACTGCGGAAAATACAAGAGAATCAGATACAAGGGCAAGATTTGCGACCGCTGCGGCGTTGAGGTAACCCGCGCGAAGGTAAGACGCGAGCGTATGGGTCACATTCACCTCGCGGCTCCCGTATCGCACATCTGGTACTTTAAGGGAACTCCCTCGAGAATAGCGCTTATTCTCGATATGTCTCCCCGTGATCTTGAGCGCGTGCTCTATTTCCAGAGCTATGTCGTAACCGACCCCGGCGACGCGCGCGAGCTCGAGAGATTACAGTGCCTGAACGAAACAGAATATATGGATATGCGCGAGAAGTACGAGGATGACTTCAAGGCAGGCATGGGCGCCGAGACCATTCTTGAGCTCTTAAAGGAGATCGACCTTGACGAGCAGGCGGCGGCTGTCAGAGAGGAGCTCGAGACCGCCACAGGTCAGAAGCAGGGTCGCCTTATCAAGAAGCTCGACGTTATCGAGAGCTTCCGCGCCTCGGGCAACCGTCCCGAGTGGATGATCCTCACCGAGGTCCCCGTGATCCCGCCCGATATCCGTCCCATGGTTCAGCTCGACGGCGGACGCTTTGCGACCTCCGATCTCAACGATCTTTACCGTCGTGTTATCAACCGTAACAACCGTCTGGCGAAGCTCATCGAGCTCAACGCTCCCGATATCATCATCCGCAACGAGAAGCGTATGCTTCAGGAGGCGGTAGACGCGCTCATCGATAACGGCAGAAGAGGCCGTCCCGTAACGGGACCCAACGGCAGAGCTCTCAAGTCGCTTTCCGATATGCTCAAGGGTAAGCAGGGACGTTTCCGTCAGAACCTTCTCGGAAAGCGTGTAGACTATTCGGGTCGTTCGGTTATCGTTGTAGGCCCCGAGCTCAAGATGTATCAGTGCGGTCTGCCCAAGGAGATGGCGCTCGAGCTCTTCAAGCCCTTCGTTATGAAGCGCCTTGTCGAGACGGGCACAACGAACATCAAGGCGGCGCGTAAGGCTGTCGAGAGAGCCCGTCCCGAGGTTTGGGACGCTCTTGAGGTCGTTATCAAGGGTCATCCCGTGCTGCTCAACCGTGCTCCCACGCTTCACCGTCTCGGTATCCAGGCGTTCGAGCCCGTGCTCGTAGAGGGTCGCGCGATCAAGCTCCACCCGCTGTCCTGTACCGCGTATAACGCCGACTTCGACGGCGACCAGATGGCGGTTCACGTACCGCTTTCGGCTGAGGCTCAGGCAGAGGCGAGATTCCTTATGCTCGCCGCAGGCAACCTTCTTAAGCCTTCCGACGGTATGCCTGTTACCGTACCTACTCAGGATATGATCCTCGGTTCTTATTACCTCACGCTCGACAAAGACGGAGAGCCCGGCGAGGGCAAGGTGTTCCGCGATGTTGACGAGGCTATGATGGCGTATCAGACAGGCGTGCTCACGCTCCATTCCAAGATCAAGGTCAGACGCACGGCGGTCATCGACGGCGTTGAGCAGTCCGCTCTTGTGGAAACCTCGGTCGGAAAAATCATTTTCAACAATCCCATTCCTCAGGATCTCGGCTTTGTTGACAGAAGCGATCCCGAGAACAGGTTCAAGTTTGAGATCGACTTCCTTGTCAGGAAGAAGGGCCTTGAGCAGATCATAGATAAATGTATCAAGAAGCACGGCGTTCAGACTACCTCCGTCGTACTTGACAACATCAAGTCGCAGGGCTATAAGTACTCCACGATCGGCGCGATCACCGTCGCCGTATGCGACGCGGTTATCCCGCCCGAGAAGAGCGAGATCATCGCCGCCGCGGAGGCAAAGGTCGACGCGATCAACGAGGAATTCAACTTCGGTCTCCGTTCCGACGACGAACGTTACCGCGACGTAATCAAGATCTGGAACGACGCGACAGAGGCTGTCACCAAGAAGCTTCTCGGCGGACTTGATCCGTTCAACCCGATCAAGATGATGGCGCATTCGGGCGCGCGTGGTAACGATAACCAGATCCGTCAGCTCGCGGGTATGCGCGGACTTATCGCGAACACCTCGGGTAAAACGATCGAGATCCCGATCAGAGCCAACTACCGTGAAGGTCTTAACATCTTAGAGTACTTTATTTCCTCTCGAGGCGCCCGTAAGGGTCTTGCCGATACGGCGCTTCGTACAGCCGACTCGGGTTACCTTACCCGTCGACTCGTCGATGTTTCTCAGGAGGTCATTATCCACGAGGAGGACTGCGGAACACGCGAGGGTCTTGAGGTGTTCGATATCATCGCCGACGGCGGAAACGTTATCGAGGGTCTCCACGAGCGTCTTATCGGCCGCTACCTTGTTGATGATTTCTGCGACGAGAACGGCAACACGCTTGTTTCCAAGGATGTTATGATGGGCGACGCCGAGGCCGACATCATCGTCAACAGCGGCGTTGACAAGGTCAGCATCCGTTCCGTGCTTGGTTGCTGCGCGAAGCACGGCGTATGCCGCAAGTGCTACGGCTCCAACCTTGCCAACCGTCAGCCTGTAACTGTCGGCGAAGCGGTCGGAATCATCGCGGCTCAGTCCATCGGCGAGCCCGGTACACAGCTTACGATGCGTACCTTCCACACAGGCGGTGTCGCGAACGCCGAGGATATCACACAGGGTCTTCCCCGTGTTGAGGAGCTCTTTGAGGCGAGAAAGCCCAAGAGTCTTGCGATCATCAGTGAGATCGACGGCACGGTTCGCTTTGAGGAGCGCAAGAACGCCAATCACGCAGTTGTTTACAACGAGCAGACAGGCGACGAAAAGGCTTATCTTATCCCCTTCGGTTTCAGAGTAAGAGTTTCCGAGGGCGACCGTATCTCAAAGGGCGATAAGATCACCGACGGTTCGGTAAATCCGCACGACGTTCTGGCGATCCTCGGTACCAACGCGGTTCAGAACTACCTTATTTCCGAGGTTCAGTCCACCTACCGTTTACAGGGTGTTGATATCAACGATAAGCACATCGAGGTCATCGTTCGCCAGATGCTCAAAAAGGTCAGGATCGACGACGCGGGCGATACATCGCTCATCGCGGGTCAGTCCTATGACAGAATTCAGGTTCTCACAGCCAACGAGGAGATCCGCCGCCGTATTGCTAACGGCGAGGAAGGCCTTAAGGAGGCGACGTGGATCCAGATGCTGCTCGGTATCACAAAGGCGGCACTCGCTACCGACAGCTTTATGTCGGCGGCATCCTTCCAGGAGACCACCAGAGTTCTCACCGACGCGGCGATCAAGGGCAAGGTCGATCACCTTATGGGTCTTAAAGAAAACGTTATCATCGGTAAGCTTATTCCCGCAGGTACGGGTATGCGCCGTTATAACGAGGTTCAGCTCGACGTCAACCAGTCCGAGGACGAGGTTGTCTATTCTACCGAAGGCTGATAAATATTCGATCCGAAAGCTCCCGATTTTTTCGGGAGCTTTTTTGCGGGTAAAAAGCCGACTTGAGCTCCATCGGGAAAATAGCAAAATGACCAAATTTGGGGTCTGTATTTCGCTGTTTTGTCAATAGAATTTTCTCGTATATAATGATACAATATATTATGTACAGATTTAGAATCCTATAAGGGGGATTGTTTTATGACAAAAAAATCTTTCAAGAAATTAACGAGCGTCGTTCTCGCGGTACTGATGCTCTTGTCCGTTATGGTCGTTTCGGCGTCCGCGGCGGATATTGAAGAAGCCGCAACAGGCGCGTCGACGATCTATTTCGACCCGGGCGCGGCTGACAAAGACAGTCCCGCGTGGTTCGCTCATTCCTGGACGGGCTCCGACTATGTCGATGTCGCAGGCGTTAAAGACTCAAGCGGATATATCAGGTTCGATAATATGAAGTCCCAGGTTATTTTTGTCAGAATGCCCGCGGGCTCTACCGCGCTTGACTGGGATACAAAATGGAACCAGAGCGTGGAGGTTTCCATAACAGACAATCTCTATACCTTTGCCGACTGGAACAACGGAACCTTTACCGTTACAACAGGTCATTATGACGGCGGTGGTGATGATCCTTCCAATCCGACAAGCTCGTCCTCAGGCGGCGGTCAGGGAAGCCTTTCCTGCTACCTTGACGCCAGCTTCTGCACCACGGGTGAAGAGAACTGGTACGCTTGGACTTGGGGCGCCGCTTGCACCGGTGAGTGGGCATATCCCATAGATGACGAGTCGGGCTATATTAAATATGACGGATTGTATGAAAACGTAGTATTTTCCCGAGTTGACGCCGCGAACGACGGTCCTTCTTGGGACACGGAGCACAATATTCTTTGGAACCAGACCGTAGACCTTGACACTGAAGACGGCAGGCTTTTTGTCATCGACAGCTGGGGCGAGGGTGAAGGCGAAGGCTACGATAAGAAGCTCACAGGTTACTGGACAGATTTCGAAGGTCCCACAGACCCGACAGATCCCAGCGAAGAGACCGATCCGCCCACAGAGCCGATCCCCACAGAGCCCACCGCTCCTTCGCTCACAGATCCTTCAAGCGAGACATCCCCGACAGATCCCGCAGCGGCTGACGAGGACACAAGCTTCTATGTTTCCGCGAAGTCAAACATCAATTCCGTAGGCTCCAAGGTCAAGGTCGACGGCGATACAGTTACAGTTACTTATAAGCTCACCGCGTCCGAGGCTCTTGACGACGGTCAGATCACCGTGTCCTACGACACCTCAAAGCTTATTCTTAATCCCGAGTATAACACATACTCAAGTATGTTCTCCGTTACTACCGACGCCAACTTCAACCTCAGCGCGGGAACGGGACTAATCGTGTTCAATTTCTCAGGCACAAACGGCAAATATGACTTTACTCAGGGCGGCGACCTCGTCAAGCTCGTGTTCACAAAGAAAACCGCGAGCACTGTCGGAACCGCTACCGTATATCTCAAGGTCTTTGATTTATCCTCCAAGAATACGACGTACGTAAATGACGGTCAGGTCAAGGCGACCGACGGTCTTTCGATCACTCAGACAATTGAAAGCGTCAAGCCCGAGATACCCTCCGAGACCGAGGTTCCGACCTCCGATCAGAACGATATCAAGGTAAAGGCGTATTCCAACCTCAGCACAGCCGTTGAGGAAATTCAGGTAAATAAATCTCACGTTATGGTCACATACAAGCTCACCGCCCCCGAGATGATTTCGTTCGGTGACGCGACCGTTACCTTCGACGACTCCAAGCTCGCGCTTGAAAGCCGTTACAACAATTCTCAGACAATGTTCTCCGCTCTTAATTCCAATGTTACATACAAGCTCAACATTGCAAAGGGTACAATGCGCTTCACTTTCACAAGCGCGGATCCTCAGACCAAGGAAGGCACCTACGACTTCCGCTCCGGCGCTGTTTTGATCTCTTTGGTATTCACGGTAAAGAGCGGCGCCGATGGCGAGGCGGATGTAAAGCTTAATATGGCCGAGCTCGGCTCGATCAAGACCGATTATGTCAACACGGGCGTTGTTGTCGGCACAGGCGCCGTTACAACGGTTGAGGGCACGGTTGTCGAGGAAGCAACGACCTCAGCTACAATCGAAACAAGTCCGTCGATCCCGACAGGCGCTTCGACCGAGACAATAGCAACTACCTCTCCTTCGGTTCCGACAACATCACCTTCAACTCAGACCCCAACCACTCAAACACCCACAACACCCGAGCCTACTACTCAGACTCCCGAGCCCACAACTCAGACTCCGACGACTCCCGAGCCCACAACACAGGCTCCCACAACGGTAGCTCCCACAACACAGGCTCCCACAACGGTAGCTCCCACGACTCAGGCTCCCACAACTCCGCAGCCCTCGACCAAGGCTCCGTCCCTCACTTTCACAAAGAAGTCGATCAAGGCGGCAGGCAAGGTAACTCTGGCTGTTAAGAACAAGGGTAGCAACAAGGTGACCTTTACCTCCAGCAACAAGAGGATCGCTACCGTAACCTGACTATCAATAACAAATACACCACCAGCAACAAGAAGATCGCGAAGGTAGTCTCCAAGGCTAACGCCACCACCGTATATATCAAGGGTATAAAGGTCGGTAAGGCGACTATCAAGATCAAGCTCAACGGAGTAAGAATGATTACGGTCAAGGTCAAGGTAACTAAGAAATAACAGAATAAACTATTTGAGCCGTCGCGACGCGACGGCTCTTTTGTTTGCGGGGATCGGTAAACTGTCTATGAAAAAATTCCTGAAACTGTCTATTTAAAAAGGACAGTTATTCTGCTAAAATGTGTCTATCACATTCAGAAAGGTCTGAAAAATATGAAAAGAATAGTTACGATTCAGGATATTTCCTGCCTTGGAAAGTGCTCGCTCACCGTTGCGCTTCCGATCATCTCGGCAACAGGAGTAGAGGCAGCGATCATTCCGACAGCCGTACTTTCCACGCATACCATGTTCAAGAACTTCACCTGCAAGGATCTTGACGACCAGATTCTGCCGATCGCGGAGCACTGGAAAAACGAGGGGATAACCTTTGACGCGTTTTATACGGGCTATCTCGCCTCCGCCGAGCAGATCGGCAAGGTCAAGAAGCTCATCAGCGACCTCAAAACCGACGGCAACCTTGTTATCATCGATCCCGCTATGGCTGATAACGGCAAGATGTATCCCGCTTTTGACGAAAACTTCCCGCGCGAAATGCTCAAGCTCACATCGGTCGCGGATATAGCGCTCCCGAACATCACCGAGGCGTGCTACCTGACCGACACTCCCTACCGCGAGGAATACGACGAGGACTTTGCCAAGGAAGTCGTTAGAAAGCTCTCGTCCTTCGGCGCGAAGAAGGTCGTCCTGACAGGCGCTTCCTTCGGCGATAAATACGGCGTGCTGCTTTATGACAGCGAAAAGGACGATTTCTATATGTACGAGCAGGAGAAGATCGACGCCGCGTTCCACGGCACAGGCGATATCTTCAGCTCTGCCTTCACAGGCGCGCTGGTAGGCGGAAAGCCGATAGAAAAGGCGATCGAGATCGCCGCCGAGTATACCGCCGAGTGTATAAGGATCACCAAGAACTCCCCCGATTCCAACTGGTACGGCGTAGATTTTGAACGCGCGATACCTTATTTGGTAGAAAAACTGAACGGTTAAAAATTTTCAAGGCTGTTTTTATGACAGCCTTGATTTTTTTGTATAAAGTATGGTAAATTATTAAGTAAGTAAATATATCAGCGCCAGCAGGAGGCTTTCGCTGCCCTTTTCGCCCATCAAAAGAATGATCAGCATCAGTATTACGCTGGTTTCCTTGTCTTTGAAAAGCGCGTCAAGACCGCCCGAAATCACAGCGTCCCTCGGTTTCGGCGAGGGCTTTGCCGCGGGCTCGGGCGCCGCGGGAGCGGCTTGCTCCGTCGGCAGCTTCTGCGGCCGTGACCGCATATGAGAAGCGCGCTTAAGCGCCTCGCGTGTAATGGGGTCGATATCTGCCATGGTTCACCTCAGAAAAAGTCAAAGATCCCGCCCTCCTTCAGCGCGGGCAAGAGCTTCATTATCCTTAACATTCGTTTTGCCGAATCAAGCTTTCGGCGCTTTTCTTCGCTGAGAAAGGGTCTCAGCGCCGCGAGAAGTCTTGAGGTGTCGTCCTCCTCGTTCGACATATTCAGCAGAGGAACGAGCTTGGTTATCGCGCCCAGAGCCTCGCCCGACAGCGGTATATTCGGCGCGGGCTCGGGTTCGGGCTCGGGATCGGAGCCGGAGAGACCGAGCATTTTCCCGAGGCTCTGAACCTCCTTCATCGCCTCGGGGTCGGACATTATTCTTGAGATCGCGCCCTGAATATCGTCCATTACTCGGAAAGCTTTTTTAACAGCGCTTTTGCCGCGGGCGAATTCAGGATATCCGCGGATTTTTTCGGGTCGGAGAGAACGCTTTTAAGCTGCTTTGCCTGCTTCGGGCTAAGTCCCTTCAGCATTTTTTCGACCTTTGCCTTGTTTTTGTCGTCGCCCTTCGCGCCGTTTTTGCTGATAATATTGTTGATCAAATCGTTAAGCTCGTTATTATACATCAAAACACCTCGCTACATACTATGCGGGAAAGGTAATTTTATGAGAAGAAAGAGTGGTACATTATGAAAATACTTGTTATGTCCGATTCTCACGGCAATCTAAAGGGCGTGGAAAAGGCGCTCAAGAAGCTCGGCTCAAACGCCGATGTCGTCGTGCACTGCGGCGACGGGACACGCGGCGAGGCGCTGTGGCTCAAGGAAAACTGCGGTGACAAAAAGGTCGTTTGCGTCAGAGGCAACTGTGATTTCACAGGCGATATGAAGGATGAGGAGTATTTTGAGGTCTGCGGAAAAAAGATAATGGCAACTCACGGCCATCTCTACGGCGTAAAATACGGGCTCGAGAGGCTCTC
Organism: uncultured Eubacteriales bacterium; assembly: GCA_900316385.1. Classification (GTDB taxonomy): domain Bacteria; phylum Bacillota; class Clostridia; order Oscillospirales; family Acutalibacteraceae; genus Ruminococcoides. Next base: position 63,232 of record ONCP01000009.1, on the reverse strand, counting down.
CTACAAGGCGGAGGAGGAGGGCGCGTCGCTGGTGTTCTTCGGACACACCCATATCCCGACCGACGAGAGGATCGGCGCGGCGCGTCTGATCAACCCGGGCAGCCTCGGACGATGGGAGCCGTGCTGCGCGGTTGTTGAGCTGGACGAAAAGGGAAATGTTCTCGTCAACCACGTAAGTGTTAAGTGACTTGCTCATAACAAAAAACAGTGGCATTTTTTCTTGAAATGTGTTAAAATAATAAGAGTGTGAAAAAAGGGGGCGCGCGTATGCTTTTTGACGATCTGTCGGGAAACGAAAATCTGAAAAAATCTCTCGGCGCTCTCGAAAGCGGCGGAAGAATGCCCCACGCTGTGATCGTCGGCGGCGGAAGCGCCGTTCAGCGCGCCAAGGTTGCCGATCATCTTGCGAAATGGGCTGTATGCTCGGGCAAGGGCGAACGCCCCTGCGGTGTTTGCAAGAACTGCAAAAACGCCGCCGAGCGCGCGCACAGCGACGTTTACTATGCCAAGGAAATCGGCAAAACCAAAATTTACAACGCGGAAGAAATAAAAAACATTATCCGCGACGCGTCGATAAAGCCAAATCAAGCCGAGCGCAAGGTTTATGTTTTTGAGGAATGCGACCGCAAGCTCCCCGTTATTTCGCAGAATATGATACTTAAAACGCTCGAGGAGCCGCCTCAGGATATCCTCTTTATCCTGACCTGCGAAAACCCGAAGCTGCTTTTGGAAACTATCCGCTCGCGTTCCTCGGCGCTGTTGCTTGAGGACGAGGCGAAACGCGACGAAGCCGCTCTTGGGATCGCGAACAAAATCGCCGAGCGCATAGTTTCGCCGTCCGAAATGGAGCTTCTGAAGGCGACCTTCAGGTTGGACAACAGGTTCACGGCGCTTGAGGCGCTGAACGCGCTGGAGCAGATATTTCGCGACGGAATGGCGGTTTATTTCGGCGCGAAAGCCGAGCTGAACGGCGAATTGGCGGAGAAGCTCTGCCGAAAGCTTACAAAGGCTCATTTTCTCGGCTTAATGGAAATCACAAAGACCGCAAAGGAAAATATAGAAAAGAACATACCGCTCAAGCTCGTTTCGACGTGGCTTTGCGCGCAATACAGGAGGACAGTATGGCAGAAGTGATCGGAGTACGATTTAAAGAGGTCGGAAAGATTTACTACTTTGACCCAAAGGGAATAAAGCTGAAAACGAACGAGGCGGTCATCGTCGAAACCGCCAGAGGCATTGAGTGCGGCAAGGTCGCGCTCGCCAACAAGGAGGTTCCCGACGAGGAGATACTTCATCCCCTTAAACCGCTCATCAGAAAGGCGACCGACAACGACCTCGCCCATATCGCGGAAAACAAAAAACGCGAGAAGGAAGCGTTCAAAACCTGCGAGAAGAAAATCGCCGAGCATAAGCTCAAGATGAATCTCGTGGACGTTGAGTATACCTTCGACAATAACAAGATATTGTTTTATTTCACCGCCGACGGACGCGTCGATTTCAGAGCGCTCGTAAAGGATTTGGCGAGCGTTTTCAGAACAAGGATCGAGCTTCGCCAGATCGGAGTCCGCGACGAGGCAAAAATGCTCGGCGGCCTCGGCGTTTGCGGCCGTCCGTTCTGCTGCCATAGCTTTATGGGCGATTTTCAGCCTGTTTCGATCAAAATGGCAAAGGAACAGGGGCTTTCGCTTTCGCCCGTCAAGATCTCGGGCACCTGCGGCAGGCTTATGTGCTGTCTTAAATACGAGCAGGAGGCGTACACAGACCTTCTCAAGCGCACGCCGAAGGTAGGCGCCATCGTCAAAACTCCCGAAGGCAGGGGACTTGTTGTCGAGAACAATCTCATCTCGGGCACCTTAAAGGTCAAGCTCGATTCCGCGCCCGAGGGCGTGGCTCCCGCCGCCTTCAAGGTCAGAGAGGTAAAGCTTCTCAAGGACGGTTATATCAAGATGGACAAGAAGGAAATCGAGAACCTTAAGCACCTTGAGGAGTAATAAACTGAATCATTCGCTATTTCGGAGGAGACCGTTTCGGTCTCCTCTTTTCTCTTTTACGGAGGAACGCTTGCGCCCGTTATCATAAGGAAGTATACATAATGCACAATTTTATTACTTGAATTTTGGCGAGTAATTTTTATGTATCTGTGGTATAATAATGGTGCCAAACAAAACTTGATAATCTTTGCACATTATAAGTGTGTATTTTTATGAATACATAAAAATACAGGCTCATTTTTGCATACTTGTAATGTGCATTTATAGTTTTGTTTGGCGACAATCGAGCGTGTGTTTTTTGGACGTACAGCTTCGGTTGTGCGTCTTTTTTATTTGTGCGCTGAGTTAACGAAGCGTGATATCAAAGTTTAAAGGAGGATATTTATATGGAATCATTAAAAACAAAAAGAAGGAAACTTCACAAAGTCATTAGCTTTTCGCTTGTTGCAATAATGCTTTCTGTTGCGTTTTTTGCAATACCCTTATCCGCGAATGCCGCTATTTACAACGAGGGTCTGTATCAGTACAGGACAATATCTGATAATTATGCGGAAATAGTAGGGTATAAAGGCGATAAAGAGACAACGACGTCCGTCAACATTCCCGATACTATCGGCGGCAAAACTGTTACTGCGCTTGGTTATGATGCTTTCAGAGACTTTATTAAGATAAAAAAAGTAACCATACCGCAAAGCGTTATTAAAATCGGATACGGAGTGTTCCATAATTGTTACAGTCTGGAAGATGTAACAATTCCTGTTTCTGTTACGGAAATCGGTAGCTTCGCTTTTGACGATTGTATTAATCTCAAAAGCATTTACCTTCCTTCGGGGTTAAAAACTATCGGTAACTTTGCTTTCTTTGACTGCAAAAGTCTTAAAAGCATAACCATTCCCGACAGCGTAACTATGGTAGATTGGGCGGCTTTTGCTGATTGTACGGCCCTTGAAACAGTAGTTATCGGTAATGGTGTGACAGATTTGACCGATCAGGTCTTTGCAGGGTGTTCATCGCTGACAAACATAACCCTCGGAACATCATTAAGTGAGATCCCCTATATGACCTTCCGAGAATGTACGAGTATTAAGACTATCACTATTCCCGAACCTGTTAATAAAATCGGATTCGCAACCTTCAGGAATTGTACTTCGCTTGAATCGATCAGTTTACCGAAAACTCTGAAATATATTGATTATGGCGCTTTTGAAAATTGCAATAATCTTAAAACGGTAAATTACAGCGGAAACTCATTTAACAACATTGAGGTTGAGAAAAACAACGATTGCTTATTAAAACTTAATAAGGGATTCAAAGTATCAACCGCAGCCGATGAAAATACTTATACTGAACCCGCTCCCTTACCTTCTCACTCAGAGATTCCCGAAAGCTTGAAGAAAGTAACAATTACCTTCAAAACAACTAACATCAATATGTTTGTGGATTGTAAAGAGAAAATAAATTATACGGTAACAAACTCTTCGGAAAAAACAACTTTTACTTCCTCGAACAAAAATGTTGCAACAGTTAATTCCTCGGGTACAATTGTTGCAAAGAAAGCGGGCACAGCAACAATAACTCTTAAAAACAGCGGCGTAACGGCAAAGGTAAAAGTTACAGTCAAGAACCCTTATTTGAACGTAACCAAAAAAACGCTGAGAGTGAAAAAGACTTTAACACTTAAAGTTAACGGTGCCGTTGGCAAGGTGACTTTTAAATCGTCAAACAAGAAAATTGCCGATGTAAATGTTACGACAGGAAAAATAACCGCCAAGAAAGCAGGTAAAGCTGTTATCACGGCGTCGTTTAACAAAAGAACTTTGAAATGTAAAATCACAGTAAAAAAGTAAAAGCTAAACAACACAACAGTAAAAATCGGCGGCTTGCGTAATGCGGGTCGCCGAAAATATCTCGTAATTTTCTACAATCTTAAAGCGCCCGATTAGTATAAATTAACAAATTTTTATTTTTATTTTATATTAGCTTAATCTAACCTATTGCATTTTATAAAAATTGTGATACAATTAACTTAATAATTATTAGGAGGTTCATTATGGCATACGTAATTAACGACGATTGCATTATGTGCGGTGCTTGCGCTGATGAGTGCCCTGTAAGCGCTATCTCCGAGGGAGACGGCAAGTACGCTATCGACGCTGACGCTTGCATCGATTGCGGTACATGCGCTGACGCTTGTCCCGTAGGCGCTCCTCAGGAGGGCTGATTAAGCAGCGATTAACGGCGAGGCTTGTGCCTTGCCGTTTTTTGTTTTTTATAGTATAATATTCGTATATCAAAAATTTTGGGAGCGGTTATGTTAAATAATTCAGAGCGTTTGGAGCCTCTCGGAAACGGAATCAAGATCATCGTCTCCGATCTGTTCCATTTTTCCACGGATACGATACTTCTCGCCGATTTCGCCTGCCCGAGAAAGGGCGCGAGGGCGGTCGACCTCGGCACGGGCTGCGGAACGATACCGCTTTTGTGGAGCCGCTGTGACCGCGGGCTTTCCGTAAAGGCGGTCGAGATACAGCCTCAGGCTTGCGATATGGCGAAAAGAAGCGTTGAGCTTAACGGCCTTGACAATATTGAGGTCATCAACGCCGATTTAAAGGAGCTTCGCGGCGTTTTGCCGTTCGGAAGCTTTGATTTGGTCGCCTGCAATCCGCCGTACAAGCTCAGCGGAGCGGGTATAAAGAATCCCGACAGCGAAAAGCTCATCGCGCGCCACGAGGAAGGCTGCACCGCGAACGACGTTTGCGAGGCGGCAAAAAATCTTTTGCAGTTCGGCGGACGCTTTGTTATGTGCCAGCGACCCGAAAGGCTCACGGACGTGCTCGAGGCAATGCGAAACAACGGCCTCGAGCCCAAGCGTCTGCGCTTTGTTCAGCAGCGGCCCGACAAGCCCCCTAAGCTGTTTCTCGTCGAGGGCAGGCGCGGCTCAAAAAGCGGCGGACTGGTCGTTGAAAAAACGCTCTTCATCGAGAGCGACGAAATGCTCCGAATCTACGGGAGCTATAAGGAGGGCTATCTTGAGTAAGCTGTATGTTGTCGGAACTCCTATCGGCAATCTTTCGGACCTTTCCCCGAGAGCCGTCGAAACGCTCGGCGCGGTCGATTTTATCGCCGCGGAGGATACCAGAGTCACCCTGAAGCTGTTGAATCATTTTAATATAAAAAAACCGATGATCAGCTATTTTGAGCACAACAAGCGCGAGCGGGGAGAGATGATCTGCGCGCGTATTCTTGCGGGAGAGAGCTGCGCCATCGTCACCGACGCGGGAATGCCCTGTATTTCCGACCCGGGTGAGGATCTGATAAAGCTCTGCGCGGAAAAGGGGATCGAAACCGTTGTCGTTCCGGGTCCCAGCGCCGTGATCTCGGCACTCGCGATCAGCGGTCTTGACACGGGAAGGTTCTGTTTTGAGGGCTTTCTCAGCGTGAACAAGAAAAGCCGCCGCGACCATCTTGAAAGCCTCAAGGACGAAAAGCGCACTATGATCTTCTACGAGGCTCCGCACAAGCTTCCTTCAACTCTGAGGGATCTGTATGAGTTTTTTGGCGACAGAAAGCTCTCTATCGTGCGCGAGCTGACAAAGATCCACGAGGAGGCGATCAGAACCACGACCAAAATCGCCGCCGAGCAGCTTGCCGACAGCGGTATCAAGGGCGAGATCGTTCTTGTTCTTGAGGGCAAAAAGGACGACGGCTCCGCAAAATACACGCTGAAACAGGCTGTGAGCCTCGCCGAAAAGCTGGTCGCAGAGGGCGCGAAAATCAGCGACGCCGCAAAGGAAGCGGCGCGTGTTTCGGGCTTTAAAAAGAACGACATATATAAGGAGCTGGTCTGAATGACCGCGATAGAAAAAATACATTCGCTCGACAAATTCGGCTCAAGACCGGGGCTTGACAGGATAAAAAGATTTCTCTCGATCCTCGGAGATCCGCAGGACAAGCTGAGCTTTATCCACGTTGCGGGCACTAACGGAAAAGGGTCAACCTGTCAGCTTATCAGCTCGGTTTTGGTTGACGCGGGTTACAAAACAGGGCTTTTTATCTCGCCCTATATCGTCGATTTTAGGGAGCGTATCCAGATAAACGGCAAAATGATCAGCGAGCAAACGCTTGAAAACGCCGTGGAGCGCACCTTTCCGATCCTCGAAAAGCTCAGGGACGAGGGGTGCGTTATCACCGAATTTGAGTACGTAACGGCGCTTGAGTTTTTGATACATTCGGAGGCTGAGTGCGACGTCGTCGTGCTGGAGACGGGAATGGGCGGCCTGCTTGACTGCACCAACGTAATAAAGCCGCCGATCTGTTCGGTGATAACCGTGATCGGACTTGACCACACCGCGATCCTCGGCTCTACCCTGACAGAGATCGCGCGGCAGAAATGCGGTATCATCAAGTCGGGCTCCGTTGCCGTTACCTCGCGCCAGACCGCCGAGGTGATGAGCTTTATTGAGGAGGACTGCCGAAAAAAATCGGTTATGCTGAAAAAGGCGGACGAGCTCGAAATCGAGGTCATCAACAGCGGACTGAGCGGCACAACGTTTTTGTACAACGGCACGCTTATTGAGCTTCCGCTGATCGGCGAGCATCAGGTCGACAACGCCAAAACCGCGCTTGCGGCGCTGGAGATCGCGAAGGAGCGCTTTGAAATAACGAACCAAAACATCTCATCGGGCTTCAAAAAAGCGCGTAATCCCGCTCGCTTTGAGCTGCTTTCCGAGGCTCCGACGGTCATTCTCGACGGCGCTCACAACCCGAACGGCGTCGAAGCTCTGACAAAGGCGGTTAAGCGCTATGTAAAAGGCGACGGCCTGCTGATCCTCGGAATGCTATCCGACAAGGACAGCATTACCTCGGTAAAGCTTCTCGGGGAAGTATTCGGCGCGGTCTACACGGTCCCTGTCGATAATCCCAGATCGCTGAAAAGCGGCGAGCTCGGCGAGCTTTGTCGGGAGCAATTTGACGAGGTCAACGTATATGAAAGCGTGTATGACGCCTTTGACGCGGCGTATGACAGAGCCAAGCGCGAAAACAGACCGCTTGTGATAGCGGGCTCGCTGTATCTCGCGGGTGAAATACGAGACCGCATAATTTCAAAAACATAATATGACAAATTTTTCAGCCTGCTTCGGTTATAATCGAAGCAGGCTGTTGCTTTTGGAAAGGAATGATAAATATGCTTAATTCAGAGTACAGGGACGACGCGCTCAAGGTTTATCTCAGCGGAGAGATCGACCACAACCGCGCCGCTAACATAAGAACCTCGATCGACGCGCGGATCAACGCTCTGCGCCCGAAAACGCTGGAGCTTGATTTCTCAAAGGTCACGTTTATGGACAGCTCGGGTATCGGGTTGATAATGGGTCGTTACCGCTCCGTAGGTCTGGTCGGCGGCGAGCTGAAGGTCACTAACGTTCCCGCGGAGCTTTCCAAAATAATTGAGCTGAGCGGGATCTCCGCGCTGGGGGTGCTGAGATGAAGGTTATCAACGAAATGCGCCTGAAATTCCTGAGCAAAAGCTCAAACGAGAGCTTTGCCCGAAGCGTGGTCGCGGCGTTTGTGCTTGAATTTGACCCGACGATCGCGGAGCTTGCCGACATCAAAACCGCCGTCAGCGAGGCTGTCACAAACGCGATCGTGCACGGCTACCGCCGCGAGTCGGGGATGATTTACATAGAAGTCAAGCTGACCGACGAACGCGACGTTATAATCAAGATCACCGACAAGGGCGTCGGTATCGAGGATGTTAAGGAAGCGATGCAGCCGCTGTTTACAACCGCAAAGGAAGAGGAGCGCGCGGGTCTGGGCTTTGCGGTGATGCAGAGCTTTATGGACAGCGTCAAGGTCAGGTCAAAGCCTGAAAAGGGCACGACAGTCACAATGGTAAAGAGGATCGTCGCGCTCAGATGAACAACGAAAAACTCGTCGAGGAAAATCTGGGCTTGGTTCACGCCTGCTGCAAGCGTTTCAAAAACCGCGGTATCGAGTATGAGGAGCTGTACTCGGCAGGCTGTCTCGGGCTTGTCAAGGCGGCGGGAAGGTTCAGACCCGAGCTTGGAGTGAGGCTTTCGACCTACGCCGTGCCTGTCATTCTCGGCGAGATAAAAAGGCTGTTCCGCGACGGAGGAACGGTGAGGGTGAGCCGAAGCCTCAAGGAGCTTTCTCTCAGGCTTAACAGGTTCGCAGAGAGCTTTTCGTCACAGAACGGACGAGCCCCCACGGTCGGCGAGCTCGCCGAGCTTTCGGGAGAAAGCAGGGAGAGGGTCGCGGAGGCGCTGAACGCCGCGCGTCAGCCGCTTTCTCTTAGCTGCGACGACGAGGACGACCGTCCGCCCGAGCCGTATACCGAGGACACGACCGAGCTGCTGTGCGATAAGCTTGCCTTGCGCGAGGTCATTCGTTCTCTGGATATCGGCGACAGAAAAATAATCGAGCTGAGGTATTTTAAACGAAAAACTCAGCAAAAAACCGCCGAGGCGCTCGGAATGACGCAGGTTCAGATCAGCAGGCGGGAAAAAAAGATACTCCTCAAAATGCGCGAAAGGCTCGCGCTGTAAAATTTGTCATCTGCCTTTAAAATAAATCTCCAAAGCAAAACCGCCGTCCATAGCGAACGGCGGTTTTGCGTATCAGTCTTCTTCGTAAATTTTCTTTTTAAGATCCTCAAGGTCGTACGGCGTCTGCTGATATACGTAGTAATTGAGCCAATTCTGGAAAAGAAGGCTCGCGTAGCTGCGCCATACCATCGGCGGCTGCTTGGTCGGGTCGTCGTCGGGGAAGTAATTTTCGGGGATCTTGATGTCGAGCCCCTTGTTGATGTCGCGAAAATACTCGCCCGCGAGAGTGTCGCGGTCATACTCCGCGTGTCCCAGAACGTAGAACGCTCTGCCGTTTTTCTTTCCGACGATCGCAACTCCCGCCTTGTCGCTTTTCGCGAGTATTTCAAGCTTGGGGTTGTCGTAGTTGTAGATATCCTCCTCAACAACACCCGTATAACGCGAGTGGGGAAGCTTGAAGCTGTCGTCAAAGCCCCTGAGCAGCGGATGAAGCGGATTAAGTATCCTGTGCTCGTAAATACCCGAGAGCTTCTCCTTAAACTCGAACTTTCTCACGCCGTAGCGGTGATAAAGCCCTGCCTGAGCGCCCCAGCAGATGTGGAGCACCGAGTAGACGTTTTTCTTTGACCAGTCCATTATCTCGCAAAGCTCGTCCCAGTAGTCTACCTCCTCAAAATCAAGCTGTTCAACGGGAGCGCCTGTGATGATCATTCCGTCAAAGCGCTGATCCTTGATTTCGTCAAAAGTTTTGTAGAAGGTAGTCAGGTGTCTGCGCGAGGTGTTTTTGGACTTGTGCGTAGCCATCTGTAAAAGCTCTATGTCAACCTGAAGGGGAGAGTTGCCGAGCAGCCTGAGAAGCTGAGTCTCGGTCACCACCTTGGTCGGCATAAGGTTGAGTATAACTATTTTAAGCGGACGGATGTCTTGGGTCAAAGCTCTGTCCTCGGGCATTACAAAGACATTCTCGCTCTCCAATATCTTGATCGCGGGTAAATTCTTTTGAACCTTAATCGGCATCCCGTCACCTCCGTGTCTGTTTCAATTAGTACTGTTTTCCCCAGTATACCATATGCTTGGCTGGCTTGCCGCAGCAAACGCATACGTCGGAGAGCTTCTCCTCCTCAAAGGGTATGCAGCGGCTCTTTACGCCGCCCGTCTCGTCCTTGAGCTGATCCTCGCAGGCGCTGTCGCCGCACCACATTGCTTTGATAAAGCCGCCCTGCTCCTTGCCGAGCCTGAGAAATTCGTCGTGGTCAAGAGCGACGTGGGTCTTTTCCTTCATATTCTCGAGCGCCTTAAGATACATAGCGTCGTGGATATCCTGTAAGGTTTTCTCGATCGTTTCCGCGAGGTTTTCGATCGGTGTAAAAATCTTTTCGCGCGTGTCGCGTCTGACAACGACGCACTGACCCTTTTCAATGTCCTTGGGTCCGATCTCCACTCTGACGGGCACGCCCTTCATCTCGTACTCGGCGAACTTCCAGCCGGGCGCGTGATCGCTGTCGTCAAGCTTTACTCTGAATTTATCCTCGAGAGCGTTTTTGAGCTCGCGCGCCTTGTCGAGAACGCCCTCTTTGTGCATCGCGATAGGAAGGATCACTACCTGGATCGGGCTGATCTTCGGCGGAAGAACAAGACCGTCGTCGTCGCCGTGCACCATAATGATCGCGCCGATCATTCTTGTCGAAACACCCCACGAGGTTTGGTGAGGATAGTGGAGCTTGTTATCGCGCCCTTGGAATTTTATGTCAAAGCTCTTCGCGAAGCCGTCGCCGAAATAGTGCGAGGTGCCGCCCTGAAGCGCGACGCCGTTGTGCATCATCGGTTCGATCGTGTATGTGATCTCGGCTCCCGCGAACTTTTCTTTCTCGGTTTTACGGCCGACGACCGCGGGGATCGCGAGAGTGTCGCGGTAGAAATCCTCGTAAACCTTCAGCATTCTAAGCGTTTCTTCCTTGGCGTCCTCGGCAGTCTCGTGGATCGTGTGACCCTCCTGCCAGAGGAACTCGGAGTTGCGAAGGAAGGGACGGGTGGTTTTTTCCCATCTTACTACCGAGCACCACTGATTGTAGAGCTTGGGGAGATCGCGGTAGGTTTCAACGACCTTCTTGTAATGCTCGCAGAACAGCGTCTCAGAGGTAGGACGGACGCAGAGCCTTTCCGCAAGCTTTTCCTGTCCGCCGATCGTTACCCACGCGCACTCGGGAGCGAAGCCGTTGACGTGATCCTTTTCCTTCTGCAAAAGGCTTTCGGGGATGAACATCGGCATATAGACGTTTTCAACGCCTGTCTTTTTGAAGCGCGCGTCCATTTCCTTTTTGATGTTTTCCCAGATAGCGTAGCCGTAGGGACGGAAAACCATACATCCCTTTACGCTTGAATAGTCGATCAGCTCGGCTTTTTTTACTATGTCAGTATACCATTTGGCAAAGTCCTCGTCGCGGCCTGTGATGGCCTCGACCATTTTTTTGTTTTGAGCCATAATATCCTCCGATTAATCCATAAAATGATAACATTTCCATTATACATAACAATGTCGGATTTTTCAAGTTTTAATTTAAAGGAAGCCGCAATAAAATGCGGGGCAAAGGAAAAAAGGCTCGGAGCTGACCGAGCCTTTTGGGTGTATAATTATCAGGAATTAGCTTCGATGTAAGAAACAAGAGCGCCTACTGTCTTGAGGTTCTCGATCTCGTCGTCGGGAACTTCGATCTCGAACTCATCCTCGATAGACATAAGAAGGTCTACAACGTCGAGCGAATCAGCGCCTAAATCCTCCTGAAGATCGGTATCCTCAGTGATCTTATCTTCCTCTACGTCGAACTGCTCAGCTAAGATAGCTTTAACCTTTTCTAATACCATTTTATTATCCTCCTGTAAAAATTTTGCGGCACCGACGGTTTTTATAGACAAACCCGCCGAATTTTGCTACAATGGTTTAAGTTAACAAACGTGTTGTTACTAATTAATATTATTAGTTAATCACCGCTTTGTCAATATATATTTCAAAAATTTTACAATTTTACCGAAAAAAATTTATCGAAAGGCGGTCGCGGATATGAAAAAGCGTTACGCGGTCATCGGGCACCCGATCGGGCACACGATGTCGCCGTTTATCCATAAAAGACTTTTTGAGCTTTCGGGCGTTGAGGCGGAGTATTTCGCGCTTGATATTTCTCCAGAGGAGCTCAGCGCCGAGTACGAAAAAACGCTTTCAAAGCTTGACGGCTACAACATTACCATACCCCACAAAACCGCCGTTATTCCTTTTCTTGACGAGCTCGACACCAAGGCGCGGCTGTATGGAAGCGTGAACACCGTCAGGAACCGAAACGGCGTTTCCAAGGGCTTTACGACCGATCCCGACGGCTTCCTTGAGGCGCTTGACTGCGTCGGGATAGGACTGAGCGGCAGAGTTGTTATCCTCGGCTGCGGCGGAGTAGCGCGGACAATGGCATTTGAGGCGCTTAAAAAGGGCGCCGAGCTTGAGTTCGCGGTCAGAGAAAGCTCGCGCGAAAAGGCGCTCGGACTGATATCTGAGATTCGCGAAAAGCTTGTCGGCTCAAGGGTCGGCGTGCGCCTGATCTCAGAGCTTTCGGGCGAGATCGATACTATGATCAACGCCACGCCTGTCGGTATGTCGCCCAAAACCGACGCTCAGCCTGTTTCGGACGAGGTGATCGCTCGGTGCAAAAGCGTTTACGACGCGATCTATAACCCGCTCGAGACCGCGCTTGTCAAAAAGGCGAAGTCAATGGGCATCAAAGCCGAGGGCGGAATGTCAATGCTCGTGTGGCAGGCAGTCGTCGCGCACCGCCACTGGGACGGCTCACGGTATGATGTAAGGGATATCGAAAGGCTGTGCGCCGATTCCGCCAAGGAGCTGATGAAAAGATGAACAACATAATCCTCTGCGGCTTTATGGGCTGCGGCAAATCCTCGGTCGGCAGAAAGCTTGCGGCAAAAACCGAGCGCGAGTTTGTCGATATGGACAGATATATCGAAGAAAAAGCAGGCAAAACCGTCTCGGAGATATTCGCCGAGCAGGGCGAGGAGGCGTTTCGCGAAATGGAGCGCGAGGCGTGTCGGGAGCTCTCGGACAGAGAGGATCTGATCATCGCCGCGGGCGGCGGTACGCTCACCTTCAGGGAGAATGTCGAAACGCTCAGAAAGGGCGGACGAATCGTTTTTATCGACGTGAGCTACGAGAACCTCTGCAAAAGGCTCAGCCGAGACACGCGCCGTCCGCTTTTGCAGGTGGAAAACCGCAACGAAAAAATCAAAGAGCTGCTCGAACAGCGCCTTCCGCTCTATAAAAGCGCGGCGGGAGTTTTTGTCAACGGAAATTTTTCAAGCGCGAGAGTCGCTGATAATATTATCGGCATTCTGTACTGACGCTTGACATCAGCACTTTAAAGTGCTAAAATAAACAATAATTTATTAATATGGTGATTTTATGAAAATAGCGATAGTCGGTATGGGGATAATCGGCGGCAGCTTTGCCAAGGCGTTAAAGAAATATACCGATCATTACGTTTACGGTCACAACCGTACCCGCTCTACGCTTGAAATAGCGCTCGCGGACGGCGCGATCGACGAGATCGGTACACGCGAAAACCTTCGCGAGGCGGATGTGGTCATTCTCGGGCTATATCCCGAGGCGGCGGTCGAGTTCATCGAGAAATACGGAAACGATATCAAAAAGGGCGCGATCGTTACGGATTCGTCGGGCATAAAGCGCGAGATCTGTCCGCGGCTCAGCGAATTGTCGGAGAAATACGGCTTTGAGTTTGTCGGGAGCCACCCGATGGCAGGCAAGGAAACCAACGGCTACGCCAGCGCCGACGCGGATCTTTACAAGGGCGCGAGCTATATCATCACGCCTTGCGGAGCAAGCGGCGACGCGGTCAGACTGCTTTCCGACCTTGCGCTGGAGATGGGCTTCGGCTCCGTAAAGCTCTCTGACCCCGAGGAGCACGACAGAATGATCGCCTTTACCTCTCAGCTTCCGCATGTGCTGGCGTGCGCCTATGTTCTCAGCCCTCAGTGCCTTAATCACAAGGGCTTTTCGGCAGGCTCCTACAAGGACGTCAGCCGCGTCGCCAATATCAACGCGAAGCTGTGGAGCGAGCTGTTCCTCGAGAACAGAGAGCCCTTGATCAAAGAGCTTGATACCCTGATCGATAATATCCATGCGATCACGGACGCCGTAAAGGACGGCGACAGGAAAAGAATAGAGGAGCTGCTTGAGAGGGCTCACAAAACCAAGGAGATTCTGGGAGAATGAAAAAGGTTACGGTAAACACATCGACCCCTTACGATATCCTGATCGAAAGAGGTCTCATAGATAAATCGGGCGAGCTGATCCGAAGCGTTACGGGTGCGAAAAAGGCGTGCGTGATCACCGACTCGAACGTCGGCGCGATCTACGCCGAGAGAGTTAACGCTTCGCTAGAGCGCGCGGGCTTTGAGACGGCGCTGTTCGCGTTTCCCGCGGGAGAGAGCGAAAAACGCCTCGATACCGTCGCTTCAATGCTCAGCTTTATGGCTGATTTCAGAATGACGAGGGGCGATATCGTCGTCGCTCTCGGCGGCGGCGTTACGGGCGATATGGCAGGCTTTGCCGCGGCGGTATATATGCGCGGCGTAAGCTTTGTCCAGATCCCGACGTCTCTGCTGGCTCAGGTCGATTCCTCGGTCGGCGGCAAAACGGGAGTGGACATCCCTCAGGGCAAGAACCTGGTCGGAGCCTTTCACCAGCCGATTCTTGTTATCATTGACCCCGATACTCTGGAAACGCTGTCGGAGCGCTTTCTGCGCGACGGTATGGGCGAGGTCATTAAGTACGGCTGTATCAAGGACGCGGCTCTGTTTCGTACTCTGGAAAACGAAAACGCCTTCGATATTATCGAGGATATAATAGAAACCTGCGTTTGTATAAAGCGCGACGTAGTCGACCGCGACGAAAAGGAACGCGGCGAGAGAATGCTTCTCAATTTCGGCCACACGCTCGGTCACAGCCTTGAGAAGCTCTATAACTTCGAGGGACTTACGCACGGCGAGGCCGTCGCGATCGGAATGGTCATGCTGGCGCTCGCGGGCGAGCAGGCTGCTCTTACCGAAAAAGGCACCGCCGAAAGGATCAAGTCGCTTTGCGAACGTTACGGTCTGCCTACAAGCGACCCCGCGTCCTCAGGGGAGCTCTCGGAGCTCTGCAAAAGCGACAAGAAATCGGGCGGCGACAGCGTCAACCTTGTGCTTCTCAAGCGAATAGGCGAGAGCTTTATAAGAAAAACCCCGTTTTCCGAGCTGGAGAGCTTTATCGAGCCGCGCGATCAATGACGCGATTTGGATTTCTATTGTTTTTAACGAGGTGCGTATGTCCGCGATAACTTTGTTCCCGTCACAACTCAACGGCCGCGTAAGCGCGCCGCCGTCAAAAAGCGACGTTCACCGAGCGCTGATCTGCGCCGCGCTTTCGGGCGGCATATGCAGGATCGCGCCTGTATCGATGTCAAACGACATCAGGGCAACGGTCGGCTGTATCCGAGCTCTCGGAGCCGAAGTAAAACCCGACGGCGACGGTATGATAATTGACGGAACTGATATCTTTTCAAATAAAAAAGCTGTTTTCGACTGCGGCGAAAGCGGCTCAACACTGAGATTTTTTATCCCGATCGCGGCGGCGGGCGGAGTGGACGCCACCTTTGTCGGCAGCGGAAGGCTCCCTGAACGCCCGATCGGAATTTACCTTGATTCGCTCCCGAAAGCGGGGGTGGAGTGCGTTACAAAGGGCGGTCTGCCGCTCAGTATCAGCGGCTGTCTGCGAGGCGGAGATTTTCATATCCCGGGCAACGTCAGCTCACAATTCATCACGGGGCTCCTGCTCGCGCTCCCTCTCCTTGAGGGCGACAGTAACATAATCCTCACAACGCCGCTCCAGTCCGAGAGCTATATCGATATGACGGTCGCCTGTATGGAGCGCTTCGGAGTTAAGGCGGAGCGTACCGATTTCGGTTGGTTCGTCAAGGGCGGTCAGTGCTATTTGCCTGTCGATTACAGGACCGACGGCGACTGGTCGCAGGCGGCGTTCTTTATGACGGCAGGAGCCGTTTCGGGCGACGTTACCGTCAGCGGCTTGCGCCGCGACAGCGCTCAGGGCGACAGAAAGATCGCCGAACTGCTCGGTCGCTTCGGCGCGGAGACGGAGCTTGGCGAGGACTTTGTTCGTGTAAAAAAATCAAAGCTGAGCGCTGTTGATATCGACGCGCGGGATATCCCCGATCTTGTTCCGATCCTCGCGGTCTGCGCGAGCTTCGCGGAGGGGAAAACGCGGATCAGCGGCGCCGAAAGGCTCAGAATAAAGGAGAGCGACAGGCTCAAAACCACAGCCGATATGCTCAACGCTTTAGGCGGAAGAGTTGAGGAAACCGAGGACGGTCTTATTATCGAGGGCGCGGGCGCGCTTTCGGGAGGAGTTGTTGACGGAGCTAACGATCACCGAATCGTGATGTCCGCGTCGGTCGCCGCGCTCGGCTGCGGCAAATCGGTGACGATCACCGACAGGGAGAGCGTCAACAAGAGCTATCCCGAATTTTTTGACGAGTATTTCAGACTGGGAGGCAAGGCGTAATGTCATATTACGGAAACAACCTGAAGCTGACTGTTTTCGGCGAAAGCCACGGCGAGGCGATAGGTATGACGCTCGCGGGGATACCCTCGGGGCATAAGATCGATATGGACGGAGTTCTGCTCCAGATGGCGCGGAGAGCCCCGGGAAAGGACCCGACCGCGACACCGAGGCTCGAAAAGGATCTTCCGTCGGTCAAGTCGGGACTTCTTGACGGAGTTACCACAGGCGCCCCCATCGCGTGCCTGATCGAAAACACCAACACCAGAAGCTCCGATTACGGCAACATCCTTGAGCTCCCTCGTCCGGGTCACAGCGACTACACCGCCTTTGTAAAGTACGGCGGTTGCAACGATATCCGCGGCGGTGGTCATTTCAGCGGCAGACTTACCGCTCCGATAGTTTTTGCGGGAGCTGTCGTTCGTCAGATCCTTGAGGAACAGGGCGTGAAAATCGCCGCTCACATCGCATCGATAGGCAAGGTCGAGGACAAGCTCTTTGATCCCGCGAATATACCCGTCGAGCTGCTCGACAGACTCAGCCGCGAGAGCTTCGCGCTGATCGACAGAAGCGTTGAAGGCGAAATGCGGGCGGAGATCGAGGCTGCGAAGTCGGAGAACGACAGCGTCGGCGGCGTGATAGAATGCGCGGTGACGGGCTTGCCCGCAGGTTTGGGAGGTCCTCTTTTTGACGGACTTGAAGGCGAGATCGCCAAGGCGGTTTTCGGAGTTCCCGCGGTCAAGGGCGTTGAGTTCGGACTGGGATTCAAGGCGGCAAGCGTCAGAGGCAGCGAGAACAACGACAGCTTTGTGACGCGCGACGGCAAAATCGTTACCGAAACGAACAATTGCGGCGGTATCCTCGGCGGTATCACCGACGGAATGCCTGTTGTGTTCAGAGCCGCGATAAAGCCCACTCCGTCGATCTCCAAGCCGCAAAAAACCGTCAGCCTTGTCACGGGCGCGGAGAGCGAGCTTGTTGTAAAAGGCAGACACGACCCGTGTATCGTCCCGAGAGCCGTCAGCGTGATAGAGGCTGTCGCCGCGATCGCGGTATTTGATATGATGTTAGGTGCGAAATGAAGGATTTAAACGAGATACGTAAGGATATAAACAGGATAGACAGGGAGCTTGTAAAACTGTTCCGCGAGCGGATGGACTGTTCAAAGGCGGTTGCCGAGTACAAAAAAGAGAACGGTATCCCGATTTTTAACGAACAGCGCGAGAACGAGATCCTTGACAAGGTTTTTGAGGAGGGCGGCGAGTACGGCGAATATGCGCGCGAGCTCTACAAGGAGATCATGCGGCTCTCAAGAGAGCTTCAGCACAGAGCGTTAGACGTTTGATTATATCTGTTTTCCGAAAAAACACATAGAGTTATCCCTCGGGGCTGTCCGTTAGCGACAGCCCTTTTCGTCATCCTGCACTATAAATATTAAAATTATTTTTAATTTCTTTATAGAAAAATAACAGATTTTTAACCGCTTTGGTAATTATCCGAATAAAAATTACAGCCTACTGACAAAAGGTATACAATCTTACCAAATATAGGTTACATTTTACCAAAACGTATTGACTTTATCGTCGTAATGGAGTATTATTTAAACGGTTGAAATTGTGGTATAGAGTGTTCTAAACCACTACAAATTGTGTTTTTCTGACATTTTCGTAACCTTTTGTAAGAAAATTGTTACTCTCGGAAAATTAAAGAAAACATAATTGTGAAGGTAAATGAGAAAATAAGCTTAGACTGTTTTTGGAGTGTGTACGTTGGAAAAATATGTTATTAACGGCGGCAAGGCGCTTGACGGTGAGGTTTGCATCAGCGGCGCCAAAAACGCGGCCGTCGCGATCATCCCCGCGGTGATCCTTTGCGACGAGCCCTGCCGAATTGAAAATATACCTAATATCAGCGACGTTACCCTGATCGGAAGGATCCTTCAGGAGATGGGCGCTGAAGTAAAAAGAGTAAACAAGAGCACCTTATATATCGATCCCAAGGGCATAGAGACCGCGAGCGCTACCTCCGATCTCGTCAGAGGTATGCGCGCGTCGTATTACCTTCTCGGAGCGCTTCTGGGCAGATGTCACGAGGCGAGAGTATGTCTCCCGGGCGGCTGTAACTTCGGAGCGCGTCCGATCGATCTCCACCTCAAGGGCTTCGCCGCTATGGGCGCGCGTCACGAGCTCGTTAACGGCGCTATCATCGACGTAAGGTCTCCTTACAGGCTCAGAGGAGCGCATATCTACCTTGATTTCGCTTCCGTAGGCGCTACGATCAACATTATGCTCGCGGCCGTTAAGGCAGAGGGACAGACTGTTATCGAGAACGCCGCCAAGGAGCCCCACATCGTTGACCTTGCCAACTTCCTCAACTCAATGGGAGCGCAGATCAGAGGCGCGGGTACCGATACTATCAAGATCCGCGGAGTAGATTTCCTCCACGGCGTTAACTATTCGATCATTCCCGACCAGATCGAGGCGGGTACTTATATGTGCGCGGCTGCCGCGACAAGGGGCAGAGTTCTCGTTAAGAACGTAACTCCCAAGCACCTTGAGAGCATCACCGCTAAGCTCAGAGAGATCGGCTGTGAGATCAAGGAGTTTGACGAGGCGGTTCTCGTCGATGCCACCAAGCGTCCCTTGAACCGTTGCAATATCAAGACAATGCCTCATCCGGGCTTCCCGACCGACTGTCAGCCTCAGTTCGCGGTGCTTCTCGCGACGGTTGACGGAACGAGTATCATCAACGAGAGCGTTTGGGACAACCGTTATCAGTATGTTTCCGAGCTCACCTTGATGAACGCCCATATTTCGGTCGAGGGAAGGCTCGCAATCATCGAGGGCGGCTCCAAGCTCACCGCCGCTCCCGTAAAAGCTACCGACCTTCGCGCGGGCGCCGCTATGATCATTGCAGGTCTGTGCGCCAGCGGTACGACTGAGGTCAGCTCGATTCAGTATATTGAAAGAGGCTATGAGGATATCGTCACCAAGCTCTCGAACCTCGGCGCGGATATCAAGAAGGTCTACTTCGAGGATCACCGCGACAGAAGCCTCAGAGCTTAAGCGATCACTGAATATTTAAGATACCTAAACCTCAGAGCAAATGCGCTCTGAGGTTTGTTTTTTGTTCGGCTATATGATATAATCGGACTATCAGAAAAGAATGGAGAGATTTTATGGCTAAGGTCGTTCCGCTTTTTTCGGGCAGTAAGGGCAACAGCTATTATATAGGCTCCTCGGGAGAGGGCGTTCTGATCGACGCGGGCAGAAGCTGCAAACAGCTCGAGGCGGCTCTTGATTTGAATAACATCAGCGCAAAGAGCATAGGCGCGGTCTTTGTTACTCACGAGCATATCGACCATTGCTCGGGCTTGAGAGTTTTCGCCAAAAAGCACGGGCTGAAAATCTATGCCAGCGAGGGCACGCTCCTTGCGATGGAGGAAAAAAACCTCATCGGGGCGACGAATCACTGCGAGGTCATAAGCGGTGAGGTCAGCGTAGGAAATATCGGCGTAGTTCGATGTGACACTCCGCACGACGCGCGCGAAAGCTGCTGCTTCAAGGTTTTTACGCCCGACGGCAGAGCGGCGACCATCGCCACGGATCTCGGAGTTATGACAGACGAGGTCAGGGAGCTGATAAGGACGAGCGATTTTGCCGTGGTTGAGTCAAATCACGATGTAAATATGCTGAAAAACGGCTTCTATCCGCCGAATATCAAGCGGCGTATCCTCTCGGACAGAGGACACCTCAGCAACGACGCCTGCGCCGCGGAGCTAGCGGAGTTCGTGCGTTGCGGAGCCTTCAGGCTGATGCTGGGTCATATTTCCGAAAACAACAACATACCCGAGCTCGCTCTCAGAACCTCTGTCGAGGCGCTCGCGGAGCTTGGTATGGAACAGGGTCTTGACTATACGCTTGCGAGCGTTCCCGCCGAGACCGATGGTAAAAGCGTAGTGTTCTGAGGTGAAACGATGCTCAGTGTAAATATAATCTGTATCGGAAAAATAAAGGAAAAGTACTGGACGGACGCGATCGCCGAGTATTCCAAGCGGCTCAGGGCGTTTTGCAAGTTCGGTATAATTGAGCTTGACGAGGAAAAAACGCTTCGCGACCCCAACGAAGCGGGTATCCAAGCGATCCTCAACGCCGAGGGCAAGCGAATCATCGCGGCGCTGTCCAAGAACTCGTATGTGATCTCGATGTGTATCGAGGGCAAGGCGATCGGCTCCGAGGAGCTTGCCTCAAAGCTTGACGATATCTCACTCGGCGGAAAAAGCTCCGTTGATTTTATCATCGGCGGAAGCTGGGGCCTCAGCGACGAGGTCAAACAGCGCTCGGACTTCAGGCTTTCCATGAGCAAAATGACCTTTCCGCACCAAATGGCGCGGGTGATCCTGACCGAACAGATCTACCGCGCGTTTGAGATCAACTCAAACGGCAAATATCATAAATGAAACGGAGTAAAAAATGGCTCTTGACGGAATGATGCTTCGGCATGTTATAAACGAAATCAAAAACGAGGCGCTCGGCGCGAGGGTGTACCAGATTTACCAGCCCAACCGCGACGAGCTGCTTCTTCATCTTCGCACGCGCAACGGAAACAAAAAGCTTCTGCTTTCCACGCGCGCCAATTCACCGCGCGTCCATTTTACCAAGTACAGCGTAGAGAACCCCGCGACGCCTCCGATGCTGTGTATGCTTATGCGCAAGCGTCTCGGCGGCGGCAAGCTGCTCGATATCCGTCAGGCGGGGCTCGACCGTATTCTCAGTATGGATTTTGAATGTACCAATGAGCTGGGGGATAAGGTCGGCGTTACCGTTGTCGTCGAGATAATGGGAAAATACAGCAATGTGATTTTTACGGACGAAAAAGGGCTTATCATCGACGCCTTGAAGCGTGTCGACATAACGATGTCGTCAAAGCGGCTTGTGCTCCCCAATATCCCTTACGAGCTGCCCGAGCCTCAGGACAAGCTCAATATCCTGCTCTCAAAGCCTGAGGAGATTTTGGAGAGGATAGTGTCCGCTCCCGCGGAAATGGCGCTCAGCAAGGCGATCCTCGGCGCGGTACAGGGCATTTCTCCCGTGATCTGCCGCGAGCTGGAGTACAGGGCTCTCGGCGGAGAAAGCGCCTCAAATAAAACGCTCAGCGAAAGTCAGCGCGCGCGCCTTGCCGCGGAGCTCAAAAACCTTTCGGATACGCTTCTTACCTATAACGGCAAGCCTTATACGCTTTATCGCAAGGGCGACGCCAAGCCGTTCGATATCTCATTTATGCCGATCGGCCAGTACGGTTCTCTCGGCGAAAGCAGGGAAGCCGCGAGCTTTTGCGAGCTGCTCGACACCTACTACATCGAGCGCGACAGCGCCGACAGAATGAGGGTCAAGGCCGCCGACCTTTCGCGCGTGCTTTCTAACCTTATTCACAGGACCTCAAATAAAATCAACGTCCAGACCCGCGAGCTCGAAGCCGCGTCCGACCGCGAGCAGCTTCGCGTCAAGGGCGACCTGCTCCAGGCGAATCTGTACAGGATAGAGCGCGGCGCGGACAGCGTTACGGTCGAAAACTTTTATGACGCGGACAACGCTCCTGTCACGATAAAGCTGAATCCCGCGATCTCGCCCGCGCAGAACGCGCAGAAATACTACAAGGATTACAACAAAGCGAAAAACGCGTGCCGCGTCCTGACCGTTCAGATCGAGGAGGGCAAAAAAGAGCTTAAATACCTTGAGACCTTGGGCGACGCTCTCTCCAGAGCAACAGGCGAGAAGGAGCTCAACGCCATACGCCTTGAGTTTATGGAACAGGGCTATATCAAAAAGAATAAAAGCGCTATGCGAAAGCCCGCTTCGCTTCCGCCGATCGAATACACCACCTCGGACGGGTTCAGGGTGCTTGTCGGCAGAAACAACAAACAAAACGATACCCTGACGCTGAAAACCGCGCACAACCGCGATATCTGGTTCCATACAAAGGATATCCCGGGCTCGCATACTGTGCTTGTTACCGACGGCAGGGAGCCGACGGACACGGCGCTGATCGAGGCGGCGCGGACAGCCGCCTATCACAGCAAGGCGAAGGACAGCTCAAACGTCGCGGTCGATTACACGCTGATAAAATATGTGTCAAAGCCCAACGGAGCAAAACCGGGAATGGTGATTTTCACAAACAACAAAACGCTCTACGTTGATCCGAAGCTCCCTGAAGCGCCTGACTCGGAAGTGCTGTGATTTCCGAGAGAAAAACAGGAAAAACATAACTAAAAAAATTTTATTATAATTCTTATACAGAATAATACTTGAATGGTGATATATTATCATAGAAAATGGTGGAACTTGACGTTTTTTAAAAGGACGTGAAGAAGTTTAATCAGGATAAAGCGCGCTTTATCTCATTTTGCACTAATAAAAGGTGGAAAATATGAATATTTTCAGCGTAATAAGCGTACTGGGCGGTCTGGGACTGTTCCTGATGGGTATGAAGCTGATGGGCGAGGGACTTGAACTCGCCGCAGGCTCCAAGCTAAGAGAATTGCTTGAAAAAATCACGAGCAATAAGTTTATAGCGATGCTCGTCGGCGTTCTTGTCACCGCGGTAATCCAAAGCTCGTCCGCGACCGACGCGATGGTAGTCGGTTTTGTCAACGCGGGACTGATGAACATCTATCAGTCCATCGGTATTCTTTTCGGCTCCAAGATCGGTACGACAGTGACCTCGCTGCTGCTTTCTATCGATATCAAGGCGATCGTTCCCATCTTCGCCTTTGCCGGCGCGGCGGTCATCACCTTCGCCAAGAAGAACAACCACAAGTATTACGGACAGATCGCCGCAGGCTTCGGTATACTCTTTATGGGTATGTCGATGATGAGCGAAAACTTCGGCTTCCTCAAGGAAAGCGCGGTTTTCGGCAATATGGTCTCGGGAATGGCGAACCCGATCCTCGGACTTCTCGCGGGTATGCTTTTTACAGGTATTATCCAGAGCTCTTCCGCTTCCGTCGGTATCCTTATGGCGCTCGGAATGAGCGGCGTAGTCACTCTTTCCGATTGTGTGTTCATAATCTTCGGTATGAACGTCGGCGCTTGTATGCCCGTGTTCCTGTCAGCCGCGGGCGCTAACCGCGAAAGTAAGCAGGTGGCGGTTTCGAACTTCCTCACGAGCCTGTTCGCCGCGCTGATGATGACCGGTATCGTGGCGCTTCTTGACGCGACGCCCTATACGGTCTCGCACATTTGCGAGACGATCCCTTTCCTCAAGGGCAACACTCCCGCCCAGATCTCGGCGGTTCATATCGTGTTCAATATCATCAGAACGATAGTTTTCCTCCCGTTTTCCACCCCGATCATCAAGCTCACAAAGCTCATTCTTCCCGATAAGGTCGAGGCAGAGGAGGAGATCACCGTATATCTCGATCCCCGTATCCTTACAACTCCGCCTGTCGCCGTACAGCAGACGGAAAAGGAGTGCGCGCGTCTCGCGAGCCTTGCGAGAGCTAGCTACGATATGGCTATGGAGGCGGTTATCAACGGCGACGCCAAGGCGATAGAGCGCGTCTACGAGAACGAGAAGATCGTGGACAAGCTGACCCACGGCATTACAAAATATATTGTTAAGATCAACGGTCTTGATATCATCGACTACGACCGAAAGGTCATGGGCGCGATGTACAACGCTATTCAGGATCTTGAGCGTATCGGCGACCGAAGCGAGAATATGTGCGAGGCGGCTCAGAAGATGATCAACGGCGAGGTAGTTCTCACCGAGGACGCCATGAAGGAGCTCCGCATTCTCTGCGAGACCGTTCAGCAGATACTCGAGGACAGCATCTATATGTTCACTCATCAGAGCAAGGATCCCGAGCTCACCGAGGCTGTTCTTCAGGCTGAGGATCAGATCGACGAATACTGCGAGCTGTTCCGCCAGCACCACATCGAGAGGCTTTCTAAGGGCATTTGCAGCGCGGAGGCGGGCACGGTGTTCATCGAGCTGCTCACGAACCTTGAGCGCGTCGGCGACCACGCCGTAACGGTGGCGTTCTGCATTCCTTACAAGCACGGAGCTCCGCGTCCCGCGCTTAACGCCGCGAATTAAATATAATTATTCAATGCTAAAAAAACAGGCGTTGCCGAAAACGGCAACGCCTTAATTATTGCTGATAAGCTTATTCTTCAAAGAACTTGTCGTGGATAGCGGAAACAGCGCGGTCGGCGTCCTTCTTGGAGATGAGCACGCTTACCTTGATTTCGCTTGTCGCTATCATACGGATGTTGATCTGAGCGTCATACAGAGCCTCAAACATCTTTGTCGCGACGCCCGCGTGGCTTTCCATACCTGCGCCGACGATGGAGATCTTCGCAACGTCGGTGGAGGTGAGGATATCCTTGGCGCCTACACTCTCAACGTAATCCTTGAGCGCTTCCATAGCGTCGTCAAGTCTGTCGGCGGCGATCGTGAAGGAAATATCCTTTGTGCCGTCGCGTCCGATCGACTGAAGAATGATGTCTACGTTAATATTCTTTTTGGAGAGCTTGGAGAACAGTCTGAACGCGAAGCCCGGCTCGTCGGGAATGCCGATTACCGAAACTCTGGCGATATCTGTGTCCTTTGCTACGCCGCTGATTAACATTTTTTCCATTTTACTTTTCTCCTTTACGATTGTACCGGGCGCCTTGACTAAGCTGGAGAGCACCTCAAGTTCGATATTATATTTCTTTGCCATCTCTACCGAGCGGTTGTTGAGAACCTGTGCGCCGAGAGTGGCGAGCTCAAGCATTTCGTCATAAGATATGCTTTCAAGCTTTTTGGCGTTCTTGACCTTTCTCGGGTCGGCTGTGTATACACCCTCAACGTCAGTGTAGATCTGACAGAGGTCGGCGTGCATAGCCGCGGCGATCGCGACCGCCGAGGTGTCGGAGCCGCCGCGTCCGAGCGTGGTGATGTCGTCGTATCTGGAAAGGCCCTGGAAGCCTGCCACAACTACGATCGACTTTTTGTCAAGCTCTCTGCGGATACGGTTCGGCTGAACGCGCCTGATTCTGGCCGAGGTGTGTGCCGAGTTTGTCTGGAAGCCTGCCTGCCAGCCTAAGAGCGAAACTACGGGATAGCCGAGCTTTTCGATAGCCATAGCGAGCAGGGCGATAGATATCTGTTCGCCCGCGGCGACAAGCATATCGCGCTCTCTCTTTGAGGCGTTGGGGTTGATCTCGTTGCCCTTGGCGATAAGGTCGTCGGTCGTGTCGCCCTGAGCCGAAACAACTACCACAACGTCGTTGCCCTTGTCATAGGTTTCGGTGACAATCCTCGCGACGTTGAACACGCGTTCAGCGTCGGCGACGGAGCTTCCTCCGAATTTCTGTACAATTAAACTCATCTGATTACTCCTTTGATCCAATTAATAATTACCTGTATATATCATAAATCTCCCATTCTGATCTTGGAGAGCACGTTGAGCCCCTCAAGCTTTTTGTCGATCTCGCCGATCGTGAGCACGGGAGTGATAAGCGCGCACTGCGAGCCCTCGGCAATGACCTGAACGTCGCCGAAGCGCTCGATCGCGACAGCCTTGTCCTCGGCGTTGAATCTGAGGAACATTGCCGTTCTGCTTTCATTATATGGAAGAATGTTCTCGTTGTTGCTGTCTACCCAGAAGAGGAACTTGCGCCTCTTGAGGTGCTTGCCGCAGTCAACGATATCGGCTACAACGGCGCTCGCTGTGGGCATCGAGCCCGCGCCCTTGCCGTAGAATACTACGTCGTCGGTGCAGTCGCCGCGAACCATAATTCCGTTGAATTCGTTGTCGATGTTGGAGAGCTGGCTCTTGCTGTTGATGAGCATAGGCGCGACAAAAATATCCATTCTGTCGTCGTCAAGAACCTTAACGTCGCCGATAAGCTTGATCACGCAGTCAAACTTTTTGGCGAACTTAACGTCGTCAAGGGTGATCTTGGTGATTCCCTCGGTATGTATGTTGTCGGGATAAATGTGCTTGCCGTACGCGAGAGAGGCAAGGATACAGATTTTGCGAACGGCGTCGTGTCCCTCAACGTCAGCCTCGGGATTACGCTCCGCGAAGCCGAGCTTCTGAGCGAGCCTGAGAGCCTCGTCAAAGCCCATTCCGTCCTTGATCATCTTGGTGAGGATAAAGTTGGTGGTGCCGTTGAGGATACCCGCGATCTCCTTGACATTGTTAGCGACAAGGCACTGGTTGAGCGGTCTGATGATCGGAATGCCGCCTCCGACGGAAGCCTCAAAAAGGAAGTTTACGTTGTTTTCCTTGGCGATCTTGAGAAGCTGAGCGCCCTTTGCCGCGACAAGCTCCTTGTTGGAGGTCGCGACGCTCTTGCCTGCCGCGAGCAGCTTGCTGACATACTCAAAAGCAGGGTGGATCCCGCCCATAACCTCGGCGACTACGCGAATCTCAACGTCGTTGAGGATATCGTCAAAATTCTTTGTGAAGCGGTCGGCAAGCGGAGAATCGGGGAACTCGCGAAGGTCGAGGATCTTCTTGATGTGGATCTCCTCGCCGATCGCGGAGTAAAGCTTCTGCTTGTGTGATGTGATGATTTTGGCGACGCCGGAGCCTACGACTCCGTGTCCCATTATTGCTATTTCAATCATATATTTCCATCCTTTCAGTTGTCCTGAATTACATTCATTCTTCGGCCGAGCTTTCGGGCTCGGTTTCATCTGCCGAGGATTCCTCCTCGGTAGCCTCGGTTTCCTGAGATTCCTCTGAGCTTTCGGGCTCGGTTTCATCTGCCGAGGATTCCTCCTCGGACGAGGATTCCTCTTCGGGAGCGCTTGCTTCCTCTTCGGCAGGAGCCGTTATCTCCTCACTCTCGGAGTCGCTGTCCTCGTCGGAGCCTTCATAGTAATCTACGTAATCTCCGCCGTCCTCGGGCATATTGTCCTCTGTATAATATCCGACGTAACGGTCGTCCTCGGTAACGTCGCCGACGTTGTATACCATACCGTTAGACGGGCTGAAATTCGCCATAATGATCGAACCCGGCTTTGAGAATTCCTTGTGCTTTTTGCCCTCAAGGTAATGACCCATTACCTGAGCGAACAGCTTTGTCGCCGTTTGCTGGCCGTACATCGAGATGGTCTCGGGGATGTCGAAGCCCGTCCATACTGCCAACGAGCAGTAGGGGCTCAGACCGCAGTACCACGAGTCCTTGTCCTCGTCGGTGGTACCTGTTTTTCCGATGATATCCCAGTCGTCGACCCTCGCAAGATACGCGTTGGTGTGAGCGCAGTAGGTCATATTGTAGTGGAGAAGCCTGTTCATAATGTAGGCTGTCTCGGGGGAGTAGCTTTCCTTCGGGATAGCGTCGCGGTTGTCGATGATGATGTTATCCTCGGAGTCGGTCACATAGTAGTAGGTGTAGGGCTTGTAGTATTTGCCGCCGTTGCCCATATATGTGAAGGTCGCCGCCATTTCTCTGACGGTGACTCCGCCGTTGAGACCGCCGATGGAAAGTCCGCCCGTGTTAACCTTATCGTCCTCGCTTAGGTGCTCAAAGCCCTGAAGAGTAAGAACCTGATTGTAAGCCGCCTGGGGACTGATCATATCCATTACCTGAGCGGCTGTGGCGTTTGCCGACCATTCGATAGCGTCGGGAAGGAGCATGTTGCCCTTGTAGCCCTCGTACCAGTTATTGGGACCCGAGACAAGCGAGCCGTCGGCTCCGACCTTATACTTTTCAAGCGGCTCGTCCTTGACGACCGAGCTGTAATAGAGCTTTTTTCTTTCGATCGCGTAGGGATAAACGACCACGGGCTTGATCGAGGAACCAGGCTGAAGAACCGAGTCGGTCGCTCTGTCAAAGAGCAGATTCGAGGTTTTCTCCTGCGAGGAGCCTGTCGTCGCGATTATCGCGCCGTGCATATCCACCATGGTGGCGGCGCACTGGAGACCCGAGTCGTATTCGGTGTCGATCTCCATGGCGGCCTGCTCGAGGTACTTTTGCATTTCAACGTCCATCGCGCTGTAAATCTTGAGACCCTCGGTAAAGAGCTTGTCGCTCGCCGCCTTTTCGCTGATGTTATAGTAAACGGCGAGGTCTCTGGTCAGATCGTTCTGGAGCTCGTCCATATACCAGTTCTGAACCTTTTTGCCGACGTTTGTTTTGTTGCTCTTTTTGTAGCCGACGAACTTCATATCGGCGGATTCCTTCATCGCCTCGTCGTATTCCGCCTTGGTGATCTTCTTCTGGTCAAGCATTTCGGAGAGCACTGTCTCGCGTCTCTTTTGGTTTTGCTCGGGATAGATCAGAGGATTGAAGCGGCTGGGGTTCTGTGTGATACCCGCGATCGCCGCGCACTGGGCGAGCGAGCATTTGTCGATATTCTGACCGAAATAAAGGTTCGCCGCCGCCTGAACTCCCTGACAGTTGTTGCCGAAGTTTACGACATTGAGGTAAGCCTCAAGTATTTCGTCCTTGGTGTACTCGGTCTCAAGCTTGAGAGCCTTGACGATCTCGCGAATCTTACGGTTCAGCGAAACCTCGTTGTCGTCGGAGATGTTTTTGATCAGCTGCTGGGTGAGCGTCGAGCCGCCGTAGCTTGATTTGCCGCTGGCGAGATTGAGCATGGCGCCCACGGTTCGCGTCCAGTCAACGCCGTTGTGGTCGCGGAAGCGCTTGTCCTCGATCGAGATTACCGCGTTCTTCATATTGTCGGGTATCTTCTTGAAATCTACCCATACTCTGTTTTCGGTGTCGTAAAGCGACTGGTATTTTTTGAACTTGCCGCTGTCATTCTTGACGTAGATGAACGAGGTCTGGTTCAGGGATTTCGCCTTGAGGTCAATGCCAGTTGGCTCGTTGGCGATGCCGATAATGTAAACCGACAGCGAAATCAGAACTATGAAGCCTGCCACGGCTCCGACCGCCGCGAGCGTCACGAAGAAACGCCCCACAGCCTTCAGTATTCTTTTTGTCGGGCTTTCGGTCGCTTCAACGACCGATTCCTGCTCGGTAAATTTGCTTATATCCGTTTCACGCATAGGAAATTCTCCTTAATTTTCAAAAACTCTTATGACATAAAAACACATAGTAACACATTATTCTCCGTTATTGTACCATAAATCAAGCAAAAAATAAACCTTTTCACGTTATTTTATTGATGAATTTTTTATATTTTTTCACCGAAAATGTATGAATAATACCGATACCGTCCGCGCAAATTAAAAACGAGGTGCAAATTATGAAGAAAACTATCATTTTATCAGCTATGGTACTTTATATATTATCGGCGGTCGCGTCGGTTTTTATGGGCGCGACAGAAACGGAGAAGCAGACCGAAAGCGTCCCCGCGACCGTAGCCGAGACCGCGACAAACGCGCGAAGGACAGGCTTCACCGTCAAATCCGTCGCGGGGAAGATAGCTGTGGAGGACAGCGACGGCAGGATAGTCAAGACCACCTCCACAAGGGTCGCGATACTGCCCGAGAAGGACCGCGAGCAGCTTGAAAACGGAATAAAAGCCGAAACTCCGCGCGAGCTCAAAAGGATACTCGAGGACCTTTGCAGCTGATCGCGGCAAAGGTTTGGGCATATCCTTGATAATGCCAAAAAATAGCTTATTAAGCATTGACTAATTCACCCTTATATAGTAAAATATGTTAGATATCGTATTATGTACAGCTACGTCCACAATTAGATCTGTTTATCAAATATGTCGAAAGGGTGATACATATGATCTCTACCGTAATCAATGAACAGCTCGGTATTGAGTATCCGATTTTTCAGGGCGGAATGGCTTGGGTAGCCGACGCGTCACTCGCCGCAGGCGTAAGCAACGCGGGAGGTCTCGGCCTTATCGCCGCGATGAATTCCAACGGCGAACAGCTCCGAGCTGAGATAAAGAAGTGCAAGGAGCTTACAGACAAGCCCTTCGGCGTTAATATAATGCTGATGAGCCCCTTTGCCGACGAGGTAGCCGACGTCGTCGTTGAGGAGGGCGTCAAGGTCGTTACCACAGGCGCGGGCAACCCCGGAAAATATATGGAAAAATGGACGGAAGCGGGCATCAAGGTCATCCCCGTAGTTCCCTCAACAGCGCTCGCTAAGCGTATGGAAAAGCTCGGAGCCTTCGCGGTGATCGCCGAGGGCGGCGAGAGCGGCGGTCATGTCGGCGATCTTACAACAATGGCGCTCGTTCCGCAGGTCGTTGACGCTGTGAGCATACCCGTTATCGCGGCAGGCGGTATCGCCGACGGCCGTCAGGTCGCGGCATGCTTTATGCTCGGCGCGGTCGGCGTTCAGGTCGGCACACGCTTTTTGGTCGCTACCGAGTGCACGATCGCTCAGGAATATAAGGATAAGATTTTAAAGGCTAAGGACATCGACACGGTCGTAACGGGCAAGCGTCTCGGTCATCCCGTAAGATGTATCAAGTCAGGCTATACAAGAGAGTATACAAAAATGGAATACGACAGCGCCAATTACCCCGACGATGTTCTCGAGGCTAAGGGCGCGGGCGTGCTCCGCCTCGCGGCGCGTGAGGGCGATGTAAAGAACGGCTGCGTGCTCGCGGGTCAGGTCGCCTCAATGGTCAAGAAGGAGGAACCCGCGCGCGACATAATCGTTGACTTGTTCACCAAGGCGGAGGAAGTTTTAGGCGGTGCATGCAAATGGGTAAAATAGCGTTGGTTTTTTCGGGACAGGGCGCTCAGTACAGCGGCATGGGCAAGGAGCTCTGCGAGTACAGCGCGGCTGCCAAAAAGGTTTTTGACACGGTTGACGCTATCCGCCCGGGCACCTCGACCCAGTGCTTTGAGGGCACGGCGGAGGAGCTCGCGGTCACTGTCAACACTCAGCCCTGCGTTTTTGCCGCCGATCTGGCGGCGGCGAGAGCCGTAGAGGAAAAAGGGATCAAAATCGACTGCGCGGCAGGCTTTTCGCTCGGCGAGATCGCCGCTTTGGCGTTTTCGGGTATCTTATCCGATGAAGAAGCTTTCAGGCTCGTTTGCAGGCGCGGCGAGCTGATGGATAAGGCGGCAAAGGCTAACCCCGGAGCTATGCTCGCGGTCATGAAGCTGCCCGCCGATAAGATCGAGGAGGTCTGCTCGAGGTTCGAGAGCACGTATCCCGTAAATTATAACTCTCCCGCTCAGACCGTTATTGCTGCTAAGGAGGAGAATGTCGACGCTCTCATCGAGGCGTTCTCCGAGCTGAAGGGCAGAGCGAAAAAGCTCGCGGTGAGCGGAGCGTTCCACTCGCCGTTTATGTCTCAGGCCGCGGACGGACTTATGGAGTATATGGAGGGCGTGGAATTTTCCGAGCCTCAGATCCCGATCTATTCCAACTTTACCGCGAAGCCTTATGAGGGCGATTACAAGGCACTCGTCAAGGCTCAGGTCGAGAATCCCGTTCGCTGGCAGTCGATCGTGGAAAATATGATAGCCGACGGTGTTGATACCTTTATCGAGGTCGGCGTCGGCAAAACCCTCACGGGACTTATCAAGAGGATTAACGCGGACGTAAAGGCATTCAAGGTCGAAACGCCCGAGGACTTAAATTCAATAGAATTGTAATACATTTCCGAAAGGAGAACACTTATGGACTTAAAGGATAAGGTCGCCGTCGTCACAGGCGGT
Organism: uncultured Eubacteriales bacterium; assembly: GCA_900316385.1. Lineage (GTDB taxonomy): Bacteria > Bacillota > Clostridia > Oscillospirales > Acutalibacteraceae > Ruminococcoides. The sequence goes on along the minus strand of ONCP01000009.1, from coordinate 31,435 downwards.
TACAGCGGAATAGGCAGAGCGGTCTGCGAGAAGCTCGCGTCGCTCGGAGCCGACATAGCGATCGTCGGTATCGGCAGAGAAGAGGACAAGGAAGCTTCCGTCAAGGCGGTAGCGGATTTAGGAGTAAAGGTACAGGCTTATGACTGCGACGTCAGCGATTTTGAATCGGGCGAGGCTGTTGTAAAGCAGATCATCGACGATTTCGGAAAGATCGATATTCTCGTCAACAACGCGGGCATCACACGCGACAAGCTTATGCTCAATATGACAGAGGCTGAGTTCGACGCGGTCATCAACGTCAACCTCAAGGGCACTTATAATATGACAAAGCACGTCTACAAGCCCTTTATGCGTCAAAGAAGCGGTCGTATCGTCAACCTTGCGTCCATCGTCGGAATCAACGGCAACGCGGGTCAGGCGAACTACTGCGCCTCAAAGGCGGGCGTTATCGGACTTACAAAGGCGGTAGCCAAGGAGCTCGCCGCGCGCGGAGTGACCGTCAACGCCGTAGCGCCCGGTTATATCGACACCCCGATGACGCAGGCGTTATCCGATAAGGTCAAGGACGAGATCGCATCTCAGATCCCCATGAAGCGCCGCGGACTTCCCGAGGACGTCGCGAACGTTATCGCGTTCCTTTGCAGCGACTTCGCCTCCTACGTTACGGGCGAGGTGATCAGAGTAGACGGCGGAATCGCGATGTGATCCGATTTTTCGTCCCAAAGAGAATTAAGGAGTAATTATATGAGCAGAAGAGTAGTTGTTACAGGTTTAGGCGCAATAACTCCCGTCGGCAACGATGTCCCGACTATGTGGAAGAATATGCTGGACGGAGTGTGCGGAATAGATACGATCAAGAAGTTTGATACAGAGGGTCTGGCGGTAAAGATCGCTGGCGAGGTCAAGGACTTTGACCCCACCACGGTTATTGAAAAGCGAGAAGTCAGAAAAACCGATATGTATACCATATTCGCGCTCAAGGCGGCGGCCGAGGCTGTCGAGGACAGCGGTATTATCGGCACGGTCGACCCCAAGCGTCTCGGCTCTTACATAGGCGCGGGGATCGGCGGACTTTATACCTTTTATGAGAACGCTCAGGGAATGATCGAAAAAGGTCCCAGAAAGGTAAGCCCCCATTTTATTCCCAAGATGATCGGTAATATCGCCACAGGTCAGGTCGCCATCAAATACGAAGCCAAGGGACCGTCGCTTTCGACAATGTCGGCGTGCGCGTCGGGCTCGAACTCAGTCGGAGAAGCGTTCCATGCCGTCAAGGACGGTTACGCCGACGCGGTCATCGCGGGCGGCGCGGAGTGTGTAGTTCATCCGCTCACTATCGCGGGCTTCTCGAATATGAAGGCTCTCTCGACGACCGAGGATCCGAAAAAGGCTTCCGTCCCGTTCGACGTAAAGCGCAACGGATTCGTGATGGGCGAGGGCGCGGGCGTTCTTATTCTTGAGGAATATGAGCACGCCAAGGCTCGCGGCGCCAAGATCTACGCCGAAATGGTAGGCTACGGCAACACCTGCGATGCTCACCACGTTACGGCTCCCGAGCCCGAGGGAGAAGGACTTGCCGAGGCGATCAGGATCGGCTTTGCCGAGGGCAACGTTACCGACAGCGATACTATCTACCTCAACGCTCACGGCACTTCCACTCCGATGAACGACAAGACCGAGACAATGGCGGTCAAGAAGGCTCTCGGAGAAAAGGCTTACGACATAAGTATCAGCTCCACAAAGTCCATGACGGGACATATGCTCGGAGCGACAGGCGCGGTCGAGGCGATCGTCGCGGTTCTCGCCGCAGCACAGGGCAAGATCCCGCCCACGATCGGCACCGACGAGCTCGACCCCGAGTGTGACCTTGACTACACGCTCGGACAGGCCAAGGACAGGGATATCACCGTTGCCGCAAGCACAAACCTTGGCTTCGGCGGTCACGATACCTGCCTTGTTTTCAGAAAAATATAACGGAGGCTTCCGATAATGATTGATATAAAAACACTTAAAGAATATATAAAGGTACTTGAGGACAGCTCCCTCGCCGAGATCGAGATCAGCGACGAGGAGGATTCCATAAGACTTGCCAAGCCCGTCGCGGATTCTCCTGTCGTTGCGTTCACAAATCAGGGCGCGGCTCCCGCAGCTCAGTCCGCTCCTCAGCAGGCAGCTCCCGCTCCCGCCGCCGCTCCCGCAGCTTCGGGCAAAACGATCAAGAGCCCTATGGTAGGCGTGTTCTACTCGGCTCCCGCTCCCGAAAAGCCCGCTTTTGTCAGCGTGGGAGACAGAGTGAGCAAGGGCGACGTTGTCTGCATTATCGAGGCGATGAAGATCATGAACGAGATCACCGCCGAGGAAAGCGGCACGATCAGCGAGGTATTGGTTTCCAACGGCGACGTTGTCGAGTTTGACCAGCCGCTGTTCAGGATATCGTAATCAATAGTTTTTTCAGAGGTAATTATGCTTAATCAGGAACAAATAAAGGAAATCATCCCCCACCGCGACAATATGCTCCTCGTTCAGGAGGCTGAGAAGGTGGACGACGTTACCTCGTTCGGACGCTACACGGTCAGCGGCGACGAGTTCTTTCTCAAGGGTCACTTCCCGGGCAACCCAGTTGTGCCGGGCGTTATCCTCTGCGAGATGATGGCTCAGTCGAGCTGTGTTATGCTCGCCGACAAGTGCAAGGGTAAAACTCCCTACTTTACCAAGATGGACAACGTAAAGTTCAAGGGTATGGTCAAGCCGGGCGACACGCTCGAGACCACCTGCACCCTTACACGCTCAAGAGGTAATTTCTATTTTATCAGCGCCAAGGGCTGCGTCAACGGCAAGCTCTGCGTCAGCGCCGATTTCAGCTTCGCGTTAATTGATTAAACTGGATGTGAAAAATAATGTTTAGTAAAATACTCGTTGCGAACCGCGGTGAGATCGCGGTGCGTATCATTCGCGCGTGCCGCGAGATGGGAATAGAGACGGTCGCGATCTACTCGACCGCCGATAAGGACGCCATGCATGTCCAGCTTGCCGACGAGAGCTACTGCGTAGGCGGAGCCAGAGTCGCCGAGAGTTATCTCAATATGCCCGCTATCCTGACGGTAGCGCTCGAAAGCGGCGCTCAGGCGATCCACCCCGGCTACGGGCTTCTCTCGGAGAACGCGAAGTTCGTCAAGCTCTGTGAGGAGTGCAATATCGAGTTTATCGGTCCCACCTCTGATATGATCAATCTGCTCGGCGACAAGGATATGGCGCGAAAGACTATGCGTGCGGCGGGTGTTCCCGTGACCCCCGGCACAGACGTGCTCGAGGATGTTGAGTCCGCCAAGCGGCTTGCCGAGGAGGTCGGTTATCCTCTTCTCATCAAGGCGCGTTCGGGCGGCGGCGGCCGCGGTATCCGCCTTGTTTCCTCTCCCGAGGAATTTGAAAACGCGTATAACAGCGCTTGCGCCGAGGCGCAGTCCGCTTTCGGCGACGGCGCGCTTTACATAGAAAAGTTTTTGAAGCCCGTCAAGCACATCGAGATGCAGCTTCTCTGCGACAAGCACGGCAACGCGATCTGTCTCGGAGAACGCGAGTGCTCCGTTCAGCGTCACAACCAGAAGCTTATCGAGGAAAGCCCCTCTCCGTCTATCTCGGCAAAAACCAGAAGGGCTATGATTGACGCGGCGATCAAGGCGGCTCACGCCGTCAATTACAACTCCGTAGGTACGGTGGAGTTCCTCTACGATAAGGACGGCAACTTCTACTTTATGGAGATGAACACCAGACTTCAGGTCGAGCACGGCGTTACCGAGATGGTAACGGGAATGGATATCGTCCAGTGGCAGATCAGAGTAGCCGCGGGCGTCAAGCTCAACAGAAAGCAGGAGAACGTCTATTTCCACGGTCACGCCATCGAGTGCAGGATCAATGCCGAGGATCCCGACCACGGCTACCGTCCCTCCTGCGGAAAAATCACTCGCCTTCATGTTCCGGGCGGCTCGTTTGTCCGCTTCGACACCGCGCTTTATCAGGATTACAGTATCCCGCCCTTCTATGATTCGATGATCGGCAAGGTCATCGTTCAGGGCAGAACGCGCGAGCTGGCGATCAGAAAGATGAAAATGGCTCTGTCCGAGCTTTCGGTTATCGGCGTAATGGTCAACCGCGACCTGATGATCGATATCCTCTCGGAAAAGGAGTTCCTCGACGGCACCTACACCACCGATTTTATGGAGGGCTTCGAGAAGAGAAAGAGCGAGAAATAATAGATTATGAGGTAAGCTGAATGGATTTCTTTACATTTATAAAGCCCAAAAACGAGCTTGAGGGCGCCGATACAGACGTCAAGCAGCCATATGTCCCCGACGAAATGTGGGAGAAGTGCCCCGAGTGCGGCACGCTCCTGCTCACGACCGACGTTGAGGAGAACTTTCAGGTCTGCTCAAAGTGCAACCATCACTTCCGTCTCAACGCGCGTCAGCGTATCAATATGACAGCCGACAAGGACAGCTTTGTCGAGATGGACGCGGAGCTTGTCAGCAGTAATATCATCGACTTTCCCGGCTATGACGAAAAGCTTGAGAAAAGCAAGCTCAAGAGCAAGGAGAACGAGAGCGTGATCTGCGGCACCTGCAAGCTCGACGGTATCGACGCGGTTATCGTCAGTATGAACTCCGAGTTTATGATGGGCTCTATGGGTACCGTTACGGGCGACAAGATCACGCGCGCGTTTGAGTACGCCACCGCTAACGGCCTGCCGATCATCGTGTTTACCGTTTCGGGCGGCGCGAGAATGCAGGAGGGTATCCTCTCGCTTATGCAAATGGCAAAAACCTCGGGCGCTGTCAAGAAGCACAGCGACGCGGGTCTTCTCTATATAACTGTTCTCACCGATCCGACCTCGGGCGGAGTTACCGCCTCGTTCGCGATGGAGGGCGACATCATTCTCGCCGAGCCCAAGGCACTCATCGCCTTTGCGGGTCCGCGCGTTATCGAGCAGACGATCCGTCAAAAGCTTCCGCGCGATTTCCAGACAGCCGAATTTGTTCGTTCCAAGGGCTTTGTCGATAAGGTGGTCGACAGACGCGATATGAAGCAGACTCTGGTTTCTCTGCTCAGGATTCACAACTACGGGGAGGTGGAGTAAATGAGCGCATACGATAAGGTTATCGCGGCTCGTGACACAAATAAGCTCACCTCCGTCGATTATATCAAGGCTCTTTTCGGCGAAAGCTTCATTGAGCTCCACGGCGACCGCAACTTTGCCGACGATAAGGCTGTCGTAGGCGGCGTGGGAATGCTCAATAACATTCCCGTCACCGTGATCGGGCTTGAAAAGGGCAGAAATACGAAGGAAAGAATGGAGCGCAATTTCGGCGCGGCTCACCCCGAAGGCTACCGCAAGGCGCTCAGACTTATGAAGCAGGCGGAAAAATTCCACCGTCCCGTGCTCTGCTTTGTCGATACAAGCGGCGCGTTCTGCGGCATAGGAGCCGAGGAGCGCGGACAGGGACACGCGATAGCCACCAATCTTATGGAAATGATGGCGCTTAAGACGCCCGTGCTCTCCGTGTTCATCGGCGAGGGCGGCTCCGGCGGAGCGATCGCTCTCGCGGTTGCCGACGAGGTCTGGATGATGGAGAACGCCGTATATTCGGTCATCTCTCCCGAGGGCTGTGCCAGCATTCTCTGGAAGGACAGCTCCAAGGCTGCCGAGGCTGCCGAGTGCCTCAAAATGACCGCAAAGGATCTGTTCGAGCTCGGCGTTGTAGAGCGTATTCTCAGAGAGCCCGCGGCAGGAGATCAAAAGATGTTTGAGAGCCTCAAGCTCCTCATTTGCCGTACCTTTGAGAAGAACCTCGCGGTAGACCCCGAGCGTCTTGCTCAGCTCCGTTACAACCGCTTCAGAAAAATCGGACAGGTAAAATAAATAACAAGCGCAAAAACAGGCGCGGAGCCCGACATCGGCTCCGCGCTTTTCCGCGTTCAAGCGAAACGTATACTTTTGATTTGCCCGCAAACACTAATTCGGGTGATTACTATGATGAAAAGAATCGGAAGATATACGATCGCGTTTGAGGACGCGCCCGCGATCGTAGGCTACGGAGCCGTGGCAGGTAAAAAAGAGAGCGAGGGTCCGCTCGGGGAAAATTTTGACAAGCTTTTTTACGACGCTTATATGGGTCAGGACAGCTTTGAAAAGGCTGAGAGCCTGCTCCAGCAGGAGGCTGTTTCGGCGGCGTTAAAGCGCGCCGAAAAAACCGCGGAGGATGTTGATTTTATCTTTGCGGGCGACCTTCTTAACCAATGTATAAGCTCCAGCTTCGGGCTCAAGGAGTTCAACATCCCTTATCTCGGTCAGTACGGAGCTTGCTCAACAATGGCTCAGGGTCTTATTATGGCGGCAATGACAGTATCGGGCGGCGCGGCAAGGTGCTCCGCGTGCGTCACCTCGTCGCATTTCTGCACAGCCGAGCGCCAGTACCGCTATCCGCTCGAGTACGGCGGACAGCGTACCCCCACAGCCCAGTGGACCGTGACGGGCTCGGGGTGCTGTGTTCTCGCGTCCGAGGGCAAAGCCCCGAGAATAACCGCCGCCACCGTCGGCAGAATAGCTGACCTCGGCATAACCGACCTCAATAATATGGGCGCCGCCATGGCTCCTGCCGCGGCGGAGACGATAGTCGATTTCTTTCGGGATACGGGCACTCGGCCGCGCGATTACAATCTGATCCTTACGGGAGATCTGGGGCTTGTCGGGTCAAGATGTCTTTATGACCTGCTCGCGGAGGAGGGGCTAGAAATAAAGGGCAGACATAACGACTGCGGACTGATGATTTTTGACAGAAGCGTTCAGGACGTCCACTCGGGCGGCTCGGGCTGCGGCTGCGCGGCGTCTGTTTTGTGCTCGTCGATCCTCCCGAAAATGCTTGACGGCAAGCTTGAAAACATCCTTTTTATCGCCACGGGCGCGCTTATGAGCCCGCTCTCGGCCCAGCAGGGCAATTCCATCCCCGCCGTGGCTCATCTTGTGAATATAGTATGCGGATGAAAATGTCCAAAGCGATGTGCTTTGGACATTTTTTCTGCATATTATCGCGAAAGTATACGCTGAAAGCATAGTTTTGAAAATGCGGGCACAAAGACTGCGGACGGATGATTTTCGCGGGATCGGGACTTTTTGTTCGGGAAATTGACATTAATGTTAATTTGATGTACAATATATGATTAGTGAAAAAACAAAAAAGGAAATTTTACGGAGAGTAATATGAGCGAGATAAAAGAAATCCAAGGCGCGGATCTGCGAAAAATGCAGCTTCTCCAGCTTGATATGCTGGTTGAGCTGGACAGAGTATGCAAAAAGAATGATATTCATTATCAGATATGGGGAGGCACCCAGCTTGGCGCCGTCAGACATAAGGGCTTTATCCCTTGGGACGATGACGCTGATATCGTAATGCTCAGGGAAGAATACGAGAAGCTCAAGAAGTGCGCCGATGAGCTGAACGGCGATATTTGCTATTTTCAGGATCACAGTACCGATAAAGAGTACCGCTGGGGCTACGGAAAGCTCAGAAGAACGGGAACGAAATACATAAGAGTAGGTCAGGAGCACCTCAAATGCAAGACGGGCGTTTTTGTTGATATTTTTCCGCTTGACGATATCCCCAAGAGCACTGTCGGACAAATGCTTCAGGATTTTCACTGCTATTGTCTCAGAAAAATAATGTGGTCTGAGGTCGGCAGAGTAAACACAAAGGGATTTATGAAGCTTTGGTACACGCTCCTGTCAAAAATAAACGTTGAGTTTGTATTTAACAGACTTAAAAGATACACAAAAAAAAGCAGAAATTCATCCGAAAACAAGGTCAGGACCCTGTGCTTCACCTCAATTGGCAAGCTTTACCGCAAGCATCCGATTAAGGAACGCTACGGAATGCCGAAAAAGTGGTTCACAAGCTTTGAGCAGTTTGAATTTGAGGGCGTTATGCTCGACGGATTAAAGTATTACGATGAATATCTTACCTTCTCCTTTGGAGATTATATGCAGCTTCCGCCGCCCGAAAAAAGAGAACAGCACTCTCCTGTTTCGGAATATGATCTTGGAGGAGACCCGATATGAAATTTGAACTCAGACAGTTGACCGTGAACGACGGAGCCGATGTGTTTCAGATGCTCAAGCAGATCCGTACCGTCGAAAATTCCTTTACCAACCCCGTGCACGATATGACCTTCGACGAATTTCGGGAGTGGCTCGTGCAGCAGGACGGCTGGAACAGCGCCCAAAACCTTCCCAAGGGTTATGTAAGGCAGACGGTTTACTGGTATTACGCGGACGGAAAGCCTGTCGGTATCGGAAAAATCCGTCACGGACTGACTCCCGAATCAAGAAAGAACGGCGGCAACATCGGCTACGCTATTGCCTCCGATTATCGCGGTAAGGGATACGGAACGGGACTTCTTGAGGAGCTTATCCGCAAAGCACGGGAGTTTTCGATAGACGAGATTCTTTTGACCATTGACAAGGGAAACTACGCGTCTAAAACCGTTGCCGAAAGAAACGGCGGAAGGCTGACTGACGAAAATGATGAACGGTGGTATTATTCACTGTAAAATATTCGTCTGTTACGTGAGATCGGTGAAAAACACTGATTCAATCAATATTGCCCGCTCGGTTTGCTTCGGTGCAGCAGCGGGCTGAAAGGCTATGGCGATCAATATGTATTATACAAACGACAAAATTGTTAAGCTCAACAGAATATTCGACCAGAATTACAGAAAGGGTTTTCTGAGGCTTGATCTCAACGAGAACCCCGGAGGACTGCCGCAGGAGTTCATCGACAGCGTCCTCAAGGATATTACTCCTCAGTTTGTCGCTCAGTATCCCGAAACTCTGGATTTTACAAACGCGCTGGCAAAGTATTTGGGCGTTGACGCGTCAAATGTCTGTCTTGTCAACGGCTCCTCCGAGGGGATAAGATATATAATACAGGCTTTCACCTCGGAGAACGGGCGTATAGTCGGCGTTGTGCCCTCTTATTTTATGTTCCAGATCTATTCCGAGATGTACGGCAGAGAATTTGTTAAGGTTCCGTACAACGAGGATATGACCATGGACGTGGATAATATCATCAGAGAAATGACCGACGACACCCAGCTGCTCATTCTTCTTAATCCCAACAATCCCATGGGAAACGTTTATTCCGACGAGGAGTTCGAAAAAATCGTCAGCGTAGCGCGTGAAAAGGAGATCACGGTGCTCGTTGACGAGGCATATCATTACTTCTACCCCAATTCGTTTTTGAAGAAAGCGATGGAGTACGGTCACATCTTTATCACCAGAACCTTCTCCAAGTTTTTCTCCATGGCAGGCTGCAGGCTCGGCTATGTCGCGGGATGGGCAGACGGTATAAAGCTCGTGCAAAAAATGTGCACGCCCCACAACACCAATGCTTTTGCGCTCAAATTCGCGCAGGCAGCGCTTGAGTCTCCTGAATTAAGCGAGTATTTAAGAGATCGTTTTTTTGAGGGAAGAAGCTATCTGATCGACGAGCTTGATAAAAACAATTACAGGCACAAGGGCGAAGCGGGAAACTTCATATTCATTCAGCCCAAGACCGACGCTAAGGAAATCGTAAGACGTATGAAGGAGGAAAAGAAGATCCTCATCAAAACCTACGAAAATGTCGGCGAGCTGGGCGATTGCCTGCGTGTTACGATCGGAGAAAAGAAATATATGGAGGCGTTTTTATACGCTTTATTTGATCTGGATAAATGATTTTATACAGTTGTTTTGAATTGGAGATAAGCTTATGTTAAATTTCACAGTAGGTCCCGTTATGTCGTCCGCGGATACGCTGGCGGTAGCGGGCGAATCGACTCCTTATTTCAGAACGCCCGAGTTTTCGGCGACAATGCTCGAGAACGAAAGGCTTATGCTCAGCTTTCTTAACGCTCCCGAAAACAGCAGGTGCGTCTTTCTGACCTCGTCGGGCACAGGCGCGATGGAGTCCTCGGTAATGAATATCCTCAACAAAGACGACAAGGTCATCGTTATCAACGGCGGTTCTTTCGGACAGAGGTTTGTTGAGCTTTGCGCGCTTCACGGGCTTTGCTACGACGAGCTTAAGTGCGAGTTCGGCACACAGGTTGACGAAGCCCGTCTTGAGGAGTTCTCGGGTAAGGGCTACACAGCGCTTCTCGTGAATATGCACGAAACCTCGTCGGGCGTTTTGTATGATATGGATATGATCTCCTCATTCTGCAAGAGGAACGGCATTATGCTGATCATCGACGCTATCAGCGCGTTTCTCTCCGACGAGCTCGATATGCAAAAGCTCGGAGCCGCCGCGGTCATCACAGGCTCGCAGAAGGCGCTCGCCGTTCAGCCGGGCATATCGGTCGTCGCGCTCGCTCCCGAGGCGTTGGAGCGTGTTGACAAAAACGAGGAAGTTTGTCTTTATCTGAGCCTGAAGCAGGCTCTTAAAAATATGGAACGCGGTCAGACGCCGTTCACTCCCGCCGTTACGATCCTTTTGCAGATCAACCAAAGGCTCAGACAAATCGAGAAGGACGGCGGAGCGGAGGCGGAGCGCGGCAGAATCGCGTCGCTTGCGCGTTATTTCAGGGAAAGGATCACCGATTATCCCTTTGAGTTCGTCAATAACTGCAGCTCGAATACCGTCACCGCGCTCTACACCAAGACTGCGGACGCGTCCGATATCGTCAGGATCCTCAAGGACGAGTACGGCATATGGCTCTGTCCCAACGGCGGAGCTCTCGCTTCAAAAATGTTCAGGGTAGGTCACATCGGCAACCTTACGACCGCCGATTACGACAAGCTGTTTGAGGCGTTCGACGATCTGATCGCGAGAAAAATAATGTAAATCACGCGTTCTGACCAATCGGCGATTACTTACCAAATCAAGAGGTGGCAAATGAAAAAGGTTATTACTTACGGCACATACGATTTGCTCCATATCGGCCATATCAGACTTCTCGAGAGAGCAAAGGCTCTTGGAGATTATCTTATCGTGGGAGTTACCGCGGACGATTTTGACAAAAAAAGAGGAAAAATCAATGTCCGACAGAGCCTGATGGAGAGAGTCGAGGCGGTTAGGGAGACAGGCCTTGCCGATGAGATCATCATCGAGGAATACGAGGGTCAGAAAATCGACGACATCAAGAAATACGACGTCGATATCTTTACCGTCGGCTCCGACTGGGTCGGAAAGTTCGATTATCTCAAGGAGTACTGCGAGGTCGTTTATCTTGAGAGGACCAAGGGCATTTCAAGCTCCGATATCAGGGATAACGAGAACAAGCTCCGCGTCGGGATCGTCGGCGGAAACAATCTCGCGTTCAAGTATTTCAATGAGTGCGGCTACGTCAACGGCATTCAGGTCGTCGGCGTAAGAACGAGCAACCCCGATATCCTGCCCGAGGAAATGCGCTCTTTGCGCCTTTACAAAAACGATAACGAGCTTATCGAGGACACCGACGCGGTGTTTGTGTTCACAAATCCCTCGGCTCATTTTGAAATAATTAAAAAGTGTCTCGAAAACGGCAGACACGTTTTGTGCGAGGCTCCCGTCTGTGTCAGCGAGGACGAGATCAATGAGCTCTTTGAAATCGCGCGCGAGAACGGCTGCGAGCTGTTTGATTCCGTAAAAACCGCTTACGCCACCGCGTACGACAGAGCGCTTCTGCTGCTCAAGGGCGGAAAAATCGGAGATATCGTGTCTGTTTCAACCACCTGCACCAGCCTCAAGGAAAGCCAGATGTCGCCCGAAAGCGTCAAATACAAAAAATGGAAATCGATCTGCGCGTGGGGTCCCACGGCTCTGCTGCCGATCTTCCAGCTTCTCGGTACCGATTACAAGAGCGCGACCATGATCAGCAAGCTCAACGCGAAGGATAAGGAATTTGACGATTTCTCCAAAATCGATTTTCTCTATGATTCGGCGGTCGCGACTGCCTTTGTAGGCAAGGGCGTTAAGTCCGAGGGCGAAATGGTCGTTTCGGGCACGAAGGGTTATCTTTATATCCCTTCGCCATGGTGGAAAACCGACTACTTCGAGATCAGATACGAGAATCCCGCCGACAACAAGCGCTATTTCTACCAGCTCGACGGAGAGGGTATCCGCAACGAGATCGTGCTTTTTACTCAGTCGATACAGAGCGGAAAATCTCTTTCAAAGATCACTCCCCGAGAATCCGCGGCGATCGTTTCGTTCGCTCAGAGGTTCTACGACAGACGCGACATCACGATCATCGACAATTGACGCAAATATTTTTTTTAAAATAACTTTTCAAACACCTCTTACTATGTTATAATGTATATGTATAACTATGTTTGAGGTGCTTTTATGTTTCAGAGGATACAAAGCCTCGATGATAAGGTCGTCGACAATATCATCCGCTTTCGCTCTCCGCTTAAAAACAAAATAATGATCGCCGCGTCGTCGGCGGGAAATCTCGGCATTATCTGGTTCGCGATCTGTCTGCCGTTTCTGATCTACGCACCCGCGAGGCTTACGGGAGTTAATTTTATCTTCACTCTCGCGTTTACTCAGCTCATCTGCGAGTTTATGATCAAACGACTTGTCAAGAGGGAACGCCCGTGCAACCGCCTTGCGGACGAGGAACAGCTGATCCACCGACCCAAGTATTATTCCTTCCCGTCGGGTCACACTTCCGCGTCGTTCTGTATGGTCGCGGTCTCGCTGCTCAGGTGCCGATGGTACATTATGGTCGGGATTTTTATAATCGCGGTTCTCATCGCTTCCTCAAGGGTGTACCTGAGGGTCCATTACCTTTCCGACGTTGTCGTCGGTGCGATACTCGGCTTTTTGTGCGGCTTTGCCTCGGTCGCTATCTTCAACCAGCTTGTACAATCTTTCTTTTGAATCGAACCTTCGTTATCGGGGGTTCGTTTTTTTGCGCGCGATTTCAGAGAGCGGCAAAAAAGATGTTGACAGCGTAGTTATACGATTTGTAGAACAAAAACAGTTGTTATTTTCTAAAAAGAAATTTGTGGAAAACTCTGCGGAAGATGTTAAAAGTCTGTTTTTAAGAGCAAAAACGGGGCTTTCGGGGGTAGTTTTACCCGTGTTATTAACAGTTTCAACAGAGTTTTCCACAATTTTGTTTAATAATAAGAAAAATACTCTCTGTATATTTCTTTAAAAATATTATTAAAAGATAAAAAACCCGATTTTAATTCCGATCGGAAAATAAAGGTTAAAAGGTTGTAATCTTTTGTGAGTTAAATTCATAATATTTATCGGTGAAAAATTATGAATAAAAGAATCCTGACCCTTTCGGAGCTTTTCGGGGTGTTTTTTTGCTTGGCGGTCTCCTTGTTTCTGCTGAATTTTTATCATCTGTCGGGCGGTTCAACGCTCGGCGCCGTGTTCGGAGCTGTCAACGGCAGCGTCTGGGAACGCGTCAAGTGCGCCGCGCTTCCGTATATGCTGTTCGGTTTGCTTGAGCTGTTCTGCGCGAAGCCGCCCTTCAAAAGCTTCGTGACCTCAAAGGCGCTCGGACTGCTTGCGGTGTCGGTTTTCGGAGCGGCTTTCAATTACTTTACCGCCGAGACGTGGCTCGCGTCCCTTCTGACGCTCGCGGCAGGCTTCGGGGCTTCTCTTGTGTCGCTTCTTTCGGGGGCTCGGTCGGAGGGTTTTTTCGCGCTTTCGGTATTTTTTATCGCGTTTTTGTTTGTTTCCTTGTTTTGCTTCAGCGCGTTTCCGCCGAGGCTGGGACTGTTCAGAGACCCGGCGACAGGGCTCTACGGAGTGATTCCGACATATTTCGACTACGGAGCCGTCGCGTTACAGTCATAAAACGCCTTATTATTCTTTAAATGAATTATTTTTGCGTTCGAATTTGGTACACTATACTGGGTATGTCCAAATCAGATTTAAGGATGTTAACATATGACAGAAGATAAAAAACAGAAGGACGACGTGATCGTCGGCCGCAACTCGGTGAGCGAGGCGATCCGCTCGTCACGAACCATCGACAGGATCCTTGTGGCGAAGGGCGCGAAGAACGGCGCCGTCGTCGGTATACTCGCCAAGGCGAAGAAGCTCGGTATCCCGATCAAGGAGGTCGATCCGCGAAAGCTCGATTATCTTTCGGGTTCGGCTAATCACCAGGGAATAGCGGCGTTTACGGCGGTCAAGGAGTACGCCTCGGTAGAAGATATTTTCGCTCTTGCCGAGGAAAGAGGCGAAAAGCCGTTCGTGATCGTGCTCGACGAGTTGGAGGATCCCCACAATCTCGGAGCGGTCATAAGAACCGCCGAATGCGCGGGAGCTCACGGAGTCATCATTCCCAAGCGCAGGAGCGCTTCTCTCAGCTACGCCGTATCAAAGGCGAGCGCGGGAGCCGTTGAGTATGTTCCCGTAGCGAGGGTCACGAACATTTCAACCGCGGTGGACAAGCTCAAGGAGCTGGGCGTGTGGGTTTTCGGAGCCGATATGAACGGGACCGATTACACCGAATGTGATTTCTCGGGAGCGGTCGCTCTCGTGATCGGCAACGAGGGCAAGGGGCTCAGCCGCCTTGTCCGTGAGAAATGCGACGCTATCGTTTCGCTGCCGATGAAGGGAAAAATCAACTCGCTCAACGCGTCTGTTGCCGCGGGGATACTTATGTACGCCGTGTCGTCAAAAAGAGGTAAGCCATGAAAAACAAAAAGCCTATTGAAGAAAGTCAGAAAATAGATATTTCCGCGGAAACCGTGCCCGAGCAGGACGGCGAGGAGTTCAAGCTTGACAGGATACTCGCCGAAACGCGCTATATTTCCGAGCGCGACGCGATGCGAAAGGCGGCGGAAAAGTACGGCGCCCGTCCGGAGATGGACGAGATATTCTCAAACGCCGACAAAAAGGTTCGTCTGACGAACACAAATCCGCTTGACCCCGAAGAAGCGGACAAGCCCGACCCCAACTCGATACAGGGAGAGAAAACCGCCACCACCATGCAGGCGGAGATAATGATGGACAGCTTCTCCGACGACAGCAAAGAGGTGGTCAACCTCACACCCGAGATACCCGAGGGCGCTATGGTCGCGGACGACGTCATCGAGGACAGCCCCGAGCTTTCCGAGGTCGACCCCGAGATCGGCTCGATGTTCTCCACGGGCGACGATTCCCTTGAAATACTCAAAAAGCACAAAAAAAGCTCCTACGCGGGCAATTACGAAAAGAAATTCGGAGTCAAAAAGCCGGCTCCCGACGCGAAAACCGTTCAGTCGAGGGTCCCTGTGTACAAAGAGGAAAGCGAGGTCGAGAAGATCCACGTCAAGGCGGGTCGCTTTACGGAGGTCGTAAAGGGCGAGTATGAGATGTATCTTCGCTCCAAGAACCCCTCTATTTCCGAGGTCATCAAGACAGAAAAGGCAAAGATCGAGGAAGTAAGGGAAGCGGGCGACCGACGCACCAAGCAGGAAAAGGTGCTCTCGGCGGTTGTCGGATTTTTCTCTAACGAGGACTATGACGATTCCGACGTCCCCGTTAATCAGGTCGTCACGGTTGAGGATTATAACGGCAAGGAGGATTCAAAAAGCATTCTCTACGAGCTAAACCTCAACATCCGCAAGCTCTTTATCCGCAGCGTTACGATGTGCTCCGTAACTCTTATCCAGCTTATCATTACGCTGATCGTCGGCTTGTTCCCCGACGGCGTGCTCAGAGCGGTCGCCAACGCGCCCGTTATCTACGCGGTGATCAATCTTTTCTTTGTTGCCGCGGTCATCTTTATCAACAGGATCACGATCTATTCGGGTCTGACCCCGCTCGTCAAAATGAAGGGCAATTCCGATACCGCGCTTGCCATAGCTTCTATCGGAATGGGCTTGCAGTCGATCGTTTCGCTGTTCAGGCTCAGCTCGGCGACGGGCTTCGACATCAGCTTCTATTCGATAATCGTAACCTTCGGGTTCCTTTGCAACTGTATCGGCAAGCTGATGATGGTGCTCAGGGTCAAGGATAACTTCAAGTTCGTCAACAACGAGAACCCGACCCACGCAGTCAAGATATATACCAACGAGGATATAGCCCGAAAAATGCTCAGCGGTTCCCTCAGCGACCGCCCGATCATCACCTATCACCACAAAACGGGCTTCCTCTCCAACTTCCTGAAAATTTCCTACGCTCCCGACCCGAGCGAGGATCTGGCAGGCAAGATCGCTCCCGTAACGGCGATCTGTTCGCTGATCGTCGCGATCATGTACGGCGTTACTCGCACCACTTTCACGGGCGCGATCGACACTCTCGCCGTTATGACGGCGGTCAGTATCCCGATCTGCACGCTCCTCGCGGTCAACCTGCCTATGCGTATGATGTGCAAAAGGCTCAACAAAAAGGGAGCTATGATCGCGGGATATCCTTCCGTAAAGCAGTTCTGCGACACAAACGCGGTCATGGTGGATTCCAACGATCTTTATCCCGAGGGCTCCGTAAAGCTTGACGGGATCAAAACCTTTGCCAACCACCGCACCGACGAGAGCGTTCTCGCCGCCGCCGCGGTGCTCAAGGAGGCTCAAAGTCCGATGGCGGCAGTGTTCAACCGTTCTCTGCTTTCGGGCGACAGGGGGATCAAGCTCCCCGAGGTCGAAAGCGTGCTGTACGAGGACACAATGGGTCTTGTAGGCAGGGTCAACGGCGAGCGTATCCTCGTCGGAAACCGCACTCTTATGCAGAAATACAACATCGAGACCCCGTCTCTCGATTACGAGGAAAAGTACATAATCGAGGGCAGACAGATCACATATCTCGCGCAGGCGGGAGAGCTTATCTCGATGTTCGTCACGACCTATACGCCCGACCCCGAGATCATCTCGGCGCTCAGAAGGGGAGAGCAGAGCGGACTTTGCTATCTTGTCCGCACAACCGACTGCAACATCACCTCGGAGCAGATCTGCGATGATTTCGGACTTTACTACCGTTCCGTAAAGATCCTCCCGACAGGTCTCGGCAACGTCTGCAAGGAGGCTCAGTCGCAGGTCGAGGAAAAATCGAGAGCCTACCTCGGCACAAAGGGCAGGATCGCCTCTATGGTCAGAGGCGTCGCGGGCTGTGTTTCGATCAAGAGCAATATTTCGCTCGCCATCGTTATCCAGCTTATCGCAATGATCCTCGGGCTGTTGCTCGTAGCCACGCTCGCGCTTTACGCGTCCACAGCGGTGCTCGGCACGGTTCAGATCTTGATCTATGCGCTGTTCTGGGCTGCCGCGGCGCTTGTTTCGCCGCTGATCTGGAGGCGCTGACGCCATTACCTGTGAAAAAGAAAAGGAGAAAAGATTATGAAAATAGCTCCGTCGCTTTTGTCCTGCGACTTTTCAAAATTCGGCGAGGAGATCCGCCTTATGGATCTTGCAGGAGCCGATTATATGCACCTTGACGTAATGGACGGTCACTTTGTTCCGAACATCACCTTCGGCGCGCCCGTTATCAAGTATGTCAGGAGCTTTACCGAAAAGCCCTTTGACGTACATCTTATGATCAGCGAGCCGCTCAAATATATCGACGATTTCTGCGACGCGGGAGCCGATATCATCACGTTCCATATCGAGAGCGATTCCGACCCCGTGAAAACAATAGAAAAAATCCACTCCCGAGGCGTAAAGGCAGGCTTGGTCGTAAAGCCCAAAACCCCTGCCGAGGCGGTTTTCCCGTATCTTGACGAGGTAGAGATGATCCTCGTTATGACCGTTGAGCCGGGCTTTGGCGGACAGAGCTTTATGGCTGATATGCTGCCCAAGATCAGGGAGATAAAGAACGAGATCGGGCGCAGAGGCCTTGACGTTCTCATCGAAGCCGACGGCGGCATAGGCGCGCAGAATATCGCGCTGTGCGCCGAGGCAGGAGTTGATATATCCGTAGCGGGCACCGCCGTGTTCAAGGCGGAGGACCCCAAGAAAACGATCGCCGAGCTTCAAAAGGCGTAACTGAATGATATAATAGGGAAGGGAGGATACGAAATGAACGATATGAATGAGCTGCTGAATTCTTTACCTGATTACGATGTGCTCTCGGAGAGCGACAACAGCGTCGGCAAGCCCCAAAAAAGGCGGCAAAAGCCGCGGCGTATCGCCGAGCGCGACAGAGCGGACTATAACGACGGCTTTGGCGTGTATATCGAAAAGAGGGAGTATACCCGCAACTTTTTCAGCGTGTTCTTCTTTCCTCTTGCTATCCTTTGGCTCGAGATCGCGCTTCGCTTCGGGTCAAACGGCGATTTCGGCTTCAACAGTCTGCTCTACACCTTTATGTTCACCGTTGTCGCGGGCTGTGCGCTCAGCTTCCTTTGCACGCTCGGAGGTCAGCGCTTTAACCGCGTCCTCAGTGATATCCTCACCTTGATACTTACGCTGTGGTTTGTGTTCCAGCTCCTTTTCAAGGCGTGCGAGGGCTGCTTCTTCACGTTCTCGCGTATGCCGTATTTCAAGCCCGACGATTTTGTCGCGGCGTTGTCGGAAAAGTGGATCGTCATCGCGGCGATGTTCGTTCCGTTTCTGTTCAACCTTATTTTCGGCAGAAGGCTTCTGCCGTTCAGGAGGATCAGGATTCCCGCGAAAATCACGCTTTTGCTGATCGCGGTGCTTTTCTGGTTCTCTACCGCCACAATGATCTCGCTGAGCAAGCACAATCCTTATGTGAACACAAGCTACAACCTCTTTAACCTTGAGTTCAAGGAGAACGAGTCCGCGGATCGCTTCGGGCTGCTGACAATGCAGACGCTCGACGTTAAAAACGTCATCTGCAAATGACAAAGTACTTGTTTTGTATATTGTGAAAAAGCCAGAACAGCGTTACAATATCACAAAAAGGTGATACAATGAGAAATTTCCTATACAAATTTTCAAACTTTATGCAGGGGCGCAACGGCTTTGACGAGCTCAACGGCGCGCTGATCGTCTTGTCGCTTATCGTTTCGATAGTCGCTCGGTGCTTCTGGAATTGGAGGGTCAGCCTGATTTTGCAGTTCGTTTCTCTCGCGCTGCTCGGCTGGGCGGTTTTCCGCTTTCTGTCCACAAATCTGTACAGACGAAGCGCGGAGAACCGTATCGTAAAGCCCGTGATCGGCGGCGTGGTAGGTTGGTTCAAGCTGACCTACAAGCGACTGCGCGACGGCAGGACCCACCGCTATTACAAATGTCCCAAATGCAAGGCTCAGCTCAGAGTCAAGAACATCAAGGGCAAGCATACCATTCGCTGTCCTAAATGCGGAAACAAATTTGAGAAAACGATCAGATAGGGGAAAAATATGGAGAAATTATGGCTGGTAGTTCCGTGCTACAACGAGGAAGAGGTTCTTCCCGAAACCTCAAAACGCCTGTACAAGCTTATGGCGGATATGATTGTAAACAAAAAAATAGCTCCCGAAAGCAAGATCGCCTTCGTCAACGACGGAAGCAAGGACAAGACATGGGAGCTTATTGAAAAATATCACGATAGTATCGATATGTTCGTAGGCATAAACCTTTCGCGCAACAAGGGTCATCAGAACGCTCTGATAGCGGGGCTGACCGTCGCCAAGGAATACGCCGATATGACGATCACGCTCGACGCTGATTTGCAGGACGATATCGAAAAGATACCCGAGATGGTCGATAAATACTACGAGGGCAACGATATCGTGTACGGCGTGCGCAACAACCGCGACACCGACACGGGCTTCAAGCGCGGCACGGCTCAGGGCTTTTACAAGTTTATGAGAGCGCTCGGGGTCGATATCGTAGACAACCACGCCGACTACCGCCTGATGAGCAAGAGAGCCGTGGAGGCGCTTCTGGAGTACAGCGAGGTCAACGTGTTCCTGCGAGGGATCGTGCCTCAGATCGGCTTCAAGAGCGCGATCGTAGTGTACAAGCGCGCGGAGCGAATGGCAGGCGAGAGCAAATATCCGCTCAAAAAGATGATCGCCTTCGCGTTCGACGGTATCACCTCATTTTCGGTCAAGCCGCTCAGAGTTTCGCTCGTGATGGGGATTATCTCCTTCATTGTCGCCATAGCTTTTCTTGTGTATTGCGTTATCCGCTTTGCCTGCGGTCAGACCGTCAGCGGCTGGGCGAGTCTGAGTGTGTCGATCTGGGCGCTGGGCGGACTTCAGCTTCTGATGATCGGTATCGTCGGGGAGTACATCGGCAAGATATATCTTGAGACCAAGCGCAGACCCAAGTTCTTTATTGACAAGGTGCTGTACAAAGAAGTTTAAAAGAAGAATAATAAACGGCTGTGAAGAATGAAGTCCGGCGCTTCGTGCTTCACAGCCTTTTTGTTATCTGTTATTTGCGCTCGCTGAATACCGCCGTAAAGGTCGTTCCGTCCTTTTCATTGCTTTGGGCGGTGAGCTTGCCGTTCATTTCCTCGGTGATCCGCTTTGCTATGGAAAGCCCGAGCCCGTAGCCCTTAGTGGTGCGGGATTTTTCGGCGCGGTAGAAGCGGTCAAAGATTTTCTCCAGCTCATCCTCGCCGATCACGCTTCCGCGGTTGTTAACGGAGAACACTACGGAGCCGTCGCGCTTTTTCAGCTTAACGGTGACTTCCGTGCCCTGAAAGGCGTATTTTACCGCGTTGTCAATGAGTATGTGGGTCAGCTGGTTGAGCCAAAGCCTGCTTCCTCTGAGAACTGCCTCGGGGTCGATATCGGCGTTGATGATTACCTCCTTCTCGAACGCAACTGGCTCAAAATTCAGCGTCGCCGCCTCGGCGATCTCGCTGAAATCAACGTCGCTCAGTTCAACCTTGGCGGTACCCGCGTCTGACTGGGCGAGGAAAAGCATCTGATCGATCAGCTTTTTCATATGCTGAGCTTCCTCCTCGGTGCTCTCGAGCCATTGGCGCTCGTCCTTCACCGTGGAGCCTTCGTGCGACATCATAATGCTGTTGTTGGCGAGGATAACGGTGAGAGGCGTCTTGAGCTCGTGAGAAGCGTCCGCGACAAACTGCTTTTGCTGATCCCAAGCTTTTTTGACAGGCTTGACCGCGAGCGAGGACAAGCCGAGGCTGATAAGGAACACGATAACCATACTGCCCCCGAAAAGCAGAGCGCAGACGAGGATCGTGTTGCCCAGAGAGGAGTATATCCCCGAGTTGGACGCGAATGCTATCCGCGTGGTATTGAACATATCATTTTTTACATAAAACAGTCCGTAATCGCTCAGCTGACCGCTTTTTTTGTCGCTTTCAAGGACGTATTTCACGCATTTTTCGAGGTCGTCGCTGTCGATCGTCAGGTTGTTCTGCGAGCTTGTAACGATGTCGCCGCCGCTTTCCGCCTCGACATAAACATAGGAGCTTATCATCATCGGATGATTGTTGTCCGCGTCGGGCTTGCCGAGCTTGACCGTCTCGGACGCGGCTTCTCTGTTGTCGTCTTTATGCTTATCGTCGTCGTTTATTTCCGTTACTCGCTCAAGTCCGCGCTCCAGCTCGCTGACGGAGCGCGAATAGCTGTTCAGACATACGGCAGTCATGATCATCAGGATCACGATGCCGACGAGAAGCATATTTACGGTAATTATGTGCCGCTTGAGTCTGTTAATCATCGCGTTTCTCCAATCTGTAACCGAGCCGTTTCACGGCCTTGATCTCGGTTGATGACTTGATAAAATTGAGCTTGCGTCTGAGAAAGCTGATGTATGCCTCCACATTGTTGCTGCCCGCGTCGCTGTCGTAGCCCCATACCTTGGTGAGGATGTCCTCCTTTGGGATTATGATATCGCGGTTGGCGATGAGCAGCTTGAGTATCTCAGCCTCCTTGTAGTTGAGGTGAACCTCCTTGGCGCCCTTTGAGAGCGTGTTTGTGGAGGCGTTAAAGCTGAAATCTCCGAAGTCGGTCTCGTCAAGTATGACCTCGCCCCTGCGGCGGGTCAGCGCCTTGATACGCGCCAAAAGCTCCTCGGGAGCGAAGGGCTTTGTCATATAGTCGTCCGCGCCGCTGTTGAGACCGCTGACCTTGTCGGGGATCGTGTCCTTTGCGGTCAGCATAAGGATCGGTGTTTCGATTTTGTTTTTTCTCAGCTCGGCGGCGATCTCGAACCCGTCGCGGAATGGGAGCATCACGTCGAGAATGATCAGGTCGTATATTCCGCTCAGCCCGTAATCCAAGCCGTCGTTGCCGTCGTTCACGACGTCAGCGTTGTATTTTTGTTCGTTCAATATCTGTTCGAGCGCTCTGGCGAGCCTTTTTTCGTCCTCAACTATGAGTATGTTCATATTCTCAACTCCCGAAACCTTCTTCTGCTTTATTATACCAATTAAACCATTTGTAAGCAAGCGTTTGTTTTGGGAAAAGCCGCCGATTTTGCGCGGCGGCTTCCCAAAATGTCTATTTTATTTTGAAGGGAATAGCTTAAAATCCTCCTCCGGGGGCGCCCATTTCGCCGCCCATTCCTCCGTTCATACCGCCGCCCATCTGCGAGCCGCCGTTTTTGTAGTTTTCGGAGTCCATCGTGATTTGCGTTACCTCACTGCCGCCGTTTACGGTGCCGCCCGTGGCGTAGCCGTTTTCGTCGGTCTCCGAGTTGGAGCCGCCGCAGACGATCGTGTAGGTCTCGCCTGTCTTGATATCGGGTGTGCTGAACACAACGTTCGTGTACTGCTTTGAGGCGGTGAAGGAAGCGATAACGTTGCCGTTCGAGTCAACCAGCGAGCAGAGAGTGCCGCCGCTTTGGGTGGAGATATCGGTCATTATCGAGCACTGACCGTCGCCCGTGATCGACTCCGCCATTCCGCTGCTGCCGATCGCGATGACCGTGCCGCCCGTGATGGTCGAGCCCGCTCCCGCGTCAAGAGCGCCGTTGCCGCCGTTTTCGGGTCCGCTGACCAGGATCACGCCGCCTGTCACGGTGAGATAGCCGTTGGAGTCAAGCCCGTCGCCGTCTGAGTTGACATAAACGTAGCCGCCGTTGAACGTCAGAGATTTGCTTGTGTCCGCGTCGAACATTCCATGACCGTCCGAGCCTGAATCGCCGCCGCCCGCGTTAAAGCCGTCGTCGCTCGCGGTGACAGAGATGTTGCCGCCGTTCACGGTGATCTCGCCCGCCTCGACTCCCTCGTAGCTTTGGCTGATCGTGATATCGCCGCCGTCGATCGTGAGGGTAGAATCGGCGTGGATACCGTCGTCGCCCGTCTTTGCGGTGATCGTACCGTCTGAAATGATGACCGATTCGTTCGCGTGTATCGCGTCGTCGGAGGAATCTATATTGATCTGACCGCCTGTGATCTTAACGGTCTTTTGTGCCTTGAGAGCCTTGGCGCTGTCGCTTTCCTCGGTGTCGTAGCTTGACATAAAGCCCTGATTAAAGCCCATTTTCTCGCCCGATTTCACCTCGCCCGCGCCGTCCGCGGTTTTAATGTCAATGCTGCCGCCGTCGATCCTGAGCAGTGAGGCAGCCTGAACGCCGTCCTTTTCTGCTTCGATTTTGATCGTGCCGCCCGCGATGTAAACAAAGCCCTTGTCGGTTTTCTCCGTGTTGGTGGAGCGAATGCCGTCGCTGCCCGCCTTTATCGTCAGAGTCGCGTCCTTGATCTTGACGCTGTCCTTGCCCTCAAGTGCCGCGGAAGCCGAGTTTACGGTGATCTCGCCGCCTGCGATGACAAGGTCGTCCTTGCTGACGATACCGTGCTTATAGTTACCGTTGACCGTGAGCTTGCCCGAGCCGTTTATGCTGAGGTCGCTCTTGCTGAAAACAGCCGCGTCAACATTGGTCTCGCCGATCTTCTCGGAGTAAGAGGAGCCGTCCGAGACGGTGTTTTCTGTTCCGTCGGCAAGCGTGATAAACACCTTGTCGCCGCTCTCGACAACGATCGCGGAGCCGCTTGATTCAAGCGTCAGTCCGTTGAGCACAAGCTGAACCTTTGCTTTGTCGTCCGCCTTAACGGTGATCTTGCCGTTGGAGGACGAGCCCGAGATAATGTAGGTGCCTTCCTCGGTGATCTTCACCTCGCTGCCCGAAACGCTCACACTGCTTGAAGACGCTTCGGCGGAGGAGTCGGAGAAGGTGATTTTGACCGCCTCGCTTTCGTCGTAGGAAGAATCGCCGTCGCGCTCGGAGAAGCTGAGGTCAAATTCTCCGTCGGTGAGCTTTGTCGCGGCTGAAGCCGTGCTCGTGTTTGTTGCCGATACAGTGGATACGTTCGACGATTTTGCCGCCGAACCTGTTGTTGTGCCTGTGTCTGAGCACGAGGCGAAGGTGGATATTATCAAAGCGCTGAGTATAGCGCAAAACAGTTTTTTCATAGTTACACTCCTTTTTTATTTTTTTCGCGTCGCACTCAGTGCGGCTTTATTACAAGGTCGCTTCCGCCGTCGCGGGGACAAGCAGCGCGATCTCGAGGTTGCCGTTGCGGCACCTGAGCTCGTCGATGAAGCTCTGCATATCGTCCTCGTTTTTGAGTTCAACGTTGTAGATCAGCTTGTAGAGACTGCCCATATTTGAGGTCTTGACCGTAAGGAGCTTGGAGCTTCTTGTGTATTTCTCAAAGAGGTCATCAAAGCTGTGAGCGTAGTTGAGATCCTCGGGTACGGTGATCTTGAGCTCTCTTACAAGGTCGTCCTTGTCCTTGAGCCTTATGAAGGAGGCGAGGAACATCGCCGCGCAGATCACGGCGACAAAGAGAACCGCGAGGGCGATATAGCCCATAGCCGTCGCGAGACCTGCCGCCATAGCAAGGAAGATACTCACGATCTCCTTTGCCGAGCCCGCCACGCTTCTGAATCTTACAAGCGAGAACGCGCCCATGACCGCTACGCCCGTTCCCACGCTGCCGTTCACCAGCATAATTACTGTCTGGACGATCGCGGGAATAAGGAAGAGCGCGAGCAAAAAGCTCTTTGAAAGCCGTGAGCGGAAGCTCGCGGTCAGCGCGATCACCGCTCCGAGTACGAGCGAGACCGCCGTACAAATCAGATATACGTCAATTGTGAATGTGTTTGAATAAATTGCGGAAAATAATGTGTTAAGCACAGTTCTGACCTCCGTTCATTTTTCTTTGAGTAAGCTTTGTGTAGGCTGTTCCGTATTTTGAGAAAGAGCCGGGAAATATCTTCAGCTCGTTCAGGGCTTTTGTGAGCCACAGAGGCATTGTGTTGAGAGCCTTGATCTCCATAATGCACAGCTCGGGGGAGAGGATGCGCTCTCCGTAGCTGCCCTTCGCGAGGTCGAGCTCCTCGGTTCTGAATCTCGGGTTGCGGTCAAAGGTGATCCGCAGCTCTCTGTCGTCCCTGCTGTAAAAGGCTGTTCTGTCGTATGCTATGAACATCTTTGGTCTGAGCCCCTCGTAGTGATTCATCGCCCAGTCGATCTCGTTCATGATCTGAGAACGTACGGGGAGCGAACGGCTTGTGATGTAGTTCATAGCGTCGCTGTAAGAAAGCGTCTCGCGCCTCTTGTACACAACTCCGTCGAATTTCTTCTTTATCTCAAGAAAAACATAGCTGTCGGTTTTCGGCGTTGAGTAGCTTCTGAGCCTGAGCTTTTCCTTGTAAAGCGGTTTGTCGAGCGAGGTTCTGATCAGCCTGTCGTCGTCGGTGTCAAAGTAAAGGCTGTTCACGGTGCTCTCGCCGTACTCGTCGGGGCGGATATGCTCCGCGATTTTTTTGATCAGCGTATTTCTTTGGATGAGAGTGAGGATATATTTCTTTTCCGTTCTTTCAAAAACTGTCTGAATGTTCATTTTGTTTCCTCCAATCCTTTGTTCTGACTGAAGTCTACACCCCTAACCTTAAAGAAACCTTAAAAAACTGAAAAAGTTTTAAAATTTTAAAAAAATAAAAAACACGCCTCGGAGCTGAGCTGCTCCGAGGCGTGTCGCTAAAAGCTTGATAGCTTTGTTATTTGACTTTGATTTTTATGCTGACAGTCTTTTTAACGGATTTGTAGTTTGAGTTGCCGTTCGCGGTTAATGTGATCTTTACCGTGTAGGCCTTGCCCTTTTTGAGACCCTTCTTAACGATCAGCTTGCCTGATTTGCAGGTAACCTTCTTGTTGTTTGTCTTGTACGTGACCTTGCCCTGAGCCTGCTTGACCTTGATCGCGTCCTTGAGCGTTGTATTGGCGTTGGCTTTGGCTGTTACCGTCTTTTTAGCGGTGACGGTCATCGGGTTCTTCGCCTTTGCTATCTTGAAGGTGAGCGTCTTTGAGCCTGTGGCGATCGTTTTGTCGACCATTGTGATTGTGACCTTGCCTGTGCCCGCGTTCTTGTTATTCTTGTAGGTTACCTTGTAAATTGTTTCGCCCTCAAGCTTCTGCGGGAGCTTTGTGCCGTAGTGTACAAAGCTTACCGCACGCTTGTGCACTCCTGTTTTAAACTGGTTGCGGAGGAATACGCTCGATCTGAACTGAGCGTTACGTTTCGCCTGATAAATCGGTGCAAAGCTAAAAATCGCGCTGAACCCAACGGCGGGAAAANCTGTTTTCTGAATCCGCCTTTCAAGTCCTTCCTCCGATATATTAATTAAAAAGCCGACACCCTGACGGGTATCGGCTTTTCAAATTGGTTGCGGAGGAAGGACTTGAACCAACGACCTTCGGGTTATGAGGGGGAACCGTCGATTTTAGTCACATTTAGTTTAGTGAAATGTAGGTTTGTCAAGTAAAGTGTAGTAAGTAGGTAATGATGTGTAGAAAAGTGCAGTTAAGCACAGTTAGGGGGAAATTGGGGGGAAACAAATGCTATAATATTTATCCGTAAAAAGCAAAATAAATCTCTTTTATATTGCTGAATATTGAAATTAATACTTCTATTAGATAAAGCGTCTCAAATAGTAAAAACAGAAATGAAATGCAACCATTAATAATATTTAATCCATGTAAATATAAGTATAGAAAAACTATAAAAAGCAATATTATTTCAATTAAAAGTGAGTGGCATGATTTAATTAAAACTTTTCTGTATAATGTTAAATTATTCTTTCTAATCTTTTTGTTTTCAACAGTTGTTTCTTTCAGTTTTTCAATTCTTTTACTTTCACTTGTTATCAAAAGAGTAGTTACCATGGTAGAAAAACCAATAAGTATAGAAATTGTGGTTGGTAACAAATCTGCTAATTTATGTAAAGCTGGAGTAATAGTATTATTACAGTAGTAAATGATTGTAATAACAATTGATGTAATAATTGGAAATATGAATTCCCAAATCCACTCTTTACCTTTGAGAGATTGATAATAATCAAAAATAATAATTGATGATTCTAACCCTAATCCTTTTTTATCTTCTTTGTGTTTCATCATTCTGTTACACCAAATAGTTCTTCCATTCTTGCAAAAATGGAATATGTATCAACAGTTCCATTTTCACGCAACTCTACAATAATTTCTCGTTTTTTCTTTTGATTAAGAGAATCGAGTGTAATATCCATATTATCAATATCTCTGCCGTAAAGTCTAATTCTTGCTAGTTTTGTGCCCGATGCATATATTTTAGAATGCAATTTCTTAATAGCGGCTTTTCTAATCGATTCTCCTCTTTTTGATTTCATAGTTAAAACAAGTTCTTCTCGGCAATCAAAACCTTCATCAGTAACTAGTTTTAATCCTTCACTACCGAGAATTGATTCGTGGAGAAAAATATCAGCAACGTTAATCCTTCTTGCTTTATCTAATGAATCTAAGAAATCTTCTGGCGGAATATTTCCTGCCCAAAAATATGTTTTATCGTCTACTTTGTTGATACGGAAAAATTCTTTTAATATTTGGTTAAAATACTTTATTACTCCACCAATAGTTACACCGTTTCTGCGTTCCTCAAAAATTGTGTATGCTTCATTAGCATCAACTCTCATCATCATATGTGTAAGCTCTTTGTCACCCTCATGTTTTCTTTTATCAGTTGGTCTTTCTGAACCATCCATGCTTGACATATAATCAGGAAAGTGATTGTATTTGCACGACTTAAAAACTATTTTCAGAAAATCCATGCCCTCTTTTTTCATTTTTTCTATACTCTCGATAGATACAGCTTTTTTATTTTTATCATCTCTAAACGTTTTTTCATCACTATTTAAGCTGTTTAAAAAATCGACGAACATAAAAAACAAATTATTATCAAAGAAATTATCTTCAGCATTCTTAAAAATGATATTATAATAGGTTATCTTTCTTTTTTGAATACTCATACTAACACACCTCCATAATCTTCTATATTATAACATTATGTGATAAATAAATCTATATGTTTATGATCTTTTCAGTTACAAAAATTAATTCGATTCTTTATATAATATGCACTAATTATTGTATACAATTCTGTGAACACAATTTGTGATTGATTTTTATAACTAGTTTAATAAATCGTGAGAAGATAATCGTTTAGAGCTACCTGTTATTATCAAAGCAAAGCCTTTTCCGCTGCTGTAATCTCTGACAGCTCTAAACGAAAATATAATATTGTAAACGATTAGGACAAGTATGTAGTTCATCTACCTGCTTGTCCTTTTTTTTTCTTGATTACTTTACGTTACATTGGACGAAAAATAGTATTATCAAAAATTATGTATAAGAAAAAATGGTAAATTTATGAATACTTGTGTCGAAAGCTCATATAATTTGAATATCGAAGTTTATCAAAAAATAAACCTATTTGAAAAAAGATGCAAAATTCAACATAATTCTTTAGAAAACTGTGCATATAATAAAAAAGTAGTTCCAATATTTTCCTTTCAGATTGTGTACATATTCAATTAGAAATCGAAATTGAAAGGAGAATTGTTTAGGTTAGTTACTAATTGATTATGAATAAAACAGAAAGGATGTTGTTATTTGAGTTTAAACCCAACTATTGTTTTTAGAAGAAACAATGATGATGATTTGTTTGATAATTGTTATTGTGTAAAAGTAACAAAGTATGGTGATTATATGGATTTGGTTGCGCTTGAGCCTAAAGAGCCAAGAAAACCAAACTGTACAAAAACAGCTGATGGTTGTTATGTTAATAATGTTACTGGGCAGTTTTTGACGGCAAAAAAGTCAGATAATCGTAGTGAAAACCTTGCTATTCTTAGAAAATCTGCTAAGCAGTTATATCAACTTATTCATGCTAGTTTTATTGATAACATAGGTTATCATGCTGTATTGACGTATTCCATACCGCAGAGGGATACAAAGGAGGTTTATCATGATTTTAAAATCTATTGGCAAAAGTTGAGATATAAATATCCTGATTTGGGTTATATCGCAGTCTTAGAGCCGACAGAAAAAGGGGTATGGCATTTACACGTTCTTTTAAAGAAAGTTAATAATCCATACAAATTTATTTCTTACCAGTTTGTAAGAGAAAACTGGAGTCATGGATTTGTATATATTTCAAAAATGAGAAAGGAAGTTGATTATGGAAATTATTTCCGTAAGAAAATCAACAAATCAAATGAATTGTTGAAACTTTATAAACCTGGAATTAGGTATTTCCGACACTCCAGGAATATCAAAAAACCGCTGTCTTACAAAACTGATGTATGGACTGCGGAAAAGATAATTAAAGAAGGTAAGTATAAAACTTTAAGCCAATACTCGCTTAATGTCAATGAAATAAACAATGACGGCGGGGAATCTACACTTAATAAAGTGTATTATAAATATTTAAAAAAGGAGAGAAAGTGATATGGATATAACAAATAATTATCCCCAAAAACTAGTTGGAAAAGAAAGAATAGTTATTGACCTTTTCGAAACGGAAGATGTTAATAAAACTATTTTTGAAAAATGTATTGTTACAAAAGTATATTTTGAGTGGGTAACAAAAGATTATAAAACGATAGGTAAAGCTTATAGAGATTTTATTGCCGTTGATAACATCATAGGATTTGATGAATTGAAAGTAGGGGAGTATTACGTTTTTGAGTACTTCGATAGTGGTATGGGTTACAACTATATTTCTTTGATTGATAAAACCGATATTATTTATGATAAGGATGTTTGATATCTTTATTGAAGTTAAAAGATTAGAACTAATAGGAAAAAAGAAGGTTAATAAAAAAATGGGTTCGGACATTGATTATTTCTATGAAAGTTGTTTATGCTTTTTTAGTGCAAAGTATTATTACAAATATGGTAAAAAATACATTATTGCTGAGCTTGATACTGATTTGTTCAAGTTTGATTCTATCAAGATTGGTGAGTTTTATGATGTTAAGTTTTATTGTGATACTGTGTTTTATTATGGGCTTACTGTTATTACAGATGTATATTCTAGTGATTCAACGCCAGATTTAAAATATAACTCAATATATGATTTCAAAGTATTACCTGAATCTAAGAAGAAACGGAAAAAACGAAAGAAAAAGGTTGTGGAAAGTAGCTATCCCCCATTTTTAGATGAGGATGACTACAAAAACTTCTCTTTTCCTCAGTTAATTAGATTGCAAGAAGAAAGGAGAGAAGCGTACAAACGGGAAAAGGATCCTTTACGGTATTTCCTAACTCATCAATAGCAAAGAAAGGAGGTGAAAGCTAATGATTAAAATTGCACAAGAAAAAGCTTCAACAAAGAATCAGTATACTCGTAACGAGTTATTAGATCTTATAAGATCTATTGATAATATTATAAAAAATTCGGAATACGAGTACGATGATAACTATATCATCTCTTTTGATGATATGGCGACAATTAAAGAATCTATTAGAAAAATTAGGAGGGATTTTCTTGACTAGAATGAGATTAGTCAGGGAAGCCTACGAGCAGTTGCTCAAGGATGACCCTGATACTAATATCACATTGTACGGACTCCGTACAATCGTCAAGTCAGGAATAATTCCGACTATAAAATTAGGAAGAAAAACCCTACTTAATTATGATTATCTTTTGGAATATTTCCAAAAAGGTGATAATTGTGATAAAGATTGTAAAGGTCAGATAAGACCTCAACAATAATTCATAATGTTTGGGAGAGCATACAAACAGCTCTCCCAGACATAATATAAAAAATTTACTCCGATATATAAAATCTTTTTGCAATTTCAGAAAAGTTTTGCAATAATAAGCTTGGGGTTAAAATTCTCTAAAAGAAATATAATCGTTGCAAGGAGGAACTAATATGGCAACAGCAAGAGCAAAAGGCAGAGGATATG
This sequence comes from uncultured Eubacteriales bacterium, assembly GCA_900316385.1. Classification (GTDB taxonomy): domain Bacteria; phylum Bacillota; class Clostridia; order Oscillospirales; family Acutalibacteraceae; genus Ruminococcoides. Next base: position 372 of record ONCP01000009.1, on the reverse strand, counting down.
AAATCAGAGTATCAATGGGCTATGATATGAATGGTAAGAAAATTACCAAATCAAAAACATGGATACCGCCAAAGCAATTTACACCAAAACAGTTAGAAAAGGAGTTGGAACGACAGAAAGTTTTATTTGAGGAAGAAGTCAAAACAGGTAACTGTCCTACAAGTAATATGAGATTTAAAATGTATGCAGATATGTGGTGTAAAGAATATGGAGAACAATTCCTTGCTCCTAAAACATACTACAGATATTGTGATTATCTAAAGCGTATAAATATAGGCAACCTCTAAAAATCCAGTTTCTTTTTCTTAATATCATTCTTAATTCCAAATCAGAAAAAACATATAGAAATATAACCTTTTATATCATTATCAA
>ONCP01000005.1:13185-106124 GCA_900316385.1 uncultured Eubacteriales bacterium | reverse complement strand
CTGAAATCTCCTTGTTTTTTGATGTGCTTTTTGTTTTCTTATCCACATCTTACAGGGAGATTTTATTTTTTGCAAATTTCACGTTCTATAGGAATGCTTGTTAGGTACAGTATAACACAAATAATTTCAAAATGTTCGACAAAATTTTCAGATATCCTTTGTGCAGTATGACTAAGGGCTCGCCCGCGGCGTCAAGGCGCGCGGGCGAGGCTCAATAATAATGGCTTAAAAAGAGTATCAAAACGGTCGTGGCAGCATATTGACATCCCCGAAAATAAGTGATAATATAAAAATATGGCAAGGGCGCTTACCTTTTTGGTGAGCGCCCTTTAGGCATTCAAAAATAATTATCAATTCATATATAGGAGGTGCCGAAAATGGCGGCGTTTGACAGAGTGCTTTCGGGGATTCCCGAAATGGATAAGGCGCTTGATAACATCAGGCTGGGGGACAACGTTGTTTGGAGAGTTTCCGAGCTTGGCGAGTTCAAGCTGTTTATGGAGCCGTATGTGGAGCAGGCGATAAGAGACAAGCGGAACATCGTTTACTTCCGCTTTGCTAGCCACGCGCCGTTTATTGAGAACAGACCCGAGGTCAAAACCATAAGGATTCCGCTTTCTCACCGCTTTGAGAACTTTACCGTGGAGATCCACAACGTTATCGAGCGCGAGGGCAAGGACGCGTTCTATGTTTTTGACTGTCTCTCCGAGCTTCAAACCGCGTGGGCGACGGATTTGATGATGGGCAATTTTTTCAGAGTGACGTGTCCGTTTTTGTTTATCCTTGACACGGTCGCGTTCTTTCCTCTGATACGCGGCAAGCACTCCGTTCATTCGGTCAACAAGATAATGAACACCACTCAGCTGTTTCTTGACGTTTATACGGGCGGCAAGGAAGTCTATGTTCGTCCCGAAAAGGTGTGGAACCGCGATTCGGAAACGATGTTTTTTCCTCATACCTATGATCCCTCAACAGGCTCGTTCCGTCCCATAACCGACGGCGTAAAATCCAGCAGATTCTATCACACGCTGGGCAAGCTCCAGCGCAGCGCCGATGAGCAGTACACGGATTCGTGGGATCGCTTTTTCAACAACGCAGGTCAGAGACGCAGAGCAGGCTTGGATATCGCGGAGGAATGCTCGATAATGTGCAACATCATGATGACGCGTGATGAGAAAATGCGCACGATGGTAAAAAAGCACTTTTCCCCCGAGGATTATTTTGAGGTCAGAGATCATATGATCGGTACGGGAATGATCGGCGGAAAAGCGTGCGGTATGCTTCTTGCCAGAGCGATCATAAGAAACATCCACCCCGATATCGACGAAATACTTGAGCCGCATGATTCGTTTTATGTCGGCTCGGATCTGTACTATACATATATAGTAGATAACGGCTTTTGGGATATGAGGATAAAGCAGAGAACGGACGAGGGCTTTTTCAGGCTTGCAGACGAGTTCAAAAAGCTTCTTCTTAACGGAAGATTCTCTGAGGTAATGCGCGAGCAGTTCGCGCACATCATCGAGTATTACGGGCAGGATCCATACATAGTGCGCTCGTCCAGTATCCTTGAGGACGGCTTCGGCAACGCCTTCGCGGGCAAATACGATTCGGTTTTCTGCGCGAATCGAGGAAGCTTTGAGGACAGGCTGAACGAATTTGAAAGCGCGATAAAAACCGTTTACGCCAGCACAATGAGTCTTTCGGCTCTCGATTACAGAAAAAGGCGCGGACTCGACAAGCGGGACGAGCAGATGGCGCTTCTTGTGCAGAGAGTGTCGGGCTCGTATTACGGCTCCTATTATATGCCCTGCGCAGCGGGAGTGGGTTATTCGTACAGTCCTTACAGATTCCTTCAGTCGGCGGATCCAAAGGCAGGAATGCTCAGGCTTGTTATGGGTCTTGGCACTTGTGCCGTCGACAGAACGGAGGGCTCATATCCCAGGCTTGTCAGTCTTGATATGCCTCAAAGGACGGTGTACTCAAGCGCCGCGGACAGACACAGGTATTCCCAGCGCAAGGCGGAAGTCATAAACACGGCGAGGCGCGACCTTGAAACCGTCGAGTTAAGGGATCTGGAGCCTGTACTTCCGTACTACCTTGGGAACATACTTCTGGAGCACGATTTTGACGCCGAAACGCGGCTGAGAGAGGCGGGGCGTCCCCAAAACGTAAGGTTTATTTCCTGCAAGGGGCTCGTCTCCAACAAAACGCTTATGTCCTGTATGCGCCGTATGCTCGCATGTATCCAGAACGAGTACCAATATCCCGTCGATACCGAGTTTACTATCAACATTTCCGATAACGGCGAATACACGATCGACCTGCTCCAGTGCAGACCTCTCCAGATCGTTACGGGAAAAGCCTCGGTCACAATCCCAAACGACGTCTCATCGGAAAAAATCATACTCGAGAGCAAGGGCGCCTCGATGGGACTCTCAAGGGTCGAAAAGCTCGACTATATCGTATATGTAGACCCCGTCGGCTATTACAATATGCCTTATGTCGAGAAAATCAACGTCGCGAAGCTGATTGGCGAGATCAACTGGCATTTCCGCGACAGCGAAAAGCGCCTTATGCTGATGTCTCCTGGGCGGATCGGAACCTCATCGCACGAGCTCGGCGTTCCGACTGCGTTCTCTGATATCAGCGGTTTTGACGTTATCTGTGAGATGGAGGAGACCAAGGCAGGCTACAATCCCGAGCTCTCTTACGGAAGCCACATCTTCCAGGATCTTGTCGAGGCGGAGATACTGTACACCGCGATGTTTAACAACGGCAAAACGCTGAGCTTCGCGCCAGAAAGGCTCGAGCGCTTTGAGGACATATGCGCCGATTTTGAAGGCGGAAGGGCGCTCTCGGGCATCGTGCGCATCTACAAAACAGACGGCTGTACGCTTTATTACGACATCAACGAGGAGCATCTGCTGGTCACCCTGTGATCGGGTTCGTTAATATTATTCCCGCGGCGCGGTATAGGCGTTCGCGGGAATCACTTTTTCGGGGAAGAGTCAAGCGCTCCCGATTAGTGATAATTAACAAAACCTTCGATGTTTTATTATGGCATATTACAAATCGGTGGTTTACTTTTTTCTTTACAGGGTGGAAATGTTCGCCGATTTATGGTATTATAGAAAAGATTAACGGAGGGCGCCGCTCTCCGCGCAAGAGGATGATAAAATGAGTAAAAAATATGTAATGGGCAACGGAGCCATCGCGCTCGGAGCTTTGTCGGCGGGAGTCAAGCTCGTTTCGGGCTATCCCGGGACGCCTTCGTCGGAGATAATCGAAACGGTCGCAAAGTATCCGCGCGAGGGCGTTTATCTTGAGTGGTCGGTAAACGAAAAGGCCGCGATGGAGGTAGCCGCCGCCGCGGCGTACTGCGGAGCCAGAGCTATGGTGACTATGAAGCAGGTCGGTCTTAACGTCGCATCCGATCCGCTGATGAGCCTTGCCTATGTGGGCGTAAAGGGCGGAATGGTCGTGGTATCGGCAGACGATCCGGGTCCCATCTCGTCCCAGACTGAGCAGGACACCAGACGCTTTGCCGAATTTGCGAGGATCCCTGTTTTTGATCCTTCCTCTCCAGAGGAGGCGTTCGAGATGGTGCAGGACGCCTTTGAGTGTTCCGAAAAATATCAAACGCCCGTGATACTCCGCCCGACTACAAGGGTCGATCACGCCTACGCTTCGATCGAAGCTCCCGATTTCTTCAAGGCGGCGGATTGCGAGGGCTTTGTCAAGGATTCAAAAAAATGGGTCATCTTTCCGCGGTTGTCCTTTGTCAACCACGCGAAGATAGAAAAAAGGAATATAGAGATCGGCGAGGAGTTTTCCTCATATCGCTTCAACACGGTGACGGGCAGCTCTCGGAAGGCCGTTGTCGCCACAGGCGTGAGCTATGCCTACGCCAAGGAGTTTTTAAAGGATCATCCCGACGTCAGGCTTATCAGGGTAGGCACGCCCTATCCTCTGCCCGAAAGCTTTCTTCTGAGGGCGCTTGAGGGTGTAACCGAGGTCCTTTGCTTTGAGGAGCTCAGCCCGTATATCGAGGAGAGCCTTTTGAAGCTTATCGGCAGGCACCGCCTGAACATTGAGGTTCGCGGCAAGCTGACGGGCGACGTGCCCTCAAGCGGAGAAAACGACTCCGACAGCGCACGCCGTATAATAAGCGCGTTTCTCGGGCTTGGCGCGTCCGACAGCGGCGTAAGCGCCGACGGCGCTCCGCAGCCTCCCGCGAGACCGCCCGTGCTTTGCGCGGGTTGTCCGCATCGCGCTTCCTTCTATGCCGTCAAAACGGCGATGAAGGGCAAAAAAGCGTATTTCTGCGGCGATATCGGCTGTTACACTCTCGGCAACGCCATGCCGCTCGATATGGTGGACACATGTCTGTGTATGGGCGCAGGAATCACAATGGCTCAGGGCTTCAATCATATCGACAAGGATGCGGTCGCGTTTTCCTTTACGGGAGATTCAACATTCTTCGCGTCGGGTATCACGGGCGTTGTCAACGCCGTGTATAACGACGCCGATATGATCGTCTGTGTTCTTGACAACTCCACCACCGCTATGACGGGTCATCAGCCTCACCCGGGAACGGGCAAAAATCTTATGGCGACCCCTGTTGAGAGGATCAGCATAGAAAAAATACTGCTAGCCGTCGGCGTCAAAAAGGTCGTTACCGTGGATCCGCTCGATCTTGACGCGTCGGTCGCGGCGGTCAGAGAGTGCGCCGGGCTAAAGGGCGTCAAGGCGATCATTTTCAAATCCCCCTGTATCGCGCTTGAAAGGTCAAACAAAAAAATGAGAGTGGACAGCGAAAGGTGCGTCGGCTGTATGCGCTGTATCAAGGGAATCGGCTGTCCCGCGCTTTCGGTCAGCGACGGCAAGGCGATTATCGACGAAAATCTTTGCACGGGCTGCGGACTGTGCTCAAAGCTCTGTCCCGTCGGCGCGATAGGAGGCGTTTCAAAATGAATAAGGATATTATGATATGCGGCGTCGGCGGTCAGGGCACCGTCCTCGCCTCAAGGATAATCGCCTCGGCGGCGATGAACGAGGGCAACGCGGTTCATTCCGCCGAGACGATCGGAATGGCTCAGAGAGGCGGCCCCGTAACAAGCCACGTCAGGATAGGCGAAAGCGCGTTTTCGCCCCTGATACCGATAGGCGGAGCCGATCTTCTGATCGCCTTTGAGCCGTCCGAAGCGGTACGAAATCTGAGATATCTCAAAAAAGACGGTTTTCTGATCGTAAACACCGTGCCCGTCAAGCCGACCTCGCTGTCGGGCGGAGCCGATTACGACGGAAAAGCCGAGATCGAATTTCTGAAATCAAAGTGCGACTGCCTCGCGGTCGATTCCGTCGAGCTGTGCGCGCCGTTCGGTTCGTCCAAATTTTTCAACGTCGCGGTGCTCGGAACGGCGGCGGGAACGGGAAAGCTCGGGCTTGACAAAGAAACTCTCCGTAACGAGATCATCAGGATCGTTCCCGAAAGATTTACACAAATGAATTTGGCCGCGTTTGAGGCAGGCTATAACAAGGCTTTGAAGATAGGAGAAAATGAAAATGCAAATAAGTGAAAAACAACTTGCGCTCGTTAACGAACGCTTACAGGCAATCATCGGATCCGACAATTACTTCGGAAAGATGTACAGAGAACTGGGGATCACCGAGGTCAAAACCGTCGAGGATTTTCAGAAGCTGCCTTTTGTTGACAAGGCGGAGCTGAGAAACGCCTATCCTCTTGGGATACAGGCGGTTCCCGACAGCGAGATCGTCCGTATCCATTCCTCCTCGGGAACCACGGGAAAACCCGTTATCATCCCGTACACCGCCAAGGACGTGGACGACTGGGCGACTATGTTCGCGAGATGTTACGAGACCGCGGGCATTACAAAGGACGACCGAATCCAGATCACCCCAGGTTACGGACTGTGGACCGCGGGTATCGGCTTTCAGGCAGGCTGCGAAAAGCTCGGAGCAATGGCGATCCCGATGGGCCCAGGAAATACGGAAAAACAGCTTCAGATGATGCAGGACCTCAAATCCACCGTCATCTGCGCCACCTCCAGCTACGCTCTGCTTCTCGCGGAGGAGATCAACGGCCGCGGGCTCAAGGATAAGATCTGTCTCAAAAAGGGCGTTATCGGCTCGGAGAGATGGAGCGACAAAAAGCGTGAGTATATCGCGAACGAGCTAGGTATCGAGCTGTATGATATTTACGGACTTACGGAGATCTACGGCCCGGGTATCGGCGTGAACTGCAAGGATCAGAAGGGTATGCACTACTGGGACGACTACCTCTACATCGAGATCATCGACCCCGTAACAGGCAAGAACGTTGAGGACGGAGAGGAAGGCGAGATCGTCATCACCACGCTTGTCAAGGAGGGCGCTCCTCTGCTCAGATTCCGCACTCACGATCTGTCCAGGATCATTCCCGGCGAATGTCCCTGCGGCAGCCGCTATCCCAGACTTGACGTTATCAAGGGCAGAAGCGACGATATGTTCAAGGTTCACGGCGTCAATATGTTCCCCAGTCAGGTCGAGGAGCTTCTCGGCACCGTGGACGGCGTTTCGAGCGAGTACAAGATCGATATCGCGCACGACGAGGAGAAAAACCGCGACGTCATTCTTTTGACGGTCGAGGCGGAGGGACGCGTAAGCTTTGACAGGACGGGCGCGCTTATTCAGTCTGCCTTCAAGTCAAAGATCGGCGTTACTCCAAAGGTCACGGTCGTTCCCGTGGGTACGCTTCCGCGCTCCGAGAAAAAGACAAAGAGAGTTTTTGACCACAGAGACGAGTGATATAAAACAGCAAAGCTCCGAGCGTTAGCTCGGAGTTTTTTGTTGTATGACGGGCATATCAATGCTCTGTGGTGAAAGTCCACCGAGGCGTAGTTACCGACGAACTCAAAAGCGACTCCCAAGGTTTGAATCGTGAGGTTCAGGCGAGAAGAAGGGATAGCGAAATCGTAGCCTGACGAACAGAAATCTGATACGAAGGCGCATTAAGCGGGTAAGATGACAATAGACATTGAAGCCCAAAAGGTAACCGTAACCTTAATGTGTAAATCAGGCAGGTAGACGAGGAAAGAGTATTGGTTTATCCCGTGAGGTCTCACAGGTGCCGAGGAGTAAGCATTATCGGAAACAAGGCATAGTAACAACGAACTGTGAGAAGTCAGCAGAGGTCATAGTACCGAAGGAAATTTCGGGAAGGACTGAACAATTTAAGACGTCAATCATAATGTATGTTCTTTGCATTAACTTTGACAAGTGGTATTCCTGAAACGTATATGAAGGTAACCCACGCAACGTAGAAGATATGCGGAGAAGCGGAAAGGAGAGAGACGGAAGTATGTCAGAAATGCTTGAAAAGATACTCAGCGACGAAAACATCAGACTTGCAAAGAAGCGTGTATACGCTAACAAAGGAGCAGGCGGTGTTGATGAAGTGACAGTCCAAGAGCTAGATGACTATATGGCTCAGAACTGGGAGGATATCAAGCAGCAAATCCGAGAGAGACGTTACAGACCGCAGCCGGTGCTGAGGGTGGAAATCCCCAAACCAAACGGCGGAGTACGAAAGCTCGGAATCCCCACAGTTGTCGACAGAACAATTGAACAGGCAATTACACAGGTGTTAAGCCCGATATTTGAGCAGCTATTCAGCGACCACAGCTATGGCTTCAGACCGAACAGAAGCTGTGAGCAGGCAATACGAAAGCTACTCGAATATTTCAATGAGGACTATACTTGGATAGTGGATATTGACCTTGAAAAGTTCTTCGACAACGTACCGCAGGATAAGTTGATGAGCTATGTCGGACGCGTTATTCACGACGGAGATACAGAATCCTTAATCAGGAAGAATCTGAAAGCGGGAGTAATGGTGCGCGGTAAATACGAATCAACGAAAGTCGGTACCCCACAGGGCGGAAACCTATCACCGTTATTGAGTAACATTATGCTCAATGAGCTTGACAAAGAGCTTGAAAAACGAGAGCTTAGATTTACAAGATACGCAGATGACTGTGTTATTGTCGTAAAAAGTGAAGCCTCGGCAAAGAGGGTAATGTATTCGATAACAAGCTGGATCGAAAGAAAACTCGGCTTAAAGGTAAATGCGACCAAGACGCAGATTACCAGACCAATGAAACTTAAATACTTAGGTTTTGGGTTCTGGAAATCCAAAGAGGGCTGGAGAACAAGACCGCACCAAGATTCAGTTTCAAAGTTTAAGAGAACGATTAAGAAGCTTTGCAAAAGAAGTTGGAGTGTCAGCCTTACCTACCGATTAGGAAAACTAAACGCAGTAGTTAGAGGCTGGATTAACTATTTTGCACTTGGAGATATGATATCTGCCATAACCCGAATTGATAAACACCTTATGGTACAAATGAGGGTGATTATTTGGAAACAGTGGAAAGTGCCGAAGAAGCGCGAATGGGGATTAAAGAAACTCGGTGTCAAACCGTGGATAGCGCACGAGCAATCTCATATCAAAGGATATATGAAGGCAGTACGCTTACCACAGATTAAGAAAGCAATTTCTAAAGAGAAACTGACCAAGCGAGGCTTGGTCAGTCCGTTAGAATACTATCTTAGACAGCATACTTTGAAATTGAATTGAACCGCCGTATGCCGAACGGCACGTACGGTGGTGTGAGAGGGCGGAGAAATTTCACCCTACTCGATTACAGTCTGAACGCCTCGGTAAAACGGGGCGTTTTTTCCTTGTCATAACGCCGCGAATATTGACTATCCAACCTTGAAATGCTATAATTTACGGAGAAAAACGGAGGTAAAAGCTATGAAAACCACTTCAGATACAGTACAGGTACGTTATTTCAGCGGATATATCCGCAATTATAAGTCGCTCTGCGAAAAGCTGGGTATCGATCCGACTCTCGGCCGCGCGGAAAGGGAAGAGGCGATCCTCAAAAATGCCTTTGCCGAGTGGGGCCTTGATATCGCGAACAAGCTTTGCGGCGCGTTCGCCTTTGCGCTTTATAACGAGGCGGACGGCAAGCTTTATTTGTTCCGAGATCAGGTCGGTCAAAAGCAGATGTTCTACACGATCGTCGCAGGCGAGCTGCTTTGCTCGGGCGATATCGACGCCGTCGTGTCCGACCCGCGCTTTGTCAAGCGCCTCAACAAGCGTATGCTCCAGCAGTATCTTTTCTACGGCTATCCCATCGGAAAAGAAACCTTCTACGAGGACGTTTTCAAGCTTATGCCCGGTCACTACGCCGTATGGGACGGCGAAAGCCTTGAAGTCAACCGTTACTTTATGCCCAAATTTACTCCCGACAGGTCGAAATCGGTCGATGAGTTCGCCGAGGAGATCCGCGACGTCGTAACTCAAATCTTTGAAGAGGAGCGCGGCGACGACAAGATCCCCTACAAGGAAAGCTTCCTTTCGGGCGGCGTCGATTCGTCCTATCTGCTCGCGGCAGGCGACGCCGTTGCGGCTAATACCGTCGGCTACGGCGAGGAAGGCTTTGACGAGTCGGGTCTGGCGCGTCAGACAGCCGAGATACTCGGCAAGGGCTTTAACGTAAAAATCATCACTCCCGAGGAGTATTTTGACAGACTCCCCGAGGTTATCGACAAAATGGGTCAGCCTCTCGGCGACGCCTCCGCCGTCGCTTTCTCGATCGGCTGCAAGGCGGTCCGCGAGCACGCCGAGGTCGTTTATTCGGGCGAGGGTATCGACGAGTTCTTCGGCGGCTACAACGCCCACAAGCGTCATATCCCCTCCGACTGGACTTACCTCACCTGCTCACACATTATGTCCGAGCCCGTTGTAAAGGAGCTTATGCTCGATTATGACGAGAACGTCAGGTTTGAGGATCCCGTTGCCGAGCTGTGGAAAGCTGTTGAGGGCGACGACGAGCTCGACCAAAAGCTCACCGTCGATATTTCGCTGTGGCTTGAGGGCGACATCTATCTCAACACCGACCGCACCTCCACCGCCTGCGGCGTGGAGCTTCACACTCCGTTCAGCGACGTTCGTCTGTTCAATGTCGCCTCGAGGATCCCCGAGGAGTACAAGTTTATGAACGATCAGAACAAGTATGTTTTCCGCAAGGCGGCAAGCTCTCTGCTTCCCGACGAGGTCGCCTTCCGCAAGAAGGTCGGCTTCCCCGTACCCGTTCGCGCGTGGCTTGCGGACGACAGGTACAACGGCGCCGTTAAGGAAGCTCTTTTCTCGGACACCTCCAAAAAATTCTTTGACCCCGACGTTATCAGCGACCTCTGGAGCCGCTTTGTCGGCGGCGAGGCGCTTCTGTGGAACCGCGTCTACGCGATTTACGCGTTCCTGCTCTGGCACGAAAAAAAGTTCAACTGATCTATTCGCGCTCCGCTTCGGCGGAGCGTTTATGTTTCTGTCGGTTATTGTCACATATTTTATCGCTTTAGCAGTTGAAAGCCAAACGGATTTTTGTTAGAATTTACAATATTAGCAAAAGTATTTTGTTGAGTTTTTATTATATTGGAGAGATTATTATGGCAAAATTCTGTCCCAAATGCGGAAACAATCTCACGGAGGGCGACGTCTTTTGTGATAAGTGCGGAGAAAGGATCCCGACTTCTCAAAAGCCCGCCGCTCAGCCCGTTCAATACACTCAGCCGCAGCCTGAGCAGTACGCTGCCGCGCAGGCTCAGCCTGCCGTTAAGCCTGCCAAAAAGGGTCACGGCGCGCTTATCGCGATCATTATCATAGCGGTCGTGCTCATCGCGGGAACTGTTGTGGCACTGTTCGTTTATCCCGGATTTCTGAAGCCCAAGTCGGAGAACACCGCCGAGCCTGCGACTCAGGCGACCTCCGCAGAGGAAACGACCGTGGATAAGACCGAGGAAACGACAGAGGAAACTACCGAGGAGAAAACCGAAAAGGAAACCGAGGAGGAGAGCGAGGAGGAGCCAGAGATCGAATTCACCGTTGAGGATCCCTCTCCCGAGGATTTCGACTGGTTTGTCAATACCACCTCTGCACCGACAGGCGCTCAGCTGCTCACCGACAGCGCCGATGTGAGCGGTACGTGGAAGTACATCGTTCAGTATTACGGCTCGAGCGACGTCTCGGAGATCGGCACAATGGACGTTGAGGCGGACGACAGCTCCGTCACCGTGTCGGGCAAGCCGTATCAGACGGCTGTCGACGGCGAATACGAGGACAGCAACGGTTCCGATTTTGAGCTCAAAGGAACCTATGACGAGGGAGCGTTCATAGCAAGCGGCACCTACGGCAAGCTTACAATGACCCAGTTCTACAAGCTCGGCTCCCATAAATACGCCATCGGCGAGCTCATCAACCCGAGCGGCGAAAAGCGAATGTGGGCTTTGTCTGCCCGTAAGCCGAGGCAATTTCTTCTCAATAACGTGAAAGCGACCCGAATCTGTGTGTATTACACAAATTCGGGTTTTGATTTTTGACGCCCGATTTCACCGTTAGAGGTGATATACAAGCCGTGCTTTGTATGATAAAAAAACATCAGTCAGCGGTCAGTTGCCCGATGCCTTTGCGCGCGGCGTTCTGTCAGAGTAAACTCCTTTGGTTTTGTTCAAAAAACCTATTGCAAAAAGGTGAACAATTTTATATAATAAATATAATGGTAAATCTACGTATTTACAGGTAGTTTTATGAACGCAGTCGCGTAAAGAAAGGAAGTTTTGAAATGAAGAAAATCATCTCGTTGTTGCTGTGCGTCGCGCTTATGGCGACGGCGGCGGTCTGCGCCTTGCCCGCAAGCGCCGCGGATTCGCCCGAAAGCACAGGCTACAACCAGAAAACTCCGCTCCAAAAGGCGGACGACTTTTCGTGGGATAACGCCTCGGTGTATTTCCTGCTGACAGACCGTTTCTATAACGGAAACACCTCCAACGACCATTCCTACGGCCGCGCGCTCGACGCTAACGGAAGCCCGATTTCGGGCTGGGAGTCCAACCCGGGCACCTTCCACGGCGGCGACTTCGCGGGTATCACCAAGAAAATCAACGAGGGCTATTTTGACAAGCTCGGTACCAACGCGATCTGGATCTCCGCTCCTTATGAGCAGATCCACGGCTACGTTACCCCGGGCGGAAGCAACGACTTCTCCCACTATTCCTACCACGGCTACTATGTTCTCGACTATACCGAGACCGACGCCAACTTCGGCACAAAGCAGGAGTTCCAGACAATGGTAGACACAGCCCATCAGCACGGGATCCGTATCATTATGGATATCGTTATGAACCACGCGGGCTACAACACCCTCAAGGATATGTTCGAGTACAATTTCGGTACCTTTAAGGACAAATCCGCGGCGCAGGGTTATCTCTACAAGATCACAGGCGTAAACGACCTCCACTCCACCGTCAACTACAAGGAAACCGCGGCTGACTGGGGACGCTGGTGGGGCGGCGACTGGGTTCGTTCGGGTCTCCCCGGTTACACCGAGGGCTCGGGCAGCGACGAAATGCAGTGTCTTTCGGGTCTTCCCGATTTCAAGACCGAGTCGACTGCCAGCGTAAGCATTCCTCCCATTCTTCAGACAAAATGGCAGAAGGAGGGAACTTACAGCCAGAAGGTCGGCAAATACGGTTCCTCAGACACCGTTTCCAACTATATCGTTAAGTGGCTCTCCGAGTGGGTTTCCACCTACGGCGTAGACGGCTTCCGTTGTGACACGGCAAAGCACGTTGAGAAAGCCTCGTGGAAGAAGCTCAAGACCTCCTGCGTTTCCGCTTTGAAGCAGTGGAGACAGAACAACCCATCCAAGGCAGGCGCCGACTGGACGGACGATTTCTGGATGACAGGCGAGCACTGGGATCACAAGCTCGGCTATGACTCCTATTACACCGAGGGCGGCTTCGACTCGATGATCAACTTCGATTTCTCGGGCTCGGGCGTTCCGGGTATCAGCAGCATCAACGGTACTTATCAGAGATATGCCGACACGATCAACAATCAGGAGGGCTTCAACGCTCTTACCTATATCTCCTCTCACGACTCCAACCTCGCCAGAGGCGACCTGATGTATCAGGGCTCGGCGTTCCAGCTTATGCCCGGCGGGATACAGCTTTTCTACGGCGACGAGACAAACCGTCCAACCGTCGCGGGAATGAGCTTTGACGGTCACGGCGGCAGCGGACACTCGCTGCGCTGCGATATGAACTGGAATTCCGCGGACGCGTCTATCCTCGCGCACTGGCAGAAGGTCGGACAGTTCAGGAAAAATCACATAGCCGTCGGCGCGGGCGACCACCAGCAGATCGCCGCGTATTCCGCCGACACGGGCTACATCTTCTCGAGAAGCTACGACAACGGCGAAATGAGCGACGGTATCATCGCCGTGATCGGCGCTCCCGCTAACACGACGATCAACGTTCCCGTTTCGTCGATGTGGGGCAACAACACGACCCTCACAAACGCGTACGACGGAACCACCGCCAAGGTTACGGGCGGCAAGGCGAGCTTTAATTCGGGGCCCGCGGGAACTATCCTTATCGAAGGACCTCAGTCCTCCATCAGAATGAGCCTCAAGGGCGCGTACTCCTTCTATGACAGCGAGACGGTTACCGTTTCACTGCGCGGCGCCGACTACGCTATGGTCAGCGTCAACGGCAGCTCTGAGTTCAGAGTTGTCGACGGACAGACGTTCACCATCGGTGAAGGAATTGATGTCGGTACGGTGTTCGAGGTAACGATGAGGGCGTCAAACGGCGACGATACCCTTGAAAAATCCTATTCCTTCAAGAAAAAAGACCCCGACGCGGTCGTCACCATATATTTTGACAACACCGATTACAGATGGACGACCGTAAACGCGTATGTCTATGACGAGAGCACGGGTCAGGTCGTCAAAAACCACGACTGGCCCGGAAAACCGATGACCTACGATTCGTCCCTCGGACTTTACACCTACGAGGTCGAGGATGAGCTCACAAACGGTCGAGTTATCTTCAACGGCGGCGGCGACGCGAACAAGTACCCCTCGGGCGCGAACGCTCCGGGACTTGAGATCGGCGAGGCAAATATGGTTCTTATGGCAGGCAACAAATGGGAGCCCTACACGGGTCAGCAGCCCCAAAAGCCCACAGAGCCCGACCCCTCCGAGACGACGGTTATCTTCTTTGACAACTCCTCCAAGAACTTCGCGCTTCCCTGCGTATATGTTTGGAGAGACAGCGACAAAAAGGAGCTTGCTCCCTGGCCGGGAACTCCGATGACCAAATACAAGGACAATATTTATACGGCGTCCTTCCCGAAGATGTACGATATGTGCCTCTTCAGCGACAACAAGGCTAACAAGACGGGCGACCTGAAGATCCTCGGCACAAACCAGCTCTTCAGCGGTACGACATGGAGCGCTTATCAGGTCGAGACACAGGCAACGAACCCGACTTCTCCGTCAGTGCCTGTCGGCGAGACCTACACCTACGGCGACGCGGATTGCAGCGGCTCGGTCGACATCAACGACGTTACATGGATCCAGATGCACCTCGCGCGTTATTCGATCAACTTCACCGAGCTCGGCAAGCTCCTCGCGGACGTTGACGACAAATCAGGCGTGGCTATCGGCGACGCTAACGCGATCCAGTGCTATCTCGCTAAGATATTGAGCCAAAAGGGCAAAACGGGCGACACCTACACAGCTCCCACATCGCCGACAAGCCCGACAAATCCGACGAGCGTAAGCGACCCGACAAATCCCACCGATCCCACAACGCCCACAAATCCCACAACGCCGCAGAAGAATCTTCTCTACTACAAGAACGAGAACAACTGGAACCCGCTCTTCGCGTATTTCTGGTCCGATACCAACAAGAATATGATGGATTGGCCCGGACTTCCCATGACGCTCGTAAGCGGCAACACCTTCTCGATCGAGGTTCCCGAAGGAGCCACTTGGGTCATCTTCACGGGCGGCGACTGGCGTACCCAGACAGCCAACCTCCAGATCGAGGGCTACAACAAGATCTACGAAGACAAAAGCTGGAAGGACTACACAGGATAAATAATTGATGTAATAAAAAGCTCGGCTCCCGAAAGGAAGCCGAGTTTTTATGTATTATGCCTGTATCGGCGAGCTTTGCGTATCCGATCAGCCCTCGTCAAGTATCTCCCTGATGAGCTCTCTCTCGTCCATATGGTACTTAACGCCTTTGATCTCCTGATAATCCTCGTGACCCTTGCCCGCGAGAACAATGATGTCGCCGTCCTCGGCGTTTTCGATGCAGTATCTGATCGCGTCCTTGCGGTTGGGAACGACAACGTATTTGCCGTCGGTTTTCGCGAGCCCTACCTTGATGTCCTCGATAATGTCGTTGACGTCCTCAAAGCGGCTGTTGTCCTCGGTGATAACACTGAGGTCGGAGAGCCTTCCGCTCGTTTCGCCCATCTCGTAGCGGCGAACCTTGGGACGGTTTCCGCCCGCTCCGAACAGCGTGATCAGACGGTTGGGCTTGTATTGTCTCAACGTTGTGAGCACATTCTCCATTGAGAGCGCGTTGTGAGCGTAGTCGATCAGCAGAGTGTAGTTGCCGGGAACGGGGACGATCTCGACCCTGCCCTTTACGGCGACGGAGCTCAAGCCCTTTTTGATGTCCTCGTCGCTGATCCCCATATCGGCGCACACAGCGGCGGCGGCGAGCGCGTTATAAACGCTGAAATGCCCGGGGATCGCGACGTCGGCGGTAAATTCGCGTTTTCCGCTGAGATCAAAGCGAACTCCGAGGAATCCAGGCTTCGAGAGCAGCTCGTCGTTAGAGGCTCTCAGGTCGCTCTGCGGGTCAAAGCCGAAGGTCTCAAGCTCACAGGTCGCGTCTTTTGTGATTTCGCGCCATTTTTCGTCGTCACGGTTGATAATACCTTTTTTACATTTTTTGAACAGCATTGCCTTGCATTCAAGGTACTCGTCCATATCCTTGTGCTCGGCTCCGCCGATGTGGTCGTGCGAGAAATTGGTGAAGATACCGTAGTCAAAGTCGATCGCGTCGACGCGGTGCCATTTCAGTCCTATCGACGACGCCTCAATGATCATCGCCTTACAGCCGCTGTCCGCCATCTCGCGTGTGGCCTTCTGGACCTCGTAGCTCTCGGGAGTGGTGTTGTCGGTCTTGATCAGCCTGTCGCCGATGATAACGCCCAGCGTGCCGATCGTGCCCGTCTTTATCCCCGCTGTCTCCAGAATGCTCTTGATCATCGCCACGGTCGTGGTCTTGCCCTTTGTGCCCGTGATAGCTATGGTGGTCAGCTCCTTTGCGGGATTACGGAAGAATTCGGCGCTGATATGAGCGAGAGCCTCTCTCGTGTCCGCGACTTTTACGATCGCCGCGTCGCCGTCAAGCTCGACGTCGTCGCTGACGAGCACCGCGGCGGCGCCCTTGTCAACGGCACTCTGCGCGTATTTGTGACCGTCGGCGTTGTAGCCCTTGAGACATACGAACAGCGAATCCTTTACGACCTTTCTGGAATCATAGATAATGTCGACGATCTCGCTCTCAAGGTCGCCTCTGATGACAGTGTGATCGATATTTTTCAAAATTTCCGATAATTTCATTGAATCACCTTCTAATTATTATGAAATAATTATAACAATATAACAGGGAGATTTCAAGAGAAAACAGAAGATGTTGTATTTTTCAAAGCCGCGGCCAAGCCGAAACAAGCGTCTTTGTGGCTTGCCTTAAGTAAAATTGCACAAACGCTTATTTAGGAGCCTTGATTTTTGCCTGAAAGCGGGTTCGCAGATTTTGTCTTTTGGTAGAAAATCCCATAATTTCAAAACTGTAATAGTTAAATTGCACAAAGACCCTTTGTACGTTTTAAACATATGGAGAACGCCGCATTTGTGCATAATAACAAAATTGCGATTTTCTTACGTCGATGTGCACAAAAATATATGCCTAAATTGAATATTTAGACAAAAAGTACAAAGGGAGTTGTATTTTTATGCTAAAATGTGGTATTATTTATGTAGTGATATGGTGCCGCAGTCCCCGATTGTGCGGTGCCGCACTAGGCACTTGTTGAAAGTGCCGAGAAACTATATTTTATTTTTTTTCAGAAAGAGGGAATTCACAATGAAAAGAATCGTTGCGCTGTTACTGGCAGCAATGATGATGGTTGTTGTATTTGCTTCCTGCGGCGACAGCAAGGGCGGCGAAACATCATCCACAAACTCCGGCTCAGGTTCTTCCGAAGGCCAGACATTTAAAAACGCAGGCAAGGGCTTTGACGCCAACGTATCCGACGCCGACTTCGGCGACGAGAAGGACGCTACCTTAAAGGTATGGGGTCCCGACGAGTACACATCGCTCCTCACAGAGCAGTGTAATGCTTTCAAGGATAAGTTTGCCGGCAAGGTTAAGAAGATCGAGGTTGTAGTTCAGTCCGAGTCCGACTCCGCTACAATGATGCAGAACGACCCGAAGGCGGGCGCCGATGTATTCGGTTTCGCTTCCGACCAGTTCACAAACCTCACAAACGCCAAGATCCTCGCTCCCGTTAACGCCAAGTATGCTGCTGACGTAGAGGCTACCAACAACAAGGCTGCTGTTGAGATCTCGATGGCTAAGAACGCTACAACAGGCAAGGACGCTCTCTATGCGTTCCCGGAGACCGGTAACGGCTACTTCCTCGTATACGACAAGAGAGTTATCTCCGACAAGGACGCCAAGACCTTCGAGTCTCTCTTAAAGGCTTGCCAGAAGAACGGCAAGAAGTTCATCATGGACGTTGGTAACGGCTACTATGCTTGTATGTTCGCTTTCACAGGCGGACTTTCCCTTGAGGGTCTCGACGGCTCCAAGCAGCTCTTCAACGATTATGACGAGGCTAAGGTTGCCGCTTCATTAAAGGCATTCTCCAAGCTCATGCATGACTACAAGGGCACATTTATGACAGACGCTACCGCGGCTATTCCTTCAGGCTTCACTTCCACAGCCACAAGACCCACAAAGGTCGGCGCAGGTATCGACGGTAACTGGGATACCTCGGGCATCAAGAAGGCTTTAGGCGAAAAGAACTTCGGCGCTGCCAAGCTCCCCACAATCAACATCGACGGCACTGATACACAGGTCGTTTCCATGTACGGCTACAAGATGGTCGGCGTTAACGCTAACTCCAAGTTCCCGAGAACTGCTCAGATCCTCGCTTACTATCTCGCAAGCGAAGAGTGCCAGAAGCAGAGAGCTGAGAAGCTCGGCTGGAGCCCGACAAACAACGCTGTTGTTGATTCCGACACAGTTAAGAACGACGTAGCTATCTCCGCGCTTCTCGCACAGAGCGAATTCTCCGTTCCTCAGGCTAACGTAGGCTCCATCTGGGATCCCTTCAAGGCTATGGGTAACACACTTATCGCTGACGAGACCAATCCTGATTCCTATGATTTCAAGGGTCTCCTCGAGAAGACAATTAAGAACATCAACTCTTAATTAAATCCTAAACCAAAACGGGCGGCCCGAGCGTTCGGGCTGCCCTTATCCCGAAAGGGAACTACGTTATCATGTAGTTTTAAAAATTGTTTAGCTTAAATAATAATTTTTAAAACGAGGGGAACAGGATAACGAAAAATTATTATTTAAATTAATCAAAAAGGGAGAGTGATTAGATGAGATATATTGATTATATGCAGCTAAATCCTTTCCAGAAATTCGGCTATAACTTCAAGAACTTCTTCAAGAAGCTGCCCGGAAACCTCGCGAGGTTCTTCAAATTCCTTGGCCACGCGATTGTACGCTTCTTTGTAGGAATAGGCAAGGGTTTTGCCGGATACGGTAAAAGGTTCGTTAAGGGCGATATTTTCACAAAATTATCTTATCTCGTTTTCGGCGTCTCAAATATGGTGAGAGGCCAGATCATCAAGGGACTTATATTCCTGTGCAGTGAAGTTGCTTACATACTCTTTATGATCAACTTCGGTTGGGGATATATCTCCAAAATCAACGTAATGGGTCACGGCGTAGTCAACGGCGAAGTCGTTAACTATCCGCATTCTCTCGGCTACGAGGCCATGAGACAGACCTTCACCGCCGACGGCTTCCCCGAGACGGTTTATGTTGATAACTCAATGCTTATCCTCCTTTACTCCGTTCTTACAATCATCCTTACGGTTGTATTCTTCGCGATCTATATCGCGAACACAAAGAGCGCGTACAAGGTATATGAGGCTAAAAAGAACGGCGAAAAGATCATCGGCTTCAGACAGGAGATCAAATCCTTCTTCGACGAGAAGTTCCACATTACTCTTATGTCGCTTCCGTGTCTGCTTATCGGCTGCTTCACGGTACTGCCTCTTATCTTTATGATTCTTATCGCGTTTACAACGTACGATAAGACCCACCTCCCGCCGGGAACTCTGTTCCAGTGGGCAGGACTTCAGAACTTCGGCGAGCTCGTTAACTTCGTCGGCGGCGACGTTAAGGCGCGCACCTTCCTCAGCCTTGCTGAGTGGACTGTAATCTGGGCGATCTTCGCTACCTTCTCCAACTACATCCTCGGTATGATCGTTGCCCTTATGATCAACAAGAAGGGCATCAAGCTCAAGGCTTTGTGGAGAACTCTCTTCGTAGTAGTTGTAGCTGTTCCCCAGTTCGTATCCCTTCTTCTCATGGCTCAGATCCTCGCTGAGAACGGCGGTGCTCTCAACCAGCTCATCGAAATGATCACAGGCAACCATACGCCGATCAAGTTCCTCAACGGTACGCCGTTGACGGCTCGAATTACGGTAATTATCGTTAACATCTGGGTAGGTATCCCGTATACCATCCTTATCACCTCGGGTATTCTTATGAATATCCCCGCCGACCTCTACGAATCGGCAACGATCGACGGCGCGGGTCCTGTCAAGAGCTTTATGAAGATCACACTTCCTTATATGCTCTTCGTTACGACCCCGTACCTCATCACAAGCTTCATCGGCAACATCAACAACTTCAACGTTATCTATCTGTTATCAGGCGGCGGACCGTCGAACCCCGACGCGTACAACGCGGGTCACACCGATATCCTTGTAACCTGGCTGTTCAACCTTACAATGGGCGAGAAACAGGACTACAAGCTCGCCGCGGCGATAGGTATTCTCGTATTTATAGTCTGCGCGACTCTGTCACTTATCACCTTCAACCTGACTAAGTCCGCGAAGGATGAGGAGGCGTTCTCATGATAAAAAGTTATAAATTAAGACGCGGCCTCGCAAACACTATAATCTACATCATTCTGGCTGTGCTCGGTATTATTTGGGTATCTCCCCTTGTTTACCTCATCTTGCAGTCTTTCTCAGCTGACCCCGAGGCTATTCCTCAGTCGCTGATCCCCGCAAGCTACGGCTTCGACAACTACACGAAGCTCTTTACCGAAACATCGTCTCTTAACTTCCCGAGATGGTATGCCAACACCTTCGTTATCGCGTGCTTCAGCTGTGTAATTTCCACAATCAGCGTACTCATGGTAGCGTATGCGTTCTCCCGTCTCCGCTTTAAGAGCCGTAAAAAGTTCATCAACATCGGTATGATCCTCGGAATGTTCCCCGGCTTCATGACCATGATCGCGATCTACTACCTCTTAAAGGCTATGGGTCTCCTTGACCTCCAGAGCATTTTCGGTATTCCCGGTTTTGACGGACCTATCCTGTCGTTGATCATCTGCTACTCCTCAGGCGCGGGTCTCGGCTATCAGATCTCGAAGGGCTTCTTCGATACGATCCCGAGAGCTCTCGACGAGGCTGCTACCATCGACGGCGCGACACGTAACCAGATCTTCTGGAAGATCATTCTTCCCATGTCCAAGCCTATCGTAGTATACACCGTACTTACATCCTTTATCGGACCTTGGACAGACTTTATTCTCGCTAAGATCATCGCGGGCGATAAGGTCAACAACTATACGGTTGCAATCGGTCTTCAGAGAATGATTGACGTAGACCATAAGAACCAGTGGTTCAAGCGTTTCCTTGCAGGCTCGGTACTCGTTGCTGTTCCTGTAACGGCCCTGTTCCTCAAGATGCAGAATTACTATGTCGGCGGCGTTACAGCCGGTGGCGTAAAGGGTTAATTCCCGATTCAAAAACAATTAGGGGCGACCTCGGTCGCCCCTTTTCTTTAGAGGTGCTCTATGAAAAAGCTTTTCGCGCTACTATTAACCTTGACGATCATCGCGTCGTGTCTGTGCTCGTGCCAAGGCGGCTCCGAATACACCGACCCGACGGCTTCAATAAAAACTCAGAAATCGACCGATAAATACCGCAATTTCTACGAAATATTCGTCTCCGCCTTTAACGACAGCGACGGCGACGGAACAGGCGATCTGCGCGGTATCATCGACAAGCTCGATTACCTCAACGACGGCGACCCCGAGACGGACACCGACCTCGGTATCGACGGAATCTGGCTCACGCCGATCATGCCCTCGCCGTCCTACCACAAATATGATGTGGATAATTATTTTGATATCGACTCTACCTTCGGCACGCTCGACGATTTTGACGAGCTTGTCAGTGAGTGTCACAAGCGCGGGATCAAGCTTGTGATCGATATGGTTCTCAACCATTGCTCGCGTATGAATCCGCTGTTCAAAAGCGCGTGCGAGCAGGCGCTGAACGGCAACCTGAAAGACGACGCGGGTTATTTTGAGATAGCAAAGTACGACGAAAACCCCGGTCAGGGCTTCACCGCGATCGGAAAGGGCTATTATTACGAGAGCAATTTCTCCGAGCATATGCCCGAGTGGAACCTCAACGAGCAGAAAACGCGCGATTATTTCAAGAAGATCGCAGAGTTCTGGCTCAAGGATCACGACGTGGACGGCTTCCGCCTTGACGCTACGCTGTACTACACCAACGACCATACCGACGGCACTGAGTTTTTGAAGTGGTACTACAAAATGGCTCAGGATATCAGGGACGACGTCTATATGGTCGGCGAGCATTGGACGGGCAACGCCGAGATACAGGAGATGTACGCTTCGGGTATCGACAGCCTATTCGCGTTCGGCTTCGCGGGCTCCGCGGGCGGCTTTGTCAACTCCGTCATAACCTCGAACGCCTCCGATCTGGCGCCCTCGGTCAAGTCCTATATCGAAGGGACAAAGGAGAACAACCCGAACGCGATCAATTGCTTCTTCCTCTCGAATCACGACCAGATAAGAAGCGGTAATTATCTCAGCCTGCGCGAGGCTCCCGGCACCAAGATGGCGGCGGCGCTCTATATGCTTATGCCCGGCAACTCGTTCATCTACTACGGCGAGGAGCTCGGAACGACCCAGAACGCCGCGCTCTCCGACGACCAGTACAAGCGCGAGCCGATGATCTGGGACAGCAGCAAGCTGCCTAATATCTATGTCAGCGGCGCGGGAGCGGACGCGGATCACGCGTCTTACGGCGGCGTAAAGCAGCAGGAGAAGGATAAAAAATCCATACTCAATTTCTACAAGCGCGTCATCAAGGTCAAGAATCAGAACCCCGCGATCGCGAGAGGCACGATCACAAAGACTGACAGCTTCGGCGAGGACTGCATATGCGGTTATTACGTTGAATATAAGGGCGAAAAGCTCCTTATCATCCACAACGTCTCCGACGAGCTGAGCAAGACCGTTGAGCTCAAGGATGACGTCGAGCTTCGCGCCGACCTTGTCGCCTCGGAGAAAAAGGGCAAGACCCACGTCGTTCTCGACGGGAAAAAGCTCAAGCTTCCGCCCTATTCGACCGCCGTATTCAAGGTGAAATGATGACCGACTTTGAGCTCAGCGTCTATGAGGCGGTCAAAAGGATTCCCGAGGGATACGTCGCCACCTACGGCGAAATAGCGCGATATCTCGGAAACCGCGGGCTCGCCAGAGCCGTAGGCAACGCTCTTCACAAGAATCCGTATGAGGGGATCGTACCCTGTCACCGCGTTGTGAAGGGCGACGGAAGCCTTGCTCCCGCCTTCGTTTTCGGCGGTATTTTCCGTCAAAAGGAGCTGCTCGAATTCGAGGGAGTAGAGGTAATTAATTTCAAAACCGATTTGGAAGTATTCGGATACAAATTCTGAAAAAAGTCGTCGCGGCCGCGGCGGCTTTTTGATTTAACCAAATCCTACACTCTCCTGCCTTTTTCCGCGTATTCCAAAAAAACATTCCATAATGTCCCCACGCTTTGTGACAAAAGATTGCGCCGCGATAATCTATAATTGTGTTACCAACAACAAAGGAAGTATAAATATGAACACAATCAGAACAGCGAGACAGTACAAAAGCGAAAACGCGAGGCTTGCGAGGGACATAGTAGAGGCAGGCGTGCATTTTCTGCTCGGGATTTTGGTGTGCAGAGGAATGATATTCTCGTCGCTCGCGCCGTTCGGCGGAAGCTACGTCGCGGCTGTGCCGAGAAAAAAACTGATCTGGGCGGCTATGGGAGCCTCAGTGGGCTACATCATACTTAACCCGTCTCAGCCGTTCAGGTACGTGGCGGTGACGATCGCGATCGCGGTCGTGCGGTGGACGGTCGAGGACATCAAGCCGATAAGCCGTTCGGCGCTCTACGCTCCCGCGGCGGCGTTTTTGCCTGTTTTTGCCTCGGGCGTCGCGATGATGTTCACGGGCTCCAGCGCGATAGGCTATTTTTCGACCGTACTTATCGAGTCGCTGATCTCAGCGGGAGCGGCATATTTTATGAGCAGAAGTATGGCTCTGGTCAACTCGGGCAGACGGATAGGCGGGCTGTCTCAGTCGGAGACCGCGTCGCTCGCCCTGACCGCCTGCGTGCTTATGCTATCTCTCGGAAGCGTCGAGATCGAGGGCGTGTCGCTGGGAAGGATACTGTCCGTCATCGCGATAATGCTCTGCGCCCGTTACGGTTCGACGGCAGGCGGAGCGCTCGCGGGCGTCGCGACGGGATCTGTGTTCGGGATGAGCTCCGCGGGCTACGCCTACATCTGCGCGGGTTACAGCTTCGGCGGACTGATCGGCGGACTTTTTGCCGTGACGGGCAAGCTCGGCGTGGCGATCGGCTTTGTGATCTGCAACGCGATCATGCTGCTTTCCTCAGGCGAAAGCTCCTCCGCGCTTCCGCTGTTTATCGAGACGGTGATCGGCGGAGCGGCGTTTATGGTGTTGCCTCGTGAGCTTGAGCGTTACATCACGCCCGTTTTTCTCCCCAGAGAAAGCTCAAAGGGGGAGAGGTCGCTCAGAAATTCGCTTGTAATGCGGCTCGATTTTGCCGCGAACGCGCTCAAGAACGTCACAGACTGTGTCGGGAGCGTCAGCCGTCAGCTCAAAAAGCTATACGCGCCGAACGTCACCGAGGTTTACGAGGCGGCGGTGAACGACGTTTGCAAAAGCTGCGGACTGAAGGTCTACTGCTGGGAACGTCAGAAAAGCGTGACTAAGGAGGATTTCGCTCGGCTTTCCGCTCCGCTGAAGGCTCAGGGATTTATAACCGAGAGCGACGTCGAAAATCTTTTCTCAAAGAAATGCTGCCGCCAGCCCGAGATCGCGGACAGCGTCAACCGCGGCTACCGCGACTATCTCGGCGGTCTCGAGGCGGCTCAGCGCGTCAGCGAGATACGCTCTGTGACGGCGGGGCAGTTTTCTGGCCTGTCCGATATTCTCAGCGACCTTGCGGGCGAGGTGGAGAGCTTCAAAAGCTACGACCCCGACACAAGCGCGAGAACGCTCGAGCACCTTCATTCCATAGGGCTGAATCCCGTTGAATGCGGCTGTATGCTCGATCAGAACGGCAGAATGTCGGTTGAGATACAGCTCGCGGGAACAAGAACGCCGATAAAAAAGAACACGCTCGCCAAGGAGCTTTCCGACCTTTGCGGCCGTTGCTTTGACACGCCCGTTATCACGGAGATCGGAACGCAGAAGAGGATAGTGCTCAGCGAGATACCCGTTTACGACGTCGAGGTCGGTGTCTATCAGCACGTTTGCGACCGAGGCAAGCTGTGCGGCGACTGCGTCGGCTGTTTTACAAGCGGTTTCGGCGAGTTCGTCGCGATAATCAGCGACGGAATGGGCACGGGCGGCAGAGCCGCGGTTGACAGCAATATGACCGTTTCGATCCTCACAAAGCTCATCAAGGCGGGGCTTTCGGACGACTGCGCGCTCAAGGTCGTTAATTCCGCGCTTATGGTCAAGAGCGAGGACGAAAGCCTGTCCACCGTCGATCTTCTCAGACTCGATCTGTTCAGCGGAAGGGCGACGCTCGGCAAGGCGGGAGCTCCCTATACATACATCAGAAAGGGGTCGAGGATATTGAAGAAATGCCGTCCCTCACTGCCTGTCGGTATTCTGGGCGACGTCAGCTTTTCGAGGGAAAGTGTTAATTTATCGGGAGGAGATGTTGTGATAATGCTGTCCGACGGAGCTTTTTCGGAGGACGAAAGATGGCTTGAAAGGCTGATAAAGAATTTCTCCGACGAACGGTGCGGCGACCTCGCCAAGGAGGTGGTCGAGGAGGCGATAAAACGCCGTAACGACAGTCACGACGACGACATTACGGCGGTAGTTTTGAGATTGAACAGTGATAACGGATAAAGCGGAAAGCGCGCTTAACAAAAGGGCCTGTCGAATTATCGACAGGCTCGTTTTCGGTTATTGGGTTTTTATCTTTTCTTCGTCAGCCTTCGCCTCGTCGGTTTTGTCCTTCGAGAAATACGCGAAAGGCGCGGTCACGAAAACGACAAGATAGTAGTTGATGAATCTCCAGATAAGCGCCGCGCTCTTGAGCGTTCCGTGCAGGAAAAACACGCTGAAAAATGCCGTAAAGCCAAGCTCGGCGGCTCCCGAGGCTCCGGGGATCGGGATCATTCCGCTCATCAGGTTAACGTATGCCTGACACGACATTATCTGGGCAGGGCTGGCGGTGTTGAAGCCCAGCGCGCGGTAGATAAAGTACGACACCATAAACATCGCGATGAATTGGCAGAAGGTCAGTATCGACGCCTTTGTCAGAAGCTTTGGCTTCTTGTAAATATCGCGGTTCGAGGTGTGGAACTCCTCGAGCTGTTTTTCGATACCGCCGATTTTCTCGTCAACGTTCTTGATTATGCGTATCTTGTGCAGCAGCTTTGTGACGAGCATAACGAGCTTTCGGGACAGCTTTTCCGAGAAGCTGAATATAAGGAAAAGCACGGTTACGCCGATCTGCGTGATAAATCCGAGCGCGAGCAGCATAAGCACCATTCTGACGTTCGGCGACGCGAGGATAAAGTCAAGGTTGATGATGACAGAGGCGATGTTTATCAGCGTAAGTATGACCTGATACAGCATAAATTTCTGAGTAAGGCGCGAGGTGGCGTAGCCGATCTCGATATTCATCGAGTGGAGAAGATATACCTGCATCGGCTGACCGCCCGTCGAGCTGGGAGTTACGGCGCACCAGAAAAGCCCGAGCAGCGCGGTCTTTACCGCGTCGATAAATCGGAACGAGGGGCAGTCGTCCTTGATGAAAACATAGATGACGGACGACTCGAACACCATAAACACGAGCTCGGAGATCAGCGCGGCTATAAACCACTGCCACAGTATCGGGGTATCGGAGTGCAACAGATCCCTCAGACCGTTTTTGCTGAAGAAAAAGTACAAAACGATACCCACGCAAAGCCCGATCACGGCTACGTTAAGTATATATTTAGGTTTAAGAAATTTTTTCATAAATTTCCCGTTGCCTTTCCGACTGATAATCGTTTAAGCCTTGATCCCCGCGACGATCGGTACGTTACTTTCGTTGTCGATGATCAAAAAAACATAGGGCTTGTCAAAGCTGAGCTCGGTTTCCGCCTCGATCTTTTCGGACTTCGCCTTCACCTTTTTTGAGGTGTTGACGCCCGCGGAGTTGATAGTTACCGAGCAATACTGGTCGATCTCGCCGACCGAGGCTTTTTTGCCGAACGTGAGCCCCGCGAAATCGCCGTTGTCAAATATACCGCTTACTCCCGCCTTTTTAACGTCGTCGGAAAAGTCGCGGCTTGCTTCAAGCTTAAAGCCCTCAAGCCTGACCTTCGCGGTCTTAAAAATATTCATTGATTCAAGCAGCTTGAAATAGCTCTCGCTGTTCAGCTTTCCGAGCATTTCGCCGATATCCCCGTCGGGCATAAGCGCGACGAATTTGCACGGAGTGTTTTTGAGATCCTTTATAAAGCCCTTGCAGAATTTGTTTTTGATAAGGTATTCAACGCCCTCGAGGCTGTCGGAGCTGTCCTCAAAGCAGCCCAGCCAGCTGTCGGAGATGACCGTTGTGCCCGAAAGCGTCATATCCTTCGAGAGCTTTCCGATCAGCTTATCCGCCTCGCCGCCGCTGCGGCTTTTGACGTATTCGTCAGCCTTGTCAAGCGACGCGCTGTCCGAGAAATCGAGCCTGAACATACCTTGGTTCAGGTAGTTGACGTTCTTTTGCAGCAGCTCTCCGCTGACGGGAGTGTTATTGTCAAAGAAAATATTGTTGTCGAGCTTAACGTAAGCGTTTTTTTCTTTGACCGCCTCGAGCCTGCTGACAAAGTAGCCGCTTCCCTCGTTGACCGAGGTGAGCGAGGATTTTTCGGCGATCAGCTTCTTCAGCTCCTTTTGCGTTTCGCCCGAGGAGGCGTTGCAGAGCATAGCGAGCGACTCAAAAAGTCCCGCGACGGGAATGATAACGTCCTCGTTGTCCTTTTGGGACGATCTGAGCAGCTTGAACGCGAAATCCGTCGCAGCTGACTTGAAATCGGGGTAGGTGGCGGGCGACGAGGTCTCGGTTTTTTTAAAGCCGTAGGTCGCGGAGCTGTCGCGCTTCGTTTTTGCCGACAGGCTGTCGCCCTCGCTCAGCGCGCACGAGCCGAGGATCGCCGCGACAATAATGATCGAAATAATTACACAGAGCTTTTTCATTTTTTGACCGTTTCCTCGATCAGCTCCATAATCTGCTTGGGAGAGCTGCCGCGGCAGAGCTTGCGGCAGTTGTCCGCCATTTCTTTAAGCTTGCCGTCGTAGTTTATCAGCGCTCCGACC
Source organism: uncultured Eubacteriales bacterium (assembly GCA_900316385.1). GTDB lineage: Bacteria > Bacillota > Clostridia > Oscillospirales > Acutalibacteraceae > Ruminococcoides. Next base: position 78,157 of record ONCP01000005.1, on the reverse strand, counting down.
GTTTCACCGGGATTCTTGCCCAGCATCATAGCTACGCCGCTCTCAACAAGGAAGGACGCGTTGTCCGCCTCCTGACCCGGGAATGCGCTGTAAATCGCCATCGGAAGTCCGCACTGGATGCTTTCGCTCACGGTCAGTCCGCCGGGCTTGGTGATGATCAGCTCGGAGCAGTGCATATAATCCTCAACATTGTCGACAAACATCAAAAGCTTGGTGCGCGCGTCGACTGTTTTTTCAAATTTTTCGTAGAGCTTTTTGTTGTTGCCCGTGATAACGACAAACTGACAGTTTTCGGTTTTGTCGGCTATGTCCGTGTAGAACTTGAGCACCTCGGAAACTCCGAAGCTGCCTGCCATAAAGAGAATGGTCTTGAGGTTCGGATCAAGCCCCAGACTCTCTCTGAGCTCCGCCTTGTCGGGCGTCGCCGCGAATTTCTCGAAGGTCGGAATGCCGAACGCGTGAACTCTTGAAGGACTGATGTTGTATTTCTGCTTGAAGGTCGCGACCATCTTCGGGCTTGCCACGATATAGTGGTCGATACCCTCGGCGATATAAGTGAAGTGCGGGGCGAAATCGGTGATCAGCGCGAAAACGGGAACGTCGATCATTCCCTTTACCTTCAGGTCGCCGAGCATAGTGGTCGTAAACGCGTGGCAGGAGATTATCGCGTCGGGCTTGTACTCCTCGATCTCGGGGAGCAGCTTTTTGCCCTTGGATTTGTTCGCGCCGTTGCAGATGTCGTTGAGGGTGGACTTTTTGTCCGAGCCCTTGTAAATACGGCCGTAGAACTTCGGCGCTTTTTTTGCGAGGAAGGTATATCCTCCGCAGATAAGCTTGTTGTAGCCCTTGCCTGTCAGCGCCAAACCGTCGGTAACTCTCACCTCATTATGTGAGTTTGCTTCAATATATTCCTTTATTGCCGCGGCGGCGCGCTTGTGTCCGCCGCCCGTCGAGGCGGTAAATACCAGTATTTTCATATTCTTCAGCCTTTCCTTTGCGAATAGCATAGATATTCATATTAATCAAAGCTTATTTAATTATAAACAAATTGATGATCAATTTCAATATGCTTAGTCAAATTGTTTATAATTTTTGTTAAAAAACAGTTCAAAAAAAGTTATTTTACCACTTTATTTTTTTGTCGAAAAGGTATATCATATTATATAAGCGTTTAAACGGAAAGGAGGCTTTCAAATGGAGAATTACTATAACGACAAGTATAATCTTGACAGTTTTTCGGACGGCTCGTCACGCGAGAGACGTCCGCGTTCTTCGTCGCGCCAAAAGCCGCGCCGCGTCGCAAAGACGACCGACAGAAAGCCTCAGAGCACGCGCCGTTCTCATTTCGTCAGCGTTTCGCATTCGCCAAAGCCCGCAAGGGCAAAAAAGCCCGAGGCGCCCAAGCCGAAGAAGGAAAGGACGAAAAAGCCGAAGACAGCGAATACCGAAACAGCCGAGAAGAAGCGGACAGCTGCCAAAAGAACCGCCAAACGCGGCGCGGGCAACGTCTACCGCGCGCAGAAGGAGAAATCCAAGGCGAAGCGCGCTATGATAATCGCGGCGAGCGTGGTCATAGTCGCGGCGATCGCGGCGACCGCCTGCGTGGTCGGCTACAACATCTACCGCGAGAACAAAAAGCGCGAGGAGTTTCATTTTTCCGAGGGAGTAAAGCTTTCGGGAATCGATATTTCGGGTCTTACGATGACGAAGGCTAAAGAGAAGATCGACTCAAACCTCATCAGCGCGGTCCCCGACTTTAAGCTCAAGGTCTCCGCGAGAGATAAAACGAAAAACTACACCAAAACGGATTTCACATATACGTATTCCTATGACGATCAGCTTGCTCAGCTGAAAATATACAGCCAGAAGGAGCAGGGTATCTACGAGCCTAAAAAAGGCGAGACGGAGCCCTCGACGGGCGAGTTGAAAATGCCCGATCTCAAGATCGACTGGAAGCTTCAGAGGGTTTCTGTCAAGAAGGTCTCCAAGGAGCTTTCCAAGGAGGTCAACAAGAGCTTTAAGAACGCCAAGGTTTCCAAGTTTCACCCCTTCGCGGAGGAACGCTTTGAGTACAAGAAGGGAAGCAACGGCTATCAGCTCGATCAGGCGGATCTGACCCACAAAATCTCCGCGTTTATCAAATCGGGCGAGAAAAACGGTGATATCAACGCCAAGGTCAAGACCCTCAAGCCCGAGATCACCGTTGACGACCTCAAAGAAAAAATCGTCGGTCTTTCGACCGCGACCTCGGTATCCTACAACACCGAGGACGGCACCACCAATATGGCGGTCGCGCTCAAGGCGTGCAACGGCTCCGTGATCGAGCCGGGCGCTATATGGTCGTTCAACGAGCAAACGGGCGATTCCAACGACCCCTCAAACGGATACAAGAAAGCGACCGTTATCAACGACCGCAAGCTTGAGGAGGGCTACGGCGGCGGTATCTGCCAGGCGAGCACCACGATCTTCAAGGCGGCGGCGTTCGCGAATATGGGAATAATCGAGCGCCACAACCACTACTGGGCGTCAGCCTACGCTTACGCGGGCGAGGACGCGACGATCGACTACCCCAACCTCGACCTTAGACTGCGCAACAACACCGATTACCAGATGTTTATGGAATGCACGGTCGACGGCTCGACCCTGATCGTCAACATCTACGGCGTTCAGGAGGATTATTACGACAACGTAAAGCTTTACAGCAAGAATCACGATATCGACAAGAAAACAGGCTTCAGCACAACGACCTACCGCGTGCTTTATCTCGACGGCAAGATCGTTGACGAGGAGGAGATCTGTAACTCCGAGTACAGCCTGACAGGAGATCACTCTATCCGCGACGAGGATACGGGCACCTTCAGGACGATGGTTGACGGCACAACTCAGTACGAGACAGACCCGCCGACCGAGCCTCCGACTACGGAGGAAACCGAGACCGCCGAAGCAACGGAAACCTCGGAAACGGTCGATACGGGGGAGACCGAGGAGGCTTACTCCGAACCTGCCGAGGAAACCGAGCCGCAATACGAGGAGGAATCGGAAGCGTACATAGAGGGTGAATCGGAATATACACCCGACGGATCGGAATAACAAAATCATACCGCTTTGAAAAACGGGGCTGTCATCTTGACAGCCCCGAAGCTTTGACAAAATCGGCTCTCGGCGGTATAATACCTTTCGGTGTTTGAAATGAAGAGAAATTACGACAATTATATTCATTATTCCGTTGCAGCGGTGGGCGGCTTCTTCGGCGGCTTCGCGGTCACGGAGTTATCGGGAATATTCGGCAACGCTCAGACAGTCAACCTGCTCAGCGTTGTGCGCGACGCCTTCGCGGGCGAGCCGACGGCGCTTCTGCTCAGGCTGCTCGGAGCGTTCGCGTACCTTCTCGGGCTGTCGCTGTCCGTGCTTGTGCCGAGATTCACAAGGCTCAGGAGCGAGCGCCTTGCTCTTTGGATCGACCTCGCGGCGATAATCGCGCTTGTTTTTATTCCCAGCGGCGTGTCTCCGCTCGTCCGCGTTTACCCGATCTTCTTCGCCGCCTCGTATCAATGGACGGTGTTCGACAGGATCGAAGGCTACGTCAGCGCAACGATTTTTTCATCAAATAATTACCGCCAGTTCACGACCTCTCTGCTCAGCTACGCGATCGACAAGGACAGAAAGGCCCTCGCGAAGGCGAGGGTGTTCGGCTTTACCTTGCTGTATTTTCATCTCGGCGCGTCTCTTGCCTGTCTCGGCTTTTTCTTTATCGGAGGCCTCTGGGTGCTGCTCGGTATCCTGCCGATCGCTTCATCCGCGCTCCTTCTTGTTTTGAAGTCTAAATCCTCAGGCTCCCTGCGAGCTGAATAATATAATCCCTGACTTCGTCCTGAGTTTTCAGCTCCTTTGCCTTTTGGAGCACGCGCTTCTGCTTTCTCGGCGGAAGCTCGCTGACGTACTTCATCGCGCAAAAATTCTTGCTCAGCGCCTGCTCGAAACCCTCGGGCAGCTCATTGTTAAACAACATAAAAAATCACCTCTGTCCTATTATAGGTCAGAGGCTTCTTTTTTATACGTCGGCGCTCGGCTCGTGAAAAGCGCGCGGAACCGACCGCTTTCGCGGTTTTGTCCCCGTTTTCGCGCCTTAATATGCCGCCATCAGGGGGTTGATGTCGATCTTGGCGGTTTTTTCCACCTCGGAGATGTATCTGATCGCTTCGCCGCAGCCGAGTATCACGCAGTCCTCGGGGGTTTCGGCGACAGTGACCTTTACGTCGGTGTTGTCCGCGATAAGCTGCGCGAAGCCCGTGATCTTTGCCAGACCGCCTGTCAACAGCATTCCGTCGGTGTATACGTCGCCGACCAGCTCGGGCGGCGTCTGCTCAAGCACATCCTTGACAGCCGCTACGATCTCCATCGCGGGCTCCATAATAACGTCCATTATCTCGCTCGCGGTCACGTCTACGTAACGCGGAAGACCGCCGAGCGCGTCGCGTCCCTTGACCCTGAAGGCGATCTCCTGCTCGGGCTTCATCAGACAGCCGATAGTATTCTTGCACCTTTCAGCCATCGGGTTGCCGATTATCAGCGAGTATTCACGCTTCATATATTTAACGATCTCGTCGTCCATTCTGTTGCCGCCGACCTTGATGGTCTTGCTCACCGCGATACCGCCCAGCGAGAGCACTCCGACGCTTGAGATACCAGCGCCGAGATTCGCTACCATCGTTCCGTGCGGACCCATAATATCAGCGCCCGCGCCCATCGCGGCTACCTTGGTGTTCTCGATCAGATAAACTCTCCTCACGCCGAAGGAGCTGATCGCGTTGACCACGGCGCGTTTCTCTACCTCAGTTACATCCCCGGGGATCGCGGCGACTACCCTCGGCATAACGATCTTGCTCGAGCAAACGTGCTTGAGCAGGATATTGACCATATCCTCGACCAAAAGCGACTGTGCGATCACTCCGTCCGTGATCGGGTATTCCGCCTGAATACTGTCGGGAGTTTTGCCGAGCATAGCGTAAGCCTCATCGCCGACGGCTATGATCTTGTTCTCCGCGACGTTGTACGCCGCAACGCTCGCCTCGTCAAGAACCTTTCCTTTATTATCTATGAAGATCCTGGTGCGGCTGCTGCCCAAATCAATACCGATATCCAAATCAAAACACCCTTTCGTTTTTAAAGCTTTATTATAATGTAATTATATTCTATGGCGAAAACTTTTTCAAGCCTTTTTTCTGTCAGTCGCGTCTGGCGCAAATGGCGGCGCAGATTATTTCTTTCGCCTTTGCCTTTTTGAGCATCCGACAGCATTCGCCCAGCGTACAGCCCGTAGTAATGATGTCGTCAACCACGAGCACCGCGCTGTCCTTTATTTTTTCTTCGCTGACCGCCTTGTATACGCCCCTGACGTTCAGCTTTCTTTCATTGGCGGTCAGGCTGTGCTGCGGCAGATTCATTTTGTGCTTTATAAGCAAGGCTTCGCAGGGAACTCCGAGCCTTTCGGAGAGCCGCTCCGCGAGCAGCTTTGCCTGATTGTAGCCTCTGTCCCTGATCTGGTTTTTATGCATCGGAACATAGGTGATCAGTTCGATCTTATCCCCAAACTCTGCTCTTACCGCATCGGCGAGAGGGTAGGAGAGCTTTTCCGCGTACTCGGGGTGTGAGTTGAATTTCATCTGTCTGACAGCCTGCTTAAAGATGTCGTCGTACAAAAACGGTACGGCGCAGGGGTAGCCGCCACGCGCGTAAAAAAGCCTCTGCTTTTCGGGAAATTTGTCGAGACAGGTCTCACAGCCGAGCTTGTCCATTGTGACCAGCCTGCCGCAGTAAGGACAACGCTCGGGGAGGATCGCGGCTTTCAGAAACCTCAAAGGCTTATTCATCGTCCGCCTCCGTCAAAAAGTATTTGAGTCCGCTGTACCGCATATTCTTGCGGTTGTTTTTCACCATGTTTTCGATCACCGCTTCGCTTCCTACGATTATCATCAGCTTTTTTGAGCGTGTGACCGCGGTGTAAAGCAGATTTCTGTACTGAAGCATCGGCGAGCCGCTGTACAGCGGCATAATGACCGCCTCAAACTCGTTGCCCTGACTTTTGTGAACAGTCGTGGCGTAGCTGAGGTCAAGGTCGGGCGCGAAGTCAAAGTCATACGCGGCGGTTCGGTCGTCGTATCTGACCGTTATGATCCGCGAGCGCCTGTTGACGCTCTCGACGATCCCGATCTCGCCGTTGAATATCCCCTCGCCCGTTTCGCCGTCGTCCCTTGTCCAGAGCAGGTCGTAGTTATTGCGCGTCTGCATTACCTTGTCGCCCTCGCGCAAAACGCGGTTGCCGACGGTCAGTTCGTTTTTCTCGGGGTCGGAAGGGTTGATTTCCTCCTGAAGAAGCTTGTTCAGCTCGTTGACCCCGAGCTCGCCCTTTCTACCGGGCGCGAGGATCTGTATGTCACCGAAAATATCATAGCCGTAGGCGTTCTTTAGCCGCGTCGAGGCGAGATCCAGCACAAGCCGCTCGATATCGCGCTTGTTCAGACACGGCAGAAAGAAGAAATCCTTGTTTCTCACATTGAGGTCGGGCAGCTCGCCGTTGACGATCTTGTGCGCGTTCGTGACGATAAGGCTCTCAAGCGACTGGCGGAATATCTCGGTCAGCTGTACTACGGGCACGATATCGGAGCTTATCAGGTCGTCAAGGATATTTCCCGCGCCGACCGACGGAAGCTGGTGGGCGTCGCCCACGAGGATAAGCCTGCACCCGAGAGGCAGAGCCCTCATAACGCACTCAAAGAGAGAGGCGTCAACCATACTCACCTCGTCAATGATCAGCGCGTCGCAGTCGAGCATATTTTTTTCGTTGTGCTTGAATTCCATAAGGTTGCCGATGCCCCACGAAACCTCAAGAAGTCTGTGTATGGTTTTGGCTTCTTCGCCGGTGACCTCGCTCATTCTCTGAGCGGCGCGCCCCGTCGGAGCGCAGAGCAGGACCTTTTGTCCCTTGTTTTTCAGTATTTTTATGATCGCGTTGAGCGTGGTGGTTTTTCCCGTTCCGGGTCCGCCCGTCAGCACAAGCAAGCCCTGTGACAGCGCCCTTGTTATCGCTTCCTTCTGGAGCTCGGCGTAGCTGATCGAGCCCCATTCCTCGATCGCCTTTATGTTTTCGGCGATATCTCCGAAGGCAGGGGAGGGGAAGCGGAGCATCATTCTGATCCTGGAGGCGATATAGCTCTCCGCTTTGAACATAGCGTTGTCAAATATGTAATCCCTGTCTGGAGCGTTGTAGCGGATCAGCGAGCCGTCCTCGATCATCGTATCCAGCGCGTACTGAGCCTGTTCCTTTGTTACCCCGAGAAATTTTGCCGAGGTGTCCGTCAGTCTGTCCTCGGGCAGACAGGTGTGACCGTTCGATTTGTTGTGGCTGAGCACATAGGCGAGACCCGCGCGTATCCTCAGCCTGTCGTCGCGTTCTCTGCCCTGCTTCATCGCGATCGAATCCGCCTTCTCAAACGAGATCCCGAAATCGCCTTCCGATAGGCAGTAGGGGTTGCGGTCGATCTCATCGATCGCTTTTGAACCGAAGCACTTGTAGATTTTCACGACGCTTGAAGCGCCGATCCCGTACTCCGAAAGATAGAGCATTATCTCGCGTATGCCCGTGTTCTCCTTGAGCTGCTTGGAGATATCGTTCGCTTTTTTGGGAGAGATACCCTTCAGCTTCGCGACGCGCTCGGGCTCCTTCTCGAGCACCTCGAGCGTTTTAGCGCCGAATTTTTCAATCAGCAGAGCCGCCGTTGAGGGTCCCACGCCCTTGATCGAGCCCGAGCTGAGATAATTTAGTATGCCGGCGATGTCCTCGGGCATACTTTTCTCGTAGGTATGTACCGAGAACTGCATCCCGTAGCTCGGGTGCGGCTTAAATTCTCCGATAAGCCTTACGGTTTCTCCCGCGTTAACGTCGGGCATAACTCCGACGGCTACCGTTTCGTCCTCGTCATTCAGCTCGAGAACGGTGTAGCCGTTGGAGTCGTTTCTGTATATAATTGTACCGACCGAGCCCGTAAGCTCGAACAGTCCTGTTTTTTCCATATTCCTCACCGATTTTAGTGTTTAAATCGTTTCTATAATACTTTTCAGCTCGTCGCGCGAGCAGAGCTTCATAAACGGATAGTCCCTGCAAACGAGACCGCAGATCTTTCGTGTCTCGTCGTCCATATCGCAGTCGAGCGCGATCACGCTGTCGGGCGCGAAACGCCCCATCCACAATACCTTTCCTGCCGCGGAGCGCAGGAGAAACTCCGCGTTGTCGCGGCTTTTTATCGGCTTGATAAGGATCAGCCCGCGATCCCTCGGCGGACGCGAAAAAGCTCTGACCAAGCCTCTCAGAAAATGACAAACGCCGATCAAGGCAAAAAAACTAAGTACAACGATCGCGAACAGGTACATAAAACCACCTCGCTATATTGTATTTTGGTTTCAGCTTTTGGTGATAGCTTTCAGCTTGAAAATCCTCTCGGCGTTTTTGTGCATAAGCAGCTCGTAGTCATCCTCACAGATCAGCTCCCGCAGCTCGTTGAAATACGCCTGATACAGCGAGCGGTCGCCTGTTTTGTTGCGGAGCAGAGTGTCCTTGCCGTCGATCGGATTGTCGGTGCCGAAAATCATTTTTTCGCCGCCGTATCTTTTGATCGCCTCGACGGTGGTTTTAACGGGAACCCATGTCGTGTCGCCGTAAAGGTTTTTGAGCCTTCCCAGCAGCTCAAGCGCCTCGCTGTTGTCGGTGCCGAGATCCATATGCACCATCACAAAATCAAGCTCGGGGTGTTTTTTCGCCGCGTTGTAAAGATGAACGGAGCGAGCCTCCTCACAGCCGCCCGTGTGCGATACTATCGGCAGCTCATATTCAGCCGCGAGGCGGTAGACCGCCTCTGCTCTCTCGGAGTCGGGAGCTATCCTTGAGTGGAAGGGGTGCAGCTTGATCCCGTAGATCAGACCGCGGTTTTCTTCGATCAGCCGTTCCGTCTCCCCGTCGGGAAGCTCCGAGAATAGCCTCAGCCAGATAAGCGCGCCGAGCTTTTGAGGGTTGCGGCGGACGATCTCAAGCGTCCTGCGAAGTATTTTGTTCTGTTTTTTTTGGAGGATCGCGGGTATCTTTCTGCCTTTGTGGTCAAACTCCGCCGCCTCGATGTTGCTCACCAGCGAAAAATCGACCCCGTACCGCTCCATCGAGTACAGCAGCTCGCTTTCCTTCATATTAAAGCCTATCATATGCCCGATATGGGCGTGTGTGTCAATGATCATCCGAGCACCTCTCTATCAGCGCGACATTTTCGATGTGAGCCGTTCGGCTGAACAGATCAACGGGCGTCACCTCTCTCGGCGAATAGCCCAAATCGTCAAACAGCCGCAGGTCGCGCGCCAGTGTCTCAGGGTCACAGCTGACGTAAACCACGCGCTTTGGAGCCATTTTCACGACGGTTTCGATCAGCTTGGCGTCGCAGCCCTTGCGCGGCGGATCGATAATGATAACGTCGGGGCGTATGCCCTCGGCTCTGAGCTTTTCGGCGGCGAACGCCGCGTCGCCGCAGATGAAGCGCGCGTTGGTTACGCCGTTGAGCCGAGCGTTTTCGCGCGCGTCGTTCACGGCGTCCTCAACGATCTCCACGCCGATGAGCTCCCTGCATTTCTCCGCCATTGTAAGCCCGATCGTTCCCGTACCGCAGTAAAGGTCAAGCAGGACCTCGCCGCCCGAGAGTCCCGCGTAATTCTCGGCAATCTCGTAAAGCCGCTCCGCCTGAGTTCGGTTGACCTGATAAAACGACAGCGCCGACAGCTTGAACCTCTTGCCTCTGAGAATGTCCGTGATGTACCCCTCGCCGTAAACCACGCGGTTTTTTCTGCCCATTATCACGTTGGTGTCCTCGCGGTTCGAGTTGATGACCACGGTTTTCAGCTCGGGGAGCTGTTCTCTGAGCTTTTTGACGAGCAGATCCTCTTGCTTCAGCCCGTTGCCGTTCACGACAAGGCAAACCATCAACTCGCCCGTCGCTTCCGCATATCTTATATACAGGTGCCTGAGCCTGCCCTTGAGCGTTCGTTCGTCGTAGGCGGTCTGGGCGGTCTCGTTCATAAATTCCTCGGTGAGCTTCATCACCCTGTCAAACAGCTCGGGCTGCAAAAAACAGCCGTCGAGCGGGATTATCCTGTGGCTGTGGTTCGCGAAGAACCCCAGCCTCACGCTCTCGCCGTCAAGCGCGGGGAGCTGAGCCTTGTTGCGGTAGCGGTTCACGCGCGGATTTGGCACGACCGCGTCGAGCCTTATATCCTTAAAGCCGCCGATCCTCTCCAGCGCGTCGCGAACGCGGTCATATTTTATTTTCAGCTCCGCCTCGTAGGAGATATGCCGAAAAACGCAACCGCCGCATTTAAAAAACACGGGACAGTCGGGCTCGATCCTGTCGGGCGAGGGAGACCTCACGCTTTCGATTCTGCCGTAGGCGTAGGTTTTCTTTGTTTTGAGCACCCTGACCTCAAGCTCGTCGCCGACAGCGGAGTTCGGGACAAAAATCACGATCCCGTCCTCTGTTTTGCCGACGCCGCTGCCCTGAGCGGTCATAGAGGTGATTTTCAAATCAATTATGTCGTTCTTTTTCAAATCCATATGATCAACCGCCAAAAAAGTATAGAATTATTGTACCATTTACAGCGATATTTGGCAATATGCGAGAAAATTAAAAAAAGGCTTTATTTTTGCCCCGAAAAGCAATATAATAAAGCTGTAAAACCAACCGCTTGCTTTGAGAAAAGCAGAGCCTTGAACAACAGAAACCAATTCGTAAAGGAGATCCTTTTATGAAATACGACAACATTCTTGAAAATGTAAAGCGCATACATTTTATCGGGATCGGCGGCAGCGGAATGTGCCCTCTCGCCGAGATCCTTATGAGCGAGGGCTTTGAGATACAGGGCTCCGATATGAACGAGGGCGAGACCCTTGACAAAATCAAAAGTTACGGTATCCCCGTGTTTATGGGTCACAGAGCGGAGAATATCGACGGCGCTCAGCTGATCGTTTATTCCGCGGCGGTCAAGGAGGATAACCCCGAGCGCAAGGCTGCCCGCGAGCGCGGCATCCCGGAGCTTGAGCGGAGCGTAATGCTCGGCGTCGTTTCGCGGCGCTACAACCGCTCGATCGGCGTTTCGGGCACTCACGGCAAGACCTCGACCACGGGTATGCTCACCCAGACACTCATCGGCGCGGGCTTCGACCCGTCCGCGATAATCGGCGGCAAGCTGCCCTTCATCGGCGGCAACAGCTGCGTCGGTCACAGCGACATCATCGTTTGCGAGGCGTGCGAATACGTCGATTCCTTCCTTGAGATGACGCCCTATATCTCGATCATCCTCAACGTCGACGCCGACCATCTCGATTACTTCAAGAACCTCGACAATATCAAAAAATCGTTCAATAAATTCGCTCACCAAACCACCAAGCTCGTTATTTATAACGGCGACGACCAAAACACCGTCGATTGTCTTACGGACGTTGATATCGAGAAGCTCAGCTACGGAATCAGCGACTCAAACGATTACTACGCCGCGAATATCAGCTCGGACAAGGGCGTTCACGAGAAATTTGACCTTATGTACCGCGGCGAAAAGCTCGCCGAGATCAGGCTTATGGTTCCGGGGCGCCACAATATCTACAACGCTCTCGCCGCGGCGGCGGCGGCGCATTATCTCGGAGCAAGCCCCGAGAGCATCGCGGAGAATCTTTCCAAATTCGGCGGAGTTCACCGCCGCTTTGAGATACTCGGCAATCCCTGCGGCGTCACGGTCGCCGATGACTTCGCTCATCATCCCACGGAGCTCACAGCGACGCTCAACGCCGCTATGAAAATGGGCTTCAACAAGGTCTGGGCGGTTTTCCAGCCTCACACCTTCTCGCGCACCGCTATGCTTCTCGACGATTTCGCCGAGGCGCTCAAGATCCCCGACGAGGCGATCATCTCCGCGATCCTGCCCGTTAGAGAGACCAACACATACAATATATATAACACCGACCTCGGCGCCAAGGTGCCGGGCTCAAAGTGTATCGATACCTTTGAGGACATCACAAAGTATGTCACCGAAAACGCCCGCGAGGGCGACCTGATCCTCACAATGGGCGGCGGCAACGTCTATATGTGCGCCAATATGATACTCAATGAGTTGAAGCGCAGGGAACAGCAATAGAAGTAAAAAACTCCCGACCTCGGGAGTTTTTTAAGTTGAAAGTTGAAAGTGGAAAGTGGAAAGTGGAAAGTAGCCTTCTCCCTTGGGGAAAGATGGCGGTAATTAAGGCTTCTCCTTGAGGAGAAGCTGTCAGCGGAGCTGACTGATGAGGTGTAGACGCGAAGCGTCGTTTACGATATTAACGGCAATTTGTCGCCAAAATCAAAGATTTTGACAAATTCCCTACACCTCATCCGACCTTTTGCCGGACAAGACGGCAAAAGCCCACCTTCCCCTCAAGGGGAAGGCTTATTTCTCATTTCTCATTTCTCATTTCTCATTTCTCATTTCTCTTTCCCCGCTTCCTTGAACGGCACAACTCTGCCGTCGGGAAATTCAACGTCGGTATTGTCCAGCTGTTTCTCAAAATTAGCGCGAAAATTCTTTAGGTACCTTGCATATAATTCCTTTTGCTCAGCCTGTTCCTCGGGGCTGAGCCCTTTTTCTTTTTTCTTTTTGGCAAGCTCGTTGATTCGTTTTATCATATTGTCCATTTTTTATCACCTCGTTAATATTATATCATAAAGCGACAAAAAAATATATATTATGCACTAAATTTCCGGAGAAAAATTAAAACTCGGATAGAGTGCACAAATTTTGCCCCTTTAGTTTGGTGAAATCGCCAAATCGTTAAATTTGCACAAAAAATTTTTAACAATATATTGAAATATATTGAAAAAAGTGTTACTATTTAGTTACGTTTTTAGTATAGGGACGGTTGCGTGTTGAGTTTGGTTTCGAGCATTCGTTGCCACCGAGGAGGTCAGGCGGTAAAAGGACCCAAACCTTTTTTCCCTTACTAATCTCTAAATCATTAACTAAACGGAGGTAAGAATCTCATGAAAACTATGACAAGGCGTTCTCTTTCTATCGTTCTCGCGGTTATGATGGTAGTTTCTTCCATGCTGACCTGCGCGATCACAGCGAACGCCGCAACAGACTGGTATCTTGTAGGCAGCAGCACGAGCATTTTCGGCGCTTCTTGGAGCCCCGCTCAGGCTGCCAACAAGATGGATTACGCCAACGGCGTATGGACAAAGACTTATAACATCAAAAAGACCGAGCACGTTTCCTATAAGATTTCCGACGCGAACGGATGGAACGGACAGCAGGTTCCCAATAACGGCGGCAATCAGGAAGTTGACGTTACAGCCGGTGATGTTCTTACATTTACATTTGATGGATCTACTCTCACAGCCACAGGCGCTCATGCTACTCCTGTTGAGACACAGTACTATCTCGTAGGTGACGCGCCCTTCTTCGCAGGTTCTTGGGATCCCGCTAATGCAGCGGACAAGATGGACAAGCAGGCAGACGGCTCCTTCGTAAAGACTTATACTAATGTTGCCAAGACAGGCAACCTCTTTGAATACAAGGTAACTGGCGCAGGCGGCTGGGGCGACAGCGAAATCCCGTCAAAAGGCAACCAGAACTACACTGTTCAGAACGACGGCGCTACTCTTACTTTCGTAGTTAAGGACGGCGTTCTCTCAGTTACAGAGGCTGTTCCCGAGACTCAGGCTCCCACAACAGAAGCTCCCACAACTGAGGCTCCCTCAGAGGAGCCCACAACAGAGGCTCCCACAACAGAGGCTCCCACAACTCAGGCTTCCGTACTTGAGGACGGCTTCTATCTCGCAGGCGTTAAGGGCTGGACAGCGGCTGACTTAGTTGGCTACAAGTTCTCCGCTAACCCCGCCGCAGAGGGCGAGTATATGCTCGACACAACCCTTACAAAGGGCGACAGCATCAAGGTCGTTAAGGTAGAGAGCGACGCTATCACAGCTTACTATCCCGCACTCGGCGACAACTACGTTGTAACAGACGAGACAGCAGGCGATGTAACGATCTACTTCAAGGAAGCTTATTCAGACGAGTGGAAAGACTTCGGCGGTCACATCTGGATCGCTGTCAAGGAAGAGCCCTCAACAGCGGCTCCGACAACTGAGGCTCCCACAACAGCTCCCGCCATCGCTGACGGCTTCTATCTCGCAGGCGTAAAGGGCTGGACAGTAACTGACTTAGCAGGCTACAAGTTCGAGGCTAACCCCGGCGCAGAGAACGAGTACATGCTCAACACCACCCTTACAAAGGGCGACAGCATCAAGGTCGTTAAGGTAGAGAACAACGATATCACAGCTTACTATCCCGCACTCGGCGACAACTACGTTGTAACAGACGAGACAGCAGGCGATGTAACGATCTACTTCAAGGAAGCTTATTCAGATGAGTGGAAAGACTTCGGCGGACACATCTGGATCGCTGTTCAGGCTGAGCCTGAGGAAGACTACGAAGTAACCTACACCTACAACTATGACGGTGAGGATGTAACAGTTACAAAGACGATCAAGGCTAAGGCTTCCGAGATCGAGGCTAAGATCGAAGCTAACGTTCCCGCAATCAACAACCAGATCAACACCTATTCGTTCGACGGCGCTGTTAAGGGCGAGGGCAACAAGTACACAGCAGCTCTCAAGGCTGTCGCTAAGGAATACACAGTAAGCATCAACGGCAATGACCTTGAAGGTACATACAAGTATATGGATAAGGCTACCGTAAACTCCGACACAGACGTTGCTTTCGTAGTTGACGGTCAGGTAGTTGCTTACGGCAAGAGCTACACATTCTATGTAATCGGTGATACAGACGTTACAACCGACGCTACAAAGACACTCGCAGACTTCGCTTCTATCTCCAAGACAGCCGAGATCGCTGCCGACGGTAAGGTTACCGTTGAGCTGCTCGCTTCCGCGGTTGTTGAGAAGTTCGAGAGAATGGGTATCGCGTTCGCTTCTTCCGAGAAGACTGCGGATCAGATCAAGGACGACGTTCTTGCTATCACAGCAGGCACAGCCAAGGGCACAAACGTTGCGGTTCATAACTCCAGCGTAACAGAGGCTAACGAGTCCGGTCAGTATCAGTTCGTATACGCTCCGTACATCACAAACGGCTACAACGGCAAGCTTTACTTCTACACCTTCGCTGTTAACAGCGACAACGAGGTTATCGTAAGCGCTGCTTCCGAGGTAGATTACGCCACAATCACAAAGTAATTGGAGGATTATATAATGAAAAAATATACAGCTCCTGAACTCGAAAAGATCGAGTACGAGGTTGAAGAGTGTCTCGGAACTTCCGGTATCGGCAAGGAAGGCGAGGACATCACCAATTTTATTCCGTAAGGAAACAACTTAAAAAAGGGGCTGCCTTCGGCGGCAGCCCCTTAGGATAAAATCTTTCGCGGACAGGCTAATTTGTGCATACTATACAAAAATATTTGAATAAAATATGCAAAATTCCGCCAAACAATAGCTTTTTACCTCTTGCAAAACGATTAGAAAAGTGATAAAATATTTTTGTTGCGAAAGACAAATCATTAGAACTTTAGGAGGACGCAATTATGAAACAGTACATAGCTCCCGAAATCGAGAAAATCGAATATGAGGTTGCGGACTGCCTGGAGGGTTCTCAAAATGTTCCCATTGACTCCGAAGACATCGGAGCTATAATTAATGAATTAATGTAATTCATAATTATTCATAATTAGTCTGGATGGCGGACAGCTTAGGCTGTCCGCTTTTTTCCGTCTATATAAAGAAAAACGGGGCTGCCTCAGACAGCCCCGAATTCATCGGATTGTTTAAACGTTAAATTTATAGGCACGCCGCGCCGATAATGCCCGCGTCGTTGCCGAGAGTCGCGGCGCAGATCTGTGTCTGCTTGTCGTTGTGCTTGGTGATCCTCTCCTGCTCAACGATCGCTCTCACGGGAGCCAGCAGCGTGTCGCCCTGCTTGCTGACGCCGCCGCCTACACAGAGGATGTCGGGCTGGAAGATGTTGATAACATTAACGATTCCGCACGCGAGGTAGCTTACGTACTCGTCAATAACCTTCTTGCCCGTAGCGTCGCCGTCCTTCATAGCGTCAAACGGAGTTTTGCCGTTGACCGCGTCGATATCGCCGTCTACCGCGTCGAGCATATAAGAGAACTCAGCCTTCTCGCCTCTGATCGCCTCCTTGGTCTGGTTGATCAGAGCCGTAGCCGAGGCGTAAGCCTCCCAGCAGCCGCGTCTGCCGCAGCCGCACTTTTTGCCGTCCTTGACGATTACCATATGGCCGAGCTCCGCGCCCGCGTAATTGGAGCCGCTGTAAATCTTGCCGTCAATGATAATTCCGCCGCCTACGCCTGTGCCCAGCGTAATGCAAACCGCGTTCTTGCAGCCCTTTGCCGAGCCCGCAAGGAACTCGCCGAGCGCCGCCGCGTTGGCGTCGTTCTCGATCTTAACATACTTGTGGAGCCTTTCCTCCATCATCTTGCTGACTTCCCAGTTGGTGAAGAAAAGATTCGGCGAGGTCTCGACGATCCTCGTCTGGGGATTGACCGCCCCCGGAACGCCGATTCCGACATAGGCGATGTCGTCCATCGTGAGCTTCGCCTTTTTGACCGCCTTTTTAACAACGTCCGCCATCGAATCGCACACATCAGCCTCGGGACGAGGGATAGCGGTCTTGCAGTCCGCCTTCGCGATGATCTCGTATTCGTTTGCCTTGGTGTCGTGCTTAACAACGCCCGCGACGATGTTTGTGCCGCCCAAATCTATTCCGACTCTGTATTCTACTGCCATAGGATAACCCTCCCTTGATTTTTATAATACAATTATATCAATGTTGGGGCGAAAAGTCTATATATAATCGGGGATTTTAGCAATATTTTTTCAAAATCCGCGAATCAGGAAACAAGCGCAAAAAGGAGAAAACACGAGAAAACGAAAGAACACAAAATCTATTTTAATAATTACCGAAAAAAGTGTTGACAAAGCGCTCCCAAAGGCTTATAATTACAAGGCATTCAAAAAAAGTTCAGGAGGAAACGCTATGTCAACTTATATGGCTAAAAAAGGCGAAATCGATCGCAAGTGGTATGTAATCGACGCTGCGGGCAAGCCCCTCGGCAGAGTTGCCGCTCAGGCTGCCGTTCTTTTAAGAGGCAAGCACAAGACTACATTCACACCTCATGTTGATTGCGGCGACCACGTAATCATCATCAACTGCAAGGACGCTGTTCTGACAGGCAACAAGCTCACTCAGAAGAAATGGCAGCGCCACACAGGCTACATCGGTCACTTAAAGGAAACACGTTACGACACTCTTATGGCTACCCGTCCCACAAAGGCGATGGAGCTCGCCGTTAAGGGTATGATTCCTTCCAATACTATCGGCAGAAACGCGCTTCTCAGACTCCGTCTCTTTGAGGGCGCCGAACACAACCATCAGGCTCAGAAGCCTGAGGCCGTAGAAGCTTAAGAAGGAGGATGACGATTATGTACGATAAGACACCTTATTTTTACGGTACAGGAAGAAGAAAATCTTCCGTAGCCCGCGTAAGACTTTATCAGGGTACAGGTAAAGTAACGATCAACGACAGAGATATCGACGATTACTTCGGCCTCGAGACACTCAAGCTGATCGTTCGCCAGCCCCTCAACCTCACCGAGACAGGCGAGAAGTTCGACGTTGTTTGCCGCGTTAACGGCGGCGGCGTTACAGGCCAGGCAGGCGCCATCCGTCACGGTATCGCCAGAGCTCTTCTTCAGTACGACAGCGAGGCTCTCCGTCCCGCTCTCAAGAAGGCAGGCTTCCTCACTCGTGACCCGAGAATGAAGGAAAGAAAGAAGTACGGTCTCAAAGCAGCCCGTCGTGCGCCTCAGTTCTCCAAGAGATAATTATTACGTTATCTATTACTCCAAAGTTCGCAAGGACTTTGGAGTTTCTTTTTTAATAACCACTGAGGCGTCCTCGGAGCATAGCTCCTGCGGTCGCGGCGTTAAGAAAACAATTACATTTGTTATATTTTTCAGACCTTCCCTTTATACGGAGGGTCTGTATCTTTGTGTTGATATATCTTTGTGCTTGTGATAAAATTATTCTGCGGGAAGTTATATGTGCGCTGATGAACCAATTACCGTCGGTAGAGGATATTCAGAAGAGGATAAAATAAATGGATATTTGGCAAAAACTATATGAAACAGCGAAAAAGGAATACCGCCCTGAGAATGTGTCGCCTTTTATTACGGCGCATCACGTCACTTGCGCTATCGAAGCGGAAAACGGACAGATCTTTACAGGCTTTTGCATAGAGGGCTGCAGCGGTGTTATGAATCTCTGCGCCGAACGCGTCGCGGCATTAAGAATGTACGCCGACAGCGGTCAAACTGTCGTAAAGCGAATGATCGCGTTCAGAGATTTGCCGCCCGGGGAGAAGGCGAGCGGTATGCCCTGCGGCGCGTGCCGTGAGTTCTTTTTGCAGCTTGATAAGCGCAACAAGGATATGGAAATCATGGTCGATTACGATAAAAGAGAAACCGTATCCCTAAACGATCTGTTACCGAATTGGTGGGGATGGGAACGATATGAAGCCCAAAAATACAATCAAACTGTTAATAGCACAGCTTTGAAATAATCCGAAAAGGAGAATCGTAATGGCGTCATCAAAAGAATATCTGGACTATATACTCGAACAGCTTGACGGCTTGGGAGATGTGACCTACCGCGCTATGATGGGCGAGTACATCATCTATTTTGAGGGCAAGGTCGTCGGCGGGATCTACGACAACCGCTTCCTTATCAAGCCCGTCGAAGCGGCAAGGGCGCTTTTGCCCGACGCTCCCCTTGAGCTTCCGTACGAGGGAGCCAAGGAAATGCTCCTTGTGGAAGCTCCCGAGGACAGAGAGCTGATGGCGGAGCTCCTGAGGAGGACGGCGGACGCTCTGCCTGCTCCGAAAAAACGCAAAAAATAAAAGCCGCGCTTACGGCGGCAACCTAAACAAAAAAGCTCCCGAATTCGGGAGCTTTTACTTATGCCAATTCTATGTCGGGCTTTTCAAATTCCTTGAGCCTTTGCTCGTATGCGGAGCGGATCTCGGCTTCAAATCTGAGGCTTTTGACCTCGGCGCCCGCGAGCTTGAGCAGATATTTTGTAAAATCGGGATTCATCACGAGCAGCGGACCGATGAGGTAGGTGCCGAAGAAGTTGTTGACCCTGATACCCTCGCCGTCGTCGTCGGGGTTGAGACCCGCGCCCTTGATCCTCTTGAACAGGCGGTCGGTGTTGTCGCCGCCGTAGGAGTGCGAGAACTGAGCCTTAAAGCCCGCGATCTTCATTTCGCCGAACTCGCCGAGGAAAAGCGCGTTGTAGCGGTTGAGCATATCGCGCTTGGCGTAGGTGTCAAAAAGTCCGAGACATTCCACCCTGCTCTTGTCCTCGTTCTCAATGTACTGACCGAAGATCTCGAGCGCGTTGCCCGTCACAAAGAACACGGTGCCGTCCGCGATGAGCTTTTTGAGCCTGTCCTTATAAGGAGCGAGCTTTTTGACGGCGAGCTCCTGAGCGAACTCGGGCATCGGCGACATACAGATCATATCGACCTTTTCGCTGAGAAAGGCGGGCGCGTCGTTGAGGCCTGTGTTGATGACCTCGCAGTCGGCGCACTGAGCCAGATATTTTACGTTGTACAGGTCGCCGTAAAGGTTGGCGACGTCAGGAAAAAGAACTTCAATTTTCATCGGCTTTTCCCTCCATTGCGCGCTCGATCAGCGCCTTGATCTTGTTGTAAATAACGATCTGATAAACCTCGTAGAGAATGTACACGTCAAGACCCTCTCTGAGCTCGAGAACGTCAAGAATGTCGTCCTCACTCTCGACTGTCGCGATCTTCTCAGCGGGGATCCCCGCGATAAGAAGTCGGCAGAGGATGTCCTTGGCTCTGACTCCCACAACAACGATCCTCTCGATATCGTCATCGTTCAGGAACTCAAAGTCGGTGTCATACAAAAACGCCATATTCTCCGAGGAATGAATGTTTTTGTGAGCGTCCTCAATGGCGAGGACGATCTCCTTCTTGCCCTCAAGACCTCTAACGTGGTCAAAAACAACGGAGCACGCGGGAGCCGTCTGACCCTTTGCCATATGAGCGACTACCTTCACGCCGCCGATAACGTCCTCTCTGTAACGCGACTCAAGCACCTTGAGCTTTGAGAACGACGCGGCGACCTCGTCTGAGCTGAGACCGTAGGCCCTGAGAACAGCGATCGCGGCGAGCTCGTCGTAAAGATGGAAGCTCGACTCGGAGATGAGCGGATAGGTTTTGTCGCCGTCGCTTTCCCTGACGGTGATTTTGCGGTCTTTGAGATCGATAGCTTTGAGATCGAAGTCCGCCTCGGGAGAGCAAAGTCCGCAGCTCGGACACTTCACCTTGCCGATATGGTTGTAGCGAACGTGGCTGAACTCAAGCGGAGTGTGGCACTCGGGACACACGCGCATATCGTTGATGATGTTGAAGCTCGAGTCGCGGTCGCCGTCAAGGGACTCTATCCCGTAATAAAGGCGCTTGTTGTCCTTTTTCAGGCGCGAGGCAAGGATATCGTCGCCGTTGAGCACCATCAGAGTGGTGTCGGGAAGCGACTTGTCAAAAAGCTCAAACACAAAGTGAGGGTGCGGCTCGCGGTTTGTGGTGTCGCGCAGAAGGTTGGTGATCACAAAGTAATCGGGGTGAACATAGGGGAAAACCCTCGGAGCCGAGCGCTCGTCAACCTCGAGCACGGCTACGTCTCCCTTGGTCTTGTTGCGAAGACCCACGCCCGAGAGCAGAGCTGTCGCGATACCCGACGCGATGTTGGAGCCCGCGCGGTTGTTGATGACTCTTTTGCCGTTGTCCTCAAGAATGTTAGAGACAAAGTTCGCGGTGGTGGTTTTGCCGTTCGTGCCCGTTACGGCTATGATTTTTTCGGGCTTGCCTACCTTTGTGAGGAAATCGGGACAGATGTTCAAAGCGATCTGACCCGGCAGGTTCGTGCCCTTTCTGCTCGAGACCTTGGCGAGTATCCTGAAAATCAGGGACGAAAACTTACTCACCCAGAGAGCGAAATAGAATTTTAACATATTTACCTCTGTTTCAATATATATATAATTATTATTTCCGACTATCACATTCTACCATAACAGCCGAAAATGTCAAGTGCCGCACCTTAAGTTGAAAGTTGAAAACGGAAAGTAGTTTTTTCCGTGTCGGACGGCGCGGAGGCGTTGTCGGGCTTGCTCAAAACTTTGTAACATTGCACAATCAAAGGGTTTTCTGTTTGTGCATTCATACAAAATTTCGTAATTCCTCACATTTTGCAAAGAAAATGTGATAGAATGTATTTAATTAAAATAGGATACGTATCCTGTTTAGAGGAGGTGTTGCTTATGACATTTGCAAAGAAAGCGTTAGCCTTGCTGCTCAGCGCGTGCCTTTTGGCGTCGATTTTCACCGCGATGGGAGCGGTTTCCGTATCCGCGGCCGAGGAGGGCGTCGCAAATCTTGATTTCGTTTACGACGATTCGCCTGTTTACGAGTTCACGTGCGGAGAATGGCGCGAGGATAACGGCGAGAACTTTTTTGAGTATTATATTCCCGCGAATGATAGCTCAAAGATCGTCCTAACTTACGAGGATGAAACCACCAGAGAGTTCTATCATACCTGGAACGAGGATGAGCGCAGGCAGGAATATTGGTCCGCCGACGGTCATTCTCTGATCGAGGGCGAGGATTTTTGGTTCCAAAACAACCAGTGGGACGAGCATTGGGGAATCGGCGAGCACAAATTCTATGTGATTTTCGGCGAGGACGAGACCGCCTACGAATTCCCGATGGAGATCGTTAAAAACCCCGTAGAGAGTATCAAGTTTACTCCCAAAAATCACCTCACGCTTTACAAGGGCCTTTCGGGCAGAACGGAAACCGACGGCAACGGCGAGGAGTTTTTCCGCTACGACACCCGCTGGTTCGAGGAAGGCGACAAGCTCACCGTCACCTACAACGACGACAGGGGCGAGTGCGAGTACGTCTTTAACCGTAACTCCGACGGCGAATTCTTTATGAGCGAGGACGACTGCATCGACGCTCATAATGTCAATTACGATGACAATCAGTTTCAGACGCACTGGACGGCGGTCGGCGATTACGACATTTCGGTCGAATATCTCAACAAATCCGACTCCTTTACCGTGAGCGTTATTGAAACTCCCGTGAAGTCGGTCAATTACACTTGCGCGCGCGGCGACATCGTGTACTATGAGAATTTCAACGGCGACTGGCGCATTTCGAACGACGGCGAAAACTTCTTTGAGTATTGGTTCCCGATGGACGACGGCGACGTGCTCTCCGTAACCTATAAGGACGAGCAGAAGGGCACAGTTGATTATCGCTGCTCATGGAATGAGCAGGAGCGCCGCCACGTGTTTACCTCAGCGGACGGCGAAACGCTTTTGGAGGATATCGACGTTCGTGTGGATCACAATCAGTATGAGGAGCCGTGGGGCCTCGGACAGCATTCCTTCACGGTCAGCTGCTGCGGTATTTCGAAGAATATCCCCGCTACCGTATGTGAAACTCCCGTCGAGTCGATCGAGTACCGTCACCAAAGAGAAGTAACGTATTACGAGAACAGCGACGGCGATTTTATGACCGACGACAACGGCGAGGAATACTTTGAATACAATATACCCGTATTTGACGGCGACGTGCTCACCGTTAAATACAAGGATCAGAATAAGGGCACGGTTGATTATGTTTGCTCCTGGGACGACAAAATGCGTACCCACGTATTCACCTCGGCAAGCGGAGAAAAGCTTTACGAGAGAAATGAAATCAACTTCAACAATTACCAGAGAGAGCTGCACTGGACAGTCGGCGGCGAAAATGTTTATGAGATCGCCTGCCTCGGCTTCTCGACCTCTCTCAGCGTACCGATCGTTGTAAACCCCGTTGAGTCGATCTCCTTTGAGCCCGCGAACGATCTTGTGCTCTACGAGGGACTTTCGGGCAACACAGATATCGACGACAATGGCAATGAATATTTCCGCTATGACACCCGCTGGTTCGAGGAGGGCGACAAGCTCACCGTCACCTACAACGACGACAGGGGAGAGTGCGAGTACGTATTCAACCGCAACTCCGACGGCGAGTTCTTTATGAACGAGGAAGACTGTATCGACGCTCACAACGTCGAATACAACGACCGCCAGTGGGACAATCACTGGGACGGCGAGGGCGAGTACGATATCACTGTCGGTTATTGCGGAAAGACAACGAGCTTTACCGCCACAGTCACTCAAACTCCCGTTGAGTCCGTCAAGTATGTTCTTTCGAGCCCTGTGGAGTATTATCTCAACACAGAGGGCGAGATCCGCGAGGACGATAACGGAGACGAGTACTTTGAGTATTGGCTCCCGATCAATGACGGTTCCGTTCTTAAAGTAACATATAATGACGACAGAGGCACTGTTGATTATGTGTGCAGATGGGACGAGGTCAACCGCCGCCACAAATTTGTTTCGAGAGACGGCGCAACCCTGACCGAGGGCGTAGACGTGTTCTTTGATGACGATCAGCGCGACAACCACTGGTTCGAGGGCGAGCACAGCTTCAATTTGATCGTAATGGGCGTTTCGGGCAAAACAAGCCTGAATATCGTCCTCAATCCCGTCAACGGTATCGAATTTGTCGCCGACAGGATCCTGACTCTCTACAAGGAGCTTTCGGGCGAGTGGAGAAAGGACGATAACGGCAACGATTTCTTTGAGTATGACGTTCGCTGGTTCGAGGATGGCGACGGCCTCATCGTTTCCTATAACGACGAGAGAGGCGAGGTTTACTACTCCTTTGTCCGCAACGAGGACAGCGAGCTCTTTGTGAGCGAGGACGGCGACGTTATCGACGCTCACAATGTCAGCTTTGACAGCCGCCAGTTTGACAATCACTGGAACAGCGAGGGCGAGCACGATATCGAGATCAGATACGCGGGCTTTACTTCGACCTTCACGGCGTTGGTCGTTGAGTCGCCCGTCAAGTCGATTCAGTATATCCCGAGCGGTTCCACCGTGCTTTACAAGAACTTCTCCGAAAACGGCAGCTGGCGCGTTGCGGAAAACGGCGACAACTTCTTTGAGTATTCCTTCCCGTTCAGCCAAGGCGACATCCTCCGCGTAACATACAACGATCAGGACAAGGGCACCGTCGATTATGTCGGTCGTTTTGACGAGGAAATCGAGGAAACCCTCTTTGAAAGCGCTGACGGTGAGATAATCAACAGCAGATACGACATTGATGTTGAACACGATCAGTATCGTGAGCCTTGGGGTCTCGGCGAGCACAGCTTCGGCGTCGTCTACTGCGGCGTAACGGCTAACGTCGGCGTCGAGGTAATCGATAACCCCGTAAAGAGCATTTCCGTCACGGTTCCCGAGCCGATCTCCTACAACGAGGAGCGCAACGGCGAATGGCTCACGGGCGAGCACGGCGACAGCTATTTCCATTACTATGTAAATCTTTCGGACGGTACAAAGGTCACCGTCACATATACAGACGACACAACCGAAGATTACGTTCTGACCTCATTCGCGGACGAGGACGAGCAGTGCTTTGTCAACTCAAACGGCGACAGGCTCGGCTTTGATATGATCCACGTCAATTCGCGCCAGTTCTCAAATCACTGGTCGGTCGGAACCGATAACTATATCTACATAAGCTACCTCGGCTTTGAAGCCACGATCCCCGTCACGATCAATACGATCCAGACGGCAGGCAGAACGGGCGATTGCGCTTGGCTTTTCGACTCCGAAAACGGCGCGACGCTCACTATCTCGGGCAACGGCGCTATGGCGGATTATTCGGCAAGCAATCCAGCTCCGTGGAGTGTTTTTGAGATAAGCAAGGTCATCATCGAGGACGGTGTTACCTCGATCGGCAACGACGCGTTCCTTTCCTGCGCCGTTGGCGAAATTGAGATCGCGGACAGCGTCACTTCGATCGGCGTGAACGCCTTTAACAGCTGTACTATCGCGGAGATCACTCTCCCCGAGAGTCTTAAGACCGTCGGAGCGTGCGCGTTTGAGAGCACCCGTATTATGTCCGTCGTTATCCCGAGGTCGGTTGAGACGATCGGCGATTTAGCCTTCGGCTTCTATTTTGACAAACAGACAAACGAGGATAGCCATATAAAGGATTTCGTGATCAGGGGCTACGCGGGCACAGCCGCGCAGACATACGCGAATGATAATCACCTCAATTTTGAACCGATACAGGAGCCCACAACGGCGGAACCGACGACCGAGGTTCCCATGACAGAGCCGATAACGGTGGCACCGGTTACCGCAGTTCCCGCAACAGAGCCCGTAACGGAAGCTCCGACAACAGAGGCTCAGACAACAGAGCCCGTAACGGAAGCTCCGACGACAGAGGCTCCCACGACAGAGCCCGCAACGGAAGCTCCGACGACAGAGGCTCCGACAACTGAGCCCACAACAGTGGCGCCGACGACAGAGGCTCCCACGACAGAGCCCGCAACGGAAGCTCCGACGACAGAGGCTCCCGCGACAGAGCCCGCAACAGTGGCGCCGACGACTTCGGCTCCCAAGCCTTCTCTGACAGTCAAAACGAACAGTCTATCGATCGTGTACCAAAAAGTAAGCAAGATCAAATTCCAATTCAAGAACGGCGCGGGCAAGCCCACATTCAAATCCATGAACACCAATATCGCGACGGTCGATTCCAACGGAAGTGTCAAGGCGATTCGCGCAGGCTCAACGACAGTGAAGGTCACCTACTGCGGTATTACCAAGAGCGTATCGATCAATGTAAAGAAGGCTAACAATACGGGCACATTAGAATTTAAGAAAAAAATTACAGCATCCCGTAGCAAAAATGTCACGTTTAAGAAGCTCATAAAGCTGAATGATGCGCAGGGCAAGGTAAAGTATACGCTTAAGGTAGCCAAAAAGTATGCTGCAAAAATCAAGCTGAACGGTACAAAGCTGACAGTTAAAAAGGGTTTGCCAAAGGGTAAGATCAAGTTAAAAATAACCGTAACGGCAAAAGGCAACGCAAACTACAAGTCATACAAAAAGGCGGTTGAGATCTCCCTGAAAATACAATAAGTCAGAAACCCGAGAATAACTTTCCACCCGTGAGCCACGGGAGCCGATTCCGCCTTTGGAAAACATTGATTTTGTTTAAACATCATTAACGGCGGGTCAGGCTTCGTAGATGAACTTAACCTTCCGCAGCAAGCTTGTGAGCGCGCCCACGTCAGTGGGATAACGGACTTCTGATATTGCCGCACTGAGTGCGACGTGAAAAACCAAGGAGCAGAACCTATCCTCCCGCAGCAAGCTTGTGAGTGAACGCAGGTAAGTGGGAAACCGCATTTATGACCGAGCCGCACTGAGTGCGACGTGGAAAACCAAGGAGCAGAACCTATCCTCCCGCAGCAAGCTTGTGAGTGCACGCAGGTAAGTGGGAAACCGCATTTTTGACCGAGCCGCACTGAGTGCGACGTGAAAAACCAAGGAGCAGAACCTATTCTCCCGCAGCAAGCTTGTGAGTGAACCCACACAAGTGGGATAACGGACTTTTAACAGAGGCACACCAAACAAGACGTGGAAATAATAAAAAAAGGAGAGAATTTATGAAAAAAATAATGTCAATCATTTTGGCGGCGATTATCGCTGTCTCGGCGTTTGCGTTGTTCCCGCTCAGCTCGGGCGCGGCTACTCTCAAGGAGCCGGCCGAGACCACTGACAAAAACAACGATACGCTCAAGAACGCCACGAACATAACTGTCGGCGACACTATCACGGGCGATATGTGCAATGATACCGACGTTGACTGCTACAAATTCACCGTCGTTGAGGACGGCAAGGTCAGCATCAACTATGACAACCTCACAGAAAACGGGTACGCGTCAGGCAAATGGTATATTTATCTTTTCGGTCCCAATGAGGAGACCATCGCGATGGTTCAGTGCAATCTGAACAACAACAAAACGATCGTTTTACCGTTCCTCGGCGTTAAGCAGGGCGGCACATATTACATTATGATCTACCCCGGCACGATCGTTCCCCACGGCAAGTACAGGATACGCACCTCCTTCAAGAAGAGCAAGGCGTACGAGCAGGAGTGTAACAACTCCGAGCTGAAGGCGACCAAGCTCATTCTTGCCAAGGATCGCATCGGCACCATCGGCGGCGACTGGACAAACGGCGATTTTGACAACTGCTCCGACGCGGACTATTACGCAATCAAGTCACCGGGCGACGGCACAATGTCGCTTAGCTTCAACCACAAGAAGAAAACACCCGTGAGCAACACATACTCAAGCTGGTATGTCGATTTTTACAAGAACTCTAACGGCGCGAACCGAACCGTAGCCGCAAAGCAGATATTCCTTTCCGACTCAAACGTCAAGCTTGTTAAGAACCTCAAGCTCAAGAAGGGCGAAAGCTATTGGTTCCGCGTAAGGAGCGCACAGGATTATGAACTCAACAACGGCGGCGACTTCTTTAACCCCAGCGAGATCATGGGCGAGGCTTACACGGTAGCATCTTCCTTCAAGCTTTCCGCAAAGCCCAAGCTCACCGCCAAGTCAACAAAGAACTCCGTCACCCGACCTCAAAGAAGATCAAGAACATCACGGGCTATCAGGTTCAGATGAAGGTCGGCAAGAAATTCAAGGACATAAATACCTGCAACAAGGCGACCCTCAAATACAAGAAAACAGGTCTCAAAAAGAATACGCGCTACACCTTCCGCGTTAGGGCGTATGTCAAGGCAGACGGCGTAAAGTATTACGGCGATTGGGCAACGATCTCCGCAAAGACAAAGAAAAAGTGAGGTGAACCGTAATGAAAACAGGCGTTAAGAAAAACAGCAAATCATTCATCGCGGCTTTTATGAGCGTCTGCGTGCTTATGGTTTCGCTTTTCGTGGGTTCAGCCTCCACAGCCGAGGCAAAAACCTTTGTTATCAAAACACCCGACCAGCTCAAAAACATCAACTGGAAGAACGCGGGCTACGGCCCCGGGCACACCTATATCATCGGTAACGATATGACGCTCGGCGAGGAGGATGACTCCACCTGCCTTTTGACAAAGGGCAAGTTCGTCATTGACTTCAACGGCCACACTGTCCAGAACCGCACAAAGAACCTCACAGTGTTCAAGGTCGCGGGCGCGGACGTTGTGATGAAGGATTCCAAGGTGAAGAAGAATGTCCCCAGCGTCCGTTCCTACGGCGCGGGAGCCGTTCAGATCGTCTCGGGCAAGCTGACGATCCTCAGCGGCAACTACTTCGGACTCAGCGAAGGCACCAACGATCCCTCGGGTCTGCATGTCGGCGGCGGCACCTGTATCGTCAACGGCGGCGGATTTTACGGCGATTATGTGGGCGCAAGCTGTATGGGCGGTACGCTCAAAATCAACGGCGGCGCGTTCCAGGCGGGTTATTCCTTCGGTCTGATGCGCTTCGGCAGCGGAAACATCAAGATCTCCAAGGGCGTGTTCTTCTCGGGCACCACCACATATAATTATCATTTCGCCCTCGGTTATTACAAGGCGGACAACTACTATGATTTCTCGAGCTGGCTCGCGAGCGGCTCAAGCTTTGATCAGTATTTTGACGTAGGCTACTGGAATATGCAGACCTCCGTCACCGCGTATCCGACCATCGCGAATTACTGGGCTGTTTCCTATAACACCCCAAAGCTCACCGTTAACCGCGGAGCAAAGGCTCCCGCCACCTCGATCAAGTCGATCACGGCGGGCAAGAAGTTCCTCACTGTCAAGTGGAACAAAAAGACCAAGCGATGTAACGGTTATGTGCTCCAGTACAGCACCAACAGTAAGTTCAAAAAGGCAAAGACCCTGACCGTAAAGGGCGCAAAAAAGAGCAAGGCGAGGATCACAAAGCTCAAGAGCGGCAAGAAGTATTACGTCAGGATCAGAACCTTCCGCTCCTTCAACGGCACCAAGCTCAACTCCAAGTGGAGCAAGGCAAAGAGCAAGAAGGTAAAGTAAGAAATGAGAAAGAAGAAAGGAGAAAGGAGAAATATTGATCGAGCTTTAACAGAATTACATCTATTATCAATAGCTCGGGAACCGATTTGTGAAATGCTCCGACTTATGAGCACGACAACCATTTCTCATTTTTCATTTCTCATTTCTCATTTCTCATTTCTCATTTTACACGCCGCACTGAGTGCGACGTGGAAACATAAAAAAAAAGGAGAGTATTTATGAAAAAATTAATTTCAATCGTTATGGCAACGTTAATGCTGATGTCGGTCTGCACCGTCACGGCATTCGCCGCCAACAAAGGCCCCAGTAATGAATATTATATGGGAATAGACAACCAACCTTATTATTTAGCCTTTGTCAACATCTTCAAAATAGGCGAAAATATTGATATCACCCACGTTTTCAACAACAACAAGACGGACAACAGCGCTGTCGCGGGCGTCAGCTTTGACCGCGCCACCAACACTCTTACGCTTAAGAACGTAAAGCTCGCAGACAAGGGCATTTCGGCGAATATGATGGGCGACGACTTTACGATCAAAGTCGAGGGCGAGTGCGAGTTCGGCGAGATCATTGTTTACGGCGACGGCTACGGCGGAAACCTCAACATCACGGGTTCGGGCAGCCTTACTGTCAACAAGAGCAAAAAGTTAGACTCGGGCATTTTCCTCTTTGCCGAGGGCGTCGACGCCAAGCTCAACATTTCCGACAGCGTCAGCGTTTCCTGCTACGGCAAGGAGAGCGCCGTACAGGTTGCTATGTCGACGTGCACCAATGCCAAGAAGGTCATCACCGTCGGCTCCAAGGCGCTTGAGAACGTAACGGGCAAAAAGTATGTGAATGTAAATCAGGAAAGAGTCAACGGCGCTTACAGGGAAGAAGAAAAAACGACCCGCGGCAAGCTCGGCAAATGCAAGACAGACCCCGACGGCGTTTATACCATCACCGAGATCAAGCGCTGGGTCACCGACGAAAACGGCGACTACGACGATTGGATGGAGGAATACGGCTACTGGAATCCTCTCATCGAGGTTCAAAAGCAGCTTTACAACGAGTATTTCAAGACGTATATCCCCGATCGCAGCTTTGAAACACTCGAGATGACAGAGAGTGAGTTTAAGAAATCCGACTATTACTATGTTACCGAGATGAGCACCTCTCCCAAGCAGATCCCGTTCTATTACAGCGACGCTCCTCTTGATCAGGACTGGAACTATGTAGCCTACATTTTCGATAATCCCGAGGATAAAAACGGACTTTACTACACAGGCTCTTACCTTTTTGAGGACAAAACAAGCGAAAACAATACCTACGAGCTTTCCAAATTCGTCTATGATAACGAGCATGAGGCTTACGTTATCGATAGCTCGGAGGCAATAACTATTCCTCAGTTTGAGGCGTCGGGTTACTCCTATCAGATGGAGAGCGAGGATAATCCCAAGATAATGCACTATTACAGACCCGATGAGGACAGCTACAATACAATAACCTATCTCGTCAACAACCCTGACGATCCCGACGGCATTTACGGAATGAACATCTATCCTTATACTCAGGAGGATACCAAATACAGCTACGGCAGACTTGTTTTCAACGAGAAGCGCAACAGATACGAGCCCGACGATACCTTTGATAAGGAATATATCTCTCCGAAGGAGTTTAGGGAGAACGGCTACGAGTATGTCTTTGAGGAGGAGCCCGTTGACTTTGAATATTATGAAGTCAATTACGGCGACTATTATGTACAGAGCGACTCGAACGGCAAGAAGTACGCGGTAAGCTGGGACAGCATAGTCTATGATTATTTCGAGGACAAAAAGACTGTTATCAATGACGAGGATTACTACATCCTCTTCGAGAACGATTCGGTTGATGTAACCAAGCTCAATTATTCAACCGTTGAGCGAGAGACCGATCTCTTCAACTTTAATCTCGACAGCAAAGAGCTCATTACAAAGGGTACGGGTCAGTCCGACGTGAAGAGCATCACATCCTGCAAGGTCACGGGTATCAAGGCAAAGACCTATAACGGCAAGACCCAGACCCAGAGCGTAACCGTCAAGGACGGCACAAAGACGCTCAAGAACGGAACCGATTATTCGGTAAGCTACAAGAACAACAAGAACGCTGGCACCGCGACAATGATCATCACAGGCAAGGGCGGTTACAACGGCACGATCAAAGCCACCTTCAAGATTAACAAGGCAAAGAATACGATGACCGTAACGAATAAAAAGACCGTTAACGCCAACTCCAAGAAGGCGACAACGATTAAGTCGGCTGTAACGGTCAAGAAGGCCCAGGGTAATGTGACATACTCTACCAACAACAAGAAGGTCATAGTCAAGAACGGCACGATGACAGTCGCCAAGGGTCTCAAAAAGGGCAAGACCGTCACAGTCAAGGTAACAGTCACCGCAAAGGGCAACAGTAACTACAACAAGCTCGCTAAGACTGTCAGCATTAAAGTCAAGGTTAAGTAGTCAGCAGTTAGTAATCAGTTAATGTAAGTTAAGATAAAAAAACCGCCTTTCTCAGAAAGGCGGTTTTTACTATGCGTGTGTAAAGTTGTCCGCGGCTTCGAGACCTCGAGCCGCGGACGTGTTCTGATTTCTACGGGATATTATTCAGACAAAAAGTCAAAAAGCAACAATGTCGCCAGATTCCCGGGGTCTTTTCCGTTGCTGTCGCAGAAAAAGCAATATCCGCTCTTCGGGTTGAAATAATCCATAGAGGAGTAGTCGGAAATTGCGCCCTCGTGGCCTATGCATCCCGCGAACATCGGCTTTAGTCCGTAACCGTATTTCTCTCCGAAATCGGGTGAATAATCCTTGGTCATTTCCTTCAGGGTATCGGGGCTGACGATTTTGCCGTCGGACAGTCCCTCCATCCATCTGACCATATCGGGAGCGTTGGAAACGATATCTCCCGCTCCTTTTGATACACCCTTAATTTTTACTTCCTCAACCTCGCTGTCACGTATCAGGTTTTCCGCCCACGCGGGAGAATCCGATACTTCCGTGATCATTCCCGTGTGCTTCATCTCCAGAGGCTCGAAGATGTGCTCGCGAAGGAAATCGTTGTAATACTGACCCGAGACCTGCTCCACGATGTCCGCGAGCAGGATATAGTTGGAATTGGAATAAATGTAAGAAGTACCCGGCTCAAACCACAGCGACTGGCCGAAAATCCACTTTTTGATCAGAGCCGTGTTCTGCTTTTCCGTGTTTTTTTCAGGCAGTGTGCCCGCAAAGCCTTCGCCCACCGTATCGCGGATACCCGAACGCATAGTCAGCAGATGTTTGATCGTGATATCTCCGCCTCTGTCGTATTCGGGAAAGTATTTGTCGATCGTATCTTCAACACTGAGTTTTCCCTGATCGCGCAGGATCATCACGGCGGCGGCGCAGAATTGCTTTGACAAAGACCCGATATACATCGATGTGTCGATTTTCAGAGGCTCTCCGTTTTCGTCTTTGCCTGTTGCTCTTTGAAACACGACCTTGCCGTTATGCGTTACATAAATGATCCCGTCAAACTCTACGTCCGCAAGCTGTTTTTTTATGTGGGCGGCAAGCTTGGCGTCTGTCTTTGCGGCGGAAGTTGTTTTTTCGGTGCGGTCTGCTTTTTCAGACTCGCTTGCGCAGGAACCAAAAGAAATCAAAACCGCCAGCATCATTAGAAAAGCGATTGCCTGTTTCATATTTTCTCCTATAATTGCTTGTACGGCGCGGAGAGCCGCGCCGTACAGAATCGAATAGTTATTAATTTAAAGTTGAAAGTGGAAAGTTGAAAGTTGAAAGGTTTTTAACATTAAACATTAAAAATGAAACATTAAAAATGATGGTCGAGTCCATAAGTCGGATTTTTCAACAAAGTCGGTTCCCGAGCTATTGAAAATTGACGTAATTCTGTTAATGCCAGACCAATATTTCTCCTTTCTCCTTTCTCATTTCTCATTTCTTACTTAACTTTAACCTTTACGCTCACGGTCTTTGAGAGCTTATTGTAGTTCTTGTTGCCCTTGGCTGTGACGGTGATCTTAACGGTGTAGGTCTTGCTCTTCTTGAGCCCCTTCTGAACGATCATCTTGCCGCCCGAGACGGTGACCTTTTTATTATTCGTCTTGTACGTTACCTTGCCCTGAGCTTTTTTGACTGTGACTGCCGCCTTGATCGTCGTCTGTTTCTTGGAATTTGCGGTGACTGTCTTTTTGGCGGTGACAGTCATCGGGTTTTTCGCCTTAGTGATCTTAAAGGTCTTGCGTACGGTACCGTTGTAGAAGCCGATACCCTCGATCGTCACGGACGCGGTGCCGACGTTCTTGTTGTTGCTGTACTTAAGCTTGTAGTGAGTGCCGAGCTTCAGCTTAACGCCGTCTACGGTGACTGTCGGGCTCTGCGTTATCGCCTTGCCCGTGTAGGCTTTGTCCTTAATGCCCGTGATCTTAAAGCTTTTCGCGTACACGCCCGTAAGGGTAAACATATCATAGTCGTTATAGATCCTTCTGCCGTTAACGATCAACTGAGTGTTGGCGTCAACGCCGTAGCCGTCCTTGATATAATCCTTGTAACCGCCGTTGAAGAACTCGAGGATAATCGGCATAAAGTATCTTTTCGCGTTAAAGGGAAGATTCGGGTTGAAGATCGCGGCGTCGTCGATGTGGGTCGAGGTGTTCTCGAGCCAGTATTGAATCGGAACCTTGGAAATCTCCAGTCCTCCCTTGGGCTCGGTCGTGAGCTTAGCCTCCGTACAGGGAATATTGCCGACGATCGGCTCCTCGTAGGTGAGGATGATCTTTTTGATCATTTCCTTGTCCTGATAGTTAAAGCCGTATTGCTCGGCGTACTGGTCGGCGATACCGCCCTTTTCGGCGTAGATTCTGAAGCCATCTACCTTGAGATAGGCGTCGCCCACGGAATCATAGATGAAGCCGAGCGCGTGGTCGCCGATCGACTGTACCGCGTTGGACAATTCAACGCTCTTTATATTCTCGCAGTTGAGGAAGGCTCTGCCGCCGATGTAAACGACCGTGTCGGGGAGATTGAGTTTGGTGAGGTTGGAGCAGTCCATAGCCGCCGCGGCAGCGATAGTGCGTGTGCCGAAATCAATGTCAAGAGTGGTCGCGGCGCTCGGAAGCACCTTGATAAGCGCGCTGTCGATATACAGACAGCCGTCCGTCCAGTTGTTGTCGTCGTTGTACAGCGCGGTGCCGAAGAATGCGTCCTCGCCCAGAAGCTCAACATTTGAGCCCATCGTTACGTGCGTAAGGTTTTCGCACCCGAAGAACGCGCCGTCGCCGATCGTCTCTACAAAGTCGTGGATCGAAACCGAGGTAACGCTCACGTCGTTGGCGAACGCGCCCGAGGCGATCGCGGTTACCTCCTTGCCGTCGAGCTCGTAGGGTATCTCGACCTTGCCGCCGCTGCCTATGTATTTCTTGATCACGGCGCTGTCGCCGAGGATCTCATATTCGTACTCGGACTCGGGAGTGA
The DNA here is from genome assembly GCA_900316385.1 of uncultured Eubacteriales bacterium. Taxonomy (GTDB): domain Bacteria; phylum Bacillota; class Clostridia; order Oscillospirales; family Acutalibacteraceae; genus Ruminococcoides. The sequence goes on along the minus strand of ONCP01000005.1, from coordinate 43,516 downwards.
CCGCGAGCTCCTTGAAATTAAAGCCGTTTTCCGTGGCGTAGGTCTGAGCCGCGCTGCCCGCGTAGCCGTTGATAGTGAAGCCGTTGACCTTGACGGTGCCCGAGCCGTTGTTTGTGTAGCCGAGCGCCTTGTTGCCGAAGGAGGTAACAGCAGCGGGGATATCAATATTCTTGAGCGATTCGCACTCATAGAACGCGAACTCGCCTATGCTTGTGACGCCGCTCGGAATGCTTACGTCCGTGAGAAGCGGACAGTCGTCAAACATATTCTCGGGAATAGCCGTGATATGCTTGGGGAGCTTTATCTCCTCGAGCGTATCGCAGCACTCAAACACGGAGTAGCCGAACGCGGTGACGCTGTCGGGAAGCGTGATGTGAGTGAGCGAGGAGCATTCCGAGAAGGCGTTGTTGCCGATGTAGGTCACGGTATCGGGAACGCTGACGCTTCTGAGATCGTCGTTGTCAAAGAATGCGTCGTCGCCGATAGCGGTCACGGTGTAGCCGTCGATAACGGACGGTATCGCAAGCACCTGAGCGCTGCCGCTGTACGAGGTGATCGTGGCTTTTGTGCCCGAGGTCGTGTATTTAAAATCCGACTGCGGCTGAGGAGCCGAGGTCGTAGGCTGGGTCTGTCCGCCCGAGGTAGCGGGGAAGGTGTAGGTGACAAGCAGGCTGTCGCCCTTGAGCTCCGAGTGAGCATCGTTGCCGTTTACGGAAGCGTTCACGTTCTGGGCAAAGGGCATATTCTCGGGATCCTTGGGCTCGAGCATTATTCTGATCTCGTATTCCTTGCCCGCCTCAAACTTGCCTTCCGCCAAAGAGTTGTTCTGCCACCATTCAACGATCTCGGTGCCGTAGCTGTATTTGGCAACTCTGTAATCAACGCCCAAAAGCAGGCTGTAATCATAGCTCATCGTCGCGCCCGCGACGGGAGCGGTGATATTGTTGATCGTAACGGTACGGATCCTGTTCAGGTTGTTTTTGTAGGTCGCGTTGATAGAAACGTCCGTGCTTCCCATAATAAGGTGGGTTTTTATCTTTTCGGGGTCTCTGATCTGAGCAGTGCCCGAGGTGACGACCCATTTGTCGAACAAGGTGTCATCGGACGGAGACATCGCCTGAATAAGGACATTGTCGCCTTCTTCGGCGGCGGAGACGGCCTTCAAGCCGCCCTTGTTGTAAGCGTAAACACCCTCGGTGTTGGTCGCGGTTATCTTGTGGTAGCTGCTCTTGTTGTTGGAGACGTAAATCGTGGTGGGGGTTATGAACTGGTTGTTGGAGTTCAGCTTCTGGAAATAGTAGAGCGTGTCGCCGTAGGTGTACCAGAAGCACTTTTGATTCGCGGAGACCGCGTCCTGAAAATCGGTTTTCATCTCGTAATTGATCTGATCCTCACCGACGTAAATGTCATTGACGGAGCAGGAGAACTGCTTTGCCTGCTCGGCTGTCTTGAGCTGAACTCCGCCGCCGAACTCCGCCTCGTAAAGCACGCTCAGCTTGGTGTTCTCGGAGAAAAGCCCGAGCGCGCCGTAGCCGCTGTGCGCGCCCTGCGAGTTCATACCGCTTTGACCATCTGTGGTCGCGCAAGCTGAGTTCTTGAAGATAACGGTTCCCGTGCCCGTGGGGTCGTCGGTAACAGCCCAGTCCGCCTGACTCAGACAGTAAGCGCCCGTTCCGAGCGTCGCGGTGCCCTTGCCTACCTTGACGCAGGGACCCGTGATGCTCCTGAGTCCGCAGTTGTTGACCTTGAGCGTGCCGCCGTTTACGTAGCATATGGCGCTGGGCTTTCTGGTGTCCGCGTACTCACTTGAGATATTGTAGGTGTATTTGAGTGTCGCGAAGCCCGTCACGGTCAGCGAGCCGCCTGTCACGGTGAACAGATTGCAGAAAGAGAGGTCGCCGTTCGCGGTGACGTCAAAGTTGAATGAGTTAAAGTCCAGCGTTTTGTTGCCGCTGCTCATGATAACTCTGTCGTTTGTTGTGATAGACGCGGTGAAGCTCTTTGAGAGCATGACCGTGCCGTTCTGACCGTTTTCAAGCGCTGTTTTCAGCTCGCTCCAGTTCGATACCGAGGTAACGCTCTCGGCGGCAAACGCCGTGAGCCCAACGGAAGCGAACACGCTGACGAGCATCATCAAGGCCAGAAAAAGGCTCAATGTTTTCGTAATATGCTTCATATTTCCTCCTAAAAGTGTGTAAATTCCACAAAAAACACTTTCTCACCATCATTGTACTATATATATGTCGAAAAGTCACGGGTATAAGTGATAGTTTTTGAATATTTTTTTGAAATTTCGAAAAAAAGCCGCCCCTCGCGTAAAGGGGCGGCGTATCGCCTTAAAATTCCAGTCCCGAGAAGGTCTGGTCAAGAAGCTCACAGCTTTCCTTGAATTTTTTGAGCTCGTTGTTCATCAATGTCAACTCAATGCGTCTCACAGCGCCGTCCTTGTTGACAACGCACGGATTGCCGACGTAGACCTTGTCCATACCGTAGGCGCCGCAAAGTCTGGAGCTGACGGTGAGGATCGAGTTCTCGTCCTGAAGTATCGCCCTCGCGACCCTGCAGATCGCCATTCCGATGCCGTAGTAGGTGGCGCCCTTCGCCTCGATTATCTCGTAGGCGGCGTGGCGTACGTTCTGCTCGATCTTTTCCAGATCGTCCATTTTGAAATCGGGGTTGTCCATCAGCTCGTCGCGGATGGGCTTGGGGCCGATCGTTACCTGTGACCACGGCACAAACTCCGAGTCGCCGTGCTCGCCGATGACGTAGCCGTGGATATTTCTCGGGTCAATGCAAAAATACTCGCCGAGCAGGTAACGCATACGCGCGGAGTCAAGCGTGGTGCCCGTGCCGATAACCTTGCTGTTCGGAAAGCCCGAGAGCTTCCTCGTGATTCGCGCCATAATGTCAACGGGGTTTGTCGCGACCACAAAGATACCCTGAAAACCGCTCTCGACGATCGGGTTGACGATGGTTTTGAATATCTCCAGATTGCGCTGAAGAAGCTGAAGCCGCGTTTCCCCGGGCTTCTGACCTACTCCCGCGCAGATAACGACGATGTTCGCGTCGGAGCAGTCGGAGTAGCTGCCCGCGTAGATCTTCATGCTGGTTTTTGAGAACGCCAGACCGTGGTTGAGATCCTGAGCCTCGCCCTTCGCGCGTTTTTCGTTGATATCACACAACACAAGCTCGTCGCAGAGGTTTTGGTTGAGCGCCGCGTAAGCAAAGCTCATACCGACCATACCCGTTCCGACAAGTACAATTTTCTTCATAGCAACCGCTCCTTTTAATTAGTATATCAAAATCATAACATATTATTTGAAGGTTGTAAACAACATTTTTATGTTTCAACGATACCCGATTTCGGAGTTTTTGATGACATTCGCGCTTTTATGTGATATAATGAACGCAAGCTTAAAAAAGAACGGAAAGGAAGGCGGCTATGAAGTTAAAAAAACGTATAACAGCGCTCATTATCGGGCTTGTCGCCGTGATGTTATTCTCTTTTTTCTATATTTTTGCGGTGGGAGGACACTATACTCTGCGAACGGGCTCGGAGTTCCCCGAGCGTAACAGCCCTCCGAAAACCAAGGTCGTGATCGAAAACGAAAACGTTGTGAAATGCACGGGCGTCCGTCTGGACAACAAGGCGCTGGTGCTCGACCTTGAAGCCGTCGGCAAAGGCGATACAGGAATAAAGGTCAGCTATACCCACGGGGGAGAGACCTATGTTCAGGATCATTACGAGATTTGCGTCAATGCTTTCGGAACTATAATCGAAAAAACGTTCAATATGATCGGCTTCAACGGGTTCCAAGCGGTAATATATGCCATTATCGCTCAGCTTTTTCTTATTGAGATCATTATGCTTTGGATGTATATAGACTACCGCAGAAGCGGCGATTTTTCCTACGGAATGGTTGCCTGCGGCGGCGTTAGTATTTATGTCGGAGCTCTTCTGGCGTACCTTGTATATTCCGCGATCAATAAAACGATTAATTCCTTAACGTATTTTATTATTCTGGTCGAGGACGCAGGGGAGCTTTTCTTGTTCCTGCTCACTCCGTTTATGCTTTTGATTTCGTTCCTTTTGACGCTCAGCAACATCTGGCTTATGCGTCACGAGGGCTTCCGCCCCGTCAACGCGCTCGGGATACTCTTTGCGGTTTTGTGGGTGATCGGCGATACGCTCGCGATCGGCAGCTACTTTTTCCCCGCGATTTCCGAGCTGCCGTTTTATGAAGTCGTTGTTTTGCCGAGCGTGTATATAGTGACCTATCTTGAGTGTATGTTTCTCTCTACGGTCGCCTGCGCATTCGTCGCGACAAAGTACAAAACGCCGCTTGACCGCGACTATATCATTATTCTCGGATGCGCTATCCGAAAGGACGGGACGCTCACCCCTCTGCTCAAGGGCAGAGTCGACAGCGCCGTGAGCTTTGAGAAAAGACAGTATGAAAAAACAGGCAGGCACGCCGTGTTTGTTCCGTCGGGCGGTCAGGGCGCCGACGAGGTCATCTCCGAGGGTGAGGCGATGGAAAACTACCTTCTCAGCGTCGGGATCCCGAGCGAGCAGATCGTGCGCGAGGACAAGAGCGTGAACACCTTTGAGAATATGAAGCTCTCAAAAAAGGTTATCGAAAGCCGCGAGGGGGATATCGAGGGCAAAAAAATCGCCTTCGCCACAACGAACTATCACTTGTTCCGAGGCTATATCCTCGCCCGTAAAAACGGCATTGACGCCAAGGGGATATCAGCCAAAACAAAGCAGTATTTCTTCCCGAACGCCTTTCTCAGGGAATTTGTCGGACTTTTGGCGGACAAAAAGCTGCACCATATCGCGTTTGTGATCCTGACCGTTGCGTTTTTCGTTTTGCTGGATCATGTGTAATAATTCCGAATACTTTTTACAGTCGGGGGCTGCGCTTTGCAGTCCCCGAAAAAAATGCTTGACAAAACGGAGAATGTAGTATATACTATCAGTTAGCAGTGGCTAACCACTATTTTTTTAAGTCTCGAGTTAGCATATGCTAATTTACTGTGTCATCAAAAAGAAAAGGAGTGTCGCTATGCCGCTTACGCTCGCTGTTGTCGGCGAAGAAATCATCATAAAAAGGATCGGCGGAAACGCCGAGGTTCGGGCGCATTTGCAGAACTTGGGCTTTGTGTCGGGAGCCGCCGTTACGGTCGTCAGCTCTATGAGCGGAAACCTGATCGTAAATGTCAAGGGCGCCCGAGTTGCCGTAAGCAAGGAAATGGCGCAGAAGATTTTTGTTTAGGAGGTCAATTATGAGAACACTCAGAGAAGTCGCCGTCGGCGGCACCTGCAAGGTAAAAAAGCTTCACGGCGAGGGCGCTGTCAAGCGCCGAGTTATGGATATGGGCATTACCAAGGGCGTAGAGATCAAGGTGCAGAAGGTCGCTCCCTTAGGCGACCCGATGGAGGTCACCGTCCGTGGTTATCAGCTTTCGATCAGAAAGGCGGATGCCGAAATGGTCGAGGTTGAATAAACAGCCGTCATCCCATCAGGCGAGGCGCGCAAGGAGGCTCCCCCGTTTCTCTGCGAAAAATGTTCCTCGCTTTTTAAGGGATGACCAAAATTTTGTCAATCAGTTACCTAATGCTAACTATATGTCAATGAAATGAGGAAATCTTATGAGTATCAAAATCGCCTTAGCGGGCAACCCGAACAGCGGAAAAACCACGCTGTTCAACGCGCTGACAGGCGCTAATCAATTCGTCGGCAACTGGCCGGGCGTAACGGTAGAGAAAAAGGAAGGCAAGCTCAAAAAGCACAGCGACGTTACGATCACCGACCTGCCGGGCATTTACTCGCTTTCTCCGTATACAATGGAGGAGGTCGTAGCGCGAAATTACCTTATCGACGAGCGTCCCGACGCGATACTGAACATCGTGGACGGAACCAATCTTGAGCGCAACCTGTATCTCACAACTCAGCTCTGCGAGCTTGGTATCCCCGTTATCATCGCCGTCAATATGATGGACGTCGTCGAGAAAACAGGCGTTAAGATCAATACCGCCGAGCTCTCACGCGCCTTGGGCTGCAAGGTCGTTGAGATCTCTGCGTTGAAGGGAAAAGGCATTCAGGAGGCTGCCGAAGCCGCGGTAAAGGCGGCGGAGGAGAAAAAGCCCGTGCCCGGACATCCGTTCGAGGGCTCCGTTGAGCACGCGATCGCCCACATCGAGGAGGCGTGCGTGCACGATATGCCCGAGGAGCAGCAGCGCTGGTACGCCGTTAAGATTTTTGAGCGCGACGATAAGGTCATCGAAAAGCTCGGCTTGAGCGAATCGACCTTAAAGCACGTAGAAAACGACATCAAGGCGGTCGAAGAGGAATACGACGACGACGCGGAATCAATCATCACGAACGAGCGTTACGTTTATATCGGCAAGATCATTGACGGCGTTTACAAGAACAAGCAGAAGGGACAGCTTTCGACCTCGGACAAAATCGACAGGGTCGTCACGAACCGCTGGCTCGGACTGCCGATATTCGTTATCATTATGTTCCTTGTTTACTATCTCTCGATGCAGACGGTTGGTCAGATGGCGACCGACTGGGCGAACGACGGCTTGTTCGGCGACGGCTATCACCTCGTCGGAATAGGCGACTCCGAGTACGACGAGCACGCCGAGGCGATCGGCGTTCTGACAGGCTCGGCGGAAGCTGCCGAGAACGAAGCCTTGCTGTCGGTGCTCGACTTTGAGAGCGAGGAATACGACCCCGCAAAAGCCGTCAAGGAGGTAAAGGCGTTTGCCTCAGGCGTAAAGGACGACGATGAATTCACCTACGAGTCCGAGGACGAGGAAACGCTTGAAGTCGGCGAGGAGACCGTTACGGGCGAGGACGTCAAGTCCTCCGCGGAGCTCTTTGTCAAGAACGACGGCAAGCCCGACGATCCCGCCGAGTTCGGAATCTGGGTACCCGGTGTCCCCGCGATCGTAGGCGGTTGGCTTGAAGCCGCGAACGCTCCCGAATGGCTCTCGGGACTGATCCTCGACGGTATCATCGCGGGCGTAGGCGCGGTGCTCGGCTTCGTTCCGCAAATGCTCGTGCTCTTTCTGCTTCTCGCGTTCCTTGAGGCTTGCGGATATATGGCGCGTATCGCGTTTGTACTCGACAGGATCTTCCGACGCTTCGGTCTTTCGGGCAAATCCTTCATTCCGATCCTTATCGGAACGGGTTGCGGTATCCCGGGCATTATGGCGTCGCGAACCATTGAAAACGAGCGCGACAGGCGAATGACGATAATGACGACGACCTTCATTCCCTGCGGAGCCAAGATCCCGTTTATCGCTATGATCGCGGGCGCGATCTTCGGCGGCTCGCCGTGGGTCAGCACAGGCGCGTACTTCATCGGTATGGCGGCTATCATCATTTCGGGCATTATGCTCAAAAAGACAAAAATGTTCGCGGGCGAGCCTGCTCCGTTCGTTATGGAGCTTCCCGCTTACCATCTGCCGACGATCGGCAACGTGCTCCGTTCAATGTGGGAGCGCGGCTGGTCGTTCATCAAAAAGGCAGGTACCATCATTCTGCTTTCCACCATCGTGCTCTGGTTCCTCAGCCGCTTCGGCTTTGTTGACGGAGGCTTCACGATGCTCGGCGAGGACGATATCGGCAAGAGTATGCTGGCGGCAGTCGGCAACGGCATAAGCTGGATATTCGCTCCGCTCGGCTGGGGCAACTGGCAGGCGGCAGTGGCATCCATCACGGGTCTTATCGCCAAGGAAAACATCGTCGGCACAATGGGCGTGCTTTACGGCGGCGGAGATATGTCCGTATGGGCGACCCTCGCGAGCGTGTTCACAAGCGTTACGGGATTCTCCTTCCTTGTGTTCAACCTGCTCTGCGCTCCCTGTTTCGCGGCGATGGGCGCTATCAAGCGCGAGATGAACTCCGCCAAGTGGACGGCGTTCGCTATCGCTTACCAGTGCGGCTTCGCGTATGTTATCGCTCTTTGTATCAATCAGATCGGCGGCGCGTTCACAGGCAGCCTGAACATTTTCGGACTGATCGTTTCGGCGCTTCTGATCGCGGGAATGCTGTTTATGCTGTTCAAGCCGTACAAGGAAGCGAACAAGCTCACAAAAAAGGTCAGAATAAAATAAGGAGTTGATTTTATGTTGGCGTGGATCACAAATAATATCGGTACGATCGTTATCTGCGCTGTGCTGATCGCGATGGTCGCGGCGGTTATCATCAGTATGATAAGGAAAAAGCGCGCGGGCAAATCCTTGGTGTGCGGCTGCCCGAGCTGCAAGGGCTGCGCTATGTCGGGACAGTGTCACAAGAAAAATCAATAAATCAAGGGCGGAAGAACAGTGATTCTTCCGCCTTGCCATTGTATGAAAAATATGTTATAATGCTTCCGTAAAAAGGAGGCTGAGGCTTGTGATACTCAAGGAATCGGGAGAAATGTATCTGGAGACCATTTATGTTTTAAGGCAGAAGAAGCCCTTTGTGCGCGCGATCGACGTCGCGTCCGAGCTCGGATACTCAAAGCCGAGCGTCAGCCGCGCGATGGGTATCCTGCGCGACGGAGGATATATCACGGTCGGACAGGACGGCAGCATCAAGCTGACCGATTCGGGTCTTGAGGTCGCCGAGCGAACCTACGAGCGCCACACGGTTCTCAGCGAGATGTTTATGCGCCTCGGCGTTGACGAGGAGAACGCCGTCAACGACGCCTGCAGGATAGAGCACGTCATCAGCGACGCTACCTTCTCCGCGATAAAAAAGCATATGGAGAGGTATACCGCTTGAGCAGTCGGCAGAGATCGGCTCCTCTTGACCGACCGTTTTTTCAATTTTTTATTTTTCATATTTCATTACTAAACAGTCCACAGGACTGTTTTCTTTATCCGCCTTTCAAGTCCGGTCACATTCTTTAATATATAAAAAGGACAGCCACCCGTTTGGGTGGCAAAAGAGGAACGGTGACCTGCGCTCCATCAGTCCTAAACGTTACGTTTCGCTTGATAAATCGGTACAAAGCTAAAAATCGCGCTAAACCCAACGGCGGGAAAACAGTCCACAGGACTGTTTTCTTTATCCGCCTTTCAAGTCCGGTCACATATGCAGATATGGTGCCGGTGACCTGCGCTCCATCAGTCCTATACGTTACGTTTCGCCTGATAAATCGGTACAAAGCTAAAAATCGCGCTGAACCCAACGGCGGGAAAACAGTCCACAGGACTGTTTTCTTTTTCCGCCTTTCAAGTCCGGTCACATTCTTTAATATATAAAAAGGACAGCCACCCAAACGGGTGGCTGTTCTTTTGGTATGGTGCTGGTGACCGGACTTGAACCGGTACGGATTATAAGTCCGAGGGATTTTAAGTCCCTTGTGTCTGCCTATTCCACCACACCAGCAGTTTGTGGTGACCCGGACGGGAATTGAACCCGTGTTACCGCCGTGAAAGGGCGGTGTCTTAACCGCTTGACCACCGGGCCGTTGGTAGCGGAAATAGGACTTGAACCTACGACACTTCGGGTATGAACCGAATGCTCTAGCCAGCTGAGCTATTCCGCCACGTCTGCCGATTTATGAAATCAGCATTAGTTATTATATTATATATTTCGCCGTTTGTCAACAGCTATACAAAAAATATTTGTTTAAGCCTTGCCTTGACAAAAGGAGCCGCCGCTTCCGCGACAGCTCCGTTTCCGTTTATTATTTTGCTTTCTTCTTCTTCTTGGCTTCAGCCTCCGCCTTCTTCTTCGCGGCAAAGATCCTTCTCGCCTGCTTGAGATAAGCGACCATCAATTCGCCGTATATCTTGTTCTGCTTTTTAAGCTCCTCGATCTTCCTTGTTTTCTTGATCTCGTTTATGCGCTTGTAGATATCGGCGTTGGTCTTTTTCTCTTTTTCGTTCCAGTCGGGCGCCATCTCCTCCTCCCACATTTGGGCGGTGATCTTCATATTCTTATTGCGCCATTTTTCGATCTTCTTTTCCTTACAGCGGAAATGCTTGCGCTTGAGCTCGTCGGCGGTGAGAGTGTTCTTCTCGGCGTCCGCTACAAAGCCCTTTACTCCCGCGATAAGCTTTTCCCTTGTCTCCATATGCAGAGTGGGGTTCGCGGGGGGATTCGTTACGTCGTACTCATACTCGCCGCTCGCGAATTGCTTGGGCAGACAGCAGTGGAGCCAGTCGCAATAGGGGATAAAGCGAATGCTCTCGAGCGTGTGGATCGCCAGAAGCGTCGGAACGCCCATCGCCAGACACGGCAGAGCGCAGTGGAGCCTTCTTGTGACGACGCACTTGGCGTTCTGGTAGATCGTCAAAAGCTCCTCGACCTTGTCCATTCTCTCCTCCCAGCTCAGGCTCTTGTGCTCCTTGGGGAGGTCGTGGGTGATTTTTTTGATCTCGATGTCGGTGCCCTCAAGCTGCTCGCGGATCTTCTTCTCCACGCTCGCGGCAACGTCAACGATACAAATATATTCCTTCTCGGGCTTGACCTTTTTCTGCTTGGGAAGCGTCAGCGTGATACAGCCCGAGAACTCCGCGTTGACCTTCTGGGATTTCAGGTTTTCGCGGGTAAAGTAATCGCGGCAGCCCACGGGACCGTAGGCGTTCATATATTTTCCGCCCAGACCCGAAAGGAAAAGGAAGTTAGCGGGACAGCCCGCCTGCTTTGCCGCCTTGTTGTCGGAATAATGGAAGCCCGTGAAGTAGGGAAGCACATACTTTGAGGGCGGCCAGTTCCATTTATACCACATCCACCACGCCGCCATAACGATCGCTACGGGTTCCTTGTCGTCGCTTTCAAAGGAGTTGATCTCCTCGCGGTTGATAATGTAGTCAACGTGGGGAAGAAACTGTCTTATCGCGTAGGACTGAATGTCGTCGCCCCAGTTAGTCGTCGGCTTGTGCATCAATAATCCGTATTTCATACGCCTCATACCTCGTTTTTAAGAATTGCTTTTATCTTTTGGAATTTAGACAGCGCCTTGAAGTCCGCTTTTTCCTTTTCGAGCGCCTTTTTCTTCTTTTCAAGCTCGTCGCGCTGTTTTATGATTTTGTCGCGATCCTTCTTTACCTCCGAGAGCTCGCCCTTGAATTTTCTGGTGTTGTTTCGGGAGCTTTCGAGCTTTTCCTCGAGTCTCGCGATCTTCTTGTCGTATTTCACGCATTGTTTTTCAAGAGCCTTTTTGTCCTTCTGGACAACTCTGCCCTCTACAAGCCACAGATCCATCGCGGTCTTCATCGTGTCGTGACGCCAGCGCATGACCTCCTCGGGCGTGTATACGGTTTTCACGAGCTCGTCAGCTGTTCTTGTCTCGTTTTCCACCTGTTTTACAAAGCTTTCACAGCTCTCGATCAGGCTCTCGCGATAGGGAAGGTGAAGCCCCTTGTTCGGCGGAGGATTGAGAAAATCGTAATCGAACTCGTCGTTGAGGAATTTTGTTACCGTTGTGCGATAGAAAAAGTCGTAGTATGGGTCAAAGCGGATGTCGTTCTCCATCTCCTTGACCAGATAAACGGGAACGTCCATCGCAAGACACGGCAGAGAGCAGTGCAGACGCTTTGTGACGATGCACCTCGCGTTCTGGTAGAGCGTGAGAAGCTCCTCGACCATATCGCACCTTTCCTCCCAGGTCATATCGCCGTTGCGCTCGCGGTTCTGGGTTATCACCTTGACCTCGATATCCTCGTTCTCAAGCATTTTTATGATCTTGCGCTCGACCCTTTTGTCAAGGTCAACAAGGCAGATGTAGCTGCCCTTGTCCTCGCGCTCGGGCATTTTCGGGAGAGTCATTGTGATACAGCCCGAAAAATAAGCGTCGATACCGCGCTTTTGAAGCTCCTTCATCGTGAACTTGTCGCGGCAGCCGACGGGGCCGTAAGCCCTCAGATAATCTCCGCCGATCCCCTCGAGAAACTCGAACTTGATCGGAGAACCGGGCTGATGCGCGAGCTGGTGGTCGGCGTAATGGAAGCCTATCATATTCGGAAGAATATATTTTGAAGGCGGCCAGTTCCATTTTGCCCACATATACCACGCGTTCATTATCACCGCAACGGGCTCGCCGCTGTCGGTTTTGAACTCGTCGATGTGCTCGCGGTCGATGAAGTAATCAACCCTCGGCAAAAACCTCGCCGTGGCGTACGCCTGAATGTCGTCGCCGATATTAATGTTGTACTTGTTATATAAAACGCCGTATTTCATACGTTTTACCACCTGACCTTGAAATATGTATTTAATATATTCTAACATATAATCGTAGTCGTTGCAAGAAAATTTTGGAAATGCCGCTCTGCATTTTTGGGCTTTAAAGCTTTAAAGCTTTAGCAATTTAAACTAAAAAAGCAGCGGCTCTTTGTGCACAACTCCCAAATTTGTGTTACATTACTTGGTTATACTTGACAAAAGGCTTCGAAAGTGAGATAGTATTAATGCACTGTTTGCCCCGAGATAGGGGCTTTTTCGATAAAATGACAAAAGAATGAGGAAAGAAAATGCCGATCACAGAGTTACTCACAAGAAACGCAACATATTTCAAGGATGACATAGCCCTTGTGGAGATCAACCCCGAGGTCAAGAACATCCCGCATATCACATGGAGAGAGTATTCGCTTATCGAGAGCAACCGCTCGGGCGCCTTCAGAAAGCAGATGACGTGGGGCGAGTTTGACGTAAAGGCGAACCGCTTTGCCAATCTCCTGCTCACCCGCGGCGTCAAGAAGGGCGACAAGGTCGCGATACTTCTGCTCAACTGTATCGACTGGCTCCCGATCTATTTCGGAGCGCTCAAGATGGGCGCGCTCGCCGTTCCGCTCAATTTCCGCTACACAGCCGACGAGATCGCCTACTGTCTCAATCAGTCCGATTCCGACGTGCTTGTTTTCGGTCCCGAGTTCATCGGCAGAGTCGAGGAGATCCTCGGCAAGATCCCCAAGGTGAAGAACTGCTTTTATGTGGGAGACGACTGCCCGCCCTTCGCGGACAGCTACGAAAAGCTCATACCTTATTGTTCCTCCCACGCTCCGAGCGTATACCTCACCGATGAGGACGACGCGGCTATTTATTTTTCGTCGGGAACCACAGGCTTCCCCAAGGCGATTTTGCATAATCACGAGAGCCTCAGCCACTCCGCGAAGGTTGAGCAGGCTCACCACGGTCAGACAAAGGACGATGTTTTCCTCTGCATTCCGCCGCTCTATCATACGGGCGCAAAAATGCACTGGTTCGGCAGCCTCTATTCGGGCTCCAAGGCGGTCATCCTGCGCGGCGTCAGCCCCGAGTGGATCATCCGCACTGTCAGCGAGGAGAGGTGCACGATCGTCTGGCTGCTCGTTCCGTGGGCGCAGGATATCCTCGACGCTATCGATTCCGGCAGGATCAACCTCAACGATTACGAGATCAGCCAGTGGAGACTTATGCACATCGGCGCTCAGCCCGTGCCGCCCACTCTGATCAAGCGCTGGAAAAAGGTTTTCCCGAATCATCAGTACGACACCAACTACGGTCTTTCCGAGTCGATCGGACCCGGCTGCGTTCACCTCGGCGTTGAAAACACCAACAAGGTCGGCGCGATCGGTATCCCGGGCTTCGGCTGGGAGGTAAGAATAGTAAACGAGAACCGCGAGGACGTTATCAACGGCGTCGGCGAGCTTGCGGTCAAGGGCCCCGGCGTTATGAAATGCTACTACAAGGATCCCGAGGCGACCGCCGAGGTTCTCGACAGCGAAGGCTGGCTCTACACGGGCGATATGGCGGAGCGCGACCGCGACGGCTTTATCTACCTTGTAGACAGAAAGAAGGACGTCATCATCTCGGGCGGCGAGAATATCTATCCCGTTCAGATCGAGGATTTCCTCAGATCGAACGACAAGATCAAGGACGTAGCCGTCATCGGACTTCCCGACCAGCGTCTCGGCGAGATCGCCGCGGCGGTCATCGAGGTTAAGGAGGACTGCGAGCTTACCGAGGACGAGGTAAACGCCTTCTGTATGGAGCTCCCGAGGTACAAAAGACCGAGAAAGATCATCTTTGCCGACGTTCCCCGCAATCCCACGGGCAAGATCGAAAAGCCCGTGCTCAGAAAGATCTATTGCGGTGAAAGCGTCGTAGCTCAGCAGAACGAGATCGACGCGGAAACTCTCGGAAAAGAGTAAATCGTCTCATCAAATCGCTGTCATAACAAAAACCCCCTTTTCAAGGGGTTCGCTCCTTGAAAAGGGCATATTTAAGCAGTATACACTTTACCCGTTTAAAGGGTTAAATTTTTAATAATCGGAGGTACAAAATGATTAAGGTAATTTTACTTGTTCTGTTCTTCGGCGTAATGGTCGGCGTAGGAATCTACTGCCGCCGCAACGCCACGGACGTAAACGGCTTCGTGCTCGGCGGCAGAAGCGTAGGCCCATGGCTCACCGCGTTCGCCTACGGCACGTCCTATTTCTCCGCGGTAATCTTCATCGGTTACGCGGGACAGTTCGGCTGGAAATACGGTATCGCTTCCACTTGGATCGGTATCGGCAACGCGCTTGTCGGCTCGCTTCTCGCGTGGGTTATCCTCGGCAGACGTACGCGCATTATGACCCAGCACCTCAACTCGGCGACCATGCCCGACTTCTTCGGCAAGCGTTTTTCAAGCAAAAGTCTGAAAATCGGCGCTTCCGTCATCACGTTTATTTTCCTTATTCCGTACACAGCCTCGCTCTACAACGGTCTTTCCAGACTGTTTGAAATGGCGTTCGGTATCCCGTACATCTGGTGTATCATCGCTATGTCGGTGCTCACGGGCATTTATGTTATCGCGGGCGGATATATGGCTACCGCGATCAACGACTTTATTCAGGGTCTGATCATGATCGTCGGCATCATCGCCGTTATCGCGGCGGTGCTCGCCTCAAAGGGCGGCTTTATGGAGGCGCTCAACGGCCTTGCCGCCGTTACGGACGAGACCGTTTCATCGGCTCCCGGCGCGTTCAACTCCTTCTTCGGACCCGATCCGCTAAACCTGCTCGGCGTTGTTATCCTCACCTCTCTGGGCACATGGGGACTTCCGCAAATGGTTCAGAAGTTCTACGCCATCAAGAGCGAGAAGCACATCCGCAAGGGCACGATCATCTCCACAGCCTTCGCGTTCATCGTAGCGGGCGGCTGCTACTTCCTCGGCGGCTTCGGCAGACTTTTTGACGTTGACGTAGCCACGCTCGGCTTCGACGCCATCATTCCGCAGATGCTTTCGGGTCTGCCCGAGATCCTTATCGCGATCGTCGTTATCCTTGTGCTCTCGGCGTCGATGTCCACGCTCTCGTCGCTCGTTATCGCGTCAAGCTCTACTCTGACGATCGACCTGCTCAAGGGCAACATCGTCAAGAAGATGAGCCAGAAGAAGGAAGTCTTTATCATCAGAATATTCATCGTTGTGTTCATTCTGATCTCCGCGCTCATCGCGATCTATCAGGTATACAGCAAGGACGATTCCGTCAAGTTTATCGCTCAGCTTATGGGCGTTTCGTGGGGCGCTCTCGCGGGCGCGTTCCTCGCTCCGTTCCTCTACGGTCTGTACTGGAAAAAGACAACTAAGATCGCCTGCTGGGTGAGCTTCATCTTCGGCGCGGGAATTATGCTTCTCAACCTTTTTGCCAGACCGATCTTCCCCGTTATCCTTCAGTCACCGATCAACTGCGGCGCGTTCGCGATGCTGGCGGGACTTGTGATCGTTCCGCTCGTCAGTCTCTTCACCAAGAAGCCCGACAAAACTCTGGTCGAGGAATCCTTTGCCTGCTACGAAAAGAAGGTTCCCGCCGCTCAGAAAAATTCGCTTGACTGATATGAAAGCTTTAATTACAGGCGCGAGCAGCGGAATGGGACGCGATATGGCGCGTTACCTCTCCTCAAAGGGCTATGACCTGATACTTGTCGCCCGACGCGAGGACAGGCTCCTCGCTCTGCGCGACGAGCTAGGGGACACCAACGTCAGGATAATCACGCTCGACCTCTCAAAAGAGGAGAATTGCTATGAGCTTTACGAGCTGACCAAGGACGAAAAAGTTGATTTTCTCATCAACAACGCAGGCTTCGGCGTTTACGGGCGCTTTACCGAGAGCGCCGTTGAGGACGAGCTCAGGCTGATAAAGACCAACGTCGTCGCGCTTCATATTCTGATGAAGCTGTTTGCGAAGGATATGGAAAAACGCGGCAGCGGCAATATTCTCAACGTCGGCTCGATCGCGGGCTTTCTCCCGGGGCCTCTGCTCTCAAGCTACTACGCCTCAAAGAATTACGTCGTCAGACTCAGCGAGGCGGTCCACGAGGAGCTCAGACGCTCGGGCTCAAAGGTCAGGGTCTCGGTGCTTTGTCCGGGTCCCGTCAAAACCGAGTTCAATAAGGTCGCGGGCGTCAACTTCATCGTAGAGGGTCTTGACAGCGCCTATGTCGCGAAATACGCGATCGACCGCGCGCTCAAGGGCAAAATGGTGATCGTCCCGGGCTTTGCGATAAAGCTTCTGAAGCTCGGCGCGAGATTCCTCAGCGAAAAGCGCTTCACCCGACTTTCCTATACGCTGCAAATGCAGAGAAAATAAGAAAAGAGCTGCCTCGGGCAGCTCTTTTTAAGTTTAAAGTTGAAAGTGGAAAGTGGAAAGTTTTTTGAAAATCAACAGCCCGTGCAGTTCCTGCAGTTTTTTCCGCCGTACTTTTCCTTGATCGCGTCGAACGTTTCGTCGGAGAGAACGTGCTCGATTCGGCAGGCGTCCCTGAGCGCGATCTCGCTGTCAACGCCGAGATCCTCGAGCCAGCTCGAGATAAACACGTGCCTCTCATAGATTTTCTCGGCGATAGCCCTTCCGTCCTCTGTCAGCGATATCCTGCCCTCGCTGTCCATATTGATATAGCCGTTTTCCCTGAGCTTCTTCATCGCGACGCTCACGCTCGGCTTGCTCAGCTTCATTTTGCGGACTATGTCGATCGAGCGCACCCTCTCGCTGCTTTTGCCGAGAATAAGTATGCATTCAAGATAATCCTCTGCGCTTTCTTTTATCTTCATAACGAATCACTCCTTTGGTTAGTCTAAACTAATTATAACACACCTTTCGCGAAAACACAAATATTACTTGAATATTTTCACAATTTATTATAGAATGGACTCAAATCAGATGAAAGGACGTTTGTTATGAAAAATCCTATCGTAACCTTCAACACCAACGCGGGCGTTATCAAGGCGGAGCTTTATCCCGAGATCGCGCCCAATACCGTTAATAATTTTATTTCTCTTGTCAAAAAGGGCTATTACGACGGACTTACCTTCCACCGCGTGATCTACGGCTTTATGATCCAGGGCGGCTGTCCCGACGGCACGGGAATGGGCGGTCCCGGCTATTCGATCAAGGGCGAGTTCCTTGCAAACGGCTTTGACAACAGGCTCGCTCATACCGACGGCGTGCTCTCAATGGCGCGCTCGATGATGCCCGACAGCGCGGGCTCGCAGTTCTTCATTATGCACCGCGCCGCGCCTCACCTCGACGGCCAGTACGCCGCCTTCGGCAAGGTGATCGAGGGTATGGACGCCGTCAACGCAATCGCCGAGTGCGACACCGACTTTTCCGACAAGCCCCTTGATCCTCAGATCATGGAGAGCGTGACGGTCGAGTGCTTCGGGGAGGAGTATCCCGAGCCCGAGAAGGTGTAAGCCATGAAGGTCTTGCTTACGGGCGGCGCGGGCTTTATCGGCTCCCATACCTGCGTCGAGCTGATCAACGCGGGTCACGAGCCCGTTATCGCAGATAATTTTGACAACAGCTGTCCCGAGGTCCTCAACAGGATAGAGGAGATCACGGGAAGGCGCGTTCCGCTATACGAGATCGACGTATGCGACGGCGAAAGCGTCGGCGCTATGTTTGAGAAGGAGAGCTTCGACGCGGTCATCCATTTCGCAGGGCTCAAGGCGGTGGGCGAGAGCTGCGCCCTTCCTCTGCGCTATTACAGGAACAATATCGATTCCACCCTCACTCTGCTCGAGGCAATGGCGAAATACGGCGTGAGCAATTTCGTGTTCAGCTCCTCCGCCACCGTTTACGGCGTTCCCGAGAAGGTTCCGCTCGTCGAGGGTATGCCCACGGGCTGTACAAATCCCTACGGCTGGACAAAGCTGATGAACGAGCAGATACTCACCGACGCCGCGGCTGCCGACGAGCGGCTGTCCGTCGTACTGCTCAGGTATTTTAATCCGATCGGCGCGCACGAGAGCGGCAGGCTCGGCGAGGACCCCAACGGTATCCCCAACAATCTTATGCCTTACATCACTCAGGTCGCCGCGGGCAAGCTTGAAAAGCTCGGCGTTTTCGGAGACGATTATCCCACACGCGACGGCACGGGCGTGCGCGATTACATCCACGTTGTCGATCTCGCCAAGGCTCACGTCAAGGCGATCGATTACGCCGCCACACGCAAGGGCACCGAGATTTTCAACATCGGCACGGGCACGGGTTACAGCGTGCTCGAGATCGTCAACGCCTTTATGCGCGTGAACGATCTTACCATTCCGTACGAGATCAAGCCGCGCCGCGCGGGCGACATCGCCGAGTGTTACGCCGACGCCTCAAAGGCGCGCGAGATCCTCGGCTGGCAGGCGGAAAAGGACCTTGACGATATGTGCCGCGACAGCTGGAACTGGCAGAGCAAAAACAAAAACGGTTACAAATAATTATTTTTCTTTATTGTAATTAAACTGTTAGTTACAATGCTGTTACTCGGAAAAATATTTTTGAAAAAATGCTTGACTTTATTCTTCCTACGAATTATAATCAAAATCACTTTGGATGATGTGTGTGAAAACTGGAGGAAGAATATGTTGAAGAAACATATAAAGGCGGTGAGCCTTCTGCTTGCCGCGTCGCTTATTGCGGTTATGTTTATGATCGTTGTCCTTCTCGGCAACGGAGTGGACGGCACGGGTACCGTTTCGGCGTTGATGCTGCTGATCTTCGCGGTTATCGCCTGCGTTCCTGTTTTTATCGCCCACGAAAAACACGACTGACAATTCCAAAAACTCCCGATCTCTCGGGAGTTTTTTTATTTCCACGTCGCACTCAGTGCGGCATTATCAAAAGTCCGTTGTCCCACTATTATGGGTTCACTCACCGACTTGCTGCGGGAGGATAGGTTCATCTGCGAAGCTTGACCCGCCGTTGATGATGTTTATTACAAACGCAATACTTTCCAAAGGCGGAATCGGCTCCCGTGGCTCACGGGTCCGTTGTCCCACTTACCTGCGTTCACTCACCGACTTGCTTCTGGAGGATAGGTTCATCTACGAAGCTTGACCCGCCGTTGATGAAATTTATAACAAACGCAAAACTTTCCAAAGGCGGAATCGGCTCCCGTGGCTCACGGGTCCGTTGTCCCACTTACGTGGGTGCACTCACCGACTTGCTTCTGGAGGATAGGTTCATCTACGAAGCTTGACCCGCCGTTGATGATGTTTATAACAAACGCAAAACTTTCCAAAGGCGGAATCGGCTCCCGTGGCTCACGGGTCCGTTGTCCCACTTACCTGCGTGCACTCACAAGCTTGCTGTCGGAGTGAAAGCCCTTGCAAAATCCTCCTTATTACGCTATAATAACCCTATCATATTTACGAGGTTTTGATTATGAAAAAAACAGCAAAATCCGTTCTCGCCGTCTTATTCGCGGCGGTCATTGTTATTCTCGGGGTCATCTGTCCGTCGGCGGACGATTCCCTCGATCTCAAAAAGGGCGACGAGCTGACCTACTCTGTATATCTTGCAGACTGCGAAAAGCCCGTTGTCGATATGGTCGGCTTTGTGTTCTACGACGCGGAGGCTCTCGAGTCCGAGCCCGACACTCTCGAGTTCCCGTCGCTTATCGGCGTCAACCGCAACACCGACCTCGAGGGGGAGATACCCTTTAATTTCAGCGTGCTTGCGAATCCCGTTGATTTTACCGAAAAAAAGCTCCTTCTCACCGTTAAATTCAGGGTCAGGAAGAACGGCGCGCCTGCGCCCGAGTTTTTCGTCAGCGATATGGACTATATTGAAAACGGCAAAACAAGCCCGATAACCGAGTACTCCTTTACCTGCGATTACGCGGTCAACGGCAAGACCGTCAGGGAAAACGCCGCGCCTGTTCTGCCCGACGAAAGCAAGCTCGGCGAGTATCAGGGAGCGTTTATCAACTATTCCGACGGAAAGGGCAAGCAGAGCGGCGCCAAGCACGAGGCTGTCACGGGCGCGACCCAACCGATTCAGACCCATTCGGAGGATTCCCAGAGCAATATGACCACCCTGATCATCATTGTGGCTGTTGTTATGATACTGCTGATCGCGATCATCGCGGTACTGCGAAGGCATTTTTCCGCTGAAGAAGAATAAAAAAGGACGGGGTCGGTTATTCGACCCCTTTTTTGTGCAAAACCTCCAAACCAAACGCCTAATCTTTGTGCAAAATGACGTGAAAAAAGGTGTTTTTTTTGATTGCAAAATTGTAACTGTTAATGTATAATAAGAATAACAGACTATGTCTAAATTTATTTTGAAGGAGATAAGAAAAATGATCAAAAGAATTATTTCTATTGCATTAGTTGCTTTCATGCTTATGACAGTAGCTGCAATTGCGGTATCCGCGGCTGACGGCAGCGAGTCCGCAGGTGCTGACGCCAGCAACTCCGCAGGCGCCGATACATCAAGCGAAGCCACAGGCTCGGGCAACGTTGTAAAGTTTGACCCCGCAGGCTGGAACAATGTAGGTCAGATCTTCTGCCACATCTGGGAAGCCGGTAAGGATTCCTTCTTCGGCTGGCAGAGCGGTAGCGAGAAGTGCACAAAGAACGGCGCTGTTTGGGAGTATGACCTTGACAAGCTCAACGATTCCGACTACGTAAAGGGCGGTCTCCAGAGCGACAAGGATTACTGCATCATCTTCAGCTCCGACACAGGTATGGAGACCTACGGTTGTACCTTCGGTCCCGACTGCGCGGGCGACACTCTCTATATGACAGGCGAGAAGATCGAGAACACCGAGGACTCCACAAAGAGCTCCGACGAGGCTGTTTTTGAGAATCACACCAACTATGGTCCCCACCTTGCGTTCACATCTATCGGTAACGTTGTAGGTAAGAACCTCGGCGCTCACGAGAACGGCATCCAGGTTATCGGCGATTGGCTTCCCAAGTACTACATCAGCACTTACATCGACGATGTAACAGCTGTTCTTAAGAAGGCTCTTCCCCAGTTCGGTATCACTACTGCCGACGACGTATCCGCAGTTTACGGCTACATTCTTGCCAAGGACACAGGCGAGGACGAGGCTGAGATGAAGAAGATCCTCGAAGAGGCTTCGGGCTTCAAGATCGACGAGGAGAAGGCTAAAGATGCTGAGAAGAAAATCCAGGACGGCGGCACAGCTGAAGACCTCGGCGGCGGCAGCTCAGGCGGCGGCAACAGCGGCAGCGGCGACAGCGGCAGCGGCGACGGCAGCGGCAGCGGCAGCGGCGACGGCGGCAGCACTTACGGCGGCAACGGTTCAGGCTCAGGCGCTGACGGTCAGGAGACCACAATCTTCGCGGTTCTCGCAATCGTTATGATCGCGGCAGCGGGCGTTATGTTCGTAACTCGCAGAAGAGAAGACTAATCTGTAAATAATCAAGGCTCCCGATTCGGGAGCCTTTTTTATTATGTCTGCGTCTTGTTTGGAGTGCCTCTATTAAAAATCCGTTGTCCCACTGACGTGGGTGCACTCACAAGCTTGCTTCTGGAGGAGAAGTTCATCTTTTTATCGCACTCAGTAACGTTCATCTAAAGGATCGCTTCGCTATGTGACCCCTTTTGTCGCTACGCGACATTTTCCCCAAGGGGACAACAAGACGTTGAGCCACTACCTATACGTCGGGCTCAACGACTGTATCTCGAGATGAACGTTGTTCATAGTCGATTATTAAAAGGTATAGGTAGGGGCAGAGGGTCTTGGCTCCACCTTGGGGGAGCTGTCGCCGACAGGCGACTGAGGGGGTCACGGAGCGGAGCGGTGACTGTGAACTGCATTTTGTTTCCCCGACCGAGATGTTTAATGTTTAATATTTCATTTTTAATGTAAAACAACTTTCCACTTTCCATTTTCAACTTTCAACTTACCCCCCCATACGTATCAGGGCAGATTTCCCTGATCTTCTCCTGAAGCTTGAGGAAGTCCGCGAACGCCTCGGGCTTTTGGTTGGGGTTTCTGAGGATCGCGGCAGGGTGGAACATCGGCATCATCAGGTAATTCCCCTTTTTAAAGAACATCCCGTGCTCCTTGGTAATCTTGAGGTCGGGCTTGATCAGCTTCTGCGCCGAGATCCTGCCCAGACAGACGATGATCTTCGGCTTTATCAGCTTGACCTGATTCCTCAGCCAGTCAATGCACTGCTCCTGCTCCTCGGGCTTGGGGTCGCGGTTGTGCGGCGGACGGCATTTCACGATATTCGCGATATAAATATTCTTGTTCCTGTCAAGATCGACCGCCGTCAGCATTTTGTCCAGCAGCTTGCCGCCTCTGCCTACGAACGGCTCTCCCTGAAGGTCCTCGTTTTCGCCCGGACCCTCGCCGATGAAGAGCACGTCCGCGTTCGGATTTCCAACGCCCACAACCACATTAGAGCGCGTTTCGCAAAGTCCGCATTTTCTGCATTTAAGGCAGTTTTCTCTCAGCTCGTCAAAATTATCATACATATGGATTACCCCTTGAAATTTATTGCTTTATGCTGTACAATATATGTATCTTATTAATACGATAGGTGGTTTTATTATGAAAGTATTAGTTGAAACTTCGGCGCGTCATCTTCACGTTTCCCGTGAGGTTCTTGACATTCTCTACGGAAAGGGCGCGCAGCTCACAAATAAGAAGGACCTTTCCCAGCCCGGTCAGTTCGCCTGCGCCGAGAAGGTAACGGTCGTAGGTCCCAGAGGCGAGATGGCTATGTCCATTCTCGGTCCCGAGCGTCCCGAAACTCAGGTTGAGGTCAGCTACACCGACGCCAGAAAGCTCGGTCTGGTTCCTCCCGTTCGCGAGTCGGGCGACATCAAGGGCACACCCGGTTGCAAGCTTGTCGGCCCCGCAGGTGAGGTCGAGATCGCTGAGGGCGTTATCGTCGCTAAGCGTCACATCCACTTCACTCCCGAGGAAGCTGCCGAGTACGGCGTTGAGGACAAGCAGATCGTTTCTGTCAAGGTCGGCACACCCGGCGCCAGAGAGACTATCTTCGGCGATGTTGTTGTCCGTGTAAAGACAACCTTCTCCGCCGCTATGCACATCGACACCGACGAGGCTAACGCGGCAGGACTTTCGGGCGAGGTTTACGGCGAGATCATCAAGTAAGCTTACTGAAAAATTTTTATCACAAGGCGGAGCGTAGCGCTCCGTCTTTTTTTTGTTTCCACGTCGCACTCAGTGCGGCGCGGAAAATGAAAAGGAGAAAGATTGGCTCTTAACAACGTTCATCTTAAGGACCGCTCCGCTCCGTGACCCCCTCAGTCGCCTGTCGGCGACAGCTCCCCCAAGGTGGAGCCAAGACCTTCTGCCACTACCTATACGTCAGGTGAATCGACTGTTTCTCTTTAACAGAATTACATCAATTATCAATAGTTCGGGCACCGATTATTAGATTTAACCGATTGTTAATCTCGACCATTATTTTTCATTTCTCATTTCTCATTTCTCATTTCAAAAGCTCCCCCTCACACACCGATGATGGCGAAGAGGATCGAAAAATAGTGGCAAACACTGCCGAACAGCGTGAAAATATGCCAGATCGAGTGGAAGTATTTTACTTTTTTAATAGCGTAGAAGATCACGCCCACGGTGTAGAACACGCCGCCGCCGACAAGCAGCCACAGCGAGAGCGCGCTCATTGCGCTGAGCAGAGGGTGTATCGCGAGGATAATTACCCAGCCCATAGCGATGTAACACACAACAGAAGGCTTGCGGAATTTTTCAAGGTCGATCGAGTTGAGCACGATCCCGATGACCGCCGCGCCCCAGACGATCCCAAACAGCACCCAGCCCAGCGCTCCGCGCATAATGGAGATCGTGATCGGCGTGTAGGTTCCCGCGATCAGGAAGAAGATCGTGTTGTGATCCATTATTCTGAAAAATGCCTTTGCTTTTTCGTTCGTGATCGAGTGATACAGCGTGCTCATACAGTATAGGACGATCAGGCTCGCGCCGAAAATCGCGCTTCCCACAACAGCCCACGCGTCGCTGTAAATCGCCGCGAACACGATCAGCACAGCCGTGCCGCCCAGTCCGAGCAGAGTTCCGATCCCGTGAGTGACCGAGCTGAATATCTCCTCGCCGAGCGTATATCTTTTTTTGAGTGGATTATTCTGTACCATTTTTAACACCTCCCGATAATAATAGCATTTTTTTGCGGATCGGGCAATATACTTTTTCATATTAGTGGATTATTCGGCAATAATAACAAAGCACTGCTTTGACAAAAGCGAAGCTTTGAATGTCGAAAATATTTTTTTGAGGTGACAGTAATGATCAACGATACCGAAATGCTCAGATTCATAATGAAAAACGCCGAAATGGGATGCCGCGGAATAAACGACGTCAAGCATTATTCCAATACTGCGGATATGGCGCGCGCACTGAGAAGCCAGAATATGGAGTACGGGCACATCTACCACAACGCCTATAATATGCTGAGAAATATGGGCGGCGAGAGCAGTCACGTCCACCCGTTCGTCGCGACTATGGCGCGCGTCAAGGCAAAGCGCGATATGCGCGCCGACGGAAGCGATTCAAGGATCGCCGAAATGATGATCAAGGGCAACTCGATGGGCGTGCAGAAGATCGCCCGTCGTATGCGCCAGTACAGCGGCAAAAACAAGGAGGTCACAGCCCTCGCCGACAAGCTGATGGAGACCCAGCAGGCGAATATCGAAAGTATGAAGAGCTTTCTTTAGCCGATACCGCGAGGGATAAGTTGAAAGTGGAAAGTTGAAAGTGGAAAGTGGAAAGTTAGTTTAAAGTTGAAAGTGGAAAGTGGAAAGTGGAAAGTGGAAAGTAGCCTTCTCCTCAAAGGGAAGGCTACTGCCATAAGTCGGTGAGTGCACCCACGTAAGTGGGAAGCTGTTTGAAATGAGAAAGAAGAAAGGAGAAAGGAGAAATAAAGGTCGGGGAGAGACGTTCGAGGGAAACAAAGCCTTCGTGTCCCGAATGTATAAATATTGATATAAACTTTGTTAACAGAATTACATCAATTATCAATAGCTCGGGCACCGACTTATGAGCTCGACAACCATTTCTCATTTCTCATTTTTCCACGCCGCACTGAGTGCGACGTGAAAAACCAAGGAGCAGAACCTATCCTCCGGCAGCAAGCTTGTGAGTGCACCCATAATAGTGGGACAACGGATTTCTGATAGAGCCGCACTGAGTGCGACGTGAAAAACCAAGGAGCAGAACCTATCCTCCCGCAGCAAGTCGGTGAGTGCACCCACGTCAGTGGGACAACGGATTTCTGATAGAGCCGCACTGAGTGCGACGTGGAAATAACAAAAAAACTCTTGACAATTTACATCAAAATATGATATCATATCCTAGTCTGGAATAATATGCGTATCTACGGCCGAGGGGCTATGTAAAACGCATTAAATCCCCGATAAAATCTACACTTCTTTGTGTAATTTCACTACGTTTATTTCCCGCGGGAAAGCCTCGCGGTCAAATAAAAATAATTAAAAAAGGAGGAGAAGTATGCCTACATTTAACCAGCTTGTTCGCAAGGGCAGAGAGGTAAGTGAGAAGAAGGCGAAGGCGCCTGCTCTTTTAAAGGGATGGAACTCCCAGAAGAGCCGCGCAATCGACCAGAGCTCACCCCAGAAGAGAGGCGTTTGCACCGCTGTAAAGACAGCTACACCCAAAAAGCCTAACTCAGCGCTCAGAAAGATCGCCAGAGTTCGTCTTTCCAACGGTATTGAAGTCAGCTCTTACATCCCCGGCGTAGGCCACAACTTACAGGAGCACTCTGTTGTTCTTATCCGTGGCGGCCGTGTTAAGGACTTGCCGGGTGTACGTTACCACATCATCCGCGGTACTTTGGACGCGCAGGGTGTTTCGGGTCGTATGCAGGCTCGTTCCAAGTATGGCGCTAAGCGCCCGAAGGCAGGTAAAAAGTAAGGCTGACATTTCTCTTTAGTATCGCTATACAAGACAATTGAGCGTCTTGTTGGCAGTACGGGAGTTTGTCGCTTTCGAGTACCTATGATATCTCAATTATTGTGAAGGAGGGAAGCAAAGTGCCGAGAAGAGGTTCTATTGCAAAGCGTGACGTATTACCCGATCCGCTTTATAACTCAAAGTTAGTGACCCGTCTTATCAACAACATCATGCTCGACGGTAAAAAGGGTGTTGCCCAGAAGATCGTTTACGGAGCGTTTGATATTGTTGCCGAAAAGACAGGCAAAGACCCGTTAGAGGTTTTTGAGCAGGCGATGGAAAACGTTATGCCTGTTCTTGAGGTAAAGGCTCGCCGTGTAGGCGGTGCTACTTACCAGGTGCCCATGGAGGTTCGTCCGGCTCGCCGCCAGACACTCGGTCTCCGTTGGATCACCACTTATTCGAGAGCCAGAAGCGAGAAGACCATGAAGGAAAGACTCGCGGGAGAGATCGTCGACGCCACCAACAGCACGGGTAGCGCGTTCAAGAAGCGCGAAGACACCCATAAGATGGCTGAGGCTAACAAGGCTTTCGCACATTACAGATGGTAATGCTATTGAATATACGAATTAGGTAATTTGAGAGGAGGATATTTAATTGGGAAGACAAGTATCACTCGAACAAACCAGAAATATCGGCATCATGGCCCACATCGACGCCGGTAAAACAACTACAACAGAGAGAATACTGTTCTACACCGGCATCAACCACAAGATCGGCGAGACCCACGACGGCGCCTCGACGATGGACTGGATGGTGCAGGAGCAGGAAAGAGGTATCACCATCACCTCTGCGGCTACTACCTGTTTCTGGAAGGACAGCAACAAAAAAGATGTTCGTATCAATATCATCGATACTCCCGGACACGTTGACTTCACCGTTGAGGTTGAGCGTTCTCTGAGAGTTCTCGACGGTTCCGTAACCGTACTTTGCGCCAAGGGCGGCGTTGAGCCTCAGTCCGAGACTGTATGGCGTCAGGCTGACACCTACGGCGTTCCGAGAATGGTTTACGTAAACAAGATGGACATCATGGGCGCCGACTTCTACCACGTCGTTCAGATGATGAAGGACAGGCTCAAGTGTAACGCCGTTCCGATCCAGCTCCCCATCGGTGTTGAAGATACCTTCAAGGGTATCATCGACCTCGTAACAATGAAGGCTGAGGTTTATTACGATGACCTCGGCAAGGATATGAGAGAGGAAGAAATTCCCGAGGATATGAAGGATATCGCTCAGGAGTATCACGACGCTCTGATCGAAGCCGTCGCCGAGCAGGACGAAGAGCTCATGGCGAAGTACTTCGAGGGAGAAGAGCTCACAGAGGAAGAGATCAAGGCTACGATCCGTAGGTGCACGATCGAGAACACAATGGTTCCCGTTTGCTGCGGTACTTCCTACCGCAACAAGGGCGTTCAGAAGCTTCTTGACGCCATCGTTGATTATATGCCGTCTCCCGTTGACGTTCCCGCCATCAAGGGTACAGACCCCGACACAGGCGAGGAGGTCGAGAGACCTTCCTCCGACGACGCTCCGTTCTCCGCTTTGGCGTTCAAGATCGCTACCGACCCCTTTGTCGGAAAGCTCTGCTTCTTCAGAGTTTATTCAGGTAAGCTCGAGAAGGGCTCCGCTGTTTATAACTCCGTAAAGGGCAACCGCGAGCGTATCGGACGTATTCTTCAGATGCACGCCAACGACAGAAAGGATATCGACATCGTTTATTCGGGCGATATCGCCGCTGCCGTAGGTCTTAAAAACACAACCACAGGTGACACGCTCTGCGACGAGGATCATCCCGTTATCCTCGAGTCGATGGAGTTCCCCGATCCCGTTATCCGCGTAGCTATCGAGCCTAAGACAAAGGCAGGTCAGGAGAAGATGGGCATCGCTCTCGCGAAGCTTGCCGAGGAAGACCCGACCTTCAAGGCTTATACAGACGAGGAAACAGGCCAGACCATCATCGCAGGTATGGGCGAGCTTCACCTTGAGATCATCGTTGACCGACTCCTCCGTGAGTTCAAGGTAGAGGCTAACATCGGTAAGCCTCAGGTTGCTTACAAGGAGACTATCCGCAGGGAAGCTACGGTCGACTGCAAGTATGCCCGTCAGTCGGGTGGTAAGGGTCAGTACGGTCATGTTAAGATCAACGTTTACCCGAACCCCGGCGAAGGCTATGTATTCGAGAACAAGGTCGTCGGCGGCGCTATTCCCAAGGAGTACATCCCCGCTGTCGATCAGGGTATCCAGGGCGCTATGCTCTCGGGCGTTGTAGCGGGCTACAATGTTGTTGACTGCCGCGTTGAGCTTTATGACGGCTCCTACCACGAGGTAGACTCGTCCGAAATGGCGTTCAAGATCGCGGGCTCAATGGCGTTCAAGGACGCTATGAAGAAGGCAGACCCCGTTCTTCTCGAACCCATTATGAAGGTTTCCGTAATCGTTCCCGACGAGTATATGGGCGGCGTTATCGGCGACCTCAACTCCCGCCGCGGAATGGTACAGGGTACCGAATCCGAGAACGGCACAGACAGAATCACCGCTCAGGTTCCGCTTTCCGAGATGTTCGGCTACGCTACCGATATGCGTTCCATCACTCAGGGCCGCGGCCAGTATGTAATGGAGCCCGACACCTACGCCGAGGTTCCCAGGAATATCGCCGAGAAGATTATGTCCGAAAGATCCAAGAAAGACTAAAGTTTTTCCTTAAAACTATTGCAATTTCCGAAAGAAGTTGCTAAAATAGCTATGTAAAAAATTATTTTATTCAAAAGGAGGATTTTTTCAAATGGCTAGAGAGAAATTTGAAAGAAATAAACCGCACGTAAACATTGGTACCATCGGTCACGTTGACCATGGTAAGACAACCCTCACAGCCGCTATCACAAAGGTACTGGCTCTTACAGATTCCAGCGCTGCCGACTTCGTTGATTACGCTAACATCGATAAGGCTCCCGAGGAGAGAGAGCGCGGTATCACAATCAACACAGCTCACGTTGAGTATCAGACAGCGAAGCGTCACTACGCTCACGTTGACTGCCCCGGTCACGCCGACTACGTTAAGAACATGATCACAGGTGCTGCTCAGATGGACGGCGCTATCCTCGTAGTTTCCGCTGCCGACGGTCCTATGCCCCAGACAAGAGAGCACATCCTTCTTTCCCGTCAGGTTGGCGTTCCCTACATCGTAGTATTTATGAACAAGACCGATCAGGTTGACGATCCCGAGCTTCTCGAGCTCGTAGAGATGGAGATCCGTGACATCCTCAACGAGTATGAGTTCCCCGGCGACGACACACCCATCATCCAGGGTTCCGCTTACGTTGCTCTTACAAGCACATCCACAGACCCCAACGCTCCCGAGTACAAGTGCATCCACGAGCTTATGGACGCTGTTGACGAGTACATTCCTACTCCCGAGAGAAAAGCCGACCTTCCCTTCCTTATGCCTGTTGAGGACGTATTCACAATCACAGGCCGTGGTACTGTTGCCACAGGTAGAGTTGAGAGAGGTCGTATCAACACTAACGACTCCGTTGAGATCGTTGGTCTTACAGACGAGAAGCGCACAGTAGTTTGCACAGGTCTTGAGATGTTCAGAAAGACTCTTGACTATGCTGAGGCAGGCGACAACGTAGGCGCGCTCCTCCGTGGTGTTCAGAGAACAGAGATCGAAAGAGGTCAGGTTCTTGCTAAGCCCGGCTCCATTCATCCCCACACAAAGTTCCGCGGTCAGGTTTACGTTCTTACTAAGGACGAGGGCGGCCGTCACACACCTTTCTTCAACAACTATCGTCCCCAGTTCTATTTCAGAACCACAGACGTTACTGGCACAATCACACTCCCCGAGGGCGTAGAGATGTGCATGCCCGGCGATAACGTAGAGATGGACGTTGAGCTCATCACTCCTATCGCTATCGAGGTAGGTCTCCGTTTCGCTATCCGTGAGGGCGGCAGAACAGTAGGCTCAGGCGCAGTTATCGCCATCAACGAGTAATTTAAGATTATTCACATCAAAGGCTCCCGTTTTCGGGAGCTTTTTATTATGTCCACGTCTTGTTAGTTGTGCCTCTGTCAGAAATGCGGCTTCCCACTGATCTGCGTTCACTCACCGACATTTTTATTATGTCCACGTC
>ONCP01000005.1:0-13160 GCA_900316385.1 uncultured Eubacteriales bacterium | reverse complement strand
GTCCACGTCTTGTTAGTTGTGCCTCTGTCAGAAATGCGGCTTCCCACTGATCTGCGTTCACTCACCGACATTTTTATTATGTCCACGTCTTGTTAGTTGCTTTAACTTTCCACTTTCAACTTTCCACTTTCAACTTAAAAAGCTTGTGAGTGCACCCACGTTAGTGGGATAACGGACTTTTAATAGAGCCGCACTGAGCGCGACGTGGACATATAAAAAAGCTCCCGAATCGGGAGCTTTTCTTACATTAAAGATTATTCCAAGGGTTCAAAGTCGGCTACGCCGTGCTTGCAGAGAGGACAGATGAAGTCCTCGGGAAGCTCGTCGCCCTCGTAGATATATCCGCAGACCTTGCAGACAAAGCCCTTCTTGCCCTCAGCCTGAGGCTTGGGCTTGACGTTGTTCTGGTAGTAGGTGTAGGTCATCGTCTCCTTGTCGGAGGTAACTCTCGCCTCGGTGACGGTGCAGATAAACATTCCGTGAGTGCCGAGGTCAATGTACTGCTCGACCTCAAGCGACATAAAGGAGTTGATGTACTTGGGCAGGAAGACAAGACCGTTGTCGGAGAACAGCGGATTGCCCGTCGCGAACTTGTCAACGTCTCTGCCGCTCTGGAAGCCGAAGTGCTCGAACACCTTGAACGGAGCCTCAACGCTGAGACAGTTGACGTTCATCTTGCCCGTTCTCTTGATCACCTCGTGCGAATAGTTCTGCTTGTTGATCGTTACGGCGATACGGTTCGGCGTGTTTGTAACCTGAGTAACGGTGTTAACGATAAGGCCGTTGTGCTTTTTGCCGTCGTAGGAGGTGACAACATAAAGTCCGTAGCCGATGTTGAACAGCGCGGTGAGATCCTGCTTGTTGGCGGTCTCGTCGTGCTGAGCGAGGTAATCCATACAAAGCTCGTCGGCGAGCTTCTCGATCTGCTCCTTGTTCTCGCCGCTCATAGCGGACTTGATCGTGATCGTGTCAAGGTAGGTCAGATTCTTGCAGCCCTCGAGCATTTTCTTCATCGTCTTGGCGGCAAGCGGAGCCCACGAGCCGTTCTCGATGAAGGCGACTGTCTTGTTCTGGAAGTTGCGCTCGGTGAGGTGGTTGATAAATTCACGCATAAAGGGGAATATCTCCGCGTTATACGTCGTTGTGGCGAGCACGATCCTGCCGTAGCGGAACGCGTCCTCAACGCACTCTGCCATATCCTCTCTCGCGAGGTCATTGAGCGCGACCTTGGGACAGCCCTTTTCTCTGAGCTTGTCCGCGAGCAGCTCGGCGGCGGCCTTTGTGTTGCCGTAAACCGAGGTGTAGGCGATCATAATGCCCTCGCTCTCAACGCCGTAGGACGACCAGGTGTTGTAAAGTCCGAGGTAGTAGCCGAGGTTTTCGGTGAGGATCGGACCGTGAAGCGGACAGATGATCTGAATATCAAGCCCCGCCGCCTTTTTGAGCACAGCCTGAACCTGCGCGCCGTACTTGCCGACGATACCGAAGTAATAGCGTCTTGCCTCGCACGCCCAGTCCTCGTCAACGTCGAGCGCGCCGAACTTTCCGAAGCCGTCAGCGGAGAAAAGAACCTTGTCGCGGCTGTCGTAGGTCATCAGGACTTCGGGCCAGTGAACCATCGGAGCGCCTACAAAATTAAGGGTATGAGAGCCGAGCTCAAGCGCGTCGCCCTCTTTTACAACGATCCTTCTGTCCTCAAACTCGGTCTTGAAAAAGTTTTTCATCATCGCGAACGCCTTTGCGGACGAAACAATGACAGATGTCGTGTATTTGTTCATAAAGTTAAGGATATTAGCCGAATGGTCGGGCTCCATATGCTGAACAACGAGATAGTCGGGAGCCTTGTCGCCGAGCACCTTCTCGATGTTGCCGAGCCATTCGTCGGTGAAGTTCTTGTCCACCGTATCCATAACGGCAATTTTGTCGTCAACGATAACGTAAGAGTTGTACGCCATACCGTTGGGTACGTCGTACTGACCCTCAAAGAGGTCAATCTTGTGGTCGTTAACGCCGACGTAGCGAATGTCGTTGGTGATTTTCATAGCTTTTCCTCCTTGTAGTTTGAAATATTAAGCCACCTTAATTTTAACATATTGCACAAAAATACGCAAGGCTTTTTTAAGTTGAAAGTGCAAAGTTGAAAGTTTTTTGAAATGAGAAAGGAGAAATGAGAAATGAGAAATAAAGGTCGGGGAGAAACGTTCGCGGGAACCAAAACGTTCGCGACCCGAATGTATAAATATTGCTGTAATCTTTTTTTCAGAATTACAGCTATTATCAATAGTTTGGGAACCGATTTATGAGAAAATCCGACTTATGGACTCGACAATCATTTTTACTGTTTCATATTTCATATTTAATGTTATTAAACTTTCCACTTTCCACTTTCAACCCGTGAGCCACGGGAGCCGATTCCGCCTTTGGAAAGCTTTGCGTTTGTTATAAATTTTATCAACGGCGGGTCAAGCTTCGGAGCAGAACCTATCCTCCAGAAGCAAGTCGGTGAGTGCACGCAGGTAAGTGGGAAACCGCATTTCTGACCGAGCCGCACCAAACCAGACGTGGAAATAAAAAAAGCTCCCGATTTCTCGGGAGCTTTTTGTTATCCTTACGCCCAGTTGAGCGTGTCCGCGTATACGTTGATATAATCCTGCGCCGAGCGTTCCCAGCTGTTGTCGCTCATCATAGCGCGCCACATAAGCTGGTGCCAGCCCTCGTTGTCTCTGATTCCCCAGAGAGCTCTTCTTACCGCGCCCTGAAGGTCGGCGGTGTAGTAGTTGGCAAAGGTGAAGCCGTTGCCGTAGCCGTCGGCGGAATCGAATACGGAATCCTTCAGACCGCCTGTTTCTCTTACTACGGGGATAGTGCCGTAGCGGAGAGCGATCATCTGAGAAAGACCGCAGGGCTCCATCTTGGACGGCATCAGGAAGATGTCCGCGCCCGAGTAGATCTTGCGCGCGAGCTCGGGAACAAAGCCCTGACAGAAGCAAACTCTGCCCGGATATCTCCACTGCATATCGCGGAAGAACTGCTCGTACTCCTCGTCGCCCGAGCCGAGTATGACAAACTGCATACTTTCGGTGTTGAGGAGCTCCTCGAGACCCATTCTTACAAGGTCGAGACCCTTGTGCTCAACGAGACGTGTGACCATCGCGACGATCGGAACGTCCCATCTCTGCTCAAGGCAAAGTCTCTCCTGGAGCTTCTGCTTACAGATACCCTTGCCGCTCATATCCTCCTTGGTGTAGTTGGCGTAGAGCTGGTAATCGGTGGCGGGGTCAAAGCTTGCGGGGTCGATACCGTTCTTGATACCGCACAGCTTCCAGTGACGGAAGTTGAGCTCGTTGTAAAGACCGAAGCTGTACCACGGGTCGCGGATCTCAAGCGCGTAGGTGGGGGAGACGGTGGTAACTCTTACCGCTGTCTCAATGGCGCCCTTAACCATATTGAGCTTGCCGTCCATCTCGAGGATCTTCGTCTCGCTGGCGGGAATGCCGACGCATTCGGTGTTTACCTCCCAGCCGTACATACCCTGATACTGGATGTTGTGGATGGTAAAGATGTTCTTGATGTTGGCGTACCACGGATTCTTCGAGTAGAAGAGGTAGTAGTAGGTCGGAACAAGAGCTGTCTGCCAGTCGTTTGTGTGGATGATATCGGGATGGAAGTCGATATAGGGGAGCATCTCAAGGATAGCTCTCGAGAAGAACGCGAATCTCTCGGCGTCGTCATAGGAGCCGTAGAGCGTGCCTCTCTTAAAGTAATACTCGTTGTCGAGGAAGTAGTAGGTGCAATCGTTCCAGCGCGCCCAGAAAAGTCCGCAATACTGGTGTCTCCACGCTACGGGAACGGTAAAGTTGGCGATGAAGTTCATCTGGTTTTTCAAGTCCTGCGGAATGGTTCCGTAAAGCGGCATAACGATTCGGCAGTCCTGTCCTTTGCGGCAGAGAGCGTGGGGAAGGCTTCCCGCGACGTCCGCGAGGCCGCCTGAGCCCGCGAACGGATTAGCTTCTGACGCGCAATATAATATTTTCATTTCCTTTTCCTCCTTAATCTATAACCGATTTCTTTGCGATATGAATCGGATAGCTGTCTGTACCCTTGAGCGATTTGCCGTTGGCGATCTCAACGTCCTTGTCGATAACGACATAGTCAAGCTCGCAGCCCTCGCCTATCTCGGTGTCCTGCATAATAATGCAGTTGCTGACCTTAGCGCCCTCGGCGATGTGAACGCCCTTGGAGATGACGCAGTTTTTGACCTCGCCCTCGATGAAGCAGCCCTGAGAAACCAGAGAATTGCTCACGGAGGAGTTGAGTCCGTATTTACACGGAGCGTCGTCTCTGACCTTGGTGTAGATCGGGCGATCCTTCTGGAAGAGCTCCGCTCTGAGGTCGTAGTCCATAAGCTCCATATTGAACTTGAAGTATTCGTTCATCGAGCTGATCACGCTGACGCTGCCGGGACACTCGTAAGCGAATACGGTGTACTCCGCAGCCCATTTCTGAACGAGACGGTCAAAATCGAGCTCGTTCTCGCTGAGCGCCTTTGTGATGAGCTTGAGGAACAGGTTCTTGTCAACCAGCATCGAGTGCAGATAAAGGTTGCAGCTGCCGCTTACGTTGGGCTGAACGAGCACCTTCTCAACTCTGCCGACCTCGTCGTGAGAGAGCGTCATCGGAACGAGCTTCTCGGGAACGGTCATATTCTTGTAGAGGAGAGTGATCTCCGCCTTGTTTACGGAGTGCAGATAGAACAGCTCGGTGTAGTCGATGTTCATAATAACGTTGCTCTCGGAAAGCAGCACATAGCGCTCCTTCGCGTCCTGAAGATATCCGCGAAGCTGGTAGAGCGTCTCGATCTTGTTGGCAAAGTTAACGCCCGCGTACGGCGGAAGGATCGTAACGCCCGAGCGCTTTTTGGAGAGGTCCCACGCGCTTCCCGAGCCGATGTGATCCATCAGCGACATAAAGCCGCTCTTGGCGATAATGCCGACGTTGTTGATGTTGGAGTTAGCCATATTCGAGAGAACGAAGTCGATCATTCTGTATTTGCCGCCTACGGGAATGCTGGCGGTCGTGCGGTGAGCGTTGAGCTCGGTCAAGGTTTCGGCGCAGGAATCGGAGAAGATTACGCCTAATACGTCATTACTTTTCATTACGCTTTGCCCTCCATATTTTTATCAATCATAGCCTTTGGAGGAACGACAACGCCCTCGCCGATCTTGAGGTTGTCGCCGATAACGGTAACGCCCCAGTCGTCGCGGTTTTTGATGCTGCTCGGAGAAGCTCCGATCACGGCGTTTTTGCCGATCACCGCGTTTTCGGCTACGATAGCGAATTCTACCCTCGCGCCGTCCTCAATGACCGCGCCGGGCATAATGATCGAGGAATTGATCACAGCGCCCTTGCCGACCTTAACGCCCGCGAAGAGGATCGAGAACTCAAGATCGCCGCATACGTTGCAGCCGTCGGCGATCAGAGAATTCTGAATGTTGACGCCGTCGGCGATGTAGTGCGGAGGCATCATCGGGTTGCGGGAGTAAACGTCGCTCAGATCGAGCGTTACGTTCGGGTCGAGCAGATCCATATTGGCTTCCCAGAGGCTGTCGATCGTTCCGACGTCCTTCCAGTAGCCCTCAAACGGATAGGCAAACATTCTCTCGCCCGCGTTGAGCATTGTGGGGAGAACGTTCTTGCCGAAGTCGTTCTGAGAGTCGGGGTCGTTGGCGTCGTCGATGAGGTATTTCTTGAGAGCCTTCCAGCTGAAGATGTAAATACCCATCGAGGCGTTTGTGCTCTTGGGATGAGCGGGCTTCTCATCAAACTCGTAGATCGAGCCGTCGGGATTGGTGTTGAGTATACCGAAGCGCGACGCCTCCTCCTTGGGAACGTCGATCGCCGCGATCGTGCAGGCGGCGTTGTTCTTCTTGTGGTACTCAAGCATCTCGTTGTAGTCCATCTTGTAGATGTGGTCGCCCGAGAGAATGAGAACATAATCGGGATTGTAGCGGTCGATGTAGCTGATGTTCTGGTAGATCGCGTTAGCGGTTCCCGAGTACCAGTCGGCTCCGCCGATGGCCTCGTAGGGGCTCAGGCAGTTGGCGCCCGAGTGCATTCCGTCAAGATCCCACGGCTGACCGTTGCCGATGTATTCGTTAAGAATAAGCGGCTGGTACTGAGTGAGTATACCGACAGCCTCGATTCCCGAATTGACGCAGTTCGAGAGAGGGAAGTCGATGATCCTGTACTTTCCGCCGAACGG
Source organism: uncultured Eubacteriales bacterium (assembly GCA_900316385.1). Taxonomy (GTDB): domain Bacteria; phylum Bacillota; class Clostridia; order Oscillospirales; family Acutalibacteraceae; genus Ruminococcoides. The sequence goes on along the minus strand of ONCP01000005.1, from coordinate 6,898 downwards.
AACGGCGGGCTTGGCGAGCTTTTTCGTAAGAACGCCGAGACGCGAGCCCTGGCCTCCGGCGAGTACCATAGCTACGACCTTTTGTTTAGGTATCATATTATTACCTCCATATTTTAAATTTATGTTAAGTTATTCGGTTGGCAGGTTTTTTTGAAATGAGAAATGAGAAATGAGAAATAGTCGATTCACCCGACGTATAGGTAGAAGGTTGCCTTCCCCTTGAGGGGAAGGGATGAGGTGGAAACGCTTCCGATATTTCAAGCCTTCCTCCGCCTTCGGCGGACACCTCATCAGTCGGCTGCGCCGACAGCTTCTCCTCAAGGAGAAGCCAACTTTCCACTTTCCACTTTCAACTTTCCATTTCACTTCCCCTTGGGTAGCACGAGCTTTTTAGCCGCCTTTTTGGGGGTCTTTTTGGGGGTCTTTTTCTCCTTGTGCTCCTTTTTGGGGCGCTCCTTCTTTTCCTTGAGCTTAAAGAAGCTGACGGAGAGCGGCGGTATCGTGAGCTTCAGGCTCTGCTCACAGCCGTGGATCGCGATGTCACTGGTGAGGATATCCTTGCCGTTCATAACGCCCGAGCCGCCGTAGCGCGGATCGTCGGTGTTCATAACCTCGTCGTAGGTCCCGTATTCGGGCACGCCGATATAGTAGCCCTCGTGGGTGAACGGCTGGAAATTGCACAGAATGATCAGCTCCTCGCCGTCTGAGGCGATCCTTCTGAAAGCGATAATGCTCTTGGTGTAGTCGTCGTGGTGGATCCAGTTAAAGCCCTCCCACTTGAAATCCACCTCGTAGAGCGGCTTGCAGTTTATATAGAAATTGTTGATATCGCGGTAAAACTCGTGGAGCATTTTGCGGTTGGGGTCGTTGAGCGACGCCCAGTCGAGCTCCTCTCTGAAATTCCATTCGGTCTGCTGACCGATCTCGCTGCCCATAAACAGCAGCTTTTTGCCCGGGTGAGCCATCATATACGCGATGAAAACTCTGACCGAGGCGAATCTGTTGGCGGGGTCTCCCGGCATTTTGTCGATCAGCGAGTGCTTTCCGTATACGACCTCGTCGTGCGAGACAGGCAAAATGAACTGCTCGGAGAAAGCGTAGAAAAAGCTGAACGTCAGGCTGTCGTGGTTGAACGGTCTCCACAGCGGATCGAGCGACATATAGTGAAGCATATCGTTCATCCAGCCCATATTCCATTTGTAGTCAAAGCCGAGACCGCCCTTTTCGACGGGTGTGGAAACGTTAGGCCACGAGGTGCTTTCCTCGGCGATCATCATCGCCTCGGGCTGATGAAGGTGAACGGCGGTGTTCATACGCTTGATGAACTCGACCGCCTCAAGGTTCTCCTTGCCGCCCTCCTCGTTGGGATCCCATTCTCCGCGCGGACGGTTGTAGTCAAGATAAAGCATAGACGCCACCGCGTCAACGCGGATACCGTCAAAGTGATATTGCTCCACCCAGAAAAGCGCCGACGAAACGAGGAACGAGATGACCTCGTATCTCGCGAAATTGAAGATCAGCGTGCCCCATTCCTTGTGCTCGCCGCGTCTTTCGCCCTCGTACTCATAACAGCAGGTGCCGTCAAAGCGCGCGAGGCCGTGGGTGTCCTTCGGAAAATGCGCGGGGACCCAGTCAAGGATAACGCCGATGTTGTTCTGATGACATTGGTCGATAAAATATTTGAGATCGTCGGGCTCGCCGTAGCGCGAGGTCGGGGCAAAGTAGCCCGTGACCTGATAGCCCCAGCTGTCGTCCAGCGGATATTCGGTTATCGGCATAAACTCAATGTGAGTGTAGCCCATTTCCTTTACATAAGGGATAAGCTCGTCCGCGAGCTTGCGGTAGCTGAAAAAGTTGCCGTCCTCGTATTTTCTCCACGAGCCCGCGTGGATCTCATAGATGTTCATCGGGAGCTCGGTGTGGTGATGTTCCTTTCTGAATTTCTGCCACTCGCCGTCATTCCACTGATATTTGTTAAGATCGTAGACGATGGAGGTGTTGTCGGGACGGGTCTCGGTGTGGAACGCGAAGGGATCGGACTTGATCACCTTCTCAAACCACTGGGTCTCTATACAGAATTTATAGCGCGTGAACTCGGGGAGCCCCTCAATGAAGAGTTCCCACACGCCCTTTTCGTCGAGCTTGTACATATAATTGGACATACTGTCCCAGTCGTTGAACGGCCCGACGACCGACACCGAGGCGGCGTTCGGAGCCCAGACCCTGAACATAACGCCCTCGCGTCCGTCGCGGGTCTCAAGGTGCGCGCCCAAAAGTTCCTGCGCTCTGACGGCGTCTCCGTCGTAATAGAGCTGAAGTGGCGAACGCCCGTCATTTAAGCTGTAATTCATAAGTTCCGCTCCTTAAAAATTCCGATATGTACCCCTGTAAAGTTGAAAGCTGAAAGCGGAAGGCCGAAAGTTTCGGCCGCACCCCTTTACCCTCATAAAGAAGCCGACTTCCCGTTTTTCACTTTCCGTAATATATAATTTCAGATTATATTTGCTATACACTATATATAATAGCAAATATTAACAGCAAATTCAAGTGTGTAATAATAATTTTTGGTAAATTTTTTGAAAAAAAGACGGCTGAACCGCTGATTTTAACCTCAAAATCCGTTTTCGGTGAAAAAAACGGTTTTCTTACGATATTATTATTGTATATTTTTCGTTAAAATGCTACAATGATTAAAAATTCCAAGCAAAAGGCGGCGGATAATATGAAAAAATTTCTTGTTGCGGTCGATATGCAGAAGGACTTTATCGACGGCGCGCTGGGCACGGCGGAGGCGCTCGCGATCGTAGATAACGCGGTAAAAAAGATCGAGAGCTTTGACGGCGCGGTCTTTGCCACGCTCGACACGCATTTTGAAAACTATTTGCAGACCTCTGAGGGCAAAAAGCTCCCCGTTCCTCACTGCGTCAAGGGCACCGACGGCTGGGAGCTGGACGCTCGGATCAAGACCGCTCTGGAAAAGAGAGGCTATACCGCCGTGGAAAAATACACCTTCGGCTCGGAAAGGCTGCCTGAGCTTATCGGGAACGCCGCGGCGGGGGAGAGCTTCTCGGTCGAGCTGATCGGGCTTTGCACGGACATCTGCGTCGTCAGCAACGCGCTGCTGCTCAAGGCGTTTTTCCCCGAGGCGGAGATATCGGTCGATCCCGACTGCTGCGCGGGCGTCACTCCCGAGCTCCATGACTGCGCGCTTAAAACTATGGCAAGCTGTCAGATAGATATTCTGAGATCGGAGGAAACGTGATGAAGCTCAAGCCCATTGTGATATCCCTTCTGGATACCGATCTTTACAAATTCAATATGGATCAGGTGATCTTTCACAAGCACACCGAGCTGTGCGGACAGTATTACTTCAAGTGCCGCAACAAGGACGTGGTTTTTTCCGAGGAAATGGTCAGGGAGATCGACGCTCAGATCGACCACCTCTGTTCTCTTAGGTTCTCAAACCGCGAGCTGGACTATCTGCGCTCGATCCGCTTTATCAAGGACGACTACGTTGAGTTCCTGCGCCTTTGGCGGCCTATCCGCGACTATGTCACGGTCAGGCTCAGCCGTCAGGGAGAGCTGAGTATCGTGGTTGACGGTCCCCTGTTCTCCGCTATGCAGTTCGAGATATATCTGCTCGAGATCGTCAACGAGGTCTATTTCCGTATGCGCTACGACTACGACGAGCTCCTTCGCTCCGCCGAGGAAAGGCTCGACAAAAAAATAAAGGCGCTCAACGACGGCACCTATACCTTTAATTTCGCCGAATTCGGCTGCCGAAGAAGGCTCTCGAGGGAGTGGGAGGATGTCGTGGTGAAAAGGCTCGCCGAGGAAACCGACAAATGCGTCGGCACCTCTAACGTCTATTTCGCTATGAAGCACGGCGTCAAGTCGATCGGCACCTACGCTCACGAGTACGTCCAGATGTATCAGGGCATTGACAAGATACCGCTCGCCTACACTAACCATTACGCTATGCGCGACTGGTACGACGAGTACAACGGCGACAACGGCACCGCCCTGACCGACACGATCACCACCGACCTTTTCCTGCTCGATTTCAGCCGTTCAATGGTCAACAACTACAACGGCGTGCGCCACGATTCGGGCGACCCCTACGAGTGGGGAGAGAAGATGATCAGGCACTACGAGAGCTACGGCGTAGACCCGAAAACAAAGCTGCTGTTGTTTTCCGACAGCCTCGACTTTGACCGCGCCCAGAAGCTCTACGATTATTTCAGGGACAGAGCGAAGGTCAGCTTCGGTATCGGTACCTTCTGTTCCAACGACACCTGCGCGGACGCGCTGAATATCGTCATCAAGCTTCAGTACGTCAACTCGCGTCCTGTCGCGAAGCTCTCCGACGACGTCGGCAAGGCGATGTGCCGCGACGAAGCCTACCTTGATTACCTCAAACGCTCCGTCGCCTTCCGTCTGGACAGAGAGAAGCAGTAGTCCGTTATGTACGATTTGTACATTTTTCCTATTGCGTTTTGGTTTGATTTGTAGTATTATTTATCTGGTGATTTATATGAATTTTGAAACAATCAAAAAATTATTGGCAATTTCCACCGCCTGTCTCGTTCTGACGGCGGGTATGGCTTCGTGCGGTGACGAATCCAAGGGCGCGTCGGGGACATCGTCCTCAAAGGGCTCTTCTTCCTCGTCCGCTTCGGCAAGCTCAGAGACTTCCTCGCAGACCAAGTCCGAGACGGGCTCAAAGGCTAAGTCCGTTACAAGCTCGTCAGCCGACTCAAAGTCAGGCTCCGACAGCGCTTCGTCCTCGGCTTCCTCGGCAGGTTCCAAGAGCGGTTCGTCATCCGTTTCATCGTCGTCAAATTCGGCTTCCTCAAAAACGACGACTTCAATCGATAACTCATCTGACGAGCCTTCCTCAAAGAAAGGCTCCGAGGTAACCTCGGGAAATTCCGATAACGGATCTTCGAGCAAATCAAGCTCAAGCAAATCAAGCTCAAAAACAAGTTCAAAAACAAGCTCAAGCTCGAGCAAAACGCCCGATCAGGGTATTCCGAAAGATAACGCGGAGGTAGATTTCAGTGACCTTTAAAAAAATGACCTTAACAATCACAGCGGTAATAATGGCGATCCTTATGGCGGCGGCTTCCTTTGCGGCTATGGCGGCGGATGAGGCTAACGAGCCTATGATCCCCGTTGAGGGCGGCGACATCACAGACATTATCAAAGAAGACGTGACGACCGCGCCTGCGACGACCGCGCCTGCGACGACCGCTCCTGCGACGACCGCGCCCGAGGACAAGCCTCTTTGGGGCGACGTTGACGGCAACGGCACTGTCAACATCAACGACGTGACCGCTCTCCAGAACTATTTCGTCAGAAAGATAAAAAAGCCTGCGGGCTTTGACAAGAACGCCGACGTAAACACAGACAATTTGAAAAATATCTATGACGCCACAGTGATCCAGCTTTACCTTGCGGGAACGCTTAAAAAGCTTCCGATCACGCCCGACGGCTACTATGCCGAGCTCATTCGCCCATGATCGTTACTTTTAAGATAGCCGATATCGTCTTCAGCGCCGATATCCGTTATCGCTATACATACGAGATGATGCGCGAGTACGAGAGCAGCGAGGAGCCCGAGTTCTTCGTCGCTGTCACCGACGAGGACATCGCGCACGAGCGCGAGCTGTCGCCCTATGAGGGCATTTCCGACCCCTCTCTGGAGTTCACCGCCGTGTACCGCAAGTACATCGACGTGATTATGGACAGGTACGACGCGTTCTTCTTTCATTGCTCGTCGATCGAGGTGGACGGCGGCGCGGTTATGTTCACCGCAAAAAGCGGCACGGGAAAAAGCACCCACCGCAGGCTCTGGACTCAGCGCTACGGCGACAGGGTGAGGATCATCAACGACGACAAGCCCGTTATCCGCAGGATAGACGGCACCTTCTACGTCTACGGAACGCCGTGGAAGGGCAAGGAGGGCTTTGGCGAGAACATCAGGGTGCCCGCGAGGGCGCTGTGCTTTCTCTCGCGCGCCGAGGAGAACTCGATAGGCCCGATCGATACCGTTACCGTGATCTCACAGCTGTTCAACCAGACTGTCAGACCGACCGACAAAAAGCTGATGTCCAACCTGCTCGATCTGCTCGACGGCTTCATCAGGCAGGTGGATTGCTACGACCTTAGGGTCAATATGAACCCCGACGCCGCAGAGGTAGCGTATGAGGGAATAAAAAAAGGATTATCAAATGAAGATTAAAGACGGCTTTCTGCTCCGCCGCTTTGCCGACGAATATATTGTTGTGGCTGTCGGCGACGGAGCCGAGGAATTCAATAAGCTTATCACACTCAATGCCGTGGGCAAGTTTATTTACGACCTGCTGCTTGAGGGAAATACCCGCGACGGCGTTGTTGACGCGGTGCTCGAAAAATATGAGATCGACCGCGCGACAGCCGAGCGCGACGCGGACGTCTTTATCTCGGGGCTGAGAAACGCGGGGCTTTTAGATGAATAAGACCATTGCCGAGGTCATAAAAGAGAGGGGCTATTGTCTGCTCGATCCCAAGGGCACAAGTATGTACCCTCTGCTCAGGGACGATTGCGGCAAGGTGTTTATCGTCGCGCCCGAAAAACCGCTGAAAAAGTACGACATAGCTCTTTACGTCCGCGCCGACGGCTCATATATCCTGCACAGGGTGATGGACGTCACGCCCGACGGCTACGTTATGTGCGGCGACAACCAGTGGCGGCTCGAGTACGGCGTTACGCACGATATGGTGATCGGCAGGCTCGATTCTTGGTACAAGGGCAAAAAACGGCGCAGTGTGACCGATAAGGGCTACCTGCGCTACACGCGCTTTTGGTGCAAGTCGCTCAAGCGCCGCAAAAGGATATTGCCGATTCTGTGGAAGC
>ONCP01000003.1 GCA_900316385.1 uncultured Eubacteriales bacterium | reverse complement strand
GACTATCAATAACAAATACACCACCAGCAACAAGAAGATCGCGAAGGTAGTCTCCAAGGCTAACGCCACCACCGTATATATCAAGGGTATAAAGGTCGGCAAGGCGACTATCAAGATCAAGGTGAACGGAGTAAGAACGTTTACGATCAAGGTCAAGGTAACAAAGAAATAAAAGCCAAAGCAAAGCCCCGACGAAAAAATCGTCGGGGCTGATTTTTTATTCAAACTATGTCATAACATCGAGATAAGTCCGTCAAAATAACCGTTGACCAAAAGATAGGCGATCGCGGCGCCCGCGGACAAAATGCTGAGCGCAATAATCACGGCGATCCACGCTCCGATCTTCTTCTTTGCCTTCGGTATAGGCGGAACATCAAGATTCTCGTCGGCAATAAGCTCGGGCGGCAGCTCCTCGTCGGTGATCCTTACCGCTTTTGATTTCTTTTTGTTTGAGGGAGTGTAGACCTTGATATCCTCGGCTTCCTGCGTCTCGTCGCGCAGCTCGGGCGGAGTAACGCCGATCGAGTGACGCTCGCTCTTTCTCCTCTCGGCGATCTCCTCGTAAACCGACGCTCTCGGCTTCCATCTTTCGGGAATGTCGGAGTTTTCAGGCTTTACCGTTTTCGGAGCCGAAACAGCGTTGAGCGGAGGCGCAGGCGCGGCGGGTTTGTTTTTGCTGTTGAATTGTTCCGCCATAACGCACACCTCTCATTGTGATTTTATTCTTAATTGGAATTATATCATCTTTGTCGTATTATGTCAACAATATATTAAACAGCGTAAATATTAGTGTCCCAATGAGGGATATACGGGTGATGTCTGAGGAAAAAGCGATAGTCGGGGTTAATTGAGTAAAGCTGTAAAATAAGCGCGAACAAGTCCTCGCTCCTGTGATACGCAGCGACATTGAGCTTTGGCTTGAAAAGCCTGAGCGTATTCTCCATTCCCTCAAAGGTTTCGCGCTCCGCTCCCTCAACGTCGAGCTTGGCGTAGGTAATACGCTTGCCGCAAAGCACGGTGTCAACTCTTGCTGCCTGAACGGGCGCGCCTTCGGGGTCAATGGCGCAGTTTCTGCCTGTTTTGAGGTTAAAGCCGATAACGGTATTGCGGTTATAGGACGCGAGCTGCCACAAGGTTACGTCGTGAAGTCCGCAGCAGCGCTCCTTTAGCTTTGCGAAGCTCTTTGCGTTCGGCTCAAGCGCGGTAATACTCGCGTAATCGCCGCAGCAATACTCCAGAAACTCGTCAACGGTGTCGCCGTTATACGCGCCGAGATCGAGATACGCTTCGCTCCCGCCGAGCCTGAGAACGCTCTCAAACGCCTCCGACTTTTCGGTCGTACAGCGCTCAAGATACGAAAGCTCGCCGCTGTATTGAAACGCGATGATATCTCTGAAAACCGCGCGGCTCAGCTCGTCAGACAAAAGACTGTACGCCTCGTTCAGCTTGACCTCGTTGTCAGCATAAAAAGCCCTGTCAAAAACATTCTCCCCGAAAACCGGAACCGACGGGACGATCAGCTTATGCCTTTCTCCCGCTCGCCTGATGTTCTCCATTACTTCAGGAAGCTGAGAGGCGAAAGACAGCGCCACAACGAAATCGTCCAGCTCCGATTCAAAATCGGAGAGCTTTTTGACGGTAAAGCCTCGGTAGCTCTGGTATCGGACAAAGTCGTCGCTTGCCATCACGCCGAACGCCTTTATCCCTCGCTTTTCAAACTGCGCAAGGACCTTGTCGGCTCCGTCGCCCATTCCGTAGAGGACGATAGGCTTGTCGGTCTCTTTCAGATAATCCCATGAGGAGGTCAGGTTTTCGATAAAATTGATCATAACATAACTCCCGATAAAGAAAAACGCCCACCCTATTGGGTGGACACTTTAAGAATGTTGGCATTCACAGGCCGTCGCCAGCCAACTATCGTCGGCACTACTGAGCTTAACTTCCGTGTTCGGTATGGGAACGGGTGGACCCTCAGCGTCATCGACACCAACTGTCTCGTCTTTCGACGACTTTGTTATTATAGCACCGCGGCAATAAAAAGTCAAGCCTTTTTTAAAAAATTTTTCCTCACAGTTCATCACCGTCCTAAACGCACATTGATATTGACGAAACGGCGAAAAAGGAGTAAAATTAACAGAGGTGTTTTTCTATGAATAAAACCTACAACGCGTATTTATTGATCAATTCACTATCCGTATTTCGCGGCATACTTTCGCGCAGTGTTATCAAAAGCTATCTCAGGCTTCTGAAATCGAGCGTAAAGCCGCCCGAGGAGTTTCTCTCCGCGTACGGAGAGTTTTATTCGCTGCTCGCGGAGCGCGGCGTTACCGAAAAGCTTTCCTACTATATCACTCAAGCGGCGCTCTTTGACGAAAACTGTTTTTCTCTTGCGGCGGCCGCGGGGAAAGCGGACAAGCTGCCTAAAAATGTGACTGCCGCGGTATCGCACGATTGCGAGGCGATCGCCTCTCTGTGCAAGCTGAGCTGTGACGACATTATCAATGAGTATCAGTATCTCAGCGAGATCGGCGAGCTGGCGCCCGCGCTTCCGCGCTGGAAACAGGGCGAAAGCGTTTCTGCGTTCAACATTGAGCGCGTCAAGCTCAGCGAGCTTTCCGATTTCTACAAGCAAAACGGCTGCGGAATGTTCGCGCGCTACAAGGCGTTCATCTGGCGCGACGGCGACATCCGTCCCGTGGTCCATCCCGACAAAATCGAGCTTTCTTCCTTTATCGGCTACCAAAGTCAGCGCGACAAGGTGATCGAAAACACTCTGGCGTTCCTTGAAGGAAAGACCTGCAACAACTGTCTGCTTTACGGCGATATGGGAACAGGCAAGAGCTCGACGGTCAAGGCGATCGGCAACGCTTTCAGGCAAAAGGGACTGAGGATCGTGGAAATGCCGAAGGAACGTCTCTCGGACTTTCCGATCCTTGTTGACAAGATAGCGGCGCTCCCGATGAAATTCATAATTTTCATCGACGATCTGTCCTTTCAGCGTCAGGACAAAAGCTACACCTCGCTCAAAGCGGTGCTTGAAGGCGGGCTAGCGGCTCGCCCCGACAACGCGCTCATCTACGCTACCTCTAACCGCCGTCATCTTGTAAAGGAAAGCTGGCAGGGCCGCGACACCGACGACATCCACCGCCGCGACAATATGCAGGAGACCCTCTCTCTTTCCGACCGCTTCGGGCTTTCGGTCTGCTTCGGGAATCCCGACAAAAAGGAATATCTCGAGATCGTTTTCGCGCTTGCCGAAAAGGCGAAAATCAAGCTCTCACCTGACGAGCTTTCGGTTCGGGCGGAAAGCTTCGCTCTGGGACGCGGCGGACGCTCTCCCAGATGCGCCAAACAGTTTATTGAATCCCTATTGGTATAGGAGTTACGTATCATGATAAAAAAAGTATTATCCTGTTTTTTGATCATTTCGGTCATTCTCTCCGTCATATCTCTCGGCTCCTGCGGCGAGCCTGAGGAATATCCCGTGACCGTGGGCAAAATCACGATCAAAGAGGAACCGAAAAACATTGTTATTCTCAACAAAAACCTTGCGGACATCATCACAGCTATCGGCTACGACGGCAAGACCGTCGGCAGAAGCGACGACGTTGACCAAACGAGCTTCCGCGTCGTTCCTTCGATGGGAACGGCTCATGACCCCTCGGAGGACGAGATCAAAAAATCCAAGGCGGAGATCGTTTTTGCCGACAAAACTCTGAACAAAGCCGATATCAAAAAGCTCAAGGACGCCTCGATCGCGGTTTTTCAGCCCGAGGAAGCTCATACGCTCAAGCAGCTTTCAGTGCTTTACAAGCAGATCGGTTCGATTCTCGGCGGCAATACCACGGGCGCAGAGAAGGCAAAAAAAGCGTTTGACGAGATACGAAACACTCTCAGAACCGTCAAAACCGCCGCTAAGCGCGACAAGACCGTGAGCACTGTCGCGTATCTCTACATCGACAACGGCGTTCTCAAAACCGTTACGGGCGGAACGTGGTGCTCAACTATGCTGGGCTTCACAGGCTCGATGAACGTATTTGCCAAGGCCGCAAGCGACGTTGTCGACCCTGCTCAGCTTCTGCTCGCGAATCCCGACTGCATATTTGTTTCCGACGAAAGCGTTGAGCAATATCTGACGACCAGCGACACGCTCAAAAAGCTAAAGGCTCTCAACGGCAACACCTTTATCATCTCGCACGACGAGCTCAGTATGCAGGGCTACACGGCGCTCGACGTCATAAAGAAGATGATCAACAACGTCACCGACGCGGAGATCGAATCCACGGACAACGAGGCGCAGTAATGGCTCATCCGATCAAGCATTTTATTACGATAACCAAGCATCGCCACAAGGTCATCGCAAACTGCTTCCGTGCGGGGATCCCGATCCGCGGACTGTTGCACGACCTGTCAAAATATTCGCCGACGGAGTTTATCCCCGGGGCAAAGTACTATCTGGGAAACCGCTCTCCAAACGAGGGCGAGCGCGAAAGCTACGGCTACTCAAAGGCGTGGCTCCACCACAAGGGCAGAAACCGTCATCACTTTGAGTACTGGACGGACTACGACCCCAAGGACAAGGTCTATAAGGGAATCGAAATGCCGCAAAAATTCCTTATCGAAATGTTCTGCGACCGCGTGGCGGCGAGCAAGACCTACAACAAGGAAAAATACACCGACTCTCACCCGCTTAACTACTTTATGAGAGCCAAGCGGCTCAGAGGCGGTATACTTCACCCGAAAACCTCGGACGACATTGAGTTTTTGCTGACTATGCTCGCCGAAAAGGGTGAAAAGGAAACCTTTCAATACATTCGCAAGCTAAGGAGAAATAAAAATGGCTAACAAAAAGACTGTCGAAACCATAAACGCTATGGTTGAGTATTTTCACGGAGACGTTAAACGCATCCAACATTTTTTGAAGGTCTACACGATCGCGAAGGTGCTCGCGATCAACGAAAAGCTCCCTGACGATATGCTCTATCTTCTTGAGATCACCGCAGTCACGCACGACATCGGGATCAAGATCAGCGAGCAGAAATACGGCTCCGCTGACGGAAAATATCAGGAGCAGGAGGGTCCCGCCGAGGCGGAAAAGCTTTTGACCGAGCTGGGCTTTGAGGAGGAATTTATCGACAAGGTCTGTTACCTTATCGCCAATCACCACACCTACAAGGGTATTGACAACAAGGTCCACTCGCTTCTGGTCGAGGCGGACTTCCTCGTTAATATCTACGACGACCACATCAGCCCCGAGCTTGCCAAAAACGTTAAGGAAAACCTTTTCCACACAAAATCGGGCATCAAAATGTTTGAGGATATGTACGGATATTAAGAAAGACGGCGCGAAGCTTAAATATAACATAACAAAAAGGCTCCCAAATCGGGAGCCTTTCGATTATTTCAGAATGATTATTTGATAACTCTTACCTTTACTACACCCTCGACAGCCTCTAACGCGGCGGCGGAAGCGTCGCTGTCGGCGTCGGCGATAGCATAGCCGTAATCTCCTCTTGTCTTTGCCTCGACAGCCTTCAGGCCGTCAACGGCGGCGGTGATATCCTTTACGGCGTCGCCCTTGAAGAGCACGCAGTAACGAACCGCGCCCGATCTTGCCATGCTGACATTCGGGAAGTTAACGGAGTTGATGATATTGCCTCTCTCAAGGTATTCCATAACCTGATCCGCTGCCATAACAGCGCAGTTGTCCTCGGACTCGGGCGTTGAAGCGCCGAGATGAGGCAGACAAAGCACGCCTTCCTCAGCGAGCACGTCGTCTGTCGCGAAGTCTGTAACATACTTGGCAACCTTGCCGCTCTTGATAGCGTCAAGCACTGCGGCGCAATTTACAAGACCGTCGCGGCTGAAGTTGAGGATACGAACGCCGTCCTTCATCTTGGCGATAGCGTCGGCGTCGATCAGATCCTTTGTATCGGGAAGAAGCGGAACGTGAACAGTCACATAGTCCGCGACCGTGATGACATCGTCAACAGTGGGATAAACCTTGATCGAAGGATCAAGCTTTAAGGCGTTGTTAACGGAGAGGAAGGGGTCGTAACCGACGACCTTCATTCCGAGAGCCACGGCGGCATTTGCAACAAGAATGCCGATAGCGCCGAGACCGACAACAGCCAGAGTTTTTCCGAGGATCTCGGGACCTACGAACTGACCCTTGCCCTTTTCAGCCATTTTACCGACATTATCTCCGTTGCCCTTGAGCGTTTTTGCCCACTCGATACCCTCGCACACCTTACGTGAGCTGAGGAGCAGACCCGCGATAACAAGCTCTTTAACAGCGTTGGCGTTAGCGCCGGGAGTGTTGAAAACAACGATACCCTTGTCGGCGCATACGTCCTTGGGGATATTGTTCGTACCCGCGCCGCAACGCGCGATCGCGAGAAGGCTCTCGGGGAGCTCCATATCATGCATGGAAGCGGAGCGGACAAGAACCGCGGCGGGATTCTCAACAGCGTCGCCGACGTTGTAATCGGCGCCGAGACGGCTTGTGCCGTTGGGAGAGATTTTATTTAAAGTCAATACGTTATACATAAAATTACCTTCTTTTTTGATTAAGAATTTTCGGCTTCAAACTTCTTCATAAACTCAACGAGCTTTTCTACGCCCTCGATCGGCATAGCGTTATAGATAGAAGCTCTCATACCGCCGACTGTGCGGTGACCCTTAAGGTTAACAAAGCCCGCGGCGGTCGCCTCCTTGACAAACTTGGCGTCAAGCTCGGCGTCGCCCGTTACAAAGGGAACGTTCATCAAAGAACGATCCTTCTTTACTACGGTGCCCTTGAACATCTTGCTGCTGTCAAGGAAATCGTAAAGAACGGCAGCCTTCTTCTCGTTATATTTCTTCATTTCCTCAAGACCGCCCATAGCCTTGATCCACTTGAATATCTTTCCGCAGATGTAGATATCATAGCAGGGAGGCGTGTTGTAGAGCGAACCCGCGTCGGCCTGAGTCTTGTATTTCATCATTGTGGGAGTGCCGGGGAGAACGTCGTCGGTGATGAGATCCTCACGGATAATAACTACCTGTAAGCCCGCGGGACCCGCGTTCTTCTGAACGCCCGCGTAAATCACGCCGTACTTTTCAACGTCAACAGGCTCTGAAAGGAAACAGGAGCTTACGTCGGATACGAGCGGCTTGCCCTTGGTGTTGGGGAGCTCGTGGAACTTTGTACCGTAGATGGTGTTGTTCTCGCAGATGTAAACATAGTCCGCGTTCTCGCTGATCGGAAGATCCGAACAATCGGGGATATAGGAGAAGGTCTTGTCCTCCGAGGTAGCGATTTTGTTGGCTGTGCCGTAAATCTTAGCCTCTGCGAACGCCTTCTTCGCCCACTGACCCGTAACGATGTAGTCGGCGACCTTATTCTTCATCAGGTTCATCGGAATAGCCGCGAACTGGAGGCTGGCGCCGCCCTGAAGGAAAAGAACCTTGTAATTATCGGGAATGTTCATAAGCTCCCTCAAGTCCTTCTCAGCGTCCTTGATAATGTCGTCGAACCACTTTGAGCGGTGGCTCATCTCCATAACGGACATACCGCTGCCCTTATAATCGAGCATTTCCTCCGCGGCTTCTTTAAGCACAGACTCGGGAAGTACCGCGGGGCCTGCCGAAAAGTTGTAAACTCTTGCCATTTCAATTACTCCTTTACAAAATAATATATGTTTAATTAGCTAATGTGAAAATTTGATCCGATAGAGCATAAATCGGAATACAGTCGGTATTATAGCACTAAAAGCGGTCGGTTGTCAATAATTTAACGATAATCCGAGCTTTACGCGCCCATTGCGCCTATAACGCTTCGGAGGTCGTCGCGCATTCTGAGAGCCTCGCGCCGAGCTGCTTCGGCAAAGTCGCGCTCGGTAGCGCCGTCCTCCTTTTTCCACGCGCACATAATACCGCGGCTGGAATTGACAACGGCTCCGAGGCCGTTTTTGTCAAAGGCGTACTTAGCGTCCTCGGCTCCGCCGCCCTGAGCGCCGTAGCCCGGAACAAGGAAGAAGGTGTGGGGAAGCTTCTCACGCAGCTCCCTGAGCATTTCGGGATAGGTAGCTCCGACTACCGCGCCGACAGCGCTGTAACCGAATCTTCCGCGCGATCCCTCGCCCCAGCCTTCGCACATCTCGCCCATTGTCTCATACACGGACTTGTCGCCGATCTTCCTGTCCTGAAGCTCGCCTGAGCTCGGGTTGGAGGTTTTTACAAGAACAAATATGCTCTTATCCTTTTTTTGGCAAATGTCGAGGAGCGGTTTGATACCGTCCGAGCCGAGATAGCCGTTGACCGTGAGCGCGTCCGCGCCGAAGGCGTCGACTTCCTCGCCGTCGATATCCGTCGTGCCGAGATGAGCCGTCGCGTAAGCCTCCATCGTGGTGCCGATATCATTGCGCTTGCCGTCGGTAATGACGTACATTCCTTTTTCTCTGGCGTACGCGATAGTCTCGCAGAGAGCCTTGACGCCCTGCCAGCCGTACATTTCATAATATGCGGCCTGCGGCTTTACCGCTGGAACGATGTCGCAAAGCGCGTCGATAAGCCTTTTGTTGAACTCCAAAAGCGCCGCCGCGGCGCCCTCAAGAGTTTTGCCGTATTTATTGAAGCACTCCGCTTTGATAAATTCGGGAACAAACGCGAGCTTCGGATCAAGTCCCGCTACCGTGGGATTCTGAAGCTCCGCGATTTTTTCGATAAGTCTGTCCATAAAATCACCTTATTTGTATTAATCAAAATCCATAAGCTCAAGGCGGAAGTTGCGGTAATCCTTGCGGTGAGCCTTCTGGAACGCGATAGCCGTGCGCGGGTGGGAATTTCTCTGTCCCGTGATAATGAACGGGATATCAAAGCCCCACTGAACGCCCGACTCCTTCATATCGAGCATATGCTTCTCGATAAAGTCGAGGATCGGCTCGGGACGGTATTTCGGGTTCTTGAGGAAGCCGATCAGCAGCTCGCTGCGGCAGTTGCCCGCGCCTCTGCCCATTCCCATAGCTGTTGCGTCAAGATAGCTGACGCCCTCGGGAAGCGCGTCGATCGTATTTGCAAACGCCAGCGACTGGTTGTCGTGAGTATGGATGCCTACATTCTTGCCGTATTTGTCGGCGTACTCAAGGTACATCTGCGCGTAGCGCCTGATCTGCTCGGGATAGAACGCGCCGTAGCTGTCGACGATGTAGAAGGTATCGACGGGAGTCTGTCCGAAAATATCGAGAGCCTCGCGGATATCCTCGGTTCTTTCCTTGGAAATCGCCATAATGTTGATCGCTGTCTCGTAGCCGAGCTTGTGGCAGTGCTCAACGATCTGGCACGCCGCGGGGATCGTGTTGATATATGTAGCGACTCGTACAAGGTCGATCGGGCTCTCGTTCTTGGGTCTGATGTCGCGCTCAAAATCGCAGCGTCCGACGTCAGCCATAACCGCTATTTTCATCGGGCTGTTGTTTTCGCCTACTATCGCCCTGATATCGTCGTCGTCGCAAAACTTCCATTTGCCGAATTTTTCGGGGCTGAAAATATCCTTTGACGCCTTGTAGCCGAACTCCATGTAATCGACGCCCGCTTTGATGTTAGCGTGATAAAGGTCGGTAACAAAATCGTCGGTAAAATAAAAATCGTTACAAAGTCCTCCGTCTCTCAAGGTCGCGTCGAGCACTCTGACGTCCTCACGAACGGAGAGAAGATTACCTTTTGCCATTTTTGCACAGCCTTTCCGCCCACAAACAGTTATTTATGTTCTTTACAGCCTTACCGTGGGCGGATAAGGCATGAACAGGATTATGGTTTATCTGAATAAACAACGGCTCCGTCAAGAATAGTATACTTAACCCTGCCGTAGAGCGTTCTGCCCTTGAAGGGTGTGTTTTTGCTCTTGCCGTGAAGCTTTTCGGGATCGACAGTGTAGCTCTCGTTCATATCGAAAAGAACGATGTCGGCGGGAGAGCCCGCTTCAAGCGTGCCAGCTTTGATACCCAGAAGCTTTGCGGGAGCTGTTGACATTTTATTGATAAGCTCGCCTATCGTAAGCTCGCCTGTTTTAACAAGATATGTAACGCCTGCTCCGAGAGACGTTTCCATTCCTATGGAACCGTTCGGCGCTTTCTCAAAATCAGCCTTTTCCTCGGGAGCGTGAGGCGCGTGATCGGTCGCGATCGCGTCCAGAGTGCCGTCCTTAAGCCCTTCAATGATCGCGAGCCTGTCCTCGTCGCGTCTGAGCGGAGGGTTCATCCGATAATCGGCGTCGCGCCTGAGAAGCTCTTTCTCGGTAAGAGAGAAATAATGCGGCGCTGTCTCGGCAGTCACCTTGACGCCGCGCTTCTTGGCGTCGCGAATAAGCCTGACGGAGTTTTTGGTGCTGACATGGCAAATATGTATCGGCACGCCCAGCGCGTCCGCAAAGGAAACCTCGCGCATGGTACCGCAATCCTCGGCGGAATCGGGGATACCCTTAACGCCAAGCTCGCGTGAAACCTCGCCCTCGTTCATTATTCCGCCGTGGGCGATCGGAAGGCTCTCACAGTGAGCAGTGATCGTGAGCCCAAGCTCGGGAGCAGATCTCATCGCGTTTATGAGCATTTGGGTGTTCTCAACAGGTCGTCCGTCGTCGGAAAGAGCGACGGCTCCCGCGGAGCTCAGCTCCGATAAATCGGTCGCTTCCCTGCTTTGGAGGCCCTTTGTGATCGAAGCGGCGACATAGACCTTAGCGTCGGCGTTCTTCGCCTTGTCAAGAATATATTTGACCGTGTCGGCGTTATCGACGGTGGGATTCGTGTTCGGCATAGCCAGAAGGCTTGTAACTCCGCCTGCCGCCGCCGCGCGGCAGCCGCTGAGGATATCCTCCTTGTGAGTTTGCCCGGGATCGCGAAGATGAACATGCATATCCACAAGTCCCGGGGCGGCGATCAGCCCCTGGGCGTCGATAACCCTGTCGGCTGTATCAAAGCTGCCGAAATCGGCGATTTTACCGTCCTCGATCATAATATCGGAAATTTTATCATAATCGCGCGAGGGGTCGATCACCCTCGCGTTTTTAATTAACAGCGTCATGATCTCAGCCCCTGCGGTTGTAGTTGCTTCTTCTCGTGGGATAAGCCGTGCGCGAGGGGGTTCTTCTGCGCTCGTTTGAGGAATGCACCTTGATGAGGTCGTTTTCGCCCCTGTCAAGGTTGCGCTGACGTCTGGCGCGCTCCGCGTCACGCTGTATGCGGCGCTGCTCGGATGCCTGTCTGCGGCGCTCCTCCTCCATCTTTACTCGTTTTTTCTGCGCTCTGCTGCGCTTGATCATACGGGAGAGATTTATGCAGAAATACTTGATATGGACAGCTACGAACGCGATCCCTCTGCCGACCGCCGTAAAGAAGGTCACAAGACCTCTGCCGATGGCGGAAAATACCTTTTTGGCTGTCTCGGCGGCGCTTCCCTCGCGGACGTAATGTTCCTCTTCCTCATCCTCTTCATATTCCTCGTAATCCGAGGTGTAGTTCTGAGCCGCGTAGATATCCTCGGGCTCGTTGTAAAGATCGTCGTCATCATCGAAGTAATCGGCGACATCGTCGAAGCCCTCCTCCGCGACAACGGCTTCCTCGGAAACTGCTTCCTCGGAAACTGCTTGCTCGGGAACGGGCTGAGCTTCTTCAAGCCTTACCCTCTTTGTCGGGATCTCCTCCTCAACGGGCTCGGAAACCGCCTTGGCAACTTCCGCTTTTTCGGGGACAGGCGCTTGCGCGGGCTTTTTCTCCGCGTCCAGCTCCTCGATCGGAGCGTAATTTGTGAGGAAGCTGTTGGTCGGCTTTGTCACATTGAATATCGTTTTTCTGGGGATCTGAGTAGTAGCGGAGATTTTGTGCTCGTGCGCGAGCTCGTGTACGAGATCGTTGTGTTTGCGCTTGGGGTTTCCGCGCTTTTTGAGCAGAATGATCAGCACTACGACAACGACGGCAATACCGAAGATCGTGACAGAGCCGTAAAGGATCAGCGAGCCGTGCTTGGTAAAGAAATTCTCCTCGATGATCGCGGTGCCCTCAACTACGGACGCGAGCATTTCCTTGTCCGTCTTGCTAAGCTTCTGACCGGGCGCGGACTGGAGAGTGATGTTAATGTTGTCTCCGTTAAAGACGGTATTGTACTGCTGAGCCTGAACGGTCTTTTTGCCTTCCTTGTGGCTCATAGAAAGGTTTATGTACTTTATATCCTTATACTCTACCACCGACGCGGACTTGTACGCCTTATCCTCAAGGAGCTTTTCCTTGACGTTCGCGAGCTCCTCATCCGAAATATTGTTGTAATTACCGATGGACTTGCTCTCCTCGGTCTCGGTTTTCGTGACCGTAAGAGTAAGCGAGCTGTCGGAATTCATAGCCTCAAGATAAATGTTTCCTTCCTTGAGCTTGTCCATTGTCTCGGAATAATCAAGCCCAAATTCCGAGAAGAACGAATCCGTCTTTTTGCTGTCGCGAGTAATGACGAGCATTTCGTTCGGGATCGGGATACTCATATTGAGCTCGTTGATTTCATACGCGGTGTTTTCGGCGAACGCCGTAAGCGCGAAAACAGAGCCTATAACCACGCATATTACCGCCGCGGCGATAATTCGAACCGTATTTTTCATAGCTTACCTCCTGCTTTTGTGTTTCGGGCACATAGTCATACATTATATATTATACCCCCGAGGGCGTTCAAAAGCAAGAAAAATACTCTTTTTCACTAATTTTCGGCAGATAGAATAATTTGATATTTGTGTGTAAATATGATATTATTTAAAATGATGGGGTGATGTTATGTTTGAAAACGAGCTGAGAAGGCTTTTGGCTGACTGCAAGCGCGACGGCGGACTGAGAGAAGCTCTTATCAGCGCGGGAAAATCCGCCGATCCTATGAAGGCTTTTTGCGAGGTGTGCCGCGCTCGCGGCTATGAAATATACCTCGGCGAGCTGTTCGCCTACGGTCAGGATATGAACGACTCAAAGCTGCGCTCCACGAACGGCGGCGGAAGCTTTGAGATAGACGGCTGGAGCGACGCCTTTGAGAATCTGCTGACCGAGATCGGCGAAGACTGAGTAACGCTAAAAACCTGTCACCAAACAAAAAACTGCCGCCGCGTTAAACAATAACACGGCGGCATTTGATTATTTTACCTTTGTCTTTATAATTACAACGTCCTCGCCCGACTCGTCTCTGTCCTCGTACATTTTGCCGTAGGTCATTGCCTTTTGGTCGGTTTCGCGGTCGTTGTTTTTCTTTATCTTATTGTCGGGGAATACCGCGTAAAGCACCTTGAGAATGATCGGAGCCAAAAGCGAGCTGACGATTATCAGCGGCACAACGGCAAAGTTCATTGTTTTCTCAATAATACCCGCGGTAATGCCCTTGTCGGTAACGATCAGCGCTACCTCTCCCCTGGTCATCATTCCGACGCCTATTTTCAGCGAATCGGATTTACTGAAGCGGCACAGCCTTGCCATTCCTCCGCAACCGATTATCTTGGCGATGAGCGCAACGGCGGTCAGCGCAAGCACAAAGAGGATGATCGACGGGTGCATACCCTTGAGGTTGGATTTCAACCCGACGCTCGCGAAGAACACGGGACCGAAGAACATATACAGACAAATATCGATCTTCTCCTCGATATACGAAGCGCTCTTGAGCTGGCAGAAGATAATGCCCGCGGCGTACGCGCCCGTGATCTCGGCGATCCCGAAATAGGTTTCGGCGGAGTAAGAGAGCAAAAAGCAGAAGCCCATCGCGAAAATCGGTATCGTTCTTGTATGCGGACGGCGGTTTTCGAGCCACTTGAACGCCTTGTACGCTACAAAGCCGAGCCCGATCGCCAACGCGAAAAACAAAACCACCTTGAGACAGATTATTCCAATGCTGTCGCCTCCGCTCTTTCCCTCGCTGTCGGCGAGAGAGATCACAAAGGTGAGCACGATTATCCCGATGATATCGTCAATGATCGCGGCGCTGAGTATCGTGTTTCCGACCTTCGTTCGCAGATACCCCAGCTCCTTGAGCGCCTGCACGGTAATGCTGACGGACGTTGCCGCGAGCACCGTGCCCATAACGAGCGCCTCATAAAAGCGATTACCGTTATCAAAGCCGAACAGCCAGTAAACGCCCGTGCCTGCCGCGAGCGGAACAAAAACGCCCGCCAAGGCGACCAGAAACGCTATCGGTCCGACCTTGAGAAGCTCCTTTAGATCCGTGCCGAGACCCGCGGAAAACATAAGCATAATTACGCCGATCTCCGCTATGCTTCTTATTGAAAGCCCGTAGGACGGGGAGCTGATATCTATTAAATTCAACACACAGGGACCCAGCAGAAGTCCCGCTACGATTTGTCCGACAACCTGAGGCATCTGAAGCTTTCGCGCAACCAGACCGAGGAATTTCGCGACGCAAAACACCAGTCCCAGCGGCAGAAGAATCTGAAAAAGCTCGACCTTACTTATGTAGGACGCAATTTTTGAAGGATCCATAAAAATCACCGAGTGCAATTATAGCACTCGGTGATACTTTTTTCAAGCGTTAAATTATGATTTTTGCGCGCAGATAACATTAAAGCTGCCGACCTTATCCGCCTTGGCGGTAAATTCGGTCTTGCCTGCCTTGAAGGTGAAGCTCTCGCCTGAGGTATCCTTGATGCCGTAATCGGACAGAGCCTTGCCTCTTTCAACACCGTCTACCGTGGAGCTGATAACGTTGCCGTCGAGCGCGACGATAACGTTGTTGCCGCTCTGCTGAGCGAGGTCGGCGCCGATCGTCTTGTCATAGCCGTCGGTCGTGAAGCCCACGATAACAACGCCCATCTCGTCAACGCGCTGAACGCCCGCGTCCATTGTGTACTCGTCAGAGCCCTCAACGGGAGCAGGGTCGGAGCAAAGCCTTGGATTGATCCACTTGAGGATCGCCTTATACTTATCCATTCCTTCGAGATCGCCTATATTTTTGCCCTTGTTCTCGGCAGGGAACGAGGCGACCACCTCGCCCTTGTCGTCGGTGATCATAAGAGTATCGACAAAGAGGTAGCGAGCGAGGGATTGAAGCTTTTCGTCGTCAAAATCCGAATTATAAGCGATAGCGGCGAGGCTCGCCTTGGCGTAAACCTCGTCATAAAACTCGGATTCATACTTCGCCTGCCATTCGGCGTAATTCTGAACCTTTTCCTTGGCGTATTCAAGGTTATCGTCCAGAGCGTCCGTTGAAGCCGCGGAGCCGCAGCCGTAAAGCGAAAGGCACATTGACGCCGCCAAAATGAGCGCGAGCGCCGATAATATTATTCTTTTCAATTTTGTTCACCTCAAAAAACATATCGGGCGCTCCCCGCGGAGCGCCCGATCAATATTGCTCCGAATAATTCAGATTTTATCAGTTGGTGATAGTCTTCTCTGTTTCCTTATCGAATACGTGGATTCTGGTAAGGTCAAACGCGATCTTGATCGTGTCGCCGGGCTTAGCCTTGGAAGCGGGATCAACACGAGCGGTAATGTTAGCGCCGTTGATGTTAACATAGAGATAGATCTCAGCGCCCATAAGCTCTGTTACGTCAACGTTAGCGTCGATCTTAGCCTCTGCGGGAGCCTTCTCGAGGAAATCGGGCTCGTCGTGAACGTGCTCGGGACGGATACCGAATACAACTTCCTTGCCGTCGTAAGCCTTGAGGGCCTCTGCCTTGTCAGCAGGAAGCGGAAGCTCGTACTTGTCGAACTTGAGAGCCTTGCCGCCCTTTGTAACGGTAGCTTCGGCAAAGTTCATCTGAGGAGAGCCGATGAAGCCTGCTACGAACTCATTGCAGGGCTTGTCGTAGAGGTTCTGAGGAGTATCGACCTGCTGGATGAAGCCGTCCTTCATAACTACGATACGGGTGCCCATTGTCATAGCCTCTGTCTGGTCGTGAGTTACGTAGATAAAGGTTGTGCCGAGTCTCTGATAGAGCTTGGAGATCTCGGTACGCATCTGAGCTCTGAGCTTAGCGTCGAGGTTGGAGAGCGGCTCGTCAAGAAGGAATACCTTAGGATCACGAACGATGGCACGACCGAGCGCTACACGCTGTCTCTGACCACCGGAGAGAGCCTTCGGCTTTCTGTCGAGATACTGCTCGATACCGAGGATACGGGCAGCTTCTTCTACTCTCTTCTTGATCTCTTCCTTAGGCATCTTGCGGAGCTTAAGGCCGAAAGCCATATTGTCATAAACGGACATATGGGGATAAAGAGCGTAGTTCTGGAAAACCATCGCGATATCTCTGTCCTTGGGAGTTACATCGTTGCAAAGCTTGTCGCCGATGTAAAGCTCGCCCTTGGAGATATCCTCAAGACCCGCGATCATACGGAGAGTCGTGGACTTACCGCAGCCGGAAGGACCTACGAGAATGATGAATTCCTTGTCGTCGATCTCAAGGTTGAAATCGGTTACCGCTACAACGTCGCCGTCATAGATTTTATAAACGTGTTTTAAGCTAACATTTGCCATACATTATTCCTCCAAAATAATGATATAATTTTCACATTAGTATTTTATCATCTTACGTAAAATATTACCATTTGTAAAGTTAACAAACTTTAATTGATGTTTTTATATAAAATGAGGACGACGTAAAAAACGCCGTCCCTTTTTTGTGCTATTTGACAACAAATATAGCGTCTTTTTCAGTTTTTGTCAGTTCACGAGCCATTCCTTTAGGCAAGTTGACATCAAGCCTGAGAGTGCCGATCGCGTCGCGTCTTAAATACAAAACCTTTTTTCCTCTTGACAGAAACATTTTCTTGACCTGATGGAATTTTCCCTCGCATATTTCGACAAAAGCCGAGGAATTTTCACATTTTTCGAGCCTTGCGGGAAGACACTTTTCGCCGTTTTCGAGAACTATCCCGCTCTTGAAGCTCTCTATATCCTCCTCGGTTATTTCCGCGTCAAGCTCGGCGTAATAACGCTTGTACACCTTGCTCTTGGGAGAAATGAGCTTGTGAGCAAAATCTCCGTCGTCGGTGAGGATCAGCAGTCCCTCGGTGTCCTTGTCAAGCCGCCCCGCGGGAGCAAGCCCCCTGCGTCTGTATTCCTCGGGAACGAGCTCGAGCACCGTTCGGCTGAGGTTGTCCTCTGTGGCGCTGACAAAGCCCGCGGGCTTGTTGAGCATCAGATAAATATTCTTTTTGTAGCTTATCGGGCGTCCCGACACCTCGATCCGCGAATTATCGGGGTCGAGCTTTAAGTCAGGCTTTGTCACTGTTTCGCCGTTGACCGTGACGGCTTTCCGACGAATCAGCTTTTGAACCTCCCTGCGCGAGCCAACGCCCTGCGAAACAAGGAGCTTATCCAGTCTTTCCATATTTTTTCATTTCTCCAAGCGATAAATATCCGTCGCCGTAAACTCCCGTCGAGATGTGTCCGCCGATCACGCGGGCTTTGAAGCAGAGCAGGGTGACAGTTTTTTTGCTGTTCATTATTTTGTATGTGATTCGGCTCACGCTCTCGCCGCGAAACGGCTCAAGGTTCAGCCCTATCGCTTTTTGCAGGTTGTTGTAGGCGGTGTAAACGTCGTTAAAGTCGTTAGGAACACGGACGGTGTCCGAGCTCTCGCTGTCCCTCTCCGCTTTGATCCCGAACGTCGAGAGAAATTCCAGCCTCGCGTCGGTGTCGCCGGCTTCGGTCGAATATCTGCCGATCTCGTCGGAAGAGGCAAAGCCCTTGACCGCGTCGCGCCTTTCGCAGGCGACGAACACGCACAGAGCCGTAAGGAACGCCGCGAAAACAAGGATCGCCGCGAGCTTTACTCCCCGACGCCTTTCGAATGAGAAAATGAACATATTATCACCCGAAAAAGCATATGCGAACGCGGCAAAATATAGACTCAGGAGAGCAAAGAAACAAGCTCCGACGGACTGTCGGCACGCGCCGCGGGATCGTATTTCTCCATTTCCTCGTTGTCGCCGTAGCCGTAACGGCACGCGATAAAGTCAACTCCGCACTCAAACGCTCCCTTGGCGTCGTACCATGTATCCCCGAGCATTACGGCGCTTTCCTTCTCGTCGGGAGCTCCGCCGAGAAGCCCGATGGCGTACGGTATCAGATCCTTTTTATCCTTTCGCGTGCTGTCGCGGTTGGAGCCTGCTATCGCGTCGAAATACGGCGCGAGCCCGAGCTCGGTCACTACCGCCACAGCGGTCTCCTCGAGCTTTGAGGTACAGACGGCAAGCTTACAGCCTCTTTCTCTGAGCGCTGTTAGCACTTCGGTAATGCCGTCGTAGGGACGGTTCATTGCTTTTCCTTTTTCGGCATAAACGGTCTTGTAATGCTCGTACGCCTCGTCGCAGAGCTCCTCGGGCAGTCCGCAAAGGTTGAGAAGCGTATCGAGAAGCGGAGGACCGATGTACCTTGTGTAATCCGAAAGATCAACGCCCTGGACGCCGTACCTTTCGAGCACGCTTTCAAGGCTGTATCTTATTCCCTCGGCGCTCGCGGAGACCGTTCCGTCCAAATCAAAGAGGATATACTTATATTTCATTGTATTTTTCCTTTGCCTTGAGCTCGAATTTCTCAGCCTTAACACTCGCGCGGGTGTGAGTTCCGAAGGCGATCAAGCCTGCCTTGTCGTAAGCCTCGACCTTGAATTTGAAGAATCTTCCGTCGCTCTCAATAAGCTCCGCGGTAAAATTGACCTCGGCACCGAGCGGAGTCGGCGAAACGTGCTCAACGTTTACCATCGTGCCGACGGTCGTAATCCCGTCGGGAAGGCTCGGCTCAAGCAGCTCAAGCGCGGTTTCCTCCATAAACGCGACGACCATCGGGGTCGCGAAAACCTCAAGGCAGCCGCTTTTCATTGAGCTGGCGAGAAATTCGGGCTTGACGACCGCTTTGATCTCATTTTTATCTCCGATATTTACCATAAAATCACCTCTGCCTTTATCATACCAATTTTTGGTCAAAATAGCAAGAGCGTCTAAACACTTGCAATCAAGGATAATACGTGATAAAATACTAACATATTTTTATCGGGAGGTTTATTTATGAAAAAACCCATACAATTTATCTGCGTCGTCCTGTGCGCGCTGATAACAGTCGGAGCGTTTGCCTCTCTGCCGTTTGCCTCAACGGCTGTCGAGGACGGCGAACCCGTTCAGATTGGTGAAGCGACAGAAACGCCCTCGACCGAGAACCCCACCACCGAGGAGGTAACGTCCGAGGAACCAACTACCGAAGAACCGACTACCGAGGAAGTAACGACCGAGGAACCGACTAGCGAGGAGGTAACGACCGAGGAACCGACCACCGCTCCCGAGGAAAAAAGTGTGATATACTTCATCTGCCGCGAAGCTTGGGACTCCGTTTTTGTTTACACCGAGGACGCTGACGGCAACGCTCTCGGAGCCGCGTGGCCCGGAACGGAGATGAGCTTTGTATCGGAAACGAACGACAACAAGAAATTTTCTGCCGAGGTATTCCTTAACGCGGCAAAAATCATCTTTACCGACGGCATCGGAGCTGAATTCAGCGGTGTTCCCGGTCAAAATGCCGAGAATAACTGCTACTATTGGGATTACGATAATAACACTCTGGCGGCTGTAAAGGACGAACCCGCGACAGAAGCTCCCACGACTGAGGAGCCCTCTACCGAGGCGCCGACCACCGAGGAACCCACGACCGAGGAGCCAACTACCGAGGAGCCGACCACAGTGGAACCTACCACCGAGGAACCTACCACCGAGGAACCAACTACCGAGGAACCGACTACCGAGGCACCGACAACTCAGGAGCCGACCACCGAGGAACCGACCACTCAGGAACCGACAACGGCGGCTCCCACAACAGCGGAACCCACGACCGCCGCTCCGACAACAGCACAACCCACAACGGCGGCGCCGACTACCGTAAAGCCGACCACCCCCACAGTTCCGCCCGAGCCCTCGCTCAAGAAAACCGCGGTCACACTCAAGGCAGGTCAGACAAACGTTGTTCCCGTTCTCAACGCGGGCAAGAAAAAGGTCACCTACAAAGCCTCTAAGCCGCACATCGCCTCTGTCAAGAACGG
This sequence comes from uncultured Eubacteriales bacterium, assembly GCA_900316385.1. Classification (GTDB taxonomy): domain Bacteria; phylum Bacillota; class Clostridia; order Oscillospirales; family Acutalibacteraceae; genus Ruminococcoides. The sequence continues at coordinate 143,038 of ONCP01000003.1, read as the reverse complement.
CGTTGTCACGGCGTACAGAAAGGGTCTTTCAAAAATCACCGTTCAAATCGGAACAAAGCGTATCAACTATTATGTTACCGTAAAGAATAACCCCACCGCTAAAATCGGCGGAAAGGCGTTCAGCGCCAAAAAAACCTACACCGTAAGACAGGGACAGACGCTTTCCGTACAGCTCGTCGGCAAAGCGAAAAACTATAACAACTCCTACTCAAGCTCAAAGCCCAAGACCGCGAAGGTCGTTTCGGGCAAAACCGCCGAGACTGTCAAGATCAAGGGCGTTTCGGTCGGCGGAGCGACTGTCAGGATCGTTGTGAACGGCTGGAAGCTCGCGATCAAGATCAAGGTAAACTACCCCACAGGCACCTGCGTTATCAACGGAATGGGCGTCGGAACATATCAGAAGGACGGCTCGATCCTCTTTAAAATGCAGAAGGATATGGCGTTGAACGGACGCGCGCTCAACTATCTGCTCAACGACAACACACCGCGTACGATCGTGCTGCCCAAGAAAAAGATCAACATCGAGAGAACTCTCTGGTTCGGCAGTAACAAGACAGTTATCGCGACAGGCGCGACGATTTTTGAGAATGTATGGGGTGCTATCGCGCTCAACAAGTGCACAAAAACAGACTACAAGTCCACCGAGAACATCACCATCAAGGGCGGTAAGTGGACGATGAAAAACAACGACAAGCCCAAGAGCGACACTTCCACCTTCCGCTTTGCCCACGCGGGCAACATCAAGCTCATCGGCTGCGACATTGACACTAACTACATCTGCCACGCTGTCGAGCTGATCGCCTGCAAAAACGTCACTATCGAGAAATGTAAGCTCATCGCAAAAGGAAAAATGATGGACGATATCTTCGCCGAGCCGCTCCAGATCGATATTGCCACTCCCGCGACAGCGCCTCAGATCAAGGCGCTTTACGGCAGCAAATTCGTAAACGGCGCGACCTGTCAGAATGTCACCGTAAAGAACTGCACGGTAAAGGGCTCGCGCGGTATCTGCACAAACAAAACCGACACCGAGGGCGGAAAATGGCTCTCGAAGCATCACAAAAATATCAAAATCATTGGCTGTACCGTTACGGGCGTAGCGACAGAGGCTCTGTGCCTGCATAACGTCGCGGGAGTTACGGTACAGAACACCAAAACATATTCCCTCGGCGGCGACGATGTTCGCAATTCGGGCTGTCTGCTCGCTAGCTACGGCTACACCGACCTCACGGCGAAATACGAAAACGTGTTCTCGGGCAACACCTTTAAGGGCGGCTCGCACGGACTCAAGATCAAGACCTACGGCGGCAACAGCTTTGGAAAAACCACCGTCACAAACAACAAGCTCTACGCCAAAAACGGCGCAGGCGCGGCGCTCGAGGTTTCGAACTGCACCAAAACAGTAATCAAGGGAAATAAAACCTACGGTTGGTAATATCAAGAAACTTCCTTCGAGATGATCGAAGGAAGTTTTTTATGTGCTCTATATAAACAGCGCCTCTCGGGGCTTAAAAACACTAACCGGGAGCGTATTGTTTGAATAGTTGTTGAGATTTGCTTCGAGTTGTGATATAATCTATCCGTATCAGCTCTTTTCAGGCGTTTTGAAAGGAGAACAATATAGGTAAATCTTATGGAAAAGGTGATTTATTATGAAATTAGGTATAGTCGGGCTTCCGAATGTCGGAAAAAGCACGCTTTTTAACGCGATAACCAACGCAGGAGCGCAGTCGGCTAACTATCCGTTCTGCACGATCGAACCGAACGTCGGCGTGGTCGCCGTTCCCGATAAAAGGCTGGACAAGCTTGCCGAGATGTACGATCCTGAAAAATACACGCCTGCCGTGATCGAGTTTGTCGATATCGCGGGTCTTGTCAAGGGCGCCTCAAAGGGCGAGGGTCTGGGCAACAAATTCCTCGCGAATATCCGCGAGTGCGACGCTATCGTACACGTTGTCCGATGCTTTGAGAATGACGACATCGTTCATGTCGAGGGCAGCATTGACCCGAGACGCGACATTGAGACTATCAACCTTGAGCTTATTCTCTCCGACGTTGAAATGCTGGAGAGACGCATAGAAAAAACAAAGAAGCTCATTAAGGGCGATAAAAAATATCAGGCCGACCTTGAGCTGTTCGAAAGGGTCCTTGAGGCTCTGAACGCTGGAAAATCCGCGCGCTCCGTCGAAATGGACGACGAGGAGAGGAAAACACTCGCCGAGGTCGCACTGCTCACGACAAAGCCCATCATCTACGCCGCCAATATGAGCGACGAGGATTTCCAGAACGGCATTGAAAACAACCGCTTCCTCAAAATCGTCGAGGAGATCGCCGCCGAGGAGAACGCGGGCGTGCTCCCGATCTGCGCTCAGATCGAGGAGGAGATCGTCGATATGGACGCCGAGGAAAAGGAAATGTTCCTCTCCGACCTCGGACTTGAGGAGAGCGGTCTTGACCGTCTGATCAAGGAGTGCTACGCGCTTCTCGGGCTCATCAGCTATCTCACTGCAGGCAAACCCGAGGTAAGAGCCTGGACGATCAAAAAGGGCACAAAGGCTCCGCAGGCGGCAGGCAAGATACACACCGACTTTGAACGCGGCTTTATCCGCGCCGAGATCGTTTCCTTCGACGACCTTATGGCGTGCGGCTCCATTGCCGCCGCGAAAGAAAAGGGTCTTTACCGAAGCGAGGGCAAGGACTACGTAATGAACGACGGCGACGTTGTACTGTTCAGATTCAACGTTTGATACACAAAAGCAAAAGCTCCCTTTACGGGAGCTTTCTGCTTTAAAGAAGGAAATTTATGAAAATCACAAAGAATGTGTAGCTGTTGTGTTTTTGTCTGTCGTCCTTGACTGTGATTATATGATACAGCCCTTTTGTGACGGCTGTTTGACGAAAAAAAGAACATTTCAGGGAAAATCGTCGGCTAATGTGAAGTTTGTATGAAGCTTTCGGGGACAGTATTGACAGTTTGAAAAAACGCCGCTATAATGTACACGGAAACCAAAAGAAGGAGGCAACGCTATGATAAAAAGAACATTCTACAACCTTCCCGCGGAAAAACGCGAGAAGATCATCGACGTTACCCGACGCGAGTTCCGAAAGGGCAACAAGCAGAAAATCACCATCAACAGCGTTATCAAGAACGCGGGGATCTCTCGCGGAAGCTTCTATCAGTACTTTGACGACAAGCTTGATCTGGTCGAGCTTATCACCGATGATATGATTTCCAGAATGGTCGATTTCATCCGAGACGAGCTTATGCTCAACGGCGGCGATATCTTTGAGGTCCCGCTGAGGATCTTCGACGCAATGATCTCAGACAAGCGCGAGTACGGCGATTTGATGGTGCTCACCGACAACGCCAATCAGAACAGCGCTCTGGTCGCCGATTATATGCGTTACAGGGCACACAAGCCCGATTTCTTCGAGAAAATCGGCTCATATATCGACAAGTCGCTTCTCAGCGCCTCGGACGACGAGGATATCAAGTGCGTTATCTTTATGATGTTTGACGCGATCAAGGCGGCTGTGGACAACACCATGCGCGGCTCGTCCGCCGACAAGGAGCGCGCCCGTCTTTACCGCAAGATACAGATCATCAGAAACGGCGCGGCTTAACAAAAACAATCAAAGCCTTCCCGAAAGGGAAGGCTCTTTTTTTATCATTCCTTATGACAGAAGGTGGGAACCATCTCGGCGAGCTTAGCGACCACCTGCTCGCTCTCGTTCGCCTCGGCGCTCTGCCTGAGCTCGTCCAGCTCGCGGAGGAAGTCTGAGGTGTTTATATCGATCTGATTGCCGATGAATATCTTTTTGTTTACGGTCTTTTTCAGCCCCTCCTCGTCCATCAGCAGCTCCTCAAAGAGCTTCTCGCCCGGGCGAAGACCAGTGAATTTGATCTCCACATCCTTATACGGCTCCTTGCCGTACATACGGATAAGATTCTCGGCAAGCGTAACGATCTTGACGGGCTCTCCCATATCGAGAACGAATATCTCGCCGCCTTTGGCGATAGCGCCCGCCTCAAGCACAAGCGAAACAGCCTCGGGAATGGTCATAAAATAACGGATTATGTCGCGGTGAGTGACAGTTACGGGGTTGCCCGACTCAATCTGCTTGCGGAACAGCGGGATAACGGAACCGTTGGAGCCGAGCACGTTGCCGAAACGAGTGGTTACGAACTCGGTGTGCTTGCTGTTCTGAGCCTTGTACTGAATGATCATCTCGCACACTCTCTTGGTACAGCCCATAATATTTGTTGGGTTGACCGCCTTGTCGGTTGAGATGAGCACAAACTTGTCCGCGCCGTAAAGCTCGGATAGCGTCGCGATGTTGTAGGTGCCGAAGATATTGTTCTTGACCGCCTCCTCGGGCACGGTCTCCATAAGCGGAACGTGCTTGTGCGCCGCCGCGTGGAACACCAGCTGAGGACGGTACTTTTTGAAGATACACTTCATCTTGTCATAATCGCGCACAGACGAGATCAGAGTTACAAGGTCGATCGAGTCGCCGTACTCCATAACGAGCTCCTGCTGGACCTCATAGGCGTTGTTTTCGTAAATATCCACGATTATGATCTGCTTTGGGTTATACTTGGCGATCTGCCTGACAAGCTCCGAGCCGATCGAGCCGCCGCCGCCCGTGATCATACATACCTTACCTTTGACAAGCTGTCTTATCTCCCTTTTGTCAAAGGAAACGGGCTCTCTGCCCAGAAGGTCCTCGATCTTGATATCAACAGCCTGCGAGATAAGCGCGGTGTGCTTGTCGTCAAAGAGCAGGTCTCCCAGATACGGGATGACCTTGATCTTGCACTTTGTCATAGCGCAGATATCAAGGATCCGCTTCCTGTCATCCTTGGAGCACGACGGGATCGCGAAGATGATCTGCTCAACGCCGAAGCGCTCGCAGACGCTTACAATATCGTTAGTTGTGCCGAGCACTCTGGCTCCGTGCACACGGGTATGGATTTTTGAAGAATCGTCGTCGACAAGACCTACTACCTCGATATCGGCGGAAGGGTTGTTTTTGTCATACTTTGCTCCCTCAAGCTCGGTCATGATCATCGCCGCCGCGTGACCCGCTCCGACGATCAGGGTGGCTATGGTGTTGTCGCGCTTGCCTGCGTCCGAGATCGTGAGAAAGGTTTTCCTGAAACAGAATCGGAACAACAGCACGCCCGTCGTAGTGATAAAAAAGTTGATCAAAAAGAACAGCTTGGACACATCTCGGTGAACGGCAAAGAAAATGAGGATCGACAGTATTTGACCGACCAGCATTCCCGCTCCGCAGGTGATATAATCCGTAACCTTAAAATAACGCCACGACTTGGCGTAGGAGCCGATCGAATACTGGATCAGAACGCACAGTATGATATCGGCGATCATAATATAATAAAGTCCGAAGAAACCGTGAGAGTAAGAGGGCGCGACAAAGTGGAATACCGCGTTGGTGATAAGCGTGCCGACGATTATAATAAAAATATCCGCCAGCGCGAGAATCAGCTTGCGTCGGTTAAAGCTTTTCATACATACCCTCCTTTCACATCAAATGCTTAACATTATCTTTATAATTATAGGATTATTCCATTTATAAGTCAATCGTTTTTCGGTTTTTATCCCTTTCAACTAAAAATCATGTGTCAAAACTGTGCACATTTAATAATTCACCTCATTTTTTCGCTTGACAATATTTGCTAAGCTTGATATAAATGTATCAGAACCTTTTGTTCAACGCGAGGCTGATATGAGGCGCAAAGCTTTTTTGAAGCTCGGACTCGGGCTTATTCTTTTTTTCTGCTTTCTGAGCGAGGCGATTTTCTCGAACAATTACCTTACCGTGAGCAGCTACAAAATCAATACCGACAAAACGACCGCGAGCTTTCGCGCTGTTGTGCTGTCCGATCTGCACGGCAAGGAATTCGGAAAGGATAACGTCAGGCTTCTCAGAGCTGTCAACAGCCTGAAGCCCGATGTGATTTTTGTCGTCGGAGATATGGTAAACAATTACAGCCCTGATATGTCGGTCGCTGTAAAGCTGTACCGCGGTCTTTGTAATATCGCAGACGTTTACTGCTGCGACGGAAATCACGAGCGCTCCTTCCCCGAAAAGGACAGTTTACATAGAGCCGTTAAAAAGGCAGGCGCCAAACTGCTTTGCAATGAGATGCAAACCGTTGAGCTGCTCAGCGGTTCGTTCACCGTCGGCGGGCTTCAGTATTATCCTTACTTTGAGGGCAGCTCGCCCAACTCAGCCGAAAGAAATTTTTTTGAAAAATTTATCGAACAGGAAAAGGACAATTTCTCTATTCTTTTGGCTCACGAGCCCGAGTTCTTTATGTGGAGTCTGGGCAAAATGAAGCTTGACCTTGTTCTGAGCGGTCACACCCACGGAGGGATCATAAGACTGCCGTTCATCGGCGGACTGGCGGCTCCGAATCAGGGCTTGCTCGGTAAAAACGGCGAGCTTCTTCCGAAATACACCAAGGGTCTTTACAAAACCGACACGGCAACGATGATAGTCTCGGCGGGGCTCTCTAACGAAAAGGCGGTCCCGAGGCTCAACAATCCTCCCGACATCTGTGTAATAGATGTTAACCAAGCGCCGATCACTTGATTAAAACTATCTTCATTTGATTAAAAAATGATTTTTCGCAAGCAGATATTTAACACATTTGACTATGGAATATCCTGTCGAAAAGGTGTACAATATTAATACATCAGTCAGGGCAAAAGGAGGCGGTAAATATGATGAGTATTTATATGACCGAAAGCGGCGTTCTTAACGAGGTTAAGGAGCTTCAACCGGGTGTATGGGTCAAGCTCACCGCTCCCGACGCCGAGGAAAACCAGCAGGTCGTCGATCACTACGGGATCGATTTTTCCGACCTTGTCGCCGCCCTTGACGACGAGGAAAGCTCGCGTATTGAGTTTGAGGATGATTACACGCTTATCCTCGTTGACATCCCGATCACCGAGGTCAGAAATGACGAGGAGTATTACACGACCATCCCTCTCGGTATTATTCTCACCGACGACGCGGTTATTACTGTCTGCCGTCAGGAGGTCGAGATTTTTGAAAAAAATCTTCGGTTTAAAATGCGCAATTTCAGCACCAGAAAGAAAATGCGCTTTGTGTATCACCTGCTTTACAGCATAGCCAAGCTCTATCTTTACGACCTGAGAAGCATTGACAAGGCGAGAACCGAGATCGAGGAACGCGCTGGCAAGGACACGGTGGACACCGATATCATCTCCCTGCACGAGCTTGAATCCTCGCTTGTATACTTCGCCACCTCGCTGAGAGCCAACAATATGGTAATCACGAGGCTTATGCGCACAAACCAGTTCCCCGAGGACGAGGAGCTTATTGAGGACACTATCATCGAAAACAATCAGGCGATCGAGATGACCACGATCTACCGTGACATTATCGACTCCACCCGAGAGCTTATTTCGGCGGTTATGGACAACCGACTCAATAACGTAATGAAATACCTGACCTCGATTACGCTTGTAATGGCTATACCGACCGTCGTTTCGGGTATTTACGGAATGAACCTCAAGTGGCTTCCCTTTGCCAACACGATCCACGGCTTCGGGATCGTCTGTATCGGAACGCTGATCATCTGTATCGTTATTATGATACTTTTAAAACGAAAGAAAATGCTTTAAATAACAGCAACGAGCTGCCGCGTTTTGCGACAGCTCGTTTTTTTATTCCGTTCTCAAGGCTATAACAGGGTCTTTTTTCGCCGCGATCCTTGCGGGAACAAGTCCAGCGATAAAGGTCAGCAGCATACTGATCGCCACCAGCGAAACTCCGCCCTCGAGCGGAAGCCTCGCGACCGACTTTATTTCGGCAAGGCTCTCGATTATCATATTTATCGGGATCGTCAGCAATAGCGTTATCCCGATTCCTATCAGACCCGCGGCAAAGCCGATTATCAGCGTTTCCGCGTTGAACACACGGCTTACGTCGCGTTTTCTCGCGCCGATCGCCCTGAGTATTCCGATCTCCTTGGTACGCTCGAGCACCGAGATATAGGTGATGATACCGATCATTATCGAGGAAACTATCAGAGAGATCGAAACAAAGCCGATGAGCACATAACTGATCGCGTTGATGATCGTGGTAACGGAATCCATCATCAGCCCGATGTAGTCGGTGTAGCTTATCTTGTCGGCTTCCTTGACGCCGTTGTTATACTTCTTGATGATTTTTTCAATATCGTCCTTACTCTCAAAATCCTTGGGGAAAATATCGATCTCGGACGGCGACTTAAGATCCGCGACGCCGAGCTTCTCAAGGTTTGAGTCGTAGGTGTTGTCGGTTTTGAGCTTATCCATCGCGCTCTTGTAGCTTTTGGCTATCTGAGCGTCGGTCATTCCGCTCTGACGCATACTCTCGATATACGCGAGGTTTTGGTTCTTGCTCTCCTCGTCGAGAGTTTCGATGTAGGCGTAAACGTCGTCAATGGTGAATTTTTCGTTCTTATCCTTCTTGAATTTAAGTCCCGTGAAAGCGTCGGTATCCTTGTGCTTTTTCTGCCATTTGACTATGTCCGAACTGTTGACCTCGCCGATGAGCCTCTTCATCAGGTCGCTTCGGTAACCTATCCCTCCGTAACGGCTGGACTCGCTGTTGGATTTTTCGACCTGGATTATACCGACGATCTTTATCTCCTCGGCTTTTTTGAGGGCGTTTGTAACAAAAACATCGTCCTCGGTAAAGTCGTCCCAATAACCCGCCGAGTTCTTTTTGTAATAATCCGTATTTACCATCAGCTTGTACTTTTGCTTCATCAAAGTATCGTAGCTGATTTCCACGGGCTCGATTTTCTTTACCTTTTTGCCGTTCGCGGATTTTTCGAGGTTTTTCTCGAGCTTCTCCTGATCCATAAGTCCGAGACAATACAGCGTGTAGTCGCTGATTTTGCCGTTTTCGTCGATGATCACGACCGCTTCGTTGTACTTTTTGGGGAAGCGTCCGCGCTTTACCTTATAGGAGGCTTTCAGAATATCCTCGTAATCGGAAAGCTGAGTCCAGATATCGTTTGTCCTGCCCGGTGTAAAGGCGTCGAAGTTGACCATACTCTGCTCCGAGGTCGGGGAGGTGTTGAAGCCCAAATCCTCCATAAAGGTGGCGGGATTGACCTTTTTGAGCCCGTCGGAGGTGTCGGCGCGGTAGATGTTCATCGGAGTTTTGTACTTGTAGGCGATCTCCGAAACATATTTGTCGATGTCGCACTTGTCGGACTCAAGAAACTTTTTAAAAGCCTCAAGGTTGTTCTCGGTCGTTCCGCCGACCATCGCGTCAAGCACGTCGCCCATAATATTATTTGACTTTACCGTGTCCTTCTTCACCTTGCCGTCGCTCTTTGTAAGCCCGATAAACGCCTCCATCAAGCTTGACATATCGTTAGTCTCGTCCATTATCATCATCGGGTAAGAGGTGAGCGTTTCACGCTGGACGCTGTCGATATACAGCTGTATTCCGCTTGACAAAGCAAGGATCAGCGCTATCCCTATGATTCCGATAGACCCCGCGAACGAAACAAGGAAGGTTCTGCCCTTCTTTGTCCGAAGATTGTTAAAGCTCAGGCTGAGCGCGGTAAAAAAGGACATCGAGGTCTTTTTGACTTTTTTGCCGATTTTGTCCCGAACGCTCTCGTCCTTGTACGGCATTGAATCGCCGATTATCTTGCCGTCGAGCAGATTTATTATCCTTGTAGAATACTTTTCGGCGAGCTCGGGGTTGTGAGTGACCATTATAACAAGCCTGTCTCTGGAAACCTCCTTGAGAAGCTCCATTATCTGAACGCTTGTCTCGCTGTCGAGCGCGCCCGTGGGCTCGTCGGCGAGAAGTATCTCGGGATCGTTTACAAGCGCTCTGGCTATCGCCACGCGCTGGGTCTGACCGCCAGACATCTGGTTCGGCTTTTTGTGGAGCTGGTCGCCCAGTCCGACTGTTTCCAGCGCTTCTATCGCGCGCTTTCTGCGCTGAGCCTTCGATACGCCTGAAAGCGTGAGCGCCAGCTCGACATTAGCGAGCGCGCTCTGGTGGGCAATCAGGTTGTAGCTCTGAAAAACAAAGCCGATACTGTGGTTTCGGTAGGTGTCCCAATCCCCTGCCTTGTAATCCTTTGTGGATTTTCCGTTGATTATCAGGTCGCCGTCGGTATATTTGTCAAGTCCGCCGATAATGTTGAGCAGAGTAGTTTTTCCGCAACCCGACTGACCAAGCACCGAAACAAACTCGTTTTTGCGGAAATCAACGCTGACTCCGCGCAGAGCGTGCACCTCGCCCGAACCGACCTTATAAACCTTTGTAATATTTTTTAAACTTAACATAATATCACCATCTTCTATTCTATCATATATAATTGCAGAAATTTGTGAAAAAATCAAGTTTTTCGTTGAAATAATTAACGACTTACAATATAATAAGCTTAAAGAGGTGATTCCAATGAAAAAATACCGAATATTTACCGCGCTCTTGCTTTGCCTGTGTCTTATCCTGCCCGTCTTTTCCGCCGCGGCTGAGGACGAGCCCTCGGCAAAGCCTGCTTTCATCACCGAAAGCGGCGGATTATTCGCCCACGCGAAAGTCGGGAGCTCAAGCTCTCAGGCGTGGACAAAATGGTCTGATCACTCGGGTGTTAACGCCGAAAATAATGTTAAGTACATCTTCCTGCCTGCATACGCCGACAATGACAGGGTCGAGCTTTACAACAATTACGACGAGACCGTCACCGTGAGCGGCACTCAGATCCCCTCGGGAGGCTCGGCGACCGTCAGCTATACCGACGGCGAAAAGCTGAACGTCACACGCGGGGACGCGGCTTACTCTCTTGTTATCCGCAAAAGCGACGCGGAGGCGAGCGTGTTTGTCAACGATCCGCGCTCCTCTTATGTCGACGCAAACGGCTCGACCGTCAACACGGACCTGTACTCGTTCCTTATTCTGGACAAGGAAAACTCAGTTAAGGGCAGCAGCGTTTCCGTTGTCAGCGACAGCGGTATAACCGATACCGTCCTCAAAAAAATCAAGGGCAGAGGCAACACCAACTGGCGCGAAACCGACAAAAAGCCCTTTAACCTTACCTTTAATTCTTCCGTAACCATCGGTCACACCGCGGGCAAGAAATTCTCCTTTGTTTCCAACGCGAAGGATTCCACTCTGCTGCGCAACTCGGTTATGTACGACCTCGCTGACGAAGTGAGCTCGCCCTACGCTCCGAACTCAAGCTTTGTTGACTTCTACGTGAACGGCGTTTACCGCGGCTGCTACATTGCCTGCGACAAGATCGATCTGGGCAAAAGCGCGGTCGTTTCTCTCCCCGACAGCTCCGACAAGCAGGACACGGGCTTTAACTTCCTCATTGAGGTTGACGTGTGGAATTATCAGAACGACGTATACTTTGTCACCGACCGAGGCTATCACGTCGTGCTCAAAACTCCCGATCTCGACGGCTACACCGAAAGCAACGCGAGTATGAAAACTCAGTACGATTATATTAAGGACACCTACCAAAGCTTTGAAAACACCCTTTACTCGGGAACTCTTTCGGAGCTGGAGCAGATCTGCGATCTGGACAGTCTCGCCTCGATGTATCTGCTTCAGGATTTCGGCAAAAACTGCGACGGAGGCTACACAAGCACGTATTTCACCTACAACGCGACTGAGGGCAAGTTCTACGCCGCGCCAATCTGGGACTGCGACTCCGACCTCGGCGCGGTCAACTGTACACGCGACGGCTGTTCCTACTCGACCTCGAACGTGAAAGGCTGGACAACTAGGCTCGCGACCTATAACCGAACCGTTAACCCTTACGGCAAAGCGTTCACCACCTCGGGCAAAACCTCCGACGGAAAGAGCTTTGAGGACATTGTAAAGGAAGTGTGGAACACACGCTTTGTACCTGCTGTTGACACGCTTCTCGGCAAAGCTCAGCCGAGCGGCAGGCTCAAAAGCATTGACGATTACGCTTCTTCTATTACAAAGGCACGGTATAATAACTATATTATGTGGGATTTTATGTGGCTTTGCTCCGATTACAGGAACACAGGCCTGAACAAATCCTATCAAAAGAATTATGAAGGAGAGCTTCAGTACCTCAAGGACTGGACTTCCGCCCGAGCCGACTGGATCACATCACAGTTCTCGGATACTCACACGGAGCCCGAGGGCAACGTTACCGTTTATTTCAAAAACACGCGCGCGTGGAACACGGTCGATTACTACATATGGGCTGACGGTAATACACATGAGGCGGAATGGCCGGGCAAAGCCGCTCAATACCTCGGAAAGACCGTGGACGGCTTCGGGCTTTACAAGGCGGTTTTTGACAGCAAATATGTCAATGTCATCTTTAACAACGGCGACAACGCCGAACAAACCGCGAACCTTGTCTCCGATGACAACGCTCTCTACTCGCTCACCGAAAATTTCACTCTGAAATCCAACAAGAAGCGTTTTGAATGTGACGCCATGACCTACTCCGATTCTCCGCTGCTCGGCGATCCCGACCTCAGCGGCTCGGTCAACGTCAATGACGTGACCCTGATCCAGCTCTCGCTCGTCGGTTTGAAGCCGCTCGGCGAAAATGAAAAAAAGGTCGCGGACGCGGATCGCAACGGCACGCTTAATATCCGCGACGCCACGACCATACAGCTCTATCTGGCAAATCGTATTACCGAGCTTTAAAAAATTTGAATAAACCTCTTGACTTTTGGAAAAAATATGATAGAATCAAATATAGATTGTATGCAATTTAATTTTACGCTATTTTTCTAAGGAGGCTTAAATTATGGTAAAGGAAATAAAAACACAGGATTTTGAATCGATGGTAATAAATAACCCAAAGCCCGTTTTGGTCGACTTCTGGGCTTCGTGGTGCGGTCCGTGCAGAATGCTCGGTCCCGTTGTGGAAAAGGTAAGCGAACTATACGACGGCGTCGATTTCTGCAAGGTAAACGTTGACGAGGAGCCCCAGCTCGCCATGCAGTACGGCATTATGAGCATTCCCTGCCTTATCCTTTTTAAGGACGGAAGGGTCTTTGACCAGAGCGTGGGCGTTGTGCCCGAGGCGTCGCTCAAGGCGTTTGTGGAAAAAGCTCTTTGATGAAGGCGCTGATTATCGCGTGAAGCAGTCCCGCGGGTCTTTAGGCGGCAGATCATTACCGCTGTCGCCGACGGAGCCAACGCCGTTTACAGCGTGGAGGATTATCTTAATAAAACCCAAGCTTTGGGCGCGCGGTTCAAACCGCGCGCTCTTTTTTATTTTTTCTAAAAAGAATTATGTTGACTATATGTGAAAAATATGGTAAACTTTAATCAACTAAAATATCTCCCAAAAAGAAACGGAGTTGTTTTTATGGATTGGATGCTGATAATACCCGTAGCCGCAGGCGCAGTGGCGCTTTGCTTTGCGCTGTATTTTGCTCTGTTTATCCGCAAACAAAAGGTGGGAACCGAGCGAATGGGCAAGATTTCCTCCGCTATCGCAACAGGCGCGAGAGCGTTTTTGTTCGCGGAGTACAAGATACTTATCATTTTCACGGCGATCCTTTTCCTCGCGATCGGTTTTATAATCGACTGGGGCACCGCCTTGTGCTTCATTCTCGGAGCGCTGTTTTCTACGCTCGCGGGCTATTTCGGAATGACCGTCGCGACGATGGCTAACGTCCGCACCGCCAACGCCGCGAGAGAAAGCGGAATGAACAAGGCGCTGAAGATCGCCTTCAGAGGCGGAGCCGTAATGGGACTTTCCGTAGTCGGTCTCGGCGTGGTCGGACTGGGCGCGGTTTTTCTGACGCTCAACTCAATGTTTGACCTTGTCAAGGACAGCGATATGCTCAAGGTGTTCACGGGCTTCAGTCTCGGCGCGAGCTCCATCGCGCTTTTCGCCAGAGTCGGAGGCGGTATTTACACAAAGGCTGCCGACGTGGGCGCCGACCTTGTCGGCAAGGTCGAGGCAGGGATCCCCGAGGACGACCCGCGCAACCCCGCAACTATCGCGGATAACGTAGGCGATAACGTAGGCGACGTCGCGGGAATGGGCGCCGATCTTTTTGAAAGCTACGTCGGCTCGATCGTATCCGCGATCACTCTCGCCTTCGCGAGCTTCAAGGGCGGCGTAAGAATGAGCGCCGCGATTTTCCCGATGCTGCTGTGCGCGATCGGTATACTCGGCTCGGTCATCGCCGTTTTCTTTGTCAGAGGCAAGGACAATTCCGACCCTCAAAAGGCACTCAACCTCGGCGAATACATAGCTACTGCGCTTGTTATTATCTGCGGCGGCTGTCTGAGCTGGTTTATGTTCAAATCCTTTAATCCGTTCTTCTGCGTACTTGCGGGACTCGTTGTGGGAACGGCGATCGGCAAGCTCACCGAGATGTACACCTCCGACCGTTTCCATTCGGTCAAGAGCATTTCCGAGAGCTCTAAAACAGGCTCTGCGACAAATATCATCACAGGCTTGGGCGTTGGAATGAAATCCACCGCCATCCCGATTATTTTCATTGTAATAGGTATTCTCGTTTCATTCTTTGTAATGGAAGCGGCTCACGCGGGCACGGGACTTTACGGTATCGCGCTGGCGGCTGTGGGTATGCTCTCAACAACGGGAATGACGATCGCGGTCGACGCTTACGGGCCTATCGCCGACAACGCGGGCGGTATCGCCGAAATGAGCGAGCTCGACCACCATGTTCGCGAAATCACCGACAAACTCGACAGCGTAGGCAACACGACCGCCGCTATCGGCAAGGGCTTCGCGATCGGTTCTGCCGCGCTCACCGCGCTCGCGCTTTTCGCGTCCTTCGCTCAGACTGCGGGTATCGCGTCGAGCGGTATGTCGATCCTCAGCCCCAAGGTCGTCGCGGGACTATTCATCGGCGGTATGCTGCCGTTCCTTTTCTCGGCGTTCACGATGGACAGCGTCGGCAAGGCGGCTAACAAGATGATCGACGAGGTTCGACGTCAGTTTAAAGAAAAGCCCGGTATCTTAAAGGGCAAGGAAGAGCCCGATTACTCTCGCTGTGTTTCGATCTCGACCCACGCCGCGCTCAGGGAAATGATCCTCCCGGGCGTTATGGCTGTTGTGGCTCCGCTGCTTGTGGGATATCTGCTCGGCGTTGAGGCGCTCGGCGGCTTGCTCGCGGGCTCGCTGATCACGGGAGTTATGCTCGCGATATTTATGGCTAACTCGGGCGGCGCGTGGGACAACGCGAAAAAATACATCGAGACCACGCCCCACGGAAAAGGCTCAAGCGCTCACAAGGCGGCTGTCGTCGGCGACACGGTCGGCGATCCCTTCAAGGACACCTCGGGACCCGCGATCAACATTCTAATCAAGCTGATGACGATCGTCTCCCTTGTGTTTGCTACCGCGTTCCTCGCCGTAAACAACGGCGCGGGGCTTCTGAACTTCTAAGCTTTTGATAAAAAATTTGGCTGTCCGTTTTTGCGGACAGCCGTTTTTTATCTGTTTTGTTTTTTGTGCATAAGGTTGTGAAGCGCTCGGATACCCATACATATCAGGAAACAGCCGAGATTCATAACTACTATGCTGACATACCATTTTCCGTTCGCGTTAAAGGCGTAAAAGTCCTTCCAACCGCCGTTTTCAGCTCCGATAATCATTACCTCGGTGAAATAAACCGCGCCGTAAACAATGCTGGGTAAGATCCCGAGCAGTGAAGCCTTAAAGCTAAGCCTATGATCGGTCTCGAGAAACACAAAGGAAACGAACGCCAGCAGCGGTCCGAAAAGGTGAGTGTACATCGAGGTGTCGGACAAAAGTCTGAGATGACCGTAAATCGGTCCGAAAAACAGCATAACCGTCACGAAGGTCAGCGTCACCGCCGCTGTTCCCACATATTTGAAGATCAGAACAGGCGCGGGGATCGAATCCGCCTTGCCTCTGAGCACACGAATTTCAAACGGGATGATAACTATCGCCGCTATCATACTCAGCAAATTCGAATCGGTCGTAAAGAAGATAAAGCTCTCCGCTCCCGAACGGATCAAGGTACCGGTGCTGCCCAGAAAATATGAAAGAGTGATTCCGAACGTAAAACCCGCTATGAGGATATTCATTATCAAAGCGGCTGTAAGTCTTTTTTCCATTTCTAACTCCCCTTTTCCCCGATTATACTATATTTTTCGGGAAAAGAAAAGCCCCTTTATCCGAGCATCACATCCAAAAGCATCATTACCGCAAAGCCCGACACTATGCCCATTGTGGCTGTGTACGGGCTTTCGTCCTGATTCTGCTGGCATTCGGGGATCAGCTCGTGAACGGCGACGAGTATCATCGCGCCCGCGGCAAACGACAGCGCGTAGGGCAGGATCGCCTCGATATACACCACAAGCAACGCGCCGATCACGCCCGAGATCGGCTCCACAAGCCCCGACGCCTGACCGATAAAAAAGCTCTTTCGCCGCGAAAATCCCTCCTTGCGAAGCGGTACCGACACTGCCGCTCCCTCGGGGAAGTTTTGCAGACCGATCCCGACGGCGATCGAAACCGCTCCCATCAGCGCCTCGGGCGACAGACTCTTGGCAGGAAGCGCGCCGAACGCCACGCCTACGGCGAGACCCTCGGGGATATTGTGAAGGGTGATCGAGAGCACAAGCATTATTATCCTGTTCACACGGTCGCCGCTTCGAGTCTCGCTCAGGTAAAACCGCCTTTGAGCAAGTCCGACAGCCTTGTCGGAAGCCCACATAAACACCGCTCCCGACAAAAAGCCCACGGTCGCGACAAGATAAGCGGGCATACCGGAGAGCTTCTCCGCTCGTTCCACCGCGGGCTGTAAAAGCGACCAGAAGCTCGCCGCTATCATAACGCCCGAAGCGAAGCCCAGCATAAGGTTGAGGGCTTTCGCAGACGGCGATTTGAAGAAAATGACCGTCGCGGCTCCGAGCGCCGTCACAAACCAAGTGCCCAGCGTCGCGACAAGAGCCAGAATTACGTAATTATCCATCTTTTACCTCCGCTATATATTATTAATGAAAAGTTTTTGTGTGCGTCGCGATTCACTGTCCGTTTTATGGGACACATATTTGAGTATAATATAAATGTAAAATAAATCCGACGGAGGTAAATTATGATTTATACGATTTTTGAGCTCGCGCAGATGAACAGCAGACACAGAGATTTTGAGAGCTTTATAGCGGACGGAAGAGAGCTGCACCCCGACGTTTACCTTTGTCGGGAAAACGAGGACTTCTCGCCCGAAGCGGCTGTGGACACATGCTTTATCAACAGCTTCGCCGAGGAGCAGGAGCCTGAGTTTGACTTTGGGCTCATCGCTTGACACGCATTCCCCTTTTCATCCATTTTATACACACACTCCGCACAAGAGCTGTCGCGTAATGACGCGGCGGCTCTTTTGCCGCGTTTTTCGCCGATATCTTTGTTCGTTTTTAAAAGAAAAGTCTGCACAAATTTATTAAAAATGGCAAAAAGGTAAAAAACTTGTTTTATTTTTTATTCATTCAAATACTTGTTTTTATTGTTCCAATATGGTAGAATAATTTATCTAAGCGTGTTTTTAACCGAAAAATGCCGAAAAACACCTTAAAAACAGGTATTTTTGCCTTCAAAATTCGGTTGATACCGCCTTTGAATCGAAAAAAGGAAGATGGATAATGAATTCAAAAACAATGCTTTATATCATAAAGCGTATCTTGCTTGCGATTTTCACTGTCTGGATCGTCATAACGGTTACGTTCTTCGTTATGCACGCGGTTCCGGGCGGTCCTTTTGTGGGCGAAAAAGCCACCACTCCCGCCGTTCAGAAGGCGATGGAGGCAAAATACGGACTTGACAAGCCTCTTATGGAGCAGTACTTCACATATCTCAAGGATATTGTGACCAAATTCGACTTCGGCCCCTCGCTGAAGCAAAGAGGCAGAGACGTTATCGATATCATCGGCGACGGTATGTCCACCTCGCTGATGCTCGGAGTAATAGCCGCCGCTCTCTCGACTGTCGTCGGCGTTATTCTCGGCGCGATAGCCGCCCTGAGGAGAAACAAGATCATCGATCGCGTCATTATGGTTATAACGACAGCGTTTGTTTCGATGCCGTCGTTTATTATGGGCGCGCTGCTGCTTGTGCTATTCGCGACGACGCTCAACCTTGTTCCCGCCAACGGCGACTCGCCTGAGGGACTGATACTGCCGATAATCACTCTCGCGCTTTACCCGATGGCGTACATAACACGTCTTACGCGTTCCTCTATGCTTGACGTTCTCGGTCAGGATTATATCCGCACCGCCAAGGCGAAGGGCGTTTCGGGCAAGAGGATCATCTTCGGTCACGCTCTGAAAAACTCGCTGATCCCCGTTCTCACATATCTCGGACCCATGCTCGCTTACATCGTAACGGGCTCGCTCGTTGTCGAGAAGATTTTTGCGGTTCCGGGTATCGGACGCGCGTTCGTCAGCAGTATCACAAACCGCGACTATACAATGATAATGGGCACAACGATCATTCTCGCGACGCTCATCGTATTTATGAATCTCGTGACGGATATACTCTACAAGGTAGTAGATCCGCGTATCACGCTGGAATAAGGAGGGTTAAAAATGAATAAGAAAAAGTTTACCTTCCACGTTGACCTCGACGATTTTATTCCCGCCTCCGACAAAGACAAAGAATATATGGTCCAGATGCGCCCGTCCACAACGTTTTTCCGAGACGGCGTAAAAAGGCTGTACAGAAACAAGGTTGCCTTTGTCAGCTTCATAATCATTATTCTGATAGCTTTATCCAGCATCGTTATCCCGATGTTCTGGCCTTACTCATATGACGATCAGCTCGGCGTGCGTCCCGGCAAGCCCGTTGACTCGTCCTACAATAACCTTGCTCCGTTCGAATACGGAAGAACCGAGCAGAAGCTGATCGACTCGGGAGAAAGCGTGTTCCCTCACGTTTTCGGAACCGACGCGCACGGCCGCGACTACTTTATCCGCGTTATTTACGGAACAAGGATCTCGCTGCTGGTCGGCTTCTTCGCCTCGATCATCGTGCTTGTTATCGGTACGCTGATAGGCTCGATCTCGGGTTACTTCGGAGGAAAGGTCGATCTTGTAATAATGCGAATAGTTGATATCATCTATTCGCTTCCCGATATGCTGATGGTCATTTTGCTTTCCTCCGTGCTTGTCGTAACGCTCGGACCCGCTATCGAGGGTACGGCGCTCGCGGGCCTTGGCACCAACATCATCAGTCTGTTCATAGTTTTTGCCCTGCTTTACTGGGTTTCTATGTCCAGACTTATCAGAGGTCAGATCCTCTCTCTCAGAGAGCAGGAGTATGTGCTTTCCGCAAAGGCGACGGGCGCAAAGGGCAAGTGGATCATCACAAAGCACCTTATGCCCAACTGCATAAGCGTAGTTATCATTTCCGCGGCGCTCCAGATACCGTCGGCGATCTTTACAGAGAGCTACCTGAGCTTCCTCGGACTCGGCGTTGACGCTCCGATGCCCTCGCTCGGATCTCTCGCCTCCGACGCTCTTAACGGACTTTCCAGCTATCCCCACCGTCTGATCATCCCCGCGGTTGTAATTTCGCTTATCGTACTCAGTCTTAACCTCTTCGGCGACGGTCTGCGCGACGCGTTCGACCCGAAGCTTAACGCGTAAGGAGGCGGGACAGATGGCATTACTTGAAGTAAAAAACCTCAAAACCTCCTTTTTCACCGACGCGGGTGAAGTTAAGGCGGTAAACGACGTATCCTTTACCCTCGACAGAGGCAAGGTTCTCGGTATCGTGGGCGAATCGGGCTCAGGCAAGTCTGTAACAGCCTACTCAATTATGCAAATACTCGCGGGAACGGGCAAAATCGTCGGCGGCTCTATCAAGCTTGACGGTCAGGAGCTCGTAGGAGCGGGCGAAAAGGTTATGAAGAACGTGAGAGGAAACAAGATCTCCATCATCTTTCAGGACCCGATGACCTCGCTCAATCCCACATATACAATAGGAAAACAGCTTATGGAGGCGATCCTCCTTCACACCGACAGAAACAAGAAGGAGGCTTACGACAGAGCTGTTGAGATGCTTCGCCTCGTTAACGTTAACGAGCCCGAGAAGCGTATGAAACAGTATCCGTACGAATTTTCGGGCGGTATGCGCCAGAGAGTTATGATCGCCATGGCGCTTGCGTGCGAGCCCGACATTCTTATCGCGGACGAGCCGACCACCGCGCTCGACGTTACCATTCAGGCTCAGATACTTGAGCTCATGGGTTCCTTGCAGGAGGAGCTCGGAATGGCTATCATTATGATCACTCACGATCTCGGCGTCGTAGCTCAGATCTGTGACGAGGTCATCGTTATGTACGCCGGCTCGATCTGCGAGCAGGGTACAGCCGACGAGATATTCTACAATCCCTGTCACGAGTACACAAAGGGTCTTATGCGCTCGATCCCGACTGCCGACACGGCGGGAACGAAGCTCCGCCCGATCACGGGCACGCCGATCGACCTTCTCAATATGCCGAAGGGCTGTCCCTTCGCTCCGAGATGCGATAACGCGATGAAGATCTGTATCAAGCACCGCGCCGACCGTATGGAGATAAATGAAAATCACGCCGCTTCCTGTTGGGTAAACGTCAAAAAAGGTCTTGACAGCGGTGAAATAGAACTTGACACGGAAGGCGGTGATGACCTTGGCTGAAAACAAAACCCTGATCGAGGTAAAACACCTCAAGGAATACTTTGACATCAGCACAGGTATGTTCCGCTCAAAGCCCTTAAAGGCTGTTGACGATGTTTCGTTCTCGATCACAAAGGGCGAGACGCTCGGTCTGGTAGGCGAATCGGGCTGCGGAAAAACCACCGTCGGTCGTACATTGCTCCACCTTTACAAGCCCACGGGCGGAGAGATCTGGTACGACGGCAAGCAAGTCAAGACTAAGAAGGACATCAAGGAGTTCCGCAAAAAAGCCACGATGGTTTTTCAGGATCCGTATTCCTCGCTTAATCCGAGAATGACGGTATCGGATATTATCGGCGAGCCGCTTGACGTTCACAAGCTCACAAGCAACAAAAAGGAGCGTATGGAGCGTATCCTTGAGCTTATGGATTACGTCGGACTGAACAGCGAGCACGCCGCGCGTTACGCTCACGAGTTTTCGGGCGGACAGCGCCAGCGTATCGGTATCGCACGTTCACTCGCGGTCAACCCTGATTTTATTGTATGCGACGAGCCTGTATCCGCGCTTGACGTAAGTATTCAGGCTCAGGTTATAAATATGTTTGACGAGCTTCAGGAAAAGCTCGGCCTCACCTACCTGTTTATCGCGCACGATCTGTTGGTCGTTCGTCATATTTCCGACCGAATCGCTGTTATGTATCTCGGAAGAATGGTAGAGCTCGCGGACGCGGAGGAGATTTACAACAAGCCTCTCCACCCCTATTCTCAGTCGTTGCTCTCCGCTGTTCCCGTTCCCGATCCCAAGATCGCGAGAACCAACAAGCGTATCGTGCTTACGGGCGACATCCCCAGCCCGCTCAACGCGCCCAGCGGATGTCCGTTCAGAACAAGGTGCCGCTACGCCTGCGACAAGTGCGCCGAGAGTATGCCCGAGTTCAAGGAGGTTTCGACAGGTCATTTTGTAGCCTGCCACAGAGTTGACGAGATCAACTCTTAATCAATCGACAAACCGGGTGCAGAGGGGTACAGGAGAAAACCTCACGCATTTGGTGAAAATATCATTTTTATTCTAAGAAAGGATTGAAAAAAATGAAAATCAAAAGAATCTTAGCTGTAATTCTTGCGATCGCTCTCGTAGCTAGCTTAGCTTCCTGCGGCAGCAGCAAGGACAGCAAGGACAGCAAGAAAACATCAGACGTAAAGTCTATCTCTGTTTCTATCGCCAGTGAGCCCGACACCATCGACCCCGCTCTTAACTCCGCGGTTGACGGCGCTACACTCCTCACTCACCTCTTCTCGGGTCTCGCGAAGTGGGAGCAGGACAAGGACGGCAAGCTCCAGATCGTTGCGGACGCCGCTAAAGAGCTTACCGAAGGCAAGGCTAACGACGACGGTACCGTTACCTACACCTACACTCTCAAGGACGGTCTCAAGTGGTCCGACGGCAAAGACGTAACAGCGGGCGACTTCGAATTTGCTTGGCAGCGCGCTGCTTCCACAGCTCTTGCGGCTGACTACGGCTATATGTTCGAGGTTGTTGACGGTTATGACGACATCTGGGCGACAGACGACGACGGTAACTACACCAACCCCGACGCCAAGCTCAACGTTAAGGCTACCGACGACAAGACTCTCGAGGTAACACTCGCCAACGACGTTCCTTACTGGAACGAGCTTCTCGCATTCCCGACCTACTTCCCCGTACGTGAGGACGTAGTAAAGGACGAGAAATGGGCAACAGACCCCAAGACCTATGTATCCAACGGTATGTACAAGCTTGACGGCTGGAAGCACAACAGCGTTATCACACTCAAGAAGAACGCCGATCATCCCGACGCTGACAGCGTTACAATGGAAACTATCAAGTTCTATCTCTCCGACGACGCCAACAACATGCTCTCCAACTTCAAGAAGGGCGACTGGCTCCTAATCGACGACGTTCCCACAAACGAGATCGCTACCCTCAAGAAGGATTATCCCGACGAGTTCTTCAACGTAGGTCAGATCGGCACATACTATGTATGCTGGAACATCAACGAGAACATCCTCCCCGAGGATTCCGACCTTAAGGGCGACGAGGCTGAAAAGGCTGAGGCTGAGATCAGAAACGCCGTTTCTCTCCTTCTCGACCGTAACTATATCATCGACGAGATCGCTCAGGGCGGTCAGCTCCCCGCTTCCTCCTTCGTAGCTATGGGTCTTACAGACGCCGACGGCTCCGAGTTCTACAAGAACACAGGCGTAAGCAGTGACTATGACGGTTACTTCAACACCTCCGAGGACGCTTTCGAGAGCAACTACGAGTCCGCTGTTGAGACTCTCAAGAAGTACTACAAGTACGACGACAAGACAAAGAAGTTCACCAACTTCCCCAAGATGACATACCTCTACAATACAAACGAGAGCCATCAGGCTATCGGTGAGTATATCCAGAGCGCTCTTGACGGCGTTGGTATCACTCTCGACCTCGAGAACCAGGAGTGGAACACCTTCCTTAACACACGTAAGAAGGGCGATTATTCCATCGCTCGTAACGGCTGGCTTGCTGACTACAACGATCCTATCTGCTTCCTCGATATGTGGACAACCGCTTCGGGTAACAACGACGTTCAGTACGGCAAGGGCAACCACAAGGATGTAAAGTGTTACAGCCTTGACCTTACAGAGTACGGATATGATACAAAGGTTGAGAACGGCACATGGGCCGAGACCTACGACGTTCTTATCTCCACCATCAAGTCCTGCACAGACAAGGACAACCGTTACAAGATGATGCACGTTGCTGAGGATATGCTTATGGCGACAGGCTGCATCTGCCCGATCTACTACTACACAGACCTCTATATGTGCTCCAAGACCGTTAAGGGCTTCTTCTCCAACCCGCTCGGCTACAAGTACTTTATGTACTGCACAATCGAGGGCTAATCCCGATAAAACACTTTCGGCTCAAGGCGTTGCCTTGGGCCGAATTTTTTGATAATTATTATCTTTTAACCGCTTGAAAAAATATGAAAAATTGATATAATATCCTTGTACCCTTTTGGGGAATAACGATTGGAGTGAAAATAATGAAAAAATTCGGCAAGGTTATTGCTCTGGCTGTTGTTATGGCAGTCGCTCTGACGGCGTTTGTCTCCTGCGGCTGCGGCAGCAACGATTCGTCCGCGGAGTTTGAACGCGACACAACGCCCGTAGACCTCAACAAGCCTCAAGCGGTTATTGAGATCAACGATTATGACGGTATGCAGGATTTTATGACGGCGTTCTCCAAGGGCGATTATGACAATTCCGCTGTCAAGATCACAGGTATCAGCGAGCATCGCGGCACAAGCTGCTCAATTCTCCAGAAAACCGAAAACGGTTCCTCTCTCGGAGTAAGCTACGAGATCGAGAACGGAAAGTTCCCCGACGATTATCCCGAAAACGGAGCCAAGGTCACGCTTACTGGCGCGATCAGGGTTACGAACGCTCTCGGATACAGGGCGATCGTCGTTCCCAAGGACAAGATAGTGATTGAAAAAGACTGATAAAACGGGCTCCGAGTTTGATCGGAGCCTTTTTTCTGCACAGCGGCGCTATGCGCGCGCTTTCTTTCTGAGCCGCTTTGACGGCTCCTTATTTTTCTACCTTGATCATTTTACCGTTAACGAAAACATAGTCGCTTCCTTCAGCTGAACTTACCGCCTCCGCGACCGCCTTGCTGTCATCGACCTCCGCCTTGACAGGGTTGACAAACGAGCCTACGCTCTCCTGCATTCCCTTTGAGATCACCGAGATCGAGATATATACGAACATCATAGGATAAAGCGCGACGATCAGCGCTACCGTGATCCACAGCCACACACCGTTTGTCAGAACTATTCCGAAGAACGCGACAGCGGAAAGCAGAGTGATGAAAACAAGCGCGATAAGGTTTCGAAGAATTTTTCCGATTACAAGCAGAAACGCGTTTTTATAGATGTCCCTGAGTCTGAGCTCATATGTAACCGTCATTATGGGCACGTAGAACATCACGACGACCAAAACCGCCGTAAAGAGCATATACATCGTTAACGTCGAGGCGTACATTGCGTTGACCGCTGCCATTGAGCCGTAGTACAGCACCGAAAAGAAGGTGCACGCGCAAATAAGATAAATCACAACGCCGTGAAGAAGGAACGCCTTGAAGTTTTCTTTAACGACCTCCCTGAATGTCGGGATCAGCTCCACGTCTGTATTCTCTATGGCTATTTTTCGGACTGTCATCGCGAGTCCCGCCAGCATAGGCGACGCGGGAATTACGGAAAGTCCCCACAAAATGATGTTGTTGAAGCCCGTAAGATATCCGATGAGCGCGAGTATCGCCGTAAAAACGGCAAACGGCACGGAAAACATAAGTCCCGCCGCGAACAGCTTTGGAAAGTACCTGAAAAAGTTTAAAAAAGCGCAGCCTTTTTTCTTCATAGCCTTGCTCCTTTGCTAAAAAATATCAGTTTTATTTTACCATAAGGGCGACCTTTTTTCCACTGAAATTCGGTTACAAAACTGTAAGTTTACAAAAACCCCGATAAACACTGAATGTGATAAATTCCCCTCTTTTTTTTGCGGATAAATGTACCAAAAAAGTATTGCATACTCCTTGTTTTTGTGCTATTATACTAGATAATGAGGATGTTTTGACAGGTGTCGGAAAGAACGTTTTTGCTCGGCTTTCCGCAGATCTCAAAAGCTGCTCAGACCGACGCCGCAACTCACGGGCGCAGGTCCGACGTCAATTATTCGGACCGAAAATTTTTTGAAAAGGTGGATTTTTTATGAAAAGTTCAACAATCAAAAGAATAGCCGCTTTAGGCCTTGCGTCACTTATGACCGTAGGCGCTTTCGCAGGCTGTTCCGACAGCAAGGACTCTAAGTCCTCCAAGGGCGCTTCCAAGCTTTCAGGCGACGCCTCCAAGGGTTCGGTTTACTACCTGAACTTCAAACCCGAGCAGGATCAGGCTTGGCAGGATCTCGCTAAGGCTTACACAAAGGAAACCGGCACAAAGGTTACCGTTGTTACAGCCGCTGAGGGTACTTACGAGCAGACTCTTACCTCCGAAATGGACAAGGAAGAGGCTCCCACACTGTTCCAGGTAAACGGACCTGTCGGTCTCGCTAAGTGGAAGGATTTCTGCATGGATCTCTCCGGTACAGATATCTACGGCGAGCTCACATCTCAGGACTTCGCTCTTAAGGACGGCGACGCTGTTTACGGTATTGCTTACGTAATCGAGTCCTATGGTATCATCTACAACAAGACCTTACTCCAGAAGTATTGCGACAGCGATTTCGCAACCGTTAAGTCTATCGACGAGATCAACAGCTTTGACAAGCTCAAGACTGTTGCCGACGAGATCCAGGCTAACAAGGACGCTCTCGGCGTTAAGGGCGCGTTCACATCCGCAGGTATGGACAGCTCCTCCGACTGGAGATTCAAGACTCACCTTGCTAACCTTCCCATCTACTTCGAGTACAAGGATGACGGTGTAGGCGACAAGGCAGAGCTTAAGGGCACATATCTTGAGAACTACAAGAACATCTGGGATCTCTACATCACAGATTCTACCTGCAAGGCTTCCGAGCTTGCCTCCAAGACAGGCGCAGAGGCTGAGGAAGAGTTCATTAAGGGCGACGCTATCTTCTTCCAGAACGGTTCCTGGGAGTACAGCGCTGTTACAGAGGGCGGCTTAAAGGACGAGGATCTCGGAATGCTCCCGATCTACATCGGCGTAGGCGACGAGGCCAATCAGGGTCTCTGCACAGGTACAGAGAACTACTGGTGCATCAACAAGAACGCTTCCGACGACGACAAGGCTGCTACCGCTGAGTTCATCAAGTGGTGCGTAACCTCCGACAAGGGCACAGCTGCTATGGCTGACGACATGGGCTTTGTAATCCCCTTCAAGTCCGCTAAGGAAAGCACAAACGCTTTTGTTAAGATCGACAAGGCTCTCACAGACGAAGGCAAGACTCCCGTAAGCTGGAACTTCACAACAATGCCTTCCGAGGATTGGAAAAACGGCGTTGGCGCTGCTCTCACACAGTACGCTGCCGGCACAGGCGACTGGGATGCTGTTAAGACAGCTTTCGTAGACGGCTGGAAGACCGAGAAGGAAAAGGCTGCTGAGGAATAATTTCCCCTGATTATTCAGCCAAACATTTAAAACGTTCAGGGGGCTGAATACTTCAGCCCCCTTTTGTTCAAACAGAAAGGCATAAGCTATGTTTAGAAAACCTCAAAGAAAACTCTATGCGTTAATCTTTCTGCTTCCTACATTCGCCGCCTTTTGTATCGGATTTATCTATCCGTTCATTAGGGGTATTTACCTTTCGTTTTTTAAATTCCAGGTAGTATCGCGCACAACCTTTGTGGGCATCAAAAACTACATCAAGGCGTTCAACGACGACAGCTTTCTGCGCTCGTTCTGGTTCACTCTGGGCTTTGTCATTGTCAGCGTAGTTTTGATCAACCTTATGGCGTTCTTCATCGCGTACGCTCTCACGCTCAAAATCAGAGGCTCTAATTTGTTCAGAACCGTGTTCTTTATGCCGAACCTTATCGGAGGAATTATCCTCGGATATATCTGGCACCAGATTTTTGACGGAATCCTCCGTTCAATGGATATGCCGTCGCTCGTTACAAACTCCGATCTGGGCTTCTGGGGACTTGTTATCCTGATGTGCTGGCAACAGGCGGGATATATGATGATCATCTATATCGCGGGCTTCCAGAACGTTCCTCACGACCTGTACGAGGCCGCTAAGATCGACGGAGCTACAAAGGGTCAGATGCTGACACGCGTAACTTTGCCGATGATGATGCCTTCGATTACTATCTGTTCTTTCTTAACGCTGACCAACTCCTTCAAGCTCTTTGACCAGAACCTCGCTCTCACAGGCGGCGCGCCGCTGAAGGACGGAGTATGGACAACGAGAATGATGGCGCTCAACATCTACAAGACCTTCTACGGCGAAGGCTCCAGCGCGAAAGGCGTAGGACAGGCTGAGGGTGTAATATTCTTCCTTATCGTGGTTGTAATATCACTCGCGCAGCTTTACTTTACAAGAAGAAGAGAGGTGCAGGCGTAATGGCAAAAGTAGCTGTTGTAAAGCCCGAAAAAGAGCTTAAATTCAAGAAAAAGCAGACGGCCGGAATGCGATTTTTGACGATTCTCTTTGTCATTATTTCGATATTCTACGTTATGCCTGTCATCATCGTTCTCTATAACTCATTTAAAACAAACGGCGGGATCGCGACAAATCTTTTCGCCTTCCCCAACAACGAAACGTTCCACGGCTTCCAGAACTATATCAAGGGTATGACCTTCGGTAACTATCCGTTCTGGCAGGCGGCGATCTGGAGCTTGTTCATCACTGTTTTCGGCGTAGCGATCATTCTTGTATGCACGTCGATGGCGGCGTGGTATATTCAGAGGTCGAATACGATCGTATGCAAGATCATTTACTTCTTCTGTATTTTCTCGATGGTAGTACCGTTCCAGATGGTTATGTTTACCCTCTCGAACACCGCGAACCGCTTAAAGCTTACGACTCCGTGGGGTATTTTGCTCGTCTATCTGGGCTTCGGCGCGGGTCTGGCGATATTTATGTTCTCGGGCTTCGTAAAGAGTATACCGATTGAGATCGAGGAAGCCGCCGACGTTGACGGCGCGGGTCCGTTAAAGACCTTCTTCAGCGTTGTGCTCCCGATCATGAAGCCGACCTTTATTTCGGTCGCGATCCTCGAGACAATGTGGATATGGAACGACTATCTGCTTCCCTATCTCGTTCTCGACGGTAAGCTCTACCGCACGATCCCGATACATATGCAGTTCCTTAACGGAAGCTACGGACAGACCGACAACGGCGCTATTATGGCGCTTGTAGTGCTCAGTATCGTGCCGATCGTAATATTCTACTTCGCGTGTCAGAAATACATCATCGAGGGTGTTGTTTCGGGCGCCGTAAAGGGATAAAACGTCGGCGGAAGCATTCACCCGTTTATCCGAATCCCGCCGAGAAACGGCAAAAATAAAAACACGGAGACCGCCGCTCAAAGCGACTCCTCCGTCACAAAAAGAAAAATCCGCCGCGTTAGTGATAACGCGGCGGTAATTTATTATGTATCGACCGTTACAACGTGGTAGCCGTAGCTGTAACCGTAATTCTCGCCTGTCGTGAGCTCGCCGTCCCACGGGTCAAGAATCTTAAAATCGTCGAGCGAATCGCCCTTGTCGTCATAATCATAGAAGGTCACATAATGCTGAGGCGAGCCGCCGTTGATGCTTAAAAGACCCACGCAGGACTCGTTTTTGTCAAGCGACTTCTTGATCGCCTTGAGCATTGTTCTGGAGGAACCGTAGTGAGTGTAGGTTCCGCCCTCCCATGTACAGCCGCCCGGGCACCAGAAGCTGCCCGCGGTACGGTAAATTCCCGTAACCTGCTTGTAGCAGTAGGCATAGGAGTACGCGCTGCACATTACAGTGGATTCGTCATAATAATAGTTGTCCTGAGAGCCAAGGTTCTCGGCAAGTCTTTCCATCGTTTCCGCGGGAATCGGATTCTTGAGGACCTGAACCTTGAGGCTGAGGGGCTTGCCGTTGACGGTG
The DNA here is from genome assembly GCA_900316385.1 of uncultured Eubacteriales bacterium. Classification (GTDB taxonomy): domain Bacteria; phylum Bacillota; class Clostridia; order Oscillospirales; family Acutalibacteraceae; genus Ruminococcoides. Next base: position 113,731 of record ONCP01000003.1, on the reverse strand, counting down.
AGCGTAAGGGTCGTTGTGCCTCTCATTGTGCCCTCTATCACAATTACATCGCCCGAGGGCTCGGAGACGACCTTCGCGTTTTCGCTCTCGCTGAACTCATTGTCCACAAGCTTCGCCTTGCCGTTGATCCTTACGGAAATCTTGTTGCCGTTCTTGACCTTTACGGAATTGACGGTCTTGCCCTTTTGGGTAAGATAAGGATCGTTTTCGACATTGAAAACGCGCTTTACAGTGAGTTTTCCCGCCTTTACGGTTACGGCGGTCCTTCCCTTTTTCAAGGCGACAGCCTGTCCGTTGTCGGTAACGGAAAGAACGTCGGGTCTTGATGAGATCCAGCCCTTGACGCTTTTGCCGTTAAGCTTAAGGAAAAACTGGGAGCCGTTAACGAAATCCGCGAATACCTGAGTTCGGTTATTATCGTTGTTGCCCGAAATATTGTAGATCGGCTTGAAGCCGCCGTTAAGCGTATAGGCAAGCTTGGAGCTGACGTCGTATTTGGTAACGGTTTTGTCGTCGAAAATAAGCTTGACGAATTTCTCCGAGGGCTTTCCGTTGACATAGCCTACGCCCATTTTCTCAATGATCACGGAGGAATTGACCGTAAACTGAGTAAGGTTGGGGCAGTTGTAGAATGCCTTTGTCTTCAGAATGCTGACGCCCTTATCCTTAAAGCTCGCGCCCGTAAAAGCAACCGTCTTTAAGCTTTTCAGGTCAAAGAACGCCTTGGTTCTGATCTGTCGAATCTTGTACCCGTCAATTTTGTTGAGCTTGAGGTTGCCGAGCTTTTTGTCCTTGCCGATATACTTGATGATATCAACAAAGGATGTCTTTTTGTCCGAATAAACTCGGAGCTTGTAATTGCCGTCCTTACTGTTTTTTACGGCATTGATCTTTTTTACGACAGGCTCTGTGGGCTTAGTCGGCTTTGTGGAAGCGGGAGCTGTCGTAACCTCCTGCGACTCTTCGGCAGAAGCAGGCTCCGTGGTCTCCTCGATTTCGGGCGTATTTGTTGTGTTTTCTACGGCAGGCTCTGTTGTGTCCTCCTCGGACGGTGCCTCGGTTGTAGGCTCAACCGTGCCGTCATCCGCGTTCTGTGAGACAACCAAGTTTGTCTCGTTCGCGGGAAGCTCTTCGGCAAAAGCGACGGTCATACAGAGCGTCATGATCATAGCCACGAGCACTACGGAAATAAATCTCTTCATCTGGTCACCTAAATAATTCTTTTGTACTTCTAAATCCATCAAAACGCGCGATTTTATCAGCCGCGCAACACATTTATTATATCACAAAAGAAATAAAAAGGCAATATTTGACAGTTTTTGTTTTTCACAGACTATCCTAACACAACAGGAACAAAATCAGTAAATAAGTACAAATATGGTAGAAAAATGCCCCCGACTATTTGTCGGGGGCATTGCGATAAACAATTATTTCTTTGTTACCTTGACCTTGATCGTAAACGTTCTTACTCCGTTCACCTTGATCTTTATGGTTGCCTTGCCGACCTTTATACCCTTGATATATACGGTGGTGGCGTTAGCCTTGGAGACTACCTTCGCTATCTTCTTGTTGCTGGTGGTGTATTTGTTATTGATCGTTCCGACCTTTCTGTAAAGCTTAACGGCAAGCTTTTTGCCCTTCTTTACGGTGTAGGTCTTTTTAGCGGATACAGACTTGCTCTTGATCTTGGCTACGGGGTTATTGGAAACTACGACCTTCGCGGTGAGCTTCTTGGAACCTACCTTTACGGTGATAGTTACAGAGCCTCTCTGGAGACCTGTGATAACGCCCTTTGAGGTTACGGTAGCGATCCTCTTGTTGCTGGAGGTGAAGGTCACCTTGTTGCTGTCCTTGTTCTTAACAGCCAGAGTTACCTTGCTGCCCGCCTTGATCGACTTCTTCTTGAAGGTGAGGGCAGGAGCCTTGGTCGCGGGCTGAGGTGTTGTGGGAGCCTGAGTTGTGGGAGCTACCGTGGTAGGAGCCTGAGTTGTGGGCTGAGGAGTTGTGGGTGCCTGAGTTGTGGGCTCGGGAGTCGTGGGAGTCTGAGTTGTGGGCTCGGGAGTTGTGGGATTGGACGGAGTTGTGGGAGTGGACGGGGTCGTGGGGGTGGACGGAGTCGTGGGGTTGGAAGGAGTTGTCGGTGTTGTTCCGCCGCTCTGTGTTACAGTGGGGTTCTTAAGAGTAGAGAGAAGCGCGTTACCCGCCGATGTTGCGTTGCCGTTATTGATGTAAGAGGTCTTTACCTCGCTCTCGAGAGCGTCAAGCTCCTTTAAATAGAGATTAACGTCAGCGTTGCCTGTCGCGCCCGATACTACGGAGAAGGTTGCGACTACAAAATCCTTGGTTGTCTTAAAGTCATAGAGACCTGACTTTGTCTTAGAAACTACGCCAGTGAAGTTGAAGTAGTAGGGGTTTTCGTTAACGGATTGTGAAGGCGTTATGTTGCCGCCAATGATATTGGGCGTATCAAAGGATGTGAGCTTGAGCTTGGAGCTGTCATAGCTGAGCTCCATATCACCGCAGGTGATGAGCTTGCTCGCCTGAAGCGGATAAGCGACTGTTAAGGTCGTGCCTGTTACCTCGATCGTCTTGGTTGTCTCGCCGTTGAACTTAACAACAGCGTTGAGCTTCGGAGAGGTCGTGGGATTAGTGGGATTTGAGGGGGTCGTGGGGTTAGAGGGTGTTGTACCTGCCGAAACTGTTACGTTCTTGAGCGAAGCCGTTACCGAGGAAGCAGCCGAAGAAGCCACGCCGCCGGAATAATACTCTGTCGCGCTGTCATTCTCAAGAGCCTTGAGATCCCGGATGTTGAGGTCGATATCAGCGTTGCCCTTAGCGCCCGATACTACGGAGAAGGTAGCGGTTACGAACGCCTTGGATGATTTGAAGTCGTAAATACCCGATTTTGTCTTGGTGTTTGCGCCTGTAAAGTTGAACATATAGGGATTCTCGGAGATCGATTCCGATTCCGTAATGTTTCCCTGAGTAGTGTTCGGGAATTCAATGCTTGTGAGCTTGAGCTTGGAGCTGTCATAGCTGAGCGATATGTCGCCCGCTGTGATGAGCTTGTCAGCCTGAAGCGGATATGTGACCGTGATCTTGCTATCTGTTACCTCAGTTGTTTTAACTGTGGTACCGTTGAGCTTGACGACAGCGTTAAGTGTGTCGGAAACGGGTTCTGTCGGATTGGTGGGATTGGAAGGCGTTGTGGGGTTGGACGGGGTTGTGGGATTAGTGGGATTGGAAGGCGTTGTGGGGTTGGTCGGGTTTGTGGGATTTGTGCCGCCCTTGCCGATACGCGCGAAGGATGTCTGAACAAAGTCCGCGTCGCTCTTTTCAAAGCTGTTGTTGGGATGGGTCTGTGTATCCTCCTTATCAGCGTTATCGTTCATCGAAAGGTCATAAGGTAAGCAGTCCATACCTGATGTGCCGAATGTAGCTACCAAGCATACGCCGATGCCGTTCGAGGCGATATCGCTCGAGGTAATGCCGAGCTCTGAAAGCGGGATAGACATCTCATAGTGGAAATCGTACCGCGCGCTGTCGTGACCCATGGTGTTAAAGTCGACCCATGCGGCGTTCTCGTTTGTCATATCGCCGAGGACACGTCCGTTGTAGGTGCCGTGACCCTTGTCGATACCGTAAACGTGGCTGTCCTTGATGCCCTCGCCCCATTTGAAGGTCACACCTGAGTCCGTGGGACCCTTCATCTCAACGGCGTTAAGACCCGAGGAGTCGCCGCCGTATACAAACGGACCGTTGGAGCCATTGGTGGACATCTCTACAATTCGGTTGAAGCTGTTTCTGAAAGTCAGACCTGAATTCCAGAGAGTACCGCCTGTGGTAGTTTTTCCGTTATTGCCGATCGTGTCGGACTTGCCAGTATCAACGGCAATAAAGAAAGGAAGGTTCTGCGTCTGATAGAGGTGACCCTGAGCGAGAGGATAATCATCCAAAGGAGATACCATATCCTGAACGTTGGTCATTTCCCACATCAGATAAACGTTGCTGTCATCATACGCGCCGTAAAGAGCGTAGAGGTCGATCGGAACTTCATACATTGAGTTAGGACGATATACGCGGGGGTCGTCGTTTGCGGTACCCTGAGCGATGAGCATCGAGCTGTCCCAATCGGAATTATCGCCGTCTACCGTGATAGTCTTCTTCGCGCCTACGCCGTTAGCGTTGGTGTGATAATAGCTCGCGAGAGGGCTGTCGGGGTTATAAGGCTGTGTGGGATTGGTGGGATTTGAGGGGGTAGTGGGGTTTGAAGGACTAGTCGGATTTGTAGGATTGGAGGGTTCGGTCGGATTAGTGGGGCTGGTGGGCTCGTTTCCGCCGTAGGTGCCTGTGGTAAAGGTAAAGTAACTATTGCTGCTCCAGTCTAAGAATTTTACAAGGTTTGCGGAGCTTACATCGATATCGCCCGTACGGTTCCAGCAGCTCTTCCAATCGCCCTTGGTGCTGCCCGTGGGCATTCTGAGAAGAATCATTTTGTCGCCGATATTATTGAATACGATATAATCGCCTGACTGAGTACCATTTGACCAGCTGTCGCTTACGCCGCCGTCCCAGGTCCACGCGAACCAAACAGGGTTTCCGTCCGCAGCCTTGCCGGGATCAAAATATACTGTTTTTCCCGCGCCTGTCGCGGAAACGCTTGTATCCGTCGCCGAAGCAGAAATACCGAGTCCGCTGAAGCACGAAATAACAAGCATTACGGCAATAAACAGCGCCGAAATTTTCTTTGCTTTTTTCATTTTCAAAACTCCTTTAACAATTCCCGAAACACGGGTGGTTTTCGGGGGACATATCCCCAGTTATAATTATTATATAATATTACAGAAATTTAATCAATAAGAAATTGCGTCAAAAATAAAAATCAGCGAATTGTCCAGTGAACAATAAAATACAAGCCTTTGTAAGGGCAAAATGAATACATTTTTTTGCGCAAACGAAAAAGACCGCGCAAAGCGGTCTTTTCCATATTAAAAAATGTTATTTTAACTTGATCGTTAACGTAATCGTCTTGGAACCCGCCTTGTAGGAAGCGTTGCCCTTCGCGGTTACCTTAACGTTGATCTTGAGCTTCCGGTTCTTCTTATAAGTCGAACCCTTCTTGACAGTAATTACGCCCTTCTTGTTGATCGTGAGGAACTTGGACGAGCCCTTCGCGACCTTGGCGTAGGTAACGGCGCCCTGATTATTCTTGACCGACAAAGCGCCCTTGACAGTTGCCGCCTTTTTCTTGAGCGTTTTAATAGATGCTGTTTTGGCGACAGCTTTGACCGTCATGGGGTTATTTGCCTTTGTGATCTTGAAGGTCTTTTTGATGGTGCCTGTATAGTCGCCCTTACCCTTGATGATAACGGTGGCTGTGCCGACCTTCTTGTTATTTCTGTACTCAACGGTATACTTCGCATATTCGCCTTCGGAGCTGACAACGTCAAATTTCTGCTTGATAAGATTGCCCGTGTAGGTCTTATTCTTGATACCTTCAACCTTCCAGCCGCTGATATCCTTCTTTGCGGGCTCTGTCGCGGGAGCCTGTGTTGTAGGTGCTTCCGTTACAGGCTGTTGTGTTGTCGGAGCCTGAGTTGTGGGAGCTTCCGTTACAGGCTGCTGTGTTGTGGGCGCCTGTGTTGTGGGTGCCTGTGTTGTGGGCGCTTCCGTTACAGGCTGCTGTGTTGTGGGTGCCTGTGTCTCAGGTGCCTGTGTTGTAGGAGCCTGCGTCGTGGGAGCCTGTGTTGAAGGCTCAAAGGGAGATTTGACCTCGCAGACAACAGCCTCGGGATACTGACCTTCCGTGTTGGGGCTTGCGGCAAGAAGCTTGAATGTAAATGTAAGAGTGGAGTCGTTATCGGCAACTGTTACGAAGGTACTGTTGCCCATTCCGCCCGGATGCCATGTGATGCCGCCCTCTTCGCCGTCATAGAAGTACCAGTTTTTGTTGTCGCCTGTCTTTACGCCGACCCATGTTACGTCTGTGAAAGAGGTCTTGAGCGTTCCGTTTGTGAAGTAGTAAGCGCCGAGGGTCTTGTAATCCTCCTCTACGCCGTAGTTTTCGCCGTTGATATAGCCGCAGAGGTAATAGTCGTTTGCTGTGTTGCCGCCTGCGGGTGCGGGTCTTGTTGTAGGCTCGGGATCGGGAGCTGCGCTCGAGGGAACTTCTCCGCCTGCGTAGGTTCCCGTTGTAACAGTAAAGTAATTATCGTTGCCCCAAGCCTTGAAGGTTACAAGGTCAGACTTGGAAACATCGATCGTATCGGTACGGTTCCAGCAAGTATCCCAATCGCCTTTGGTACTGCCCTTGGGCATTCTCAGGATAATCATCTTGTTGCCGATATTGTCGAATGTAATGTAGTTGCCCGATTCCGTTCCCTTCGACCAACTGTCTGTTACGCCGTCCCAGGTCCACGCGAACCAGACGGGACTTCCGTCCGAAGCCTTGCCGGGGTCGAACCAGACCGTTTTCGTTGCGCTTGCCGCCGACGCCGATATGCTAAGTCCGCTGAAGCACGAAACGATGAGCATAAAAGCGATCAGCAAGGCTGAAAATCTCTTTGCTTTTTTCATAGTCAAAACTCCTTTTCTTCTCCCATAATCGGGAAGATTCCGAGGCAATCGCCCCATTATTAGTTTTATTTATTATTGCGGAGAGTTAATCAACAGTGTTTGGGGTGAAAAATAAGAATCGGCGTTTTGCATAGTAAAGGGATAGTATAACCGCCGCTGTCTTAACAAAAATGCCCCCGAAGCGTCCGCTTCGGGGGATGGATATTTTAACTGAGCCACACAAGGTCTGTATCGGTGGCGAAATTATCTATTCCGTAAATCACAAATGCCATATCGTACTTTCCCGACTTGACAAGCTCGGAAACGCTGTTTTTGTAATATCTGAGGTCAACGAGCGTAACCGTGTTGAAATTCTCCGCCAAAAACGGAGCAAGACAATGGGAGAAGCTGTCCTTGATGACGATGACCTTGCCCTTTTTCACGTTTTCGTTGGTGATTGTCTCGAGGGCGTGGTTTCCGTCGAGAAAAACAGGGTATTTGTCGTCCTCATCAAGATGATTTTTGAAATAAAGGCTGTTATAGGTCTTGCTTTCGTCGCCTTCGGTTATCTCCACCTTCATTCCGCCGCTGTTCTTGCTTTCCCAAAGCTCGATCGTGTCGGGCTTGTTGAGCCAGAAGCCTGAGGTGGAGTAGGTCGTGCCGTAGAAATCGTTGTATGACGAGATGTTAAAATCCGATTTCTTTGCGGGAGTCAAAGAGAGCGACTTCATCAGCTGGTCGTATGCGGTATAAGCGCCGAGCGTCGTCCAGTGATGGTCGGTCTTATAATAAAGCTGATTTCCCGACGACGCGGATGACTTGAAGCGGGCGCGAAGATCGACAAAGCTTATATCGTTCGCCGAAAGGCTTTGCTTGACATAGTTGAAGGTTTCGTCGTCGCGGTAAGCGCGGTGAGCGGCGGGGAGCTTGTCCGACATGATGTAGCCCGTGCTGGGAGCCGTCATAACGGTCATAGGGATATCGATTTTGTTCTTGAAGTCGATCAGCGCGTTCAGATTCGCGGGAACGCGGTTGTCTGCGGATACAGGCTCGTTTATCAGATAGTTGTCGGAGCACTTATACACTCCGTCGTTACCGTTGTTGCCCGTGATCAGATTAGCGTAGGCATTGATCCCGACCCACATATTTCTGAGCGGAAAATGGTCGGCAAGATAGTCCTCAAAGCCTTTTTCAAAGCTTCCGTCCGCAACGCTTTTAAGCTTTGCCTCGGGGAAATCCTCAAGATAACGCTTTTCAAGAGAGCTGTAATCCGACTTAGGAGTTACAATAAACATCACGGTCATCAAAAAAACAAAGCATAAGAACACCGCCAGGGGCGCAAGCATAAGCTTTTTTCTCATAAATCACAGCTCCTTTCATAAATTAAAATCTGAAGTAGAGGAAGGGATTGTAGCTCTGGGTAACGATCGCCGCGGTAGCCGCAACAAGAATAAACACGCAGAACAGCGTTTCGGGGACAAAGGCGTATTTTGTGTCCTTGATTTTATTATATACGGTCGCCGCGAGCGGAGTGGAGGCGATTATCGCGATAACAAGGATAAACGCGTAACGGCAGAGAATGACAAGAGCGTCGTCGCCGATCAGTCCGTCGCCGAAGTTGAACAGGCTGACAAAGAACCTGCCCATTTGAGCCATATCGTCAAAATAGAAGATGACCCATCCGAACATAAAGATAAGAATGGTATAAATATGCTTAAGAACGGCAGGGAGCTTTTCCAGAAGGTTTTTGAGAATGAATTTCTCGATTATCAGGATAACTCCGTAGTAAACGCCCCACAAAATGAAATTGTAGGAGGCGCCGTGCCAAAGACCCGTGAGGAACCAGACGACCATAAGGTTGAAAATCTGGCGCGGCACTCCGCGGCGGTTTCCGCCGAGAGGGATGTAAACATATTCTCTGAACCATGTGGAAAGCGAGATGTGCCATCTTCTCCAAAACTCGGTCACGGATTTGGAGATATAGGGATAGTTGAAGTTCTTGAGGAACTCAAAGCCGAGCATATTTCCGAGGCCGCACGCCATATCGCTGTATCCCGAAAAATCAAAGTAAATCTGAAGCGTGTAGCCTGCGATACCGACCCAGCTTCCGAGAACGCCGTTCGGCTGTCCCGTCGCCCGGATCGCGTCCCACATCGCGCCCATTTGGTTTGCTATGAGCACCTTTTTGCCGAGACCGACCAAAAACAGCTTTACGCCGCGGTTGAATTGCTCGAGCGTTTCTTTTCTGTGACGAAGCTGATAGGCTACGTCCTTATAACGCACGATCGGTCCCGCGATAAGCTGCGGGAAAAGCGCGACATATGTGCCGAAGTCGATAAAGCTCTTCGACACGGGAGCGTCGTCGCGGTAAACGTCGATCACATAGCTCATTGTCTGGAAGGTGTAGAAGCTGATACCGATCGGGAGCGAAACCTTGAGCCACGAGATATGTAAAAACGGCAGCAGATTGAGCGTGTCGGCGATCATTCCGCTGTACTTGAAGAAAGCGAGAATGCCGATATCGAGGATCACCGTGATTATCAGCGGTATCTTCGCTTTTTTCTTGTCAGGCTTGCATTTTTCAACAAAATAGCCGCCCGCGTAGTTGATTACGATGCTCACGAGCATGAGCGTGACCATTACGGGCTCGCCCCAGCCGTAGAACAGCAAATTTATAAAGAAGAGGAAAATGTTACGGGCTTTTCGCGGAACCGCGTAATAGATTACAAGCGTAACGGGAAGGTAGGCGAACAAAAAAATCAAGCTCGAAAATACCATTATCTCTCTCCTTTCTGAATTTTCTCAGCAGATATTATAAACTTTTTGCCGCAATAAGTCAAATGTTTTATTTTTCAACCCTTTGAATCGGGGTTTTATCAAATTCATCAAGTCGGTCGCCGTAAAGGTAGTAATCGGTTTCACGCGCGATCACTCCCGAAAGTACAAGCACGGCAAACAGGTTGGGAAGCGCCATCAGAGCGTTGAAAATATCCGATACCGCCCATACCATATTCAGCGAGATCACGGGACCGACAAGCAGAACAAGCACAAACGCAACCTTGTAGGGCTTGATTCCTTTCATTCCGAACAGGTATTCGACGCACCTCTCTCCGTAATATGACCAGCCGAGAATGGTGGAATACGCAAAAGACGCGATCCCGATCACCAGTATCGGAGTGCCGACAACGGGGATTTGACGGAACGCGGTGAAGGTAAGCATATCGCCGTCAGCGCCCGAAAAACCGCTCGGGTTCCTGAGAACGGAGGAAACGAGCACCAGACCCGTGATCATACAGACCACCACCGTATCCCAAAAGGTGCCTGTTGAGGAGATCATCGCCTGACGCACAGGGTTACGGCTCTGAGCCGCGGAAGCGACGATCGGAGCCGAACCGAGACCCGACTCGTTGGAGAAAAGCCCTCTCGCGATTCCGAAGCGCGCCGCCAGCATTATCGATGAACCGATAAATCCGCCTGCCGCTGCCGAGGGCGCGAACGCCGAAGTAAAAATAAGCTTGAGAGCGTCCCAAAGATACGCGCTGTTCATCACAAGGATGATCGCGCAGCCGATAATGTACAAAGCCGCCATTGCGGGCACAAGGAGCTCGCAAACTCGGGAGATCGACTTGATACCTCCGAAAATCACAACAGCGGTCACGGACGAGACCACAACGCCGATGATTATGGATATCGCCGAAAAATCGTGACCGAAAATGTTGAGGATCAATGCGTTATCGGTGTCAAAGGTCTGCTTGAATATACTTGCGATCGCGTTGACCTGTACTCCCGAGCCGATCCCGAACGAGGCTGCCGTGGCAAAGACCGCGAATAGGATCCCGAGCCATTTAAGCCCGAGACCTCTTTCCAGAGTGTACATAGCGCCGCCGATCATACGTCCGTCCTTAGTTTTGACGCGGTATTTGACCGCCAGAAGCGACTCGGCGTACTTTGTCGCTATTCCGAACACGCCCGTTATCCAGCACCAGAACACCGCTCCGGGACCGCCGCACGCGATCGCCGTACCGACGCCGATGATGTTGCCCGTGCCGATCGTAGACGCAAGCGCCGTCGCCAGCGACTGGAACGGGCTGATGTCGCCGTCGGACTCGGGATCCTTTGTAACTGAAAGGCGGATCGCCTTAAATGTTTTTCTTTGGACAAATCTCGTCCTGATCGTCATAAAAATATGAGTGCCGAGCAGGATTATTATCATAAACCAGCCCCAGAGAAAGCCGTCCAGACCGTTGATGAAATCGTTGATCGCCTTTATCATAGCCCGCCCTCCGCTATTTTCAGAATGTCTCTGAGGTCGTCAGCCTTGGCGTAAAGCAGAGCCAGAGTCTCCTCGTTCGGCTCGTCCATATCGGGTATCATAACAGCCCTGCAACCCGCGCGGTATGCCGAAAGGATTCCGTTTGGACTGTCCTCAACGGCGATGCACTCGCTCGGCTCAAAGCCCAGCTCTTCGGCGGCTCTGAGGTAGATATCGGGCTCGGGCTTGCCCTTTTGCACCATAGACGCGCAAATCATTTTGTCAAGCAATTCATACAGACCGGCCCTCGACAGATAGCGTTTAGCTCTTTCGGGCGCGGTAGCTGTCGCCAAAGCGAGCTTGAAGCCCTTTGCCTTCAGCTTTCCGAGCGTTTCAAGCGCGAACGGCTTGGACTCGATACCGTTCTTCTCAACATAACCGTCCATAAGCTCGATACGCTTGTTCCTGACCTTGTCATAATCAAAGCCCTTGCCGAAGAAGCCCTCGAGTCTTTCTATCGCGAACGGTCTGGCGAGGCTTCTTATCGCGAGAGCGTGCTTTTTTTCAAAGGGATAGCCGCAGGCTCTGCCTGCCTCGGCCCAGAACCGCACATACAGCTTTTCGCTGTCGAGCAGAACGCCGTCCATATCAAAAATAATACCTTTAATCTCCATAAATTACTCCATAGCTTTTGTTTTTATGTTGACCAAAATAATCCCCGCCGCGATGAACAACAGTGAGATCAGATTGTTGAGCCTGAAAATCTCCTCTCCGAGCAGTATACCCGACCAGATGGTCCCGAAAATCGGAACCAGCGTTGTGAAAACCGCGATCCTGCTCACGGGATGATACCTCAAAAGCGCGGTCCACAGCAGAAAACTCACCGACGACACAAGTGAAAGCCATACCAGAATGACAATTCCGCCCGAGCGTGAAAAATCAGTCGTTCCGCCCGACAACAACCCGACAGCGAGCAAAACCGCGCCGCCGATACAAAGCTGCCACGCCGTTACCGTAGCAGGGTCGCGGCCGACGCTGATTTTCTTAGTAATTATATTTCCGAACGCGCCGCATAATGCGGAGCAGAGCACTAGCGCGTCGCCTAAAAATGTCGCGCCGAACGAAAAACTCCCCATATTTACTGCCGCGATCCCGAAAAGTCCCGCCGCGCAACCGAGTATTTTGAGCGGAGTTAAGCGGTCAAAGCGGAAGAAAACAGCCGCCAGAACAACGGATATGATCGAAACCGTGCCTGTCAGGATCGAAGTGTTCGTCGCTGTGGTGAGACCGACTCCGATATACGCGAACAGATACTGCCCGAAGGTTTGAACCAAGCCCAGAAGCGACACGGGAAGCGCGTCGCGGCGCTTGAGCGCGAGCGGCCTTCTGTATATTATCAACCCGAAAAGGAACACGAATATCCCCGCGAGCATAAACCTTTCTCCCGCGAAAAGCAGACGCGAGCCAACGCTTTCGATCCCCAGACGCAGATATCCGAGCTTTATCAGAGGGAACGCCGTTCCCCAAAGCGCGACGCAGATAACGGCGCAAAGGTACGCCGCCGATCGCTTTTCGAGAATGTTTTTCGATTTCATTTGATCACCGATCTAATTATACCCGAAAGCGCGCGTTATGGCAAGAAAAAAGGTCTGCCGCGCAATAAAACGGCAGACCTCGGTATCGATCGAATTATTAACCTTTTACTACCTCGCGGATGACCTTCGCGATATGGGTCTCGGTAAGTCCGAATTTTTCAAGAAGCTCCCAAGCGGGACCCGAATAACCGAAACGATCGTAAACGCCGATCCTCGTTACCTTTACGGGGCACTCGCTGCTTGTTACCTCGCACACCGCGTCGGCAAGACCGCCGATGACGTTGTGCTCCTCAACAGTGATAAGCTGCTTGCACTCCTTCGCCGCCTTGATGATGATATCGCGGTCGATAGGCTTGATAGTGTGGATATTGATAAGTCTGGCGTTGATGCCCTCGCTCTCGAGCGCGAGCACCGCCTTTCTCGCCTCGTTGACAACAAGTCCCGACGCGATCACGGCTACATCGTCGCCCTCGTGGAGAGTAATACCCTTGCCGAGCTCGAACTTGTAGCTGTCGGGATCGTTGAAGCTGTCGATGGCAAGTCTGCCGAGACGAATGTATACGGGACCGTCGTAATCGATCGCCGCCTTTGTGGCCTCCATCATCTCAAAATGATCGGCAGGATTGAGCACTACCATTCCGGGGAGCGTGCGCATAAGCGCGATATCCTCGAGACACTGGTGAGTAGCGCCGTCCTCGCCTGTGGAGATTCCCGCGTGGGAACCCGCGATCTTGACGTTAAGGCAGGGATAAGCGATAGAGTTACGTATCTGCTCGTAGGCTCTGCCTGTGGAGAACATAGCGAACGACGCCGCTACGGGGATCTTGCCCGCCGCGGCAAGACCCGCGGCAACGCCGATCATATTGCCCTCGGCTATTCCGCAGTTCCTGAATCGCTCGGGATATTCCTTCTGAAAAATCGAGGTTTTTGTCGCCGCCGCAAGATCGGCGTCGAGAACCACGATGTCTTTATTGGTTTTTGCCATTTCGCAGAGAGCTATTCCGAAGCTCTCTCGGGTGGGCTTGCATACTACCTGTGCCATTATACCTCAGCCTCCAGTCTCGCGATCTCGTCTTCAAGCTCCTTTACGGCAACCTTGAACTCCTCGTCGTTGCACGCCTTGCCGTGCCAGCCGACCTGATTCTCCATAAAGCTGACGCCCTTGCCCTTTACGGTTTTCGCGAGAATCGCGAAGGGCTTGCCCTTTACGGTTTTTGCCTTGTTGAGAGCCGCCTCGATATTGTCGAAGCTGTGACCGTCTATTTTAACTACCTCAAAGCCGAACGCCTCAAACTTTTTGTCGAGAGGTTCGATACCGCCGACCTCCTCAACGGTGCCGTCGATCTGGAGACCGTTCTGATCCACAAAAACAACCAGATTGTCAAGGTTGTTGTGAGCGGCGAACATAGCCGCCTCCCAAACCTCGCCTTCCTCGCACTCGCCGTCGCCGAGTACGGTGTAAACGCGGTAGTCCTTATTGTCAAGCTTGGCGGCGAGCGCCATTCCGCACGCGGCGGAAATGCCCTGACCGAGAGAGCCTGAGCTCATATCGACACCTGGGGTGCTCTTCATATCGGGATGTCCCTGAAGCATCGCGCCGACGTGACGGAGCGATTCAAGCTCCTTCCAATCGAAAAATCCCTTCATCGCGAGGACCGCGTAAAGGCTGGGACAGCAGTGACCCTTTGAAAGCACGAAACGGTCTCTGTCTGCCCAATCGGGCTTTTCGGGATCGACCTTCATCTCATTAAAGTAGAGATAAGTAAAAATGTCGGCTGCGGAAAGGGAACCTCCCGGGTGTCCCGATTTCGCGTGGTACGTTCCGATGATAGCTCCGAGCCTCGCTTTTGCCGCGAGAACCTTGAGCTCGGCGAATGATTTAGCCATAGATTACTCCTCCTTGCGCAAGAAAACGAGCGCGTCAAGCGCGTCCGCTTCCGTATTGTCGCTTGCTCGCGCGCGCATATCGCGCAACCGAGCGGACAATAAAAGCTTCCATACATACATTTTAAATATAACATACAAAATTCGATATATTTTTCACTTAAAGAATTTTGCGTTAACTGTTGAAAGATTTTGACTTTTGTAGTATAATATTTTTGCATACTATGTATTAACGAGGTGGAACCGTGTTACTCTGTACCGACGTTGGAAACACAAATATCAAATTCGCGCTTTATAAGGACGACGCAATAATCGGAAAACTGAGGTTTTCCACCGATCCGTACAAAACCGACGACGAATACGCGGCAGAGCTTTACACGATTTTCCGTATCAACGGCGTTGACCTGAAGCAGATCAACGGCTCGATCATTTCAAGCGTTGTGCCAAAGGTGACCTCGCCCCTGTGCAAGGCGATCGAGAAAATCGCGGGTATCAAAACGCTCGTGCTCGGTCCCGGGGTCAAATCAGGACTTGACCTTCGCATCGACAATCCGTCCTCTCTCGGCTCCGACATTCTGGCGATGTGCGTGGCGGCAAAGGAGCTCTACTCCTGCCCCGCGGTCATTATCGGGCTCGGAACGGCTACGACAGTTGTATATCTTGACGAGAAAAAGCGTTATTGCGGCGGCGCGATCAGCCCCGGAGTTACGATATCGCTCGACGCGCTCACTCACCACGGCGCGCTTCTCCCCAGCGTAGACCTCAATCCGCCCAAGAAAGTGATCTGCACCAACACCGAGGACTGCATCAAGAGCGGAATTATTTTCGGTACGGCGTGTATGCTTGACGGGATGATCGACCGCTTTAACGAGGAGCGAAACACAAACGCCGTCGTAATAGCCACAGGCGGTCTGGCGAACAGTATCGTCAAAAACTGCAAGCACGACGTCGTTATCAACGACGACCTTATCCTTGAAGGCTTGAGGATCATCTACAATAAAAACAAAAAATAACCAATTTTTATTTTACTCATAAGTTACTGAACATAAAGTCCTGTTTTTGGGGCTTTTGTTAATAAATTTGCGTTGCACCTCTATTTGACGGAGGGTGACAGCAGGAGGTAATTTTATGTCAAAAACAAACAAATCGAACGTTTACCGTATGACGGGACTGGGAATCCTCACGGCGATCATCGTTGTGCTTCAGGTCATCACGACCTACTTCCCCACCAAGCCCTTTGCGGTAACACTCGCGCTCATTCCGATCGTTATCGGAGCGGCGATTTTCGGACCCAAGGCGGGCGCTTATCTCGGCGGCGTTTTCAGCGTTGTCGTAATCATTATGTGTGTGATCGGCGCCGATGTGGGCGGAGCTATGGTATGGAACGCCAACCCCTTCCTTTGCGTGCTGGTTTGTATGCTCAAGGGAGTCGCGGCAGGCTTTGTATCGGGCTTACTCTTCCGTTTGGTCGCTAAGAAAAACCTGATCACGGGTACCGCTGTCGCGGCTGTTGTTTCCCCGATAGTAAATACGGGTATTTTCTACATCGGAATGCTTCTTTTCTTCCGCGAGGTCCTCGCGCTTTGGTCAGGCGGCAGCAACGTACTTTTCTTCGCTCTTTCTGCAATGACCAGCGTAAACTTCCTTGTGGAGCTCGGCGTAAATATTATTGTTACCCCGATCATCGTCGCCATTCTCAGAGCGATCAAAAAAGACAATCTTATCTACTCTAACTAACCGTTCTCAGGTGATACATATGCAGGAAAAAATCGTACAGCTACTATATAACGCGGCCGACTATATTTCGGGTCAGCAGATTTCGGAGAGCCTTGGGGTTTCGCGTCAGGCGGTCAACAAGGCTGTGAAATCTCTGCGCGAAAAAGGCTTTGAGATCGAGTCGGTCACAAACAAGGGCTATCTTCTCAGGAACACGCCCGCGCGCCTGTGCGCCGAAGCTGTTATGTGTCACCTTAACACCAAGCTGATCGGCAAAAAAATAATCGTGCTCGACACCGTAGGCTCCACCAACGACTATCTCAAGTCGCTCGGAAGCAAGGGCGCCGAGGCGGGCACCGTTGTTATCGCCCGTGAACAGACCGCGGGAAAAGGCAGGCTGGGAAGAGTATGGGACTCAAAGCGCGACGACGGGATTTTTCTCTCCCTGTTGCTCCGTCCCGAGCTTTCGCCCTCCGAGATCTCGGCGATAACTCCCCTTTCGGGACTCGCGATGTGCAGAGCGATCAACGATTTTTGTATGCTGGACAGCCGAATCAAGTGGCCGAACGACATAATCGTCGGCAAGAAAAAGCTCGTCGGTATCCTCACCGAGATGTCCGCCGAGTTTGACAAGGTCGAATTTACCGTAACGGGGATCGGGATCAATGTTGAACACACCTCTTTCCCCGATGAGATTTCCCACAAGGCGACCTCTATCCTGCTCGAAACGGGCAGACATATCGACCAGAATAAGTTTGTTGCCGCCATTCTTAACTATCTTGAGCAGGAGCTCGTGATGAACCGTTACCGCCTCAGCGGTCAGTCCGTATACGACTACAAGGACCTCTGCGCAACTATCGGCAGACAGGTCACCTTTACAAAGGGCGGCAGGAACAAAACCGGTATGGCTGTGAACATCAACAACTCGGGCGAGCTTGAGGTCATGCTCTCAAACGGCACGATCTCAACGGTCAACTCGGGAGAGGTCACCGTACAGGGAATTTACTGATCTGAAATCACAAAAGGAGCCATCGTGACGACGGCTCCTTTTTTATTGCATTATCTCTATATCTAAAATATATGAAAAACCTGTTACATCAAAAATATCATTGACTGTCTCGTTTACGTTTATTACCTTCATATTCCGATTGCCCATCAGCTTCTGCGCTCCAAGCAGTATCCTGAGGCCCGCGGAAGAAATATAATCGAGCTTTTTAAAGTCAAATATCAGCTCCGTGCATTCGCCGAGCTCGCTTTTTATTCTCTTTTCCAGCTCGGGAGCGGTGTATGAGTCTATTTTTCCCTCAACGGCAACCGTAAGCTTGCCGTTTTCTTTTTTCTCTTTTATTTTCATTTCTGCTCCTTTGTACTTCTGATCTCAATGCTCGTTTGTGTGATAGTATACGGCGTGCGATTTGTTACCGCACGCTGACAATCATCGATTGTTTTCTGCATTTTGGACGCCATTTTCTTTATATTGTTATACACAAACTCTTCGTCGGTGTCGACCGCCAGAATAAATCTGTCCTCGCAAACAAAAACCTCTTTTATAGCCTCGTGCTTTCCGAACTCGATAATATCCTTTTCGTTTGTCAGCAGGTCTGTCTGATACAGAAAGCTGAGATTTCGCCCCGCAGCGACGTCGATCTCATCCGCAAGACGAATAAGCGCCGAAAGATACGGAAGGCAAATCGTGTTTCCGCCCGAAACGGGAAGCGCGATCGGATATTCATTTTCATCCGTCAGGTCTGTTTTTCGGTGTCCGCGGGAAATCTGGATGATCGCTTTAAGATGCTCCTCGGAAGGTATATCAAAAAGCGCGGAATACTTTTTCAGAAACCGTCCCGAAAACTCATTATGAAAATCGCGGATTATATCGGAGATATTTTCGCGGCAGTGTGTTTCAAAATAATCTCCGAAATCTATCTCCCGCGAGAACTCCTTATAATCCTTCGCGGTTATCCCCATTCCCGTGTCGTGGAAATAGCAGCCCATAAGCAGAGAGTATATCTCGTCGGCGTTGAGCTTTTCAAGCTGAGCGCCTATTATTTTGTTGCAGAAATCGATCACGTTAAGCGAGTGCAGCTCTGTATGATCGGTAAAGGTCGGAAAGATCAGCAAATAATTTGAAAGGATATTCTGAAGCCCGAACACGGACTCCGCGAATCGCTTATGAAGCTCGGGGCTTAACTCACGCAGTCTGCGTTCCATAGCGTAATCATACTCGTTATTCATACTGACCTCACCGCTTTTTCTTCCGATTTGATTTTATAATACCACAAAAGGCGCGTAACCGCAAGATTTTTACGGTTACGCGCCTTATGATTTTTATTCAATCAATGTTAATACTGATTATTTAATAATTCCTAAGCTTTGGAGTGCTGTGATTACATACATAAGGAGGAACAGCGCTACAATTACGTACATAAGAGGATGGATCTTCTTTGCCTTACCTTTTGCAAGCAGAACTACTACATAAGAGATAAATCCAAAAGCGATACCGTCTGTGATTGAATAGAAGAACGGCATACCTACAACAGTGAAGAATGCGGGAACCGCAAGTTCAATATTATCCCACTCGATATCCTTAAGAGAAGCAGCCATCAAAATACCAACGATGATAAGTACAGGAGCTGTAGCGGCTGTGGGAACAAAGTTTACAATAGGAGTAAAGAACATAGCTATTGCAAAACAAAGACCTGTAACCGTAGATGTCAGACCTGTACGACCGCCCGCGGCGATACCCGAAGTGGACTCAACATAGGTTGTAACGGTAGATGTACCGAATACGGCGCCCGCGGATGTCGCGATAGCGTCGGCGAGCATAGCTCTCTCGATTTTGGGGAGATTGCCGTTTTCGTCAAGGTAACCCGCTTTGTCTGCAGCGCCGATAAGTGTGCCGATTGTATCAAACATATCTACAAGCAACAAAGTAACCAGTACAGCTGCGATAGCCATAAAATGAGATGAGAACAATTCTCCCATACCGGTGAAGCACTTGCCGAACATCGAGAAGTCAAGGTTGGGAGCCCAGCTTTCGGGAAGTTTAATGCCCATATCTATTTTATTGCCGAAAGCATCTGTTGTAAACTGTATAATATTAGCAATAACTGCTGTAACAGCCATACCGATAAAAATACCCGCTTTGACTTGTCTTACCAGAAGAATCGTAATTATAATAAGTCCTACAATTGCCAGAATTGTTGTCGGGTTTATCATCATAGCGCCTTTAGGACCATTGGGAACAGGCATTGTAAATGATGTAAGGTCAGTAACAGTAGCGTCGCTTTCGGGATGAATAACCAAACCTGTTTTTGAAAAGCCGATCAAAGCGATAAACAAGCCGATACCTGCTGTGATAGCTTTTTTCAGTGAAAGCGGAATAGCCTCAACAATAGCTTTTCTCGCGCCTGTAACTGTGAGCAGAATAAATAAAACGCCCGAGATAAATACCGCGCCCAATGCCGCGGGAGCGCTTAAGCCAAACTGACCGCACAGTGTATAGGCAAATACGGCGTTAAGTCCGAGACCGGGAGCCTGAGCCATAGGATAGCCCGAGAGCCAGCCGATAAGCCATGTGCCTAACGCGGACGCGATACATGTCGCTGTGATAACGGCTGTATCTGCCATTCCGGTAGTTGCCTTGCCGATAATTGTCGGATTAAGAAAGATGATATACGCCATTGTAAGGAATGTGGTGATACCGGCGATTATCTCTGTTCTTATGTTTGTACCGTGTTCTTTAAGTTTGAACAGTTTTTCCAAGAGAAATTACCCCTCTCATAATATTTTGTTTGCGTTTGAGTTATTTTGAAACAAAAACACACAATAGCATTATAAATAAAAAAACGGCGAATTGCAAGAAAAAACTCCGCAATTCGTGCCGTTTTGTCAATATGTTACAATTTTGTGTTTTTTTAAATTCTTAACAGAATTATAATTGTAAGTTTTTACTCAAAGCACTTTACAAGTACCGCCTTCTGAGCGTGGAGACGGTTCTCGGCTTCCTCAAAGATCTCGTTCGCGTGAGCCTCAAATACCTCCGCGGTGATCTCCTCGCCGCGGTGAGCGGGCAGACAGTGGAGCACCATACAGCCCTCGTTTGTTACCGACATAAGCTCGTCGTTGACCTGATAGCCCTCGAACGCCGCTTCTCTGATCTTTTTCTCGTCCTCCTGACCCATAGAAGCCCATACGTCGGTATAGACCACATCGGCTCCCTTGGCGGCGTCAACAGGCTTGCGGCAGAGCTCGAATTTGTCGCCGAAGCTCTCGCCGAACTCAAGAATGTGCTTGGGCGGCTCATAGCCCTCGGGACAAGCTACGGAAATGCTCATTCCCGTTCTGAGGGCGCCGACGATGAGAGAGTTCATCATATTGTTGCCGTCGCCGATAAAGCACATTTTAAGTCCCTCAAGCTTGCCCTTGAACTCACGGATAGTGAGAAGGTCTGCGAGCACCTGACAGGGGTGACAGTAATCGGTAAGTCCGTTGATGATCGGGATCGAGCCGTACTCGGCAAGCGCCTCGACCTCTTTCTGCTCAAAGGTTCTGATCATAATCGCGTCGATAAAGCGCGAGAGAACTCTCGCGGTGTCCTCAACAGGCTCGCCTCTGCCGATCTGCAGATCGTTGGAGGACAAAAACAGCGGATAACCGCCGAGCTGGGTCATTCCGACCTCAAAGGACACGCGTGTACGGGTCGAGGCCTTCTCAAAAATCATTCCCAGTGTTTTGCCCTTTAGGATTTTGTGCTCTATTCCGTTTTTCTGCTCGTATTTAAGACGGTCCGCGAGGTCGAGCGCCTCGATGATCTCCTCGGTCGACCAGTCTTCAAGCTTGAGTAAGTGTTTCATATTGTTTCCTCCAGAGTTTTCTTCAAGATTTCCACGGCTTCGTCAAGCTCGCCGTAGCTGATATTAAGCGGCGGAAGCATTCTCAGAAGCGACTTCGCCGTAATTATCAAAAGTCCGTTTTCTACGCATTTTACCGCGATATCGTGGGCGTCACCGTTTTCAAGCTCAATGCCCACCATAAGTCCGAGGTTCCTGACCGACTTGATCCCCTTTATCTCAAGGAGCTTGTTCTTCAGGTATTCGCCCTTTTTGTTAACCTCGTCAAGGAATTTTTCGTCCGCTACGACCGAAAGCACATAGTTGGCGCCAGCGCACACAACAGGGTTCGCGGCAAAGGTGGAGCCGTGGGTCGAGGGCTGCATTACGTCCTCAAGCTTTTTGCCGCAAAGACAAAGTCCGATCGGAAGTCCGCCGCCGATACCCTTGGCGCAGGTCGCAAGGTCGGGCTCTATATCAAAATTCTCAAAGCAGAACAGCTTGCCTGTTCGTCCGATACCTGTCTGGACCTCGTCGACGATGAGAACCAGATCTTTTTCGGCGCACAGCTCGCTGACGCTCTTCACGAAATCCTTATCAAGTATATTCACTCCGCCCTCGCCCTGTACGCATTCAAGCAATACGCCGCAGGTTTTTTCGCTGACAAGCGATTTTACACTTTCGATATCGGGCTCGGCATACCTGAAGCCCTCGGTAAAGGGATAAAAATAGGTGTGGAAATTATCCTGACCTGTTGCCGAGAGAGTTGTGACCGTTCTGCCGTGGAAGGAGTTTTTGAGAGTGATGATCTCGTTTCTGCCCTCGCCGTACTTGTCAAAGCTGTATTTACGGGCGACCTTGATCGCGCATTCGTTTGCCTCGGCGCCGCTGTTTCCGAAGCACACCTTTGCAAAGTGAGTTTTTTCACAAAGAGTCTGAGCGAGCTTTGACGCCTGAGCGCAGTAAAAATAGTTGCTCATATGCTGTATCTCGCCTGCCTGAGCGGTAACGGCCTTTACCCAGCCCTCGTCGCAGTAACCGAGCGAGTTGACGCCGATGCCCGAGCTTACGTCGAGATATTTTTTGCCGTCCTCGTCGTAGGCGTAACAGCCCTTGCCGCTTTTGAGCGCGACGTCATAACGCCCGTAGGTGTGCATAATATATTGTTTGTCAAGTTGCTTTGTATCCATTTTTCCAATTACCTTCCGTTTGTTTCAAACAGGATGTTGCCTGTTTTCTCAAAGCCCAGACTTTGCCAGAACTCCTGACCCGTCAGGTTGTCGTAATAGCAGTATATCTGGATTTTTTCGATCCCCGCTTCCCTGATCCTTCGGCACGCCTCCTTCGCGAGGCTTTGACCGATATGCTTGCGGCGGTAGTCGGGGTGAACCGCCATATGATGTATAAAACCGATCCGTCCGTCGTGACCCGCCAGCACGGTGCCGACGACCTTCTCTCCGTCAAGAGCGACCATACTCATTTCGGGGTTGCGCCCGAGATAACGCTCGATCCCCTCGCGGGAATCGGAAGCGTCGAGCGCTCTTTTTGACGTGATCTGCCACATTGCGAAAATATCGTCGTAATCTTCAATTTTCATCGGACGAATAACCATTTTTACCTCTTAATAAAGCATTGTTCCGATACCCTCGTCGGTAAAAAGCTCCAGCAGAATACTGTGCTTCATTCTTCCGTCGAGAATATGAGCGGTTTTTACGCCGCTTTTGACAGCGTCTACGCAGCAGTCGATTTTCGGGATCATACCGCCCTTGATGATCCCCTGCTTTTTGAGCTTGGGGACATCTCTTATGTTAACGACCGAGATCAGACTTTCCTCGTCGTTGACGTCGCGCAGAAGTCCGCGGATATCGGTCATCAAAATAAGCTTTTTAGCTCCGAGCTTGGAGGCGATCCTCGCCGCCGCAAGATCGGCGTTGATGTTGTAGACCTCGCCGTCGTAGCCGCCCGCGATGGTTGAAATAACGGGAATATAGCCGTTTTTCATCGAATCCATTATGATGAGCGGATTAACGGAATCGATCTCGCCTACAAAACCGAGATCCTCGGGGCCCGAGAGCTTCCTTGCCATAAGCATTTTTCCGTCAAGTCCGCAAAGGCCGATCGCTCTGCCGCCGCTTTGGTGCAGGTGCTGAACAAGGCTTTTGTTGACCTTGCCCGCGAGAACCTGCTGAACGATGTCGATCGTCTCTTTATCCGTTACACGGAGACCGTTCTTAAACACGCTCTCCTTACCTGTTTTGTCGAGCATATTGTTGATTTCGGGACCGCCGCCGTGCACCAGCACAACATTGATACCAACAAGCTGCATCAGCACGATGTCGCTCATAACGGCTTCCTTGAGCTCCTCGCTCTGCATCGCGTTGCCGCCGTACTTTACAACGATCGTCTTGCCGTAGTTTTTCTGAATATACGGCATTGCCTGAATCAGTATTTCGGCTCTTTTGGTGTTATCCATAGCTTTCTCCTACGTTCTGTAATCTCCGTTTATTTTAACATAATCATAGGTCAGATCGCAACCGTAGGCTTCGGCTTTTTTGTCGCCGTCACCGAGGGTGACGATTATATTGATCTCGTTTTCGAGCAAAATTTCCTTTGCCTTTTCCTCAGAGAACGGGATCCCCGCTCCGTTTTCGCAAACGGCGATCTCTCCCTTTGAGGAGCTGAAGCTCACGCCGACCTTTTTTACGTCAACGTCGGCTCCGCTGTAACCGATCGCGCAGAGCACCCGACCCCAGTTCGCGTCGGCTCCGAACATAGCCGCTTTCAGAAGGCTTGAGCAGATCACGCTTTTGCTGATCTTGACCGCGTCCGCCTTTGTTTTGGCTCCCGAAACAGAGCACACGAGCAGCTTTGTGGCGCCCTCGCCGTCAGCGGCGAGCTTTTTAGCGAGCATTCTGAACGCCTCTGTAAGACCCTCGACAAACACCCTGTAATCCTCGTTTTTCTCCGTGATCTCTGGGTTGCCCGCCTTACCCGACGCCATTATCGCCAGAGTATCGTTTGTGGAGGTGTCGCCGTCCACGCTGACCATATTGTAGCTGTCCTCGACCGCCTCTCTGAGAGCGCACTCGAGCATTTCCGCCGAAACAGCCGCGTCGGTCGTTACGAACGAGAGCATTGTGCCCATATTGATGTGGATCATTCCGCTGCCCTTCGCGATTCCGCCGACGGTGACTGTCTTTCCGCCCAGCGTCATGGTCATCGCCATTTCCTTTTTGACGGTGTCGGTCGTCATAATCGCCTCGGCGGCATTCGTTCCGCCTTCCTTCGAGAGCTTGCCGCGCATAAGCTCTGCGCCCTTCTCCACAGGCTCTATCGGAAGGATCTCTCCGATAACTCCCGTTGAGGCTACGATCACGTCCTCAGCCTTAACTCCGAGCACATCAGCCGCGATCTCGCACATTCTCTCAGCTTTTTCAACGCCGTCGGCGTTACAGGTGTTGGCGTTGCCCGAATTCACGATCACCGCCTGCGCCTTGCCGTTTAAGAGGTGCTTTTTGGTTACGGCGATAGTGTCGGATTTTACGAGGTTCTTCGTAAATACGGCAGCCGCGTTACACAAAGTATCGCAATAAATCAGCGCGAGGTCGCGCTTTGTCTTATTTGAGGGCTTGACCGACGCGCATACTCCCTGCGCGGTGAAGCCCTGCGGAGCAGTGACTCCGCCGTTGATAAAATTAAACATAGTATTCTCCAAATCAGAACGCGGGCGGGACGATGTCGAGACCTGTTTTTTCGTCCAGTCCGAAAATAATGTTCATATTCTGAATAGCCTGACCCGCGGCGCCCTTGACCATATTGTCGATGGCGGCGCAGGCGACGAGCTTTTTCGCTCTGCCGTCAAAATGAATGCTTATGTCGCAGAAGTTCGAATATTTGATGTTGTGGATATCGGCGCACATTCCTTCGGGAAGCACGCGGACAAAATACTCGTCCTTGTAGTACTCCTCATACGCCTTTCGCAGGTCGTTGTAGGTCACGCCGTCCTTAACGTCGGCGTAGCACGTGGCGAGAATGCCGCGGTTGACGGGAAGAAGATGCGGAACAAAGGTAAGAGTGACCTTTTCGCCCGAAAGACGTGACAAGGTTTGCTCGATCTCGGGAGTATGACGATGACAGGCGACCTTGTAAGCGTGAAAGCCCTCGTTAAGCTCGGGGTAATGATTGCCCTGATTGGGCTTTCTTCCGGCGCCCGTTACACCGCTCGCGCAGTTGCAGATAATGCCCTTCATCTCGATCAGGCCGTTAACAACGGCGGGCGCGAGAGCCAAAGGCGAACAGGTTGTGTAACAGCCGGGGTTCGCGATAATGCTCTTGCCCTTGATCTCTTCGCGGAAAAATTCGGGAAGCCCGTAAACCGACTCCTCGTGAAGCTTTTTGTCAAGGAAGGTGCCGCCGTACCACTCGTTGTACTCGTCCTCGCTCTCAAGGCGGAAATCGGCGCCCAGATCAATAAACTTCACATTATTCTCTTTGCATTCCGCCGCCAGCTCCTGACTCAGACCGTGAGGGAGCGCGGCAAAGACAACGTCACTTTTTCCGACTACCTCGGCGGCGCTTTCACAAACCATATCGTTAAGGTATATGTAGCTCGGATATACGTCCGATATCTTCTTGCCCTCAAAGCTGACGGAGCTTATCGCTGTAACCTCAGCCTCGGGGTGAGCGGCGAGAAGCCTGACGAGCTCGCAGCCCGCGTAGCCTGTCGCTCCGACTATTCCAACATGTATCATTTAAGTAACTCCTCTATTCTGTTTGCCTGATATTTTACATTTTCGGGCGCGGGACCGCCGAACGCGGTGCGCTGGGATACACAGTACTCAAGCGAGATCGCCTTGTAAACGTCCTCGTTGAACACATCGCAGACCTTCTTATATTCCTCGATCGGAAGACTCTCAAGGTCCGTGCCAAGCTCTATGCATCTCGCGACAAGCTCGCCCGTCGCCTTGTACGCGTCGCGGAAGGGAACGCCGTTCTTTGTGAGCCAGTCGGCTACATCAGTGGCGTTGATAAAGCCGCCCGCCGCCGCTTTTCGCATATTTTCGGGGATAACTCGCATTGTGTCGAGCATCGGGATAAAGGCGGTAAGACACATTTTCACGGTATCGACCGCGTCGAAGATCGCTTCCTTGTCCTCCTGCATATCCTTGTTGTAAGCGAGCGCGATCCCCTTCATAACTGTCAGAAGGGTCATTGTGTCGCCGAAAACACGTCCGCTCTTTCCTCTTACAAGCTCGGCGATATCGGGATTCTTTTTCTGCGGCATAATCGATGAGCCTGTGGAGAACGCGTCGTCGAGCTCGATGAATTTGAACTCCCACGAACACCACATAATGATCTCCTCCGAGAAACGGCTGAGGTGAACCATGATTATCGAGAGCACCGACGCGAACTCAATGCAGTAATCCCTGTCGGAAACGCCGTCAAGGGAGTTGTTGGTGATCCTGTCAAAGCCGAGCAGCTCTTTGGTGATGTTCCTGTCGATCGGGTAGGTCGTTCCCGCAAGCGCGCAAGAGCCGAGCGGCATTTCATCCATACGCCTGAGGCAGTCGTCAAGACGACTTACGTCGCGCAGAAGCATTTCCGCGTACGCGAGCAGATGATGACCAAAGGTGATCGGCTGAGCTCTCTGAAGATGAGTATAGCCGGGCATAACGGTGTCGCTGTACTGCTCAGCCTTTTTCGCGAGCACCGCGATAAGCTGCTCAACCATCGACCTTACGTTAACGACCTCTTTCTTGAGGTAAAGCTTGATGTCGAGCGCGACCTGATCGTTACGGCTTCTGGAGGTGTGCAGACGCTTTCCGTCGTCGCCGATACGCTTGGTCAGCTCGCCCTCGATGAAGGTGTGTATATCTTCGGCTTCCATATCTATCTTGAGCTTGCCGCTCTCGATATCGGCGAGGATCTCTCCGAGCCCCTGACGGATATGCTCCGCTTCCTCCTCCTTGATGATGCCGCATCTGCCGAGCATCGTCGCGTGGGCGATACTGCCCTCGATATCCTCCCTGTACATACGGCTGTCAAAGCTGATCGAGCTGTTGAAATCATTGGTGGTTTTTGAAAGCTCCTTTTTGAAGCGACCCTTCCAAAGCTGCATAATATATCTCCGTTTCTCTAAAAATACTCCCTAAAACCGCTTAATGGGCAGGTGTTACCCTGCCCTGAAAAAAGCGAAATTATCTTACTTGATCAAGCCCTTTTTTGCCCTTACCTTGATCGGCAGACCAAAGAGGTTGATGAAGCCCGCGGAATCATTCTGGTTGTAAACCTCGTCCTCATCAAAGGTCGCGATCTCCTCATCATAGAGCGAATAGGGGCTTGTAACGCCCGCGTCAATGATGTTGCCCTTATAAAGCTTGAGCTTGACGTCGCCTGTTACAAACTGCTGTGTGCTGTCAACAAACGCCGAAAGCGCCTCGCGAAGCGGTGTGTACCATTTTCCGTCGTAAACGAGCTCCGCGAACTTGATCGCGAGCACGCTCTTGTAATGCTGGGTGTCCTTGTCGAGGCAGATTTCCTCGAGCTTATTGTGAGCGGCGTAAAGGATTGTGCCGCCGGGGGTCTCGTATACGCCCCTTGCCTTCATACCGACAAGACGGTTCTCGACGATATCTGTAATGCCGATACCGTTCTTTCCGCCGATCTCGTTGAGCTTTGTTACAACGGAAACAGCGTCCATCTCCTCGCCGTTGATCGCTGTCGCCTCACCCTTCTCAAAGTGAATGGTGACATACTCGGGCTCGTCGGGAGCCTGTAAGGGAGATACTCCCATCTCAAGGAATCCTTCCTTCTCGTACATCGGCTCGTTAGCGGGATTTTCGAGGTCAAGACCCTCGTGGCTCAGGTGCCAGAGGTTCTTATCCTTGGAGTAGTTTGTTTCACGGTTGATCTTGAGCGGGATCTTCTTTGCCTCGGCGTAAGCGATCTCCTCCTCACGGCTCTTGAATTCCCATACACGCCAGGGAGCAATGATGGTCATATCGGGAGCGTAAGCCTTGATCGCAAGCTCAAAACGAACCTGATCGTTGCCCTTGCCCGTGCAACCGTGACAGATAGCGTCGGCGCCCTCCTTGAGAGCGATCTCAACGAGTCTTTTAGCGATGATCGGACGAGCGAACGAGGTACCGAGAAGGTACTTGCCCTCGTAAACGGCGCCCGCCTTGACTGTGGGATAAACATATTCCTCAACAAATTCCTTGTTCAGATCCTCGATGTAGAGCTTTGAAGCGCCTGTGGCGATCGCCTTCTCCTCAAGGCCCTCGAGCTCGTCGGCCTGTCCGACGTTGCCCGATACCGCGATTACCTCGCAGTTATCGTAGTTTTCCTTTAACCACGGAATGATGATGGATGTATCAAGTCCGCCCGAATAGGCGAGTACTACTTTTTTGATCTTCTTGTCTGCCATAATGATTACCTCCAAAAAGTTTTCCTTAATGTTACTCTTAACATTATACTCCTAAAAGCGAAAAATTCAAGCCCTATTTGCATAATTATTCAAAGTTTATGAAAAGTATATAAAAAGTCCGTGAAAACAATCTGTTTTACCTCTTTTATCAATAAAAACGACCTTAAAACAGCTAAAAAATAGAAGGATTATAATATTTTTATGCAAAATAACGTATAATTATACTTAAATATCGTATAATTATACATCATATTGAATTATCCGTATTAATATGATAAAATAAACTACAATGAAAGGATTTGATAGTATGGCAAATTTTAAGGAAATTTCCCCTTATGAGGTCGCCTCGAACCCGTTTGAGCTTATCGGCAAGGACTGGGCGCTTCTGACCGCGAAGAACGGCGACGGCTGCAACACGATGACAGCCTCCTGGGGCGGAGTCGGAATAATGTGGAACAAGCCCGTGACCTTCGCTTTCGTTCGTCCGCAGAGATTCACCTTCGGACTTATCGAGGACGAGGAGTATTTTTCGATGAGCTTCTATCCCGAGGAATACCGCAAGGCGCTGACCTTCTGCGGAACAAAGAGCGGCCGCAACGTTGACAAGGTCAAGGAATGCGGCTTTACCCCTATTTTTGATGAGAAGGCTCCTTACTTTGCCGAGGCAAAGCTTGTTTTCATCTGCCGCAAGCTCTACGCTCAGGATCTGAACAAGGACAGCGTCATTGACGAAAACACGGTCCTGCCGCAGTACAAGGGCAACGACTATCACAAAATGTATATCAGCGAAATCGTAAAGGTTCTTAAAAATGATTAAAAAATTCATCTGCGCGTTTCTGGCGCTGATTTCGCTCGCCTCCTTCGCCTCTTGCTCCGAGCAGAAAACGGTGGACGTAAAAAAAATAACCCTCGGCGCTTCTCAGCTTGAGGATGTAAAAGACAAGATCGACAGCGCTCTTGATGAAGCCGATTTCTCGGGAGGAGCGTTTGTCAGCCTGAACAAAAATGTTATTTACGATGACTACCGCGGCTTTGAGAGCAAGGACAAAAAGAAAACGATCGGCAGCTCAACCCGATATCAGTTCAGCTCGCTTACCAAGAATATCACGGGCGTCGCGACGCTTCAGCTCGCCGACGCGAAGAAGCTCTCGCTGGACGACACGCTCGATAACTTCTTTGAAGTTACCCCAAAGCGCTCTTATCTCAAAAAAACCACTGTCGATCAGTTGTTGTCCTTTGAGGTCGACCTCGGAAATTACGCTGTTGAGATCGTAAATGACCAAAAAAGCTATAAAAAACTCGCCGAGACGATAAACTCGGGCGGCGACGTAAAAGGCTTGATCCGCGAGCATATCCTTGATCACGGAACAGAGGGAGAAAAGAGCGATCCTAACTCCAACTACTATTTGCTGGGATTGATAATTGAGAAGGTCTCGGGCGAAAGCTACAAGGATTATATCCAGAAGAACATTTTTGACAGGCTCAAAATGACAAAGACTGAGGTCGTGTCCTCCAAGCGTCCTTTGTCCGGCTATAATGTTGACAAAAAAGAATGGCGCGACGAAAACACCACTCCGCTTTTCAATAACTATGATTTTATGTTCTCGTCATTCGGCGTGACCTCGGTCATCGGCGATATGACGCGCTTCTTTGACGCTATCATCAAGAACTCCCTGACAAAAACTAATATTATCGACGAAATCGAGGGGTTCAGCACTAATTACGGCTACGGCTTTAAGCACGACGGCAGAAATCTGTTTTCGATCGGCGGCACAAGCCTCCACTCATCTTACGCCTATATCAACACCGAAACCGAAGAGCTCGTTGTTCTTTGCTCCAACCGTACGGGCAACATCAAGCTTACGGCGACGGGCAAGGCGGTTTACAACGCCGTCAACTCAAAGGTAAACGGAATCTTACTGGATAACTGACAAGAAAAAGGTAACCGAAATGAACAGAGTGATTGGATTTACGGGAAAATTTTTGATTCTGATGATTTTCCTCGGAGCATTCTGCGCTGAGGCTGCCTTTTCTTTATCATCAGAGCTGAAAATCCCCGATATTGAAGTCGCGAAGGGCAGGCTTTTCACCGTGGATATCGCGGTAAAATCCGACAAAACCCTCACGGCGGCGAGCTTCAAGCTGAGCTACGACCCGAACGAGATTGAGGTACGAAGCTCCGAGTGTCAAATTGCGGGCGGAAGGGCAAAATCAGCCGACGACAAAGGCGAAACGACGGCGATCTTTCTGTATCAGAACGGGATAAAGCTTTCGGACACGCCGCTGCTTTTGACGATAAAATACAAAAAGACAGGCGATTCAGACACCTCTATCAAGGTCACTCCATATGATTTTGTTGATGAGAACGTAAAGAATTTTACTCCGCCGAAGGCGAAAACGGTAAAAATAAAAGCCGCGACAAAGGCGTCGCGGGGAAGCTCCTACTATCAGAGCAGATCGGGCAGAAAAAAGACCGTTTCAAAGAGCTCAAGGACAAAATCCGCGGTCAGCTCAAAGGAAGCCGCGACCGCGTCTCCCCCGACCGAGGAGCCTATCGATCCCGAATTTGTCGACGCGAAAAAGGATTACGGCTTTTTCATAAAAACACTGCCGTTTGTCGGAGTCGTGTTTTTCTTTTCGGTGGCGGCTCTGATTTTGATCATCAACAGAAAATCCGCCAGACAAAAGGAAAAGGATCTTGAAGCGAGGATCCGCGACCTTGAAGGCAGGCTCGGAACCGACAAAGAAAACGATGACTGATCAACAAAAAACGGTTGATTATTACTGAAGGAATAACATAAAAGCTGCCGATCACGGCAGCTTTTTTTCGTTACTAACCCTTATACTCGGCGAGAATCCCTCCGTAGGTTTTGTAATTAGCGTAGTAGTATTTTCCGTTTGAGGTTTTGATATAGAAGCGCGCTACGATCTTATCTCCGCTTTCCATTCCGTTGACGGCGAGTGTGACGTATTTGTAGCGTGTGTCCGCCTCATAGGTGCCGTAATCTCCCGACAGTCCGTTTGAGGAATTGACGCAGGAGATACGCTTCTCACCGTTCCACACTCCTACTCTGAGGCGGTTAAAATCAAGCTCACCGATCGTTCTGTCGCTATCAAGCCTTGCGACCAGATAGCCGTAATCGGCGATGTTTGACGACTTGAGCAGACCCTCGTTGACAACGGTGACAACTCTGATTCCCTGAGCCGTAATATCGTTTGTCTTGAGGTTGCCCGTTATCTTTTCCTCGATCCCGAGAGTTTCGAGATTCGAGAGAGAATCGTACGGGAAAACATCATTTGCGCCCTTAGTAACCGCGCTTCTGAGCACGCTCGCGTCAGAATATACTCCGTCGGTCCCGTCATTGTTGCGAATGTTGAACACGCTCGTGTCCGTAGCGGTATAATCATAGATCGGCGCGTCAAAAACGCCGCCGTAAACCTTGACCGAGCCGTTGACGGACTTTTCGATCGGGTTTTGAGAAATGACCTTACCACCCGACTGTGTGTCCTTGATCGTCAGGCTTCCGCTGACCGAAAACGCGGGGGAAGGCGCCGTAACGGTAAAGCCGTTGAGGTCAACCTCGATCTTTTCGCCTTCGTTCACCTCAAAAGTGTTCCCGAGGACGCAGTCCGCGCTGAGCTTGTAGTTGAAAGACAGCGCTCCGTTAATGAAATTATCGGAATCACAGCCGTAGAAATAAATATTTCCGTCGCGAACGTTCAAATCCGACTCCGTCTTGCCGAAAAAGCTGTCAACACTGTTGCCGCCGTCAAGACTTAAGTTTGAAATCGTGAGCTGATAATCTATCCCCGATTCACAGCTGAGATATGTGCCGCTGCCGTTAAAGGTTACTTTGTAACCCTGACCTTCAAGCACGGTATCAGCGGCCGCTGTTATTGAAGTATTGCCCGAAACCGTAAAATCATCCTTAATATAATACGCTCCACCTGATTGCAACGCCTGAGCCAGACTTTCCTCGCTGTCAACGCTACCGATATCGGATTTATTAAAGACCGCAAACATTTTTCCGTCACGAAGGAGCGTGTAACTGTTGTTGATCGCAACGCCGTAATCGGCGCTGATATTCTCTGAGTAAAGCCCGTAGCTTATATTGTCGCCTGTAACGTATAAATGCTCATCGTTTCTGCCGATTACAGCCTCAGAGCCATTCAGCAGAGCTCCGTATCTCAGAGTAACGGAAGCTTTAACTCCTGACTTATTGACGTTATATGCTGTGGCGTTTTCCAAAACCGAAACCGCAATACATTTTTTTGCGGAGATATCCGTAAAAATATTGTAATTATCAAAATTGATCAAAAGTGACGACGCTCTTTTATCAGCGGATTGAATCTCGTTGGCGCTGTATACCAAGTTTTGGTTTGATGTCAGCAGCACACCACAGCCATTGGGCGCGGATATTTTTACTCCCGTAAGCGTCATTGAGCGTCCGCTTGTCGCGTTCACAATGCCGTTTCCGTTCGCGGAGCTTATGGTCACATTATTGCCTACCGTCAGCGTGCCTGCCGTGCCGCTGAAAATCACCGCGTCGCCGTTCGCCTCGATTTTGCCGCCGACAGCGGAGCTTTCAGACCCGACAATGTAGGTCAAACCGCTTACGTCTGTTAATTTCAAATGATTATCGCCAAGAGAGAGTGTGTGTCCGTTGAGAGCGAGGGTAGCCTTTGACGCGTTTTTCAGCTCTATATCGCTGTTTGCAGAGATATCCGCGGTGAGCTTCACGGTCGTTGAGTCGCTCAAGCCTGAGTTCAACACAGAGACAAGCTCCTCACAGCTTGACACAGATATCTCAGCGGCATAAACCGTGACCGCCGCCGTGGATATCACAGTCAAAATCAGCGCTGTCGTAATAATCAAAGAAATTAGTTTTTTGTATTTCTTCATAGTTATCCTCTTCTATCAAAATATCCCGAAGCCGAATTCGACTTCGGGATAATTTTTTGGTTATTAATGCGTTGAATCAACGTATGTCGGAACCGTGGAGGAATTGTCGGAGATAACCACTCTGTAATTGGTTATCGCTTCATCCGCGGAATAGGTCACATATGAATAAATGTAATAGGAGAAGAACTGAAGATTTTTGTTTCTGTTCTTGTACTCGTTTTCCATTCCAAGCGAATAAACATATTGATATCCTCCGAGTACCCGTGAATAACGGAATACATCGGTATTCTTGTTATACTTTTTGTTTGTGCTGTCGTACTTCTCATAGGGAGTATACTTGAACACAAGTCCTGTGGAAACATTGTTGATCTTGTATGCCTCTCTGGGTAACTCTGTTCCGAATTTCTGCCTGACTTTGGCGGAATCAGTTTCTTCGCCGCGAATTCGGTTGAGGATTATATCGGCGACCTTGGTTTTATTCAGCGAATATACTCCCGATGTTTCCGTCGCGATATTCTGAGAAGTGATATCAGCCTTGAGCGGTACTCCTGTTTCGGGATCGACCGAGTAATAGATTCCGCCGCCGCCGACGAATTTTACTTCCGAATAATCAGATACTCCGTCAATTTCCATTGACGAATCGAAATGATCTACAAGATAGAAGTTCTGATAGAGCTTTTCGCTGGTTGTTCCGCTGACGGTTGTCTTTTGCAGAGTATGACCCATATAGGACACGATCGAATCACACTTTGAAACAGTGTCGCTGTTGCCCTTGTTTTCCACCTTGATAAACATATTCTCGGTGGTTACACGGAACTTGTAGGAGTTGCCGATCTGCATAAGCATAAAGCCTGTTGTCGGCGGAGAGGTTGCATTCCAAGGCTCCTGGCATACGCTCCATTTGTACTCCGCGTTCGCTTCGCTTGAAAGTCCTGTCGCGGCGCTTCGAGCGCTGAGCTTAGCGTAATCAAGCTCCAGCTGACTCTGATAATAGAGGAGATCAGCTTTCTGGTCGTTTGTCGCCGTTGCGGGATTTATGTAAGTTCCGTTTACGGTATTGATCCGAGCGACCTCGGAAGACGCTGATTTTACTCTTACATCATAAACCTTCGGGGTATGCTTCAGAGTTACGTTTATGCTCAGAGTATAAGAGCTTGTGTCCTGATCGGTAACGTTGATCACGGGATCCGAGGGAAGCTCATAGTCATAGTACTCGTTGGTGATATTGCGCAGCTCTTTCAAAATAGCGGTTTCAAGCTTTTCTTGGTTTGAGCTATTGATTTCCGAGGTCAGATCCGCATTATTCAAATCATTTCCGCGGTATTCGTAAACAGC
The DNA here is from genome assembly GCA_900316385.1 of uncultured Eubacteriales bacterium. GTDB lineage: Bacteria > Bacillota > Clostridia > Oscillospirales > Acutalibacteraceae > Ruminococcoides. The sequence goes on along the minus strand of ONCP01000003.1, from coordinate 79,233 downwards.
GTTATATGACTTACTCTCGTGCCAATTACCAAACGCGCTGTCACCCACAGACTCGTGAGCAAGGCAATCGGTATCATAGAAATTATACTCGCCGTCGTCACGGTGCGTCTTGTAGGTATAGTAATTATAAGTGATCGTTATTTCGGTATACTGATAAATCTCGTAAATCAGCTTGTAATCCGTTCCGACAACAAGCTCGGCGTCGCTTTTGTTTGAATAGAGCGAATCATCTGCCGCGTTATTCCATTGCTTGAAGCCGAAGCGGCGGTAGTTGTTTTCTGCTGCTCTGGTATGAGCGACTGTTGCCGTAAGTCTGATATTGCTGTAATCGCTGCTTGCTCTTGCCTTGGCGTACTTGATTTTTACCGTGTTCAGCTTGTCGCCGGAATCATCGTTGCTGATCGTCCAAATACCCGCTCCGTCAAACGCCGTACCCGCTTTTACGCCTGTAAGACGAGTCTGCACGCCGTTTGCCGTGAAGGTCGCGGGGCTTGCGTCGAGGATGCTGTCGCTATTCGTGTCAAGCTTGGGGATCGTGACAGTCGTCTCGGAGCTTTCGTACGACATAAAGTAAATGTGATTGGGCTTTTCCGCGTTGGATACCGATATGCTTGTAGTCACTTCTCTGGTGTCGCCCGCGGTACCTGTTACCGTGAACGTAATGCTTGTATCACCCGAAGCGCCGACGGGAGTGAGCATTCCCGTGTTGTTATCATAAGTGACATAAGTACCGTCGGGCGGAGTTTTGACCGTCAGGGTCGCGCCCTCGGTAACTGTGGGCTTTATCTGCTGTGGTCCGTCGGAGACGTTAAACTGTACGCTGCTGTAATATGATGTGATATCGGGAACGGCGGCGTTATCCGTCGCGGTCAGCGTTCCGTTGTTCAGGATAAAGCAGTTACTCGTACCTATCTTTGTATCGGGTGTCTTTCCCTTGAAGTCACCATTATATCCCATTACAAGGAAATCCTTGAACGACTTATCCAAATCAAAGTAATAGTAGTAGTAGTCTCCCGAATGCGTTATATAATGGAATTTATTGGCGTTATCTCCGCTGTCGTGGGCCTTCCCGTATCCGTCAGAAGGGAATTGACCGTTGCCTGATTTCCACGCGTAGATATATAGACTCGCCCAGTCGCCCGAATAAGTCCAGTTTTTGTTCTTCTTTATATAGATGCGCTGCTTATCCGAAGCTACCTGTGTAGAGGTCGTGTTTCCTTCTACGGCTTTTAGCTCCACCTTAGTCGGGTTCGTGACCTCAAACCAAAGGTCGCAGGCGGGGGTGTCTTCAGAAGCACCGGCAAGATACGTTGAATAGGAGATTGTCGCCGTCTCGCTTTGAAGGCTGCCGTCGGCGGCGGCAAGAGTGATCTTGACCTTGACGTCGGCGCCGTTATCGGGAATCGGCATATTCTCCTTGATGTAAAGCGAGGTGCTGCCGTTAGTTGAAAGGTTCTGAGTAAGAGGATATCTGTATAAATTACCCGACTCATCGCTGGGCTTGGGAGCTCCGCTGTCGTCAACAACGCTGACGGTGGCTCCCTCTGCCAGAGTGTTGCCGTGAGCCTCCAGATATACGTTTATCTTAAGGGTAGCGTAGTGAACGTCAAGCTCAACGCACGCGAATACTGCGGAGGGCAGCTCGCCGTTGTTAAAGGTAACGCTGTCCGCGTTATGCTTTTTGTTCTCCGCCTTTACGATAACGTAATATGTTCCGATACCCGACGGCGCAGTGAAGCTGCCTGTGGTATTGGTGGCATAAACATTCGCTTGCGCGGGAGTTGAGTTGCCGCTTACTGTTGTGATCCAGTAAGTTTTGTCGGTCGTCGCTGTGAACGAGAAGAAAGATGAAACGTCAAGCGGCTTGCCCGCGTTTGCTGTTCCGTAAGCGGCTGTGGGCGACGCCGTCGGGGCCGCAAGCGTGAAGCGCACGGTCGCGGACGGAGTATCCGCCGTGATGACAAACGCCTTCTTATATACATTGCTCGCGGCGGTGAACGTTGAATTCTTCGCTTTAATAGAATTCGAGCTTGTCGAGTTAAAGTTACCGTTTGTAACTCGATAGTACTCGTTAGGCGAGGTAGCGGTGATGTAGACGGTCTCGCCGATGGTAAACTCGGTTTTCGCTGTACCCTCCGAGTCTGTAAACACAGCCGAGAAGCCCGCCTTTGTGCCTGAATTGCCGACAGTATAGGAGAGCGATTGCTGGTCGTGCTTACGATAGACTATGTTGACCGCGACATTGTCACGCGGCAGGGTGAAGGTAATCGTATAATAATACGGCGCGGAGGTGGAATTGGTGACCGTAGGCTTTGTAAGAGTCGCGTTAGCGGTCGTTGTAACGGTCTGTCCCGCCTGAATATAGGTATAGGTCGCGCCTGTGATCTTATAGGTATTTGCCGCGGCTACCTTGATGGTTATTGTTTTGTCCGCGGTGCCATTGCTGTCGCTGGCGTGATATTTATCTGTTGTGGGATGATAATCCTCGTTAAAGGTAAGATGAGTGATCGTTGAGGTAGCGGTGCCGCCCTCAAGCTGTTCGGTATAGGTAATGCTCTGAGCTGGGAACTCAACCTGAATCTTCGGGATATTACTATCCGACCAATCGAGGTAGAAGGTGTAGGCGCCCGCTACGGTAGTTTCCAGCGTACAGTTTTGAATGACTGTATTGTTGCTGTCCTTATACGCGAACGTCCAGGGATTGCCCATGGTATCATGACGGATATCGCCGCTGTTGCTGTACATCTTGTCGTCATTGCCGTCCTTCTCGCCCGCGAAAAGCTTGAACTTATAGGTTTTTCTCGCATCAAGATTAAGGGTAACCTTACCGTCCTTAATATTTGACTCCGTAGCAGGGTTATCCGTAAAGTCGTAATTTCCATACCAGCTGTTTTTCCAGGCTGTGGAATTCACCTCCGCGTCGGGAGCCGAGAAAGAGCCCTTTAAGCGCCAGAGGATCTTGGCGACGAGGTCAAACTCATTATCGCCTGCCGCTATCGTCTGAGAATAGTTATGATCGTTGTCGATCTGCTGCGTGACCGCCGTGTCGTTGTGGAAACCATAGCCCCAGTAAGCCTCATAAGACGCGACATACGCGACCGTGGAGCCCTGAGAAACCTCGATGGTACCTGTTGTGGTAAAGGTATAGTTTGTTACGTGGCTGTTGGGCGCGGTCACCGCCGCGGTTATCTGACTGATACCCTCGTTGATGTTCACCGTAAGGTTGCTTATTCTGTAAATGTCAATATCAATGGTGATATCGCTGTCAACCATACGGTAGGTATAAGTGCCCACACCGTTTGTCACTGAGGTAGGCTCCGTAACATTACCGTTGATCGTTACGCTCTCGATACGATATCCCTCGTTCGGAGTTACGGTAAAGGTGACATCGTCCTTGTACGCCTCCTGAGCGTTACCTGTGTGGCTGCACTGAGCGAGGTTATCTCCCGTATAGGTGATGTTATGCAGCTTGCGCGGCATATCGACCTGGAGCTTAAAGTTGTTATTAGAGGTGTTCCATTTGAACTTGTAATAACCCGACGTAGTTGTTTTTATCGTACAGTTCTGATTTGAATTACTATTCTCGTTAAACGTCCACCAGTTGTGGTTTCCGCTGCTGTCCTCTGTGCGGTCGGTAAAGGTTCCCGTATTGCTGTACCACTTGCTTCCGTTGCTGTTGTAAACCTTAAAGGTATAGCCTGTGGTCTGGCTTTCCGACAGATTCACCTCGGTCTGGAGTACGTTCTCGGTGTCTGTATATACAAAGTAGTTGCTGGTTCCCGTCCAGGAGTTGAACGAACCGGGAAGCTGCCAGTCGCTTCTGAACAGAGCCTTGACCGTGCTTTCCTCGTTGATGGTGAAGGAATAACTCATCGGGGAGCCTGCGGCGTTATGGTCTGTGCCGTTAACGTTGACCTTATAGAGCGTTCCCGCGCCGCTGTTCTTCTGGACCGTTACGGTTTCTCCCTTTGCCGCGGGGTAGGTGCCCGCTGTCGAAACATTTTCCTTGGTTGCGCCGTAATCATCTTTATAACTGATTTTCGCGACGCCGCCGTACGAGGGCTGCTGAAGGATAATATTCACGCTCTCATAAACCGTAAAGGTAATTGTCTCGGACGTGAGCTCAACGCCGTCGAGCGTCGCCTTGACCTTGAGATAATGAGTTCCCGGGTCAAGCGTCCGGGTGGTAGCTGTCGCGCTTCCCGCCGTACCGCTCACAAGAACGGTTGAACCGTCTATTATCTGGAAGGGGGTCGAGGTGGGATATGAACCTGCGTTGGAGAAGGTCAAAGTCTCGCTCTCGGTCGAGCTTGTCGAGGCGGGGCCTGATGTTACATTTGTATGCGATTCAGCGGAGTTCGCGTAATAAACGTTGAGTACGGGAGTTATCGCTTCGACCGATACCGTAACATTGATCGCGGATTCCTCGCCGTACGCGGGGATAGTAAGCGAACAACTGTTGCCCGATCCTGTTACCGTGACACTCTGACCCGCCTTAGAGCCCGCCGCCCAAGTAGCCGTGACGCCCGTGACTCTGTATCCAGCGTTAGGCGAAACAGAAATCGTAGAGGACTCACCGTAATAGCCGCTCGCGGGGGAAGCGGTCGCCGTAAACGTAGCACCGCTGACGATATTGATCGCGTGAGTTACTCTCGCGAAAGAGGCGGTAATAATACCTGTTCCCTCGGCAGTGACCGTTGTGGATGCCGTGGTCAGCGAATCCGCTATGGAAACATTTGCTGAAAGAGTCCAGCCCGTGAACTTGTAGCCGTCGGCAGGTTTCGCGACGAGAGTCTTGGCAACGGAACCGATCTGTACCGAGGTCGTATTACCCGCGCTGATAGTTGTGGCGGTTCCTCCCGCGACGGGAGTGAACTCTACCGAGCCGCCCGCACCCGAGGTGATGCTTACCGCGTAAGTAATATCGGCTATGTAGGCATTGTCGTCCCAAGAACCTGTGTAGTTTCCATTATTATTTTTTTCTGTAACATTATACTTGTTTTTGGGATTTGCGATCGTAATATCAACAGTCTGATTCCACCTGTTATCCCAGTTATTCGCGGTGGTTCCGCCGTTCATACGGCAGAAAATCACCCTGTCATAGCTGTGATCCGTAGGAATCGTAACTTTATAAATATAATCCTCGTTAGAAACTTGCGTCATATCGACCCATTTGTTTTGGGAGGTGTTTGAGCTGACCCAGAAATACGCCGCATATCTTCCGCCCGTAACCTTATAATCGCTTGAGTTCGTTATATCGAGATAATATACTGTCGGTTTAAAATTCGCCGTCGCTGTTCCCGCGTCAGAGGCTGTGATAGTCGTGGCCTCGGAGTTGGGGGTAAATGTGAGGTTCGAGCCCGTCCAATTCTTAAAGGCGTAGCCGTTATAAGCGGTAGCGGTCGCGGAGAAGCCTGTGCTCGCTCCCGCGCTGCCCGAGGACGGAGTAACCTTACCGAGCGAGGTTGAACCCTGCGCCTGAGCCGTCACTGTAACGGTGTGCATCGTCTCAACAAACCTCGCTGTGACGGTAATGTTGCCTGTTGTCTTGACCTTCGCCGCCGAGGAAGATGTGGGGCTCTGGAGAGAACCGCCCGAGCCCGAGGTGATCTCCCATGTCGAGAACGAATAGCCCGAAGCGGGAGTCGCTGTGGGCAGGGTTACCCAAGTTGCGCCGCCTGCCGAAACGGAACCGCTCTCAACAGTACCCTTGCTTGCGTTCTCGGAAACGACCGTAACGGTATGCATCGTTTCGGTAAATGTCACCGTGACCGTAACATCGTGCGCGGGCATTGTAAACGAGTATGTGCCGCCCGAGAGTGATACAGGATGATCGGAGCCGTCGTTGTACGAGACGGAAGCTATCTCATAGTTAGGGTTAGGCGAGGGATTGATCACGACTGTGTCTCCGTAATTCGCCGTGGTAATCTGCGAGCCGTTCTTGGTAACAGTAAAGGAACCGTTCGAAGCAGCCGCCTTGTTTACATTGTAATTGATTTTGCTGCCTGTCAGCGTAATGGTCGTAGCGTCAAGAACGCTGGCTATACTGAGAGTGTTGCCGCTATCCTCGTAGCCCGTTGAATATGTGACGCTCGTGATAGTGAAGGGATCGCCCTCGCTCACGCTGAATACTTGGCTCGCGTTATAGGTTACGCCGTCTACAACGTAGCTGACAACGCCCGTGCTCTTTGTTACGGTAACGTTGTGCGGAGTTTTTGACGCGGACGCGGTGATCCTGACAGGACCCGCGGGCATAGTGAAGGAATAGGAGCCGTTGCTGCCCGAGACGCTCACATTGTGGGAAACACTCGAGGAATCAGTGTAGGTCGCGGTGACGGAGTCGATATTGTAGGAAGCGTCCTCGCCCGCGACGGTAAAGTTGACCGTGCTGCCGTACGCCGCTGTCGCCGCCGCCGTAACCGTACAGTGAGTGGCCGAGGGGGTGATGGCGTAAGATTTTGCCGTAAAGGTTGCAACAACAGGAATAGCTGTGGTAGTGCTGAATGAAGCAGTAAAATTATATGTTCCGCTACTTACGGAAGAAAGTTTGTTAACACCATTTACAGTGAAAGCTGTCAAATCCGAAGTAGCATTTGGCGCAACAGAAATAGAGAGAGAGTCTCCCGCAAGTTTTGTTCCGCTCGGAACGGTCAACGTACCGTCTCCTGTTCCGTTTTTCGTCCCTGAGAAAGTATATTGTTTCTTATATCTTGCTACTGCCTGAGCAGAATTATCCGTAGGCGTAAAGGTCGTAGACGCGGTTGTATTGCTGCCGAAAGAACCTTTTGAAGAATACCAGCGATAGAATGTATATCCGCTTATTGTCGGAGCACTAACATTTACCGAAGATCCTTGAACTACATTATCCGCGCTGATTGTTGCCGTGCCTGTAATTGTTGTATTAAATGTAGAGCCGTCTACCGAACCCTTTACCGCAGCCGATAAGCTGGTAAACTTCGGTTCACCGGCAGTTGCGCTCACAGCACTTCCGCTGGACGCGGAATCAATATAATACGACGTTCCGGTAGCCAAAGAAGCTGCCATATCGCTTGTCTTGGAGGAGTCACTTCCTACATTAAGAATAATATAGAATCCTGTCCAGTCATTCGTAAAAACTCGTTTGTAATAATTGCCTGCCGAAGACCAATCCGAATCATTGGTCATATTTTCGCCCACCCAATCAACAAGATGAGCGCTTCCATCTTTATAGATATACGCGTGAGTAAAATTCGGAGAAGAACTCGCTATTGTCTTTTTTACATAAAGAGTAGTAGTGCGATTTACCGTAACAGATACCTTAGTTGATTCCGACTCGGAATACGTCGCTTGTGTACTGGCAGTCGGCTCACATTTAACGGAATAATCTCCGCTTTCTGTGAGAGTGTATGATGTGTTCTGAGTTGTTATATTATCTCCGATTTTAGTGCTTCCTTTATAAAGCGCTAAAGTACAATATCCTGCCGAAATAGAGCTTGAAAAAGAGTTCCAGTTTGTAATACTTACTGTCGTTGATTGTCCGCTGGTTACTGTTAAGCTTGAGCTCTGTCCGCCAATAGTGATGGTTGGTGTTGTTAAAGGCGTTCTTGGGTCATAGTACGACCATGTTCCGCCTATATTATTCCAACCACTGTCCAATGTGAGCATATTGTCTCCGTTAGTGGGCATTGGTAAATTGCTTGAATAGTTCCACTGTTTGTCATCTGTTGTAGGTCCCCATCTCAGAAATTGGACTTTATTTTTTCCCGAAGGTACCGTCGCGGAATAAATATGATTAGTAGAATCTATTTCCGTCATTAAAACAGCTGACCAGCTACTACCATTATTATTAAAATTCGCTTTAAACCGTGCGCTTGATCCTCGCCAATCGGAAGTCGGAATAAAATAAACAGTTGATGGAACCGCCGCGCGCGCGGAAATAGTCCCCACCATAATAGTGGAGAGGATTATCAACAGCGAGAGCAGTGTTGAGAGCGTCCTTTTTGAGATTTTTCTTAACCTTGTTTTCATAATAAAGACCTCCGAGATGCGGGAGTATTTGCTATTTTTGCCGTTTGACCGCCAAAAGGGCATAGCTACCCATAGTTATATATAGTAAGTTTAACATAAATATTTTTCCGCAACAACATTAAACAATTATTTTTGTGCAATATTTTTAAAATTCGTGAGGTTGCACAAAAGCAGAGCCGAATTTTTGCGATATCTCACAATAAAAAATCGCCCTTAATAGGGCGATTTGCGATTGCTGATTTTTAATATGGTGAATTTGCACATCAAAGCGTAAGCTCAGAGCTTTTCCTGTGAAAGAGTGTAAAACTCGGAGTAGTTGGTCTCGAACTCCTTATACGCCTTGGTGTTGTAATCTATATTGTAAATATAGAGGTCGTCGTCCTTATACATCCAGTCCGCGATGAACAGGCGGGTGTACTTGTTGCCCGCGTCGCGGACGATGACGGTCGAGGTCTCAAACTCCGCCTTGATGGAATAGGTGGTTTCGCCGAACTTATAGCTGCCCGTGCACTCCTTGGAGGGATAGATGCTGAAGCTGTAATCGGGTGTTATCCAGCGGATTTTGGTATATTCCGATGGCGCCTTGTCGTAGCGGTTGGCGCAGCCCGCGAGGGCTGACAGCATAAGAGCAAGCGCCGCAACGACGCAGATCAGCTTTTTCATTTTTCTTCCTCCTCTTTCTCCGCCTGTTTTTCGGCGTTTTCTCTCTGATAGCGCTCGATGATCTCCTCGACGCTCTCCTCGGGCTCGGGCTCGTAGCCGATCCCGAACAGCGACTTGACAAAGATCACGATCTCATTGAAGAACGCGAGAATGACCAGCGCGATGATGGTGAGCAGACCCCACGGCGTAATGAAGAAATTATACAGCCCCTTGAGGATATCCACCTTCACCACAAGCTTGCCGCGAACGTCCTTGACGTTTACCTTTGGGTCGTTGAGCGAGTTCGCGTCGCCCTTGGTAAGGATATAGGTCTCTTTGCCGTCCTTATAGGGCGCTTTCACTACGCGGTGGGTGACGATCCTGCCCGCGAAGTCGCCCTCTTTGCCGTCATAGGTGATGATATCGCCTGCCTTGAGGGTCATTGGGTCGGTATCTTGGATCAGAATTACGTCGCCGACCTGAAGCTCGGGCGCCATTGAGCCCGTGCTTACGCGGAACATCGAGTAGCCGAACAGGGACGGGGTCTCGCCGTTGATACGTGTTATTATCGTGGTCACGATAACCGCGACCAGCGTTACCAATATGAGTACAAACAGCGTGTTCTTGATTATGCGGAACACGCTGCGCTTGTTTTCTTTTTTTTTCATTATTAATAGGTTACGTAAAGGTTGCTCGCGTTGAAGGAAACCGAGGCACCTGTATCGTTGCGGATATACCATTCAACGATTACCTCTTCATCCTGCGCGACCTTGATATTGCGGCAGATCGGGATATTGTCCGTCGTGCTGTTGAATCTTACGGTCGTGTTAAAAGACACGGTATCTCCCAGACCCGTACCTGTAACGGTCGTGGTTATCGGATTAGTACCCTGATCGGTAATGGTCAGCAAGCCCGACTGCTCTTGAAGATCATAATGGTCACTATCACTGTCTTCCATCGAATAGTCGACGGAACAGCCCTTGTAGCCCCTCGGCAGACTGACATATACGGTTCCGCCCGCTGACGCGGTCACGGATTTGAGGGTATAGGGAACGGACATCGCTCCGTCCTCGATGCGGGTCTCGCACGCGGCATAGAGGTTGTTATCGTTTGTGGAATAGCCCGTAAGGCTGTAAACCGTCTGAGGAACATAAGAGGAGAACGAACGGGTACGCTTGAAATTCGATGCGTTCGCAAAAGTTGACTCTTTGGAAATGAAGAACTCCTCGGTAACGGAGGTCGACGGCAAATCACAGAAAAACGTCTTTTTGTTTGTCGCGCCATTGCCTGTAAAATAAGTCGCAGAGCTGTTGGTTGAGCCGTCCGCTTTAGTCATAGCTGTTCCTGACGAGGGATAGCTTCCGCCGACGGGCTTAGCGTAGAGGTACATGTAATCTCCGTCCCAGCCCTTGGCGTCACGGGGTTCAAAGTAGATGCGCATAGCGGGATTAGGAACGACCTCGCGCTCGCTCTTTCCTGTGGACTGCTCGTTTACCGTGGGGTAATTCGCGCCGACCTTAACATCAACGTGGTTTGTGATGTTGTTCAGATAAAGATTGAGGTAAGCGGTTCCCTCTCCTGTTTTTGTAAATGTAGTTCTGTAAAATTGAATTGAATCAGCGGCAACAGCGTCGTTGACGTGTTCGGCGGTTTTGTAGAGCTTGTTCTGGTTTGCGTCAAGAGCGATTTTCTCTCCGTCCATCTGATAGGCTTTGGTTTCTGCCGAAATACCGCTGCCGCCCTTGGACACGGGAAGGTCGTCGCGCTTGTAAGAAATACCCTTGCCCTTGCTTATCAGCGTTTCGCCGTTGTACTCGGCGTTGTGGGTAAACCATGAGAACGACGGAGTAACAGCGGAAAGACACATTATGAGCGCCAAGCTGAGGATCGCGAGCTTTTTAGTTGTTTTCATGGTTTCACCACCTTACTTTTTATGAAGCTGTAAAGCTCCAACTAAACGAGATACTATCGTTCGTCTTACTGCCGTACGTTATCGTTAAATAACCTGTATCATTACCATTGACACTGAACACTATCCCTCTGCCTTTATTAACATTAGAGCTGTCAACATTCGTTTGCTGATTGATTGTTCCAATTGTCATGGATTTATACTGTACGTTAGAATCTACTCCGTAATAGGTATAGTCTGATCCGCTTTTCTCGCATAACCGAACAACATAATTTGCATTAGAATCTGTAATCGGTATCTTTACCTTTGATCCGTTAGTTGATCCGTTATCAAATTTTGCGAAGTAATTGCTGCCTGTTCCTTCAAGCTGACCGTAAATATACAGTCCGTCTGAGTCGGCGGTTGAAGTTAATTCGGTAGTTCCCGAATTCTGAGCCGCAGCAGTAGTAGCCGCAGTGGTAGCCGCTGTCGTAGTCTGATCGTCGGTTGTGCCCTCAGACCACGCGCCTGAGAAACGCCAGTAATCATAATATTGATCTACGTTATTGGTTGTAAAAATATTCTGAGACGCAGTGCGCTCATAGATTCCATAATTACCGTTATCTAAGTTTATCGTCTGGGATTGGTAAACGGATGTTGCACTATTCTGAACTCTGTAACCAAAAGTTCTATCATGACCATAGTAACCGTCACCTGAGCCTGTTTTGTTGTCAGCACAGTAATGGAAGGTAATCTTTGTTGAAGTTGTCGGCAAATAAATGCGCCAGTAGCCATTTGAAACATTATAGCAATACATTATGGAATAATATACATACCCCGAAGTAAAGTAATCGCTGTAATCTTCTACTATCAACTTTGGATTTTTCAAATCCTTTGCCGGAGCGGCAAGCTTTGTGTTGCTGTCTTTTAGTGTAATATCCGTTGAATGGAACTCAACCGTGCTTACTCCGTCCCAAGTGCCGTAGCCTTGGTTAGTCTGGTCAATATCTGTACCAAACCTATCGCGATATATATCATGAATATAATTATCTAAGCTTCCGCCATAAACAGTATATTTCTCGTCTGAGAACGAATCGGGTAAATTGGTGCGCCAGAAGTTCCACGCATTGACCCCGCCTTCGTCCACTAACATTCCGTTCTTTACCAAACCGTCGTTAACCTTGGCGTTAAAGCCATCACCTGAGCCAATCGTTCCGTCCCACTCGTTTCTGCATCGGTAAAGGAACATTTTTTCTCCGTTATAAACGGCGGGGATATTTTGAACGGTCGCCTCGTGCGTAGTGGTAGAAAGAGCTACGGGCCAGTAGCTTACTCCGCTTTCCCAAGTATCATTAACCTTTGCGGCAGGAATCGCCAAAAAAATCTTATGGGAAGAATTGTTTCCAACCAACCAAGAGGCTTCATTGCTATTAGTCGTCTTATCCTCTATGGTAATATTTCTAGTAAATGCCCAAGAGGAGATAAGGCGCATTTTGAGGTTGGCTTTGTCAACGTTCGCTACCGCCGAGTTGTCCTCAAGCCATACGCGGAAGGTGACCGACTTTGTCTCGCCCTTGCCGACGGTAAAGAGCGTGTTGCCGTTTACGCCGCGGGTGGCGCTCAGATTCTGCGCGTTTTCTTCGTCCGCGTAATGCGTGTATGACTCAAACTTGCTGATATCGTGCTTGGTGGCTCTGCTTCCGTTGTCAAGGGTATCGTAGCCCTTATTGTTGCTCGTTCCGCTGCCCTCGTTTGAATAAATCTTCTTGATTCCGTCAACGATTATGGCGACGCGGATATAGTTGTCGGCATTCGTTACCTGTGTGCTGCCGTTATAAAGGTCAAAATCAATGCTGTCCTCGTCAAACCAGAACTCGGTTTTCGCGGTCGGCGAACTGATCTCGATCGTGGAGCTGATGTAATCTACATTGGCGTTGTCGTGGTTGCCCGCGATATAATTGCTTGCGCCCTTGTGAAAATAGAAATTCTGACCGTCGCCTATACACGGAGTCAGGTGAAAATCGCCCGACTCATAGAAATAGCCCTTGCTTCCGTTGATAGTCTTGCTGTCCTCGGTGCGAACAACGGTGGAGTTGATCTCGCGCTTATTCGTTGTGGAATTTGTTGTCCAAGCCGTGCCGAGGTTTATGTAGGCGTTATCACTGGTAACCTCGTAAACGCCCGCGATATTCTTTCCGACTGTGAGCGGAATGTTCTTGCCTTCGCTGTCGGTTGTGTTGAGCTCGACCTTGGCGATGTCCTCGATCCAGCTGTATGTCGCGCCGACGGAAACAAGCATAACCAAAAGGAGCGCGATAACGGAGAGTATTAAGTTTTTCTTATTCATCTTTCGCATAACGCTCCTCCTTTCTTAATTACCAATCGTCGTCGTTAATGTCGCCGTCGTCAATGTCATGACCGCCGCCCATATCCTCGATGGCTCCGTCGTACCAGTGACCATAGGAGGTCGCTCCGACAGAATCGGCGATATATTTGGTCGCGTCAACACGGTTCAATGTGGAAACGTCTTGTGAGGTTCGATTCCACAGATACTTTTTACCTGAATCGGTCACAGCCGCCTTGGGCACATTCGTATCCGAAAGCTGAACTATTCGGAACTCCAGATCGGCAATGGCGTTACCGGGGATATTGCAGTACCACTGCGGATTGCCCGAACTGCCTGTCTCGCGCTTATAGAGATTGAATTTATAGTTATTGATATCGTGTGTCGGATTATCATAATAAAGAACCAAAGCGCAGTCGTGATGAGCATTCAGATACGTTTCTACCGCGTGATTGGTGGTTTGATCCTCAAAAATGATCTCCTCTGTGTTCTCCCATGAGGTCGTAAACTTGAAGTTCATATCGATCTCCAGGCCCATCAGATCATCAGTGCATTCCGCCAAGGTGCCCTCGAGCCAGATTATCAGAGAGAATCTGCGCTTTTCACCCTTGTTCATTATCGCGAGCTGGCGCTGACCGTAGCTGTAATTTCTGAACGGAACCGCCTTTTGCGTATCTGTGGAAAGAAAGCTGCCGTCGTTGTTATCGATTACGGATACCGCCTCGGTCTCCTTGGCGACCTGCTGTGTAGTAAACACGATAGGCTTGTTATCTTCTATTCCTTCATAATATATCGCGGCGCGGATAGCTCGGGATTTTCTAAGAAGGTCATCATTGTTGGACCAATCTTCATTTCCGTTCTTAAAGCCGATATAGGTGCACGGCTTGTCGGAATTGTCGGGATCCTCGGAGGTGTCCAGATAAATACCCGTATAGTTCTCCTCCGCCATAAGCTCAAAATCATACTGAATATAGCTGTAATTTTTATCGCCCGCGTTAGCCGTTCTGAAAATCATATCAGAGGTTTGATTTGAGAAGCTGTCACCGTCGGACGGGAAGAAAATATTTCTTCCGTCAACAGAGGAAGCGGGAAGAAGGTAGGAATTCTTTGCCGCGCTCTCAAGAGATTCGCCGAGGTCGTTGATACGCAGACCGTTATCCGTTCTGAGCGAAATAGAGCCTGTATCGCCCGTCGCCTGCATAAGAATGTACCAGCAAACCGTCGAAGAAATCAGCACGGTCACAGCCAAAAACAGTGAAACTATGGATAAAACCATCTTTTTTCTGTCAGTCCTGCACTGAGATGTGGCGTTAGCGACAGCTACAACAAGCCTCTTGCGGAGTTTACCCATAATTTCACCTCTTTTCATTAAATATTTAAAATTTAGTTAATTGAATTTATACGCCGAAATCAAGATGTATCGAGAATTCGCCCTTATCAAGAGCACGACGGGCTTCCTTGTCCTCGCCCTCGATCCAAATGTTGAGCGTATACTTGTAGACATAATAGCTTTTTCCGTCGTCTCTTATCATATCATTGGAATAAACGTTTACAGGCTTCACATTCGCGTCCTGTCCCAATATCGGGTAAGACGAGCCCGACGGAGTGGACTTTGAAGCGTGGAAACGCGTGTTTTCTACGGCGCTGTCGCCTGTCATTCCCGTTACCGAGCTAAGAGCGCTGTCATAGTAAAGCTCGTTAGAAACGCCCTTTGTCGTATTATTCGCGGGGATATAACAGCTGTGGCGGAAGGTCGTGGTCGCGTTAGGACTGCTGCTTGTAATACCCGTGGACAGATTCCAGTTTGACTTCATATTACTGGTATTTAAAAGCAAATCGGGACGGGGCAGCCAGAGAAAATCAACAGCGGAAGCTTCATCAAAGGTTTGACTATTATCGAAGGTATCCGTTCTTTCAGTCGTTCCTGTCTGTCCTGTGACCTGCGCGTGTCCTGTGACCTGCGCGCCGACAAGCGACACTCTGATCGCGCCCGCGATAGCGTCGGAGCAAATTCTGGAGCTGTTTGTACCGTAATCTTTGTCGAAAACACCCGCTCCGTTCTCGGAGTTTGTGCGAATCGCGCTTTCCGCGCCTGTTAACGGTTTGTTGAGATCTTCTGATTTTGTCTTGAGATACGAAGTAGCCATCACCTTGACATCGGGATTTGCGGAACGAACATAAAAATCTGTGGAAAGATAATTATAATCCTCCTCATTTCCCTCAACATCGTCGTGAAGCGCTGTTTTGCTTGACAGAGCGGACGACCACTCACCGTCGCTGACAACTCGTCTGCCGTCGGCAAGCTCACCCGAAATAAAGGTGGGGATGATAAAGGTTTTTCCGTCGGAGGTAACATCCTTGAACATATTGTCGGTAATGTTGCCTGTATCGGGAAAGTCGATCGAATCCTTAAATCCGTCTTTCGAGGAATCAAAGTCAGCGTCGGATGAATCCGCTGACGTAGGATAACTTCCCTTAAACGGACGAGCAACCTGAACACTTTCGGGGTCTGCCGCGCTGACGGTCGTTCCCGAAGCGGTAACAGATGAGGTGTTGGCATACCACGCGTAGACAGCCAAGAAAACGATCACGACCGCGACGACCATCAATATTAAGTTTTTTGTGATCATCAGCCGCCTCGGGGGCCGCGCCGCTCTCTTTAACATAGCTTAACCTCGGTAGAAGTAAATACCTATCGCGGACTTGCCGCTTCTCTGTGATTTGTTGTGATAAACCTGAGCCGTATCAAATCCCGCGTCGGATTTGAGGAATTCGGCAAAGCTGTTCATATAGAGCTTATCGACTGTTTTATAGGTCAGATAAGCAACCGATTTATTTGATTTTTTGAGACTGTCGAGGACGACATCCTTGGCGGCGTCAAAATCCGACGCGCCGCGGAGATTCTTGACAACCTCAAGCTTATTGTGAGAACCGTTGTAGACGGTGATCTTCTTGTTGTCCTTAACAATATATACGCAGGAGATCTTGTCGCTGTTCGGGAGAGCGGAGATATCTCCGACCGCTCCCGCCATGAGCGCCTGCGCTCCCAGAGCTCCGAGAGCGAAATCGAAGCGGAACATCGACTCGTTATTCTTCTCGATTTTGAGCTCTTTCTTATACATAGCGGCAGTCTCGTTGGCTTTCTTGGCGGCTTTTTTCGCCTCTGCCTGAGCCTTATCGACCTGCTTTTTGATCTCTGCTTTTGCCTTTTTGTCGGCTTCCTTCTGAGCGTTCTTGACTCTTGCGTCAGCGTCCTTCTGAATCTTCGCCTTATCGGCGTCGCACTGCTTTCTCAGCTTTTCAAGCGCCACGGAATGCTCGTTGTTGAGCTTCTTAACGGCGGCTTCGTGAGCGGCGTCGGAATCGGCGAGCGCCTTCGCGTGAGCCGCGGAGATCGCTGCTTTTTCATCGGCGTACTGACGGTTCAGTCCCGCTACCTCATCTGCGCGAGCCTGCTTCTCGTTCGCAAGGTCGGCTTCAAGAGACGCGACGTTCGAGTTAAGTCCGTCGATCTGCGCAGACTGGTTGGCGATCGTCTGATTGCGCTCGTCCAGAGTCGCGTTAAGGGAAGCGATCTCACTCTTAGCGCTCGAAATCTCACTTTCGAGATTCTGAATAGACGCCTTCTGCTGAGCGATCGTCGCCTCGTGAGCCTCGATAGTAGCCTTCTGAGCGGCGTTTTCAGCTTCAAGAGCCGCTACGCTCGCCTCAAGGGCAGCCTTGATTTTTTCAAGCTCTGCAACGTACGCTTCGAGCTCGGCAATACGCTTTTTCTGCTCCTCGACAATACCCTCGAGCTCGGCGATCTTCGCCTTTTGCTCCTCGATGATACCCTCGAGTTCGGCAACCTTCGCCTCGAGCTGAGCCTTTTCCGCCTCGAGCTCGGCGACCTTTGCTTCAAGAGCCGCTACCTGAGCCTCAAGCTCGGTTATGCGGGCTTCAAGCTCGGCGACCTTGGCTTCGAGCTCGGCGATACGCTCTTTCGCTTTGAGAAGCTCTGCCTTGAGCTTCTGGAGCTTAGCTTCAAGATCTTTGACCTGTTCTTCAAGCGCTTTGACGGAGCTCTTCAAGCTCTCGATGGTCTTGTCGCGCTTTTCTATCTCGCGTTTGAGCGATTCGATCTGAGCCTTCTGCTCACGGATTATCTTCTCGCGCTCGCGGATCTCCTGCAGGCGGATCTTCATCTCTTCCCTGCGGATCTCCTCGATCTTGGCGAGCTCAAGACGCTTCTTTTCCTCGGTAGCGAGGTCATCCTCCGCGTCAAGTCTCGCGTTTTCTTCCTCGTAGCGGCGCTCAAGGTGATCGAGCAGCTGCGGGTTTGTCGCGATGGACATCATAAAATGCTGGAAGCCCAGGGAGATGTAAACGCCCTCCTTGGTCGCGGCGTCCATATTACCCGTAAAGTCACGGCCGACGATCTCGTAGCCGGGGTTCTTGTACGAGTTGAGATATGTGAACAAATCCAGACCCGCTTTGTAGTTCGGGTTCTTGGTCATCAGGTTTGTACGGTTGATCGGGGGCTTAACGCGGATACACTTTTTGAGCGCCTGCATCATATCCGTGTTAAGGAAGGAGTTGAGCTTTTCGCGGATTCGGCGAACACGGTCGAAATCCGAAAGGCTCTCATAATCGGTAGTAGAAAGGTCCGCGTCCTCGGCGTCCTTGATCTCGTTGCTGTACTCCATCTTGAACGTGACCCTCTGCTGGTTCATATGAAGGTCGCGCGACATTTCGACTTTGTTGTAGGTATCGGTCGGGGCGTTGACCATTTTGCGGTATTTGTCCGCAACGAAGTCGAGCGCCGCCTCGATAAGTGTGATGAGAAAACGGTTCTCGTAGGTCTCAAAGCTGTCCTCACGCTCGATCGTGAGCACTTTATTCGGAGTGACCTTTCCGTTTTCATCGATATTATCAATGTAATTTGTATGCTGGATCAGGTGTTTAACGGAATCCTTGTTGATGATCTTAGCCTTATCAATACGATAAACCTCGTTATTCTCAACAATGAATCTGCGCTGTTCGTCGATAGCCTTTTCGATATAGGGCAGGGTGTCCTCGATAGCGGTAACCCAGTCCATATCGATAATTTTCTCGTGGATACGGCCTGTGATGGTGTCCTCGCCCTTGTCGGCGTCCATCATATTCTGCCTTAGATAGTTGTGAGTAAAGTCTGTCGCCAACAGCTTTTCCATGTATCTGAACGCGCGGTAATATTTATCAAAATTTTCCAAGCTTACTCACCTCTCTTTTCTCTCATTAACTCTCAAACACCTTATGGGACGTCATTTTTATTGACGTCCCGTAGGTTAAACGTTATGCGAGCTTCTTGAGCATAAGGAGGTAATCCTTACACTCGCCCATGTTCTCCTCACCGAAGAGCTCATCCATATACGCGATGAGACCATCGATCTCGTCACGGATGTAGGAAAGGTTCAAAGCCTCAAACTTACGGAGTACCTTACGGGCAAGTATGTAGTCAAGACCGTCAATTTCCTTACCGCCGCATCCGACGAACGCGGGAACATAGTCCTTGATCTGCTTCATAATACGGTTACCGAAAGCTACGCGGAAATGGCTGATAACATAGTCGTCAACGAGAGCGAGCTTCTGGAGCAGATCCTCGGAAATCGGGTTTTCGGCCTTAGCCTGATTGAGGATATCCTCAAAATGATGATAATTGATAACGACAGGCGGGGTATCGGGAGCCTCAAAGGCAACGCCCTTTGTGTCGATGTTGATAGGCATAGCACGGTCATAAACCTTATCTGTAACGGCGAAGGTTGAGTCGTCGTTGTTGATAGTGCCGCAATACCACATATTGGGCGGAACCGTGAACTGACCGCGGTTCAAGAGCTTCGGGTCGTTGGGCCATGTGCTGGGCACGAGGTCAACGATCCACTCCTCGCGTCTGGGCATTTCAAGGATCGAAAGCATTTCGGCGAAGTAGTACTCAACACGCGCGATGTTCATTTCGTCGAGGATAACAAGGTAAACGTTCTCGTTGTAGTTAGCCTCATACATCGCACAGAGAAGCGCGGTTTCGTTATATTTCTTGGTAAATTCATTGAAGTAACCGAACAGCTCGGAGCGGTCACGCCACGAAGGCTGAACGGGAGTGATTACGGAGTCATTGCAAACGTACTTACCGAAAGCGTACGCGAGCGAGGTTTTACCTGTACCGGAAATACCCTGTAATACAATAAGTCTTGTGGAAGCGAACGCCGAAACAAAGCGGCGGATCATCGCGATATCGTAGTAAAGGCCAAGACGTGAGCAAGCGAAAAGACGGAAACGATCGCAGAACTCGGGGAGTGTGATCTCGTTGTCGTACTCGGGAGGCTGATAGTCCGCCCAGTCCTTGTCGAGCTGAGTGAGCTTGAGGAAGCGGATATCGTCCTCGCCCTCGGCGGCGCCTTCGCCGTTGAGGGTCTCGAGCTCCTCGCCCGTAAGCTCGGAGATCTCGTTGGGGTTGAGACCGATCTGGCTGACCTTCATAGAAAGGATCTTGTCCTTTTCAAGGTTGAGACGCATAACCTCGCGGTTGAGAGCCTGAACCTCCTGAACAAGAGAACCTGCGTCCTTGCGGGCGCGCTTGTTCCTGAAGAATTTCTTTAAGGAAACAACTATCAAAAATACTAAAAACGCCAAAACCGCAACCAAAAGAAGAATCGCGATAATAGCTACGACCCACGCCAAACCTCCGAGAGTGGTGGTATAGCGGGAGATTATGTTGACATACTCGGGAATGTTGAACGCGCCGAGAACGCTGACAATTCCGTTCCAAATGGAACCGAAGAACTGTCCGAGAAACTGGAATAAAAACTGAAATACAGTATCCATAGGAAATCTCCTTAAAAAAATCTTAGTTTTAAAAGCCGTCTGACCACGGCTTTCTACCACACCTCGTTCTTATCATTACGTTATCCTTATAACATACCTCGAATAAGGGGGCTTTTCAAAATGAGAAAGGAGAAATGAGAAAGGAGAAATATTCTTTTCAAATCAAGCCTTTCAGAAATATATTACTCTTTTGATAAATTATTCTTTGTTGTTTTAACTGTGGAAACGAGCAGGCGTTTAATCTCGTCCAGATCACGTTCCAACGAATCAAATTCTTTTTTTTTTACGTAGTCCGTTCTCACCAACAGATTAAGCCAATACTCTGTTTCTGTCGCTTCTTTTAACGCAATATTTATCTTTGTGAGAAAGTCGGGTTTTGTTTGCGCGTTAATACCCTCAAAAATATCAGCTCCTATACTTGTTCCGCTTCGCAAAATCTGATTTGGAAGTACATAATTATGGTCTTTCTCTGTCAGGTGCTTAAAAAGCTTCACTATTCTCACAGCAAATTCCATACTCTTTTGAGCTAAAATATTATCCTCGTATTTCATCAGCAACCCAGGGAGAAATAATATTTCTCATTTCTCCTTTTTCATTTCTCATTTATTGCATTTTATTTGCTCTTATCTTCCTCGTTAACGACATTGAACACCATCTGCATTCTGACATGGCCGCCGCGGATCGCGTCTACGCACTCGGGGTCGTTGCCTTCGATCCAGACCACAACGGTGTACTTATCCTGCGCTTTCGCGTCGAGGGAGACTTTTTCCATTTTCATTATCTTTGTAGTATCTACCCACTTGGTAGCGTCGGTTTCGGCTGTTGCCCTGTCCTTGTAGCTGCCTTTCGCGTAGGTGGATTCCTCGCCGTTTTTGAACACGGTAACTCTGACCGCTTCGTCGGCGGATTTACTCGCGCCCGTAACGGTCATATCCACATTGTAATCAAGCTTTTCGTCGCCTGTGTTCCTGAGGTAGAAGGTATAGGCGATATAGTTCTTGTCGCCGTGGTCGCCGCCCTTGGAATCATCGATATTCTTAGGGAGCCACGACTTGGTGATGTTCGTAACCTCTCTGACGGAACCACCGTTGAGCTTAACGGTCGCGTCGGAAAAATCCTCGTGCTCGGAGAGCATAATGGTCTTTCCGCCCGAAACGTCCCCGATGGAAATAACCAGATCGCCCCACTGAGTCGTGAGCATCGAGATGATATAAATAATCAAAAGAACAGCAATAAGAGCGCCGAGGATAACGGCATAGCGCTTTTTGCGCTTCTTCGCGTCGGCAACGGCTTTGGCGTTGTCCTGCGCGTGGAAGTGCTCGTAAACACTGCTCTTTTTATCCTTGGCTGCTTCAACTTCATGCTTGTGACCGAGAGAAGCCACTTCCTCCGGAGTTACGACTTCGGCGGGTTTATTCTTCTTTTTTCCGAGTGCCATTAATCTTCCTCCTTCGGGTTTGTTCTCTTTTGGATGCGGTTTGCTCGGCTTACAGCCTTCCCCTTGAGGGGAAGGTGGGCAAATCGCCTTGGCGATTTGGTCGGATGAGGTGGAAACTTATCATCTTATACAAGCTTTCCTCCGCCTTCGGCGGACACCTCGTCAGTCAGCTTCTCCTCAAAGAGAAGCCTTTTACACCACATCAATCAGCTTCTCTTCAAAGAAAAGCCTATTTTTTGCCATCAATACATGCTAAAATATCGTCGCATATTTCGTTAAAGTGATGGTCTATATCATGATTAAAATATCGAATAACTCTATATCCCATCTCATTAAGGAATCGATCTCTATTCTTGTCGCTTTGCTGAATATCGATATCCCTGTTATGTTGATCTCCGTCCACTTCAATAATGATTTTCTTAGACGGTATACAAAAATCAACGATATAACAACCAACGGTTTTTTGCCTATGTACAGTTAGATTGAGGTTTTTAAGAAAATCGTACCAAAGATGTCTTTCTTCCTTGGTCATATTCTTTCTTAGTTTTTGAGAATAAGGTGTAAGATTTTGGTTGTGAGTTGTATTCATTTTACACCTCATCAGTCAGCGTCGCTGACAGCTTCTCCTCAAGGAGAAGCCTATTTATGCCTCATCTGTTGTCTGTGCTGCAGCTTCTTCTTGGGGCTGTTCCTCCTCGGTTTTGGCTTGCTGCTGAGCGAGGTATTCGGCGATAGCCTTTTGCTTTTGCTCCTCGGTGAGGTCGGCGTTCTCGATCATCTGCTGAGCCTTGTTCATGGCTTTTTCCTTGTTATAGGCGATCACGTTGATCACAACGCGCACTGCCTGATAGAGGAAGAAGATGATCATCGGGAGCAGGATCACGAGGAAGAAGCCCGTGCCTGTCTGGAGATAGCCGATAAAGCCGCCTAAGCCGCCGATTTTCGTGCCGTGGTATTCGGCATAAATATTGCTGTTCGAGACATTCGGCCATACGCTTGAGGATTTGGGATCCTGATCGTAGCTCAAGTTCGCGTCACCCTTTGTCTGATAGGTGCCGTCCTTGTTGACCTTGTAGATCCTATGGGTCACGAAATCATCGTTGCCGTCCTTGTCGATATCGACTCCCGCAAGCTTAAATGTGACAATGTCTCCGACCTCGTATTTTTTGTCGGCGTTTTTGTCGACAACGTCGCAGAGGATAAGATCGCCCTTGCTGAAATCATCTTCCTTGTCGCCTTTCATCGAGTCAGAGAGCACGGTGATGGGAGCTTTTCCGAAAACGTTAGGTACTCCGCCTTCTCCTTTTGCTGTTAGCACCATAGTCAGCACCAGCAGTGAGATCACAAGAATAAGCACGACCAGTACGTCGACTATGATATTAAGAATTTTTGACAGTTTACCTTTCATTTTTCGGGTCTCCATTTCCTATTTTTCAAATTACCTTTTAAGGTGCCGTTAAACAAATGCTTAACGGTTTAAAGTTTTGCCGCAAAGCGGCTAAGTGACTTGGCTTTGTCGACTTTATCACAATAAACAAGAACAAAAATGTGAATTTTTCATTTCTCATTTCTCATTTCTCATTTCGTCGCGCCGCGCGCGGCGCGGCGTAGCGACAAAGCCGTCTCACTTAGTACGAATATCCCTGCTGACTGGATATTCGGGGTTGACCCGAGGGCGGCGTGCCGCCCTCGGGGAAAGTGGTTAGATTAGATTAATACATTGATTGATTACTAATCAATTACGCATTAAGCTGGAAGTTGTAAGTAACGGAAACGTTATCAATATCAACGCTGCTGGACTTACAATTCTCGTTGTAACCGTCTACAAATGCAATAATCTGGATGTGAGTACCGCAAGCAGTTGCGAGAGACTGATTGTAGTTAGAACCAACGGGCATGGAAGCAGTTACTTGCTGTGAATTACCTGTAAAGGGAACGAGTGTCTGGGAAGCAGTTGCACTTGTTGTCGGATTTGTAGCATTTCCTTCTACCTTGTAGGTTGAATCTGCATCATCAGATGTATAGACTTTCTCAAGAGTGCCGTTAATGTAAATGGCAACATTGAGGTAAGAATTTTGTCTGCTGGTACCTGTTACGGTAAATGTAGCTGTCTTATTTGTTGCGGAACTCTGAGTAGCAACCCACATTTCGTCAACTAAATAATAACCATTTGTCTCTGCTTGAGTCTTAAGTACATTTGCGTTAGTAACACCATTCAGACCTGCGGTTGAAATTTCGCCGTCATCAAAAGCTTTACCTACACCATAACCGCCAAAAACTGATCCTATCGCACCATAGCTGATCGAAGCGGGCTGAAGAGAAGATGCTGTGTCAAGCGCATTGCTGTTAGCTGTGTTCAAAGCTGTTTTCCAAGCATCACCGGTATGATGACGAATTACAAGACCGTCAGCAGCTGCAGCGTTAAACTGTGTTGTTTCAGCCGAAACTGACTGAACAGTGTAGTACCATGCGAACGATGCGGAGCCTAAAGCTACGAGAGCAACGAGAAGCATAGCGATTGAAGATAATAACATCTTCGATCTTTTTGTTGTTTTCATAAGAGAATCCTCCTTAAAAATTTTTTTGCGGGTTTTCCGCGATTTTTTATTTATCTGCGTCCGACTCAATCGCTCAGCAATTCGTTCAAGTCGAACGGTAAGATACTATGGAATAATAAGTTGAAAATGGAAAGTGGAAGGTGGAAAGTTAGTCCATTTTATCATTGCTTTCTCTTTTTCTTTCCTTTTCTTCTTTTTCTATATTTTCTCTTGTTGTTTTTACTATTTTGGTCAGGATTTTTTCTACTTCGGTTGCGTCACCATATATTGAATCAAATTGGATTTTGTTTATATAGTCCGTTTTGTAAAGTAATCTTAACCAGTGCTTTGTTTCTGACGCTTCTTTTAACGCAATATTCATTTTGTGAACAAAATCGTTCTTACTGCTGCCCTGTTGCGCTTCGTTAACATTAGCGGAAATACTTGTTCCGGAACGATAGATTTGTCCGGAAATAATAAATTCTCTTTTTGTCGTTGTTAAATATCGGCTAAGTCTGACTATTCTGACCGCGAGCGCCTCGCTTTTATCTTTGATGATACTTTTAGCCATAATTAATAACTTTCAACTTTCCACTATCAACTTTCAACTTGAATACTACCCGATAGGATTATTATTGCTGTCGCAGCCGACGAAGGAAAGCGAGACTCTGAGGATGGCGTTCTGGACGTCGTTGTCACACTGAGGGTCTTCGCCCTCCATCCAGAGCCTGAAGGTGACCTTTTTGGGGGTCAGCTTATCGAGGTGGAAAAGATAGTTGTCGTCGCTGTAAACCATTTCGCCCGAGGGAAGATCAAAGGTGCTCAGACGGGTCACGGCGGAGCCCTTGTTCGGCTCGTAGGTCTTTACGCCGTCGTCAGAGGTCTGGAAATCAAGGCGGATCGCCTGAGTGATCTCGGACTGAGGAGCGGGCGACGGGGAGCTGACCTTGGTGCCGACTCGAGCGGACTCCTCTATGGCGGGATTATCGCCCGCCTCGGTGGTGAGGTGGACCCACATCTCCCTTGAAGCGATAAAGTAACAGTCAACCTCAAGATAAGAGGGGTTATCCCTATCGTTCGGGTTCGCCTTGTTGCCGTGCTGATATGTAAAATCAGAGCCGTTGTTGGTGGTAACGGGAGCGAGGATCATATCCTTTAAGGAATTGTTGTATTTACGAAGGTGGGAGTCGATCATCTCGTTGGTGATCGTGAAAACATACTGATCAATATCCGAGCCGTGGTCGTCCATCGAAACACGAAGCTCGTCGCCTGTGCTGATCTTGAGCTCAAAGTCGTTGATTCCCGCAAAGGTATTGACCGTGAACCACGCGAACGTTGCGGTGGAAAGTCCCAGAACCGCGAGGATCGACAGGAAGGCAATCAGTCTCTTTCTCTTGCGGAGTCTTTTTCGGTTTTTCTCGAAATACGTTTTTAAAGACACGTTATCCCTCCTGATTTTCTTTATAGAACCTTATAAAAATACCCAAAGGCAGTTGTACACTATATTTAGATATCTTATTTTACAATAATTTGCGGGCAAAAGTCAATAAGATTTGTGCAAAGTTTTATAAAGCGGCGCATTTTTGTGCAATATTTTTGGTGGTTAGTGATAATGTACAAAAACAGACTGGGATTTTTGGTTAATTCGCTTACGGAATTAAGCTTGTTTTTGGCACATAAAATTTTTTATGCATGAAATTGCACACTTCTGTGCAATTTTCGCATTTTTTTGGGGGTATATAGAGGGGGTAGAAAGGATAATGCAGGTCGAGTCATTTGAAAAGCTCCGACTTATGAGCTCGACATTCATTTTTCATTTTTAATCTAAAAGTTTCCCCTCTTATTCTATATAGAAAGGAAGACAGAATGAACGAACTGATTTTAAAGGACAGCCGATCGCTGTCGCTGCATATGGGCGAGACGGTTTACGTCGGCGACAACAGGATCACCAAGCTCACCGTTACTCTGCCCGACACGATCGGCGGTTATCCGAGAGCGGAATGTCAAATCGAGCTGAGAGCTTACATCGGCAGGGAAGAATTCCTTTCGTACTCTGTCGTCTCGGCGGATGCTCAGACCGAGCTCAGGCTCGAGAACGACCTCACCGACGCGGCACGCAACGTTGAGCTGACGATGATAATCACACACAACGGCAACGTTATCGGCAGGACAAACACGGTCACTCTGACTGTTACGAAAGCGAAGGACGGCGGCGAGGAGCTCACGCCCCGCGGGCAATTTGACGCCGTTATCACCGCTCAGCGCGAAACGATCGCCCAACAGGCGGCGACCATCGCCGAGCAGAGCGGTCAGATCAGCGACGACGCGCAGACCATAAGCGGACTTAACACGCAAATCGACGATCTTGAAGCACAGCACGCTCAGACCGTGAGCGGACTGAACGCGCAGATAAGCGAGCTTGAGGACGAGATTGACGAGCTGGAGGATCAGCACGCGACAGACCTCGCGGCGATCCAAGCGCTGACCGAGAGCACCCCGCCTCTCGAAACGCCCAATCCCGTTACTCCGTCGTCAGGCACGCAGATAATCCGACCTAGCTCGGGCTATGTTGGGCTCGCGAGCGTTACCGTGAACGGGATCCCCGCCGCCGACCCGACTTTGCAGCAATTTCTCTCGAAAAGCATCACCACGCTTGCGATCGACGGCGACATTATTGACGACTACCTTTGCTACAAGCAAACGGGTCTCACAAGCGTTACCTTCAACGGAAACCCCACCGCTATCGGGAGCTACGCGTTCTACGGCTGTTCCGCGCTTCCCGGCATTACGCTTCCCAACAGCGTAAGACAGATAAACAACCATGCTTTCTATGGCTGCGGTGGTATCAGAAACCTTACCTTGCCGAGCGGTCTTGTTCGTATAGGGCAGTACGCATTTTATCAATGCTCAGGGTTTCAAAGCCTGACTATTCCCCGCAGCGTTTCCAATATCGAACCATACGCCTTCTCGGGATGTTGGGCACTGCAAACGCTGACGATCCCGGGTACGCTCTCGACTATTGGCAACAACAACTTTCAGGGGTGTTCGGACTTACAGACCGTGACGCTTGAGAGCGGCGTTACGACGATCAACAGCTATGCTTTTCAGGGCTGTCCGAATCTTTCACAGATCACGATACCCGAAAGCGTGGCGACGATACGCGAGTATGTTTTCAGAGATTGCACGTCGCTCGTTAACGTCACGCTGCCGAGCAGGGTGACAAGGCTTGATAGCTCTCTCTTTGAGAACTGCTACGCGCTTCAGAGCGTAAGCTTCGGGAACATCACCTATATGAATTACAGCGTGTTCAACCAATGCCGAAGCCTGCGCAGCATAACGCTCCCGCGAACCCTGACGAACATAGGCAACAACTGCTTCTCAGGATGCACAGCGCTGGAAAACGTGACGCTCGAGAGCGGCTTTAACGCGAACGGGCTTAATCTCGCGAGCGCGTACCCAAGCTACCCCGTTGCGACAATGGTGAGCTGGCTTGACGCGCTCGCCGACCGCTCGGGTCAGTCGGCATACACGCTGACGATCGGCGCGTCAAACAAAAGCAGGCTCACGGCAGAGCAAATCGCGGTCGCCACGGCGAAAAACTGGAACCTCGCGTAGAAAGGAGAAAATATGGAAATAAACACTCAGGAAATCACACTCAGACAGCTTGTTCCCGCCGAGGGAAAGGTTATCAGGGACATCAGGGACGGCAACATCTATCCCGACGGGCTGTACCTCGGAAAGGAAGAGGACGCGGACAATTTTATTGAAATCGACCCTCCCGAGGAAGCGGAGGAATAATGCCGACCGAGATACTTGTCGCCTTGATAGGACTTGCGGGCTCCGCGCTCGGCTCGATCATAGGGATCGTCGCGAGCTCAAGGCTGACGGCGTACAGGCTGGAACAGCTCGAGAAAAAGGTGGACAAGCACAACAACCTTATTGAGCGAATGTTCAAGGTGGAGGAGAAAACAGAGCTCCTCGCGGAAAAAATGAGCGTCGCGAATCACAGGATCAGCGATTTAGAGAAAGGAGCATAAAAATGTTCACAAAAAAATGGTTCACGGCGGCTGCCGCAAGAGCGGTGAGAACCGTCGCTCAGACAGCGGTCGCGGCGATCGGAGTATCGTCAATGATCAGCGAGGTCGACTGGCTCGCCGTCTGCTCGACCGCGATCCTCGCGGGATTGCTTTCGATTTTGACAAGCGTCGCGGGTCTGCCCGAGGCGGAATAAACGAAAAAAGACAGCTCATCGCGCAGATGAGCTGTCTTGGTTTTTATTTATCAGTCATAGATCTCGATCGAGGTCTTGTAGTCGGAATCGTCGAGCTGTCTGAGATAATGATTCTCGTCAAGTTGGGAGATGATCTCGAGGGTGTTCTTGATTTTAGTCTCGCCCGTCTTGAGAACCTCGAAGGTCGCGGAATAGATTGTGCCTTTCTCGGAGAAGTTCATTCCCGCGATAGAGGACGCGTTGTAGTCGATCCTGTCGTCGCTGTCCGAGGCGATACCGACGGCGTTGGGCATAACCTCCTTGACCTTGAGATACGCGCTGTCAAAAACGGTGAAGCCCTGATAGTTGACAATCGATTTATCGCTCTTGACGTTGAGCACAACGGTGATAACGTCGCCGACGTGACATTCCTTGCCGTTGACCTTGAGAATGTCGGAGCTCTTGTGCTCCTTTACGGGCTCGGGCTTGACCTCGGTGATCTTGTCGCCGCTAACGGTTTTCTTGCTCGATGTCTTTGACGAAGACGCGGACGAGGAGCCTGCATTTGACTGCGGCGCGCTTGCCTGCGACGACTGAGAGTTGACCGAGGACGACGAGCCGCCGTTCTGTGACGAAGCGGGCGCTTCGGTTTGAGCCTCGGCTTTGCCCGAGGTCTTGGAGGAGCTGTTTTTATCCGACTTTTCGGAAGCCGCGGAGCTCTTTTTGTCGTTCTTCGCTTTGTTTGTGACCTGCTGGGTTTCGGAGGCGGTGGTCGTGTCCGAGGTCGTCGGCTGCGTGAGCTTTTTCGCTTCCTCGTTAGCCTTGTTGGTGTTGCCGATGATCAGCACCGCGCCGACCGCGATCACAACGACCATTAAACCCGCGAGAACCGCGAGTGTGATTTTTTCTTTTTTGGTAAACTTCTTTTTCATATAAAAACTTCCTTTTGAACTGATTGGATTTCATAATACCACATATCTTCGCAATTATCAAGCATACAAAAGCTTATAATAGTATATTGTTACAAAATTCCATTACTTTTTATGGTAATAATAACAGTAGACATCGACCTCTTCGCTATGGTAAAATTAATTAATCTTTCAAAGGATGTGTTTATATGAAAAAAATGTTATCCGTTATATTGGTATTCGCGCTGCTTTGTTCGGTACCTATCATCGGCTCGGGCGCCGAGGAAAGCGCCGTTCCGTCATTTGTGACTGATCAGGGGCTTTACGCCCACGCTGTCACGGGCTCCGCGGACACAGAGGCGTGGACGCTCTGGCAATACGCTCAAAACGAGGACGGCTCAGTCATCAGCGACAAGGACAGGTACTTCTTTCTGCCGTCCTCCGCGAAACAGGGCGAGATCGAGCTTTACAACGCCTACGACGAGGCGATCAAGCTCGGGGACACCGTGATCGAACCGAAAACATCCGCTGTTTTCAATTATAACTACGAATATAACGGACCCGTTACCCGCGGCGAAAAAAGCTGGACGCTGCATATTCTACGCTCCACCGCGGAGGCGGCGATTTTCGTTAACAACCAAAACGCCGACGGCTCGGGCGCCGAGCTTTTCAATTATCTCAAAGAGGACAAGAGCCTTTCCGCAAAGGCGACGGGCGCTATCGTAACGCCCGACGGGAAGATCGACAACACCGCGGTAAAGAAAATCAAGGGCCGCGGCAACACTACCTGGGCAAAGCCGAAAAAGCCGTTTAACATTACATACAATTCGGCGGTTTCCATAGCGGGAATGCCCAAGGGCAAAAAATACTCGCTGCTGGCGAATTATCAGGACGCAACTCTCGCCCGCAACCGTATTCTCTACGACCTTTCCGACGAGGTGGGTATGCCTTACGCCTCGGATTCCAGATTCGTTGATTTCTATATCAACGGCGTTTACTACGGCTCGTATCAATGCGCGCAGAAGATCGAGGTCGGCTCGAACGACCTGATTAACGATATCTCCGACAAGGATTATCTCACCGAGGCCAACACCCTCGCGGAGGATTTCTCGTTCTGCGTGGAGATCGATCCCAGCTACGGCGAGGACGACTACCACACCTCGCAATCGTCGAATCAGCTCACGATCAAATCTCCCGAGATCGACGAGGGCAAGCCCTTCTACGATGAGGTCAAGGAATATGTCAAGGCTAAATTCAAGCTGCTTTCGGACGCGCTCTACATGCGAAACACCTCTGTTGAAAACCTTTCCGATATCCTAGACATCGACTCGTTCGCGAAGATTTACCTCATCAACGAGCTTGGCAAAAACTGGGACAGCGGCGTTTCCAGCCTTTATATGGTATACAAAAAATCGCCCGACGGCGTTTGGCGGTTTTACGCCTCGCCCGTTTGGGATTACGACAACTCCCTCGGCAACGCCGTAGGCATTGCCAACGAGCTTAGATCCTCGGGCGTCAGCGATTACACCGACTACAAGGGCTGGTGGTGCAAATTCAAAGGAAAAAATAAGGACGACACCCGCTCGCGCAACCTTATGAATAACTGCGCCCTTTCCACCAATATAATGAAAAGGGCTTCGCAGATATGGATCGAGGAATTCGCTCCCGTTATCAAAAGATTTTTGAACACCGACAACAACGACGGAGCGCTGAAATCCTGCGATTACTACTACAACTCGCTTGTCGGCTCAGCCAAAATGAACTACGAGCGCGGCTGGCTTGTGAATACGGGCGCATGGATCGCCGACCATTCCGAGCTGACAAAGGCTTACGTCGGAGCTAACAGGCTCAGGTATAACTCTATAAAGAGCGGCTATTCCTCTGATTTTGAGGGAGAGTTCCTTTATATGAGAGACTGGCTTGAATCGCGCGCGGCATGGCTGACTGTTGAATTCAACAAAACCT
Source organism: uncultured Eubacteriales bacterium (assembly GCA_900316385.1). Taxonomy (GTDB): domain Bacteria; phylum Bacillota; class Clostridia; order Oscillospirales; family Acutalibacteraceae; genus Ruminococcoides. The sequence continues at coordinate 48,454 of ONCP01000003.1, read as the reverse complement.
ACGTGCCCACGGTCGGCGACGCTTACGCGGACGGCAGGCTCAATATCTGCGACGTTACGGCGATCCAACTGTACCTTGTCGACCGGGCGCCCGAGAAATTTGACGCCAAAGCCGCCGACTACGACAAAAACGGTTCCGTCACCGTAGATGACGCTACAAAGCTCCAGCTTCGTCTCGCAAACTATTAAACATCTTTTTTCTATTATCGGAGAAAAAATGAACATCTGTGTATTCTGCGCTTCCAGCGAAGCGATCGAAAAAAACTTTATTGAATCGGGCGAACGGCTCGGAATGCTTCTCGCCGAAAAAAATCATACGCTTATTTTCGGAGCGGGCAAGTACGGGATCATGGGCGCGGTCGCCCGTGAGATACGCCGAAACGGCGGTTCCGCCATCGGAGTTATCCCGGCCTTCTTTGAATCCGCCGACGTGACCTTTACCGACTGCGAGCTCATCTATACTCAAACCATGCGCGAGCGCAAGCAGATTATGGAGGACAAAAGCGACGCTTTCATTATTATGCCGGGAGGAATAGGTACCTTTGAGGAGTTTTTTGAGATCCTGACCTTAAAGCAGCTCGGGCGGCACAAAAAGCCAATCATTCTTTACAACGTAAACGGATACTACGACTCTATGCTCGGAATGCTTGACGAGGCTATCGAGAAAAGCTTTATGTCGCTGAAATGCCGCGGACTTTTTTACGTGACCGACGACGAACAGGATATTTTTAAATATCTTGATTCCTATGAACCGTTCCAATACGATAAATACGAAAACAAACATCTCTGAAAAACTTAACAGGCTGCCTTTACGACAGCCTGTCTTTTTATTATGTCCTCGTCTGATTTGGTGCGGCTCTGTTATAAGTCTGTTGTCCCACGCACGCAAGTTCACTCACCGACTTGCTGCGGGAGGATAAGTTCATCTTTTTGTTTTTTCTCGTCTGATTTGGTGCGACTCTGTTATAAGTCTGTTGTCCCACGCACGAAGGTTCACTCACCGACTTGGTGCGGGAGGATAGGATCATCTTTTTGTTTTTTCTCGTCCGGTTTGGTGCGACTCACAAACTCAAGGGTTATTCGTCTCTGCCGCAGCACTTCTTATATTTTTTGCCGCTTCCGCAGGGACAGGGATCGTTTCTTCCGACCTTCTTACCCTTGCGGATCGTTTTGTTGGCGGTGTCTGTGCCGTCGCCCGAGGTAGCTGTGGGCTTGGCGACCTGCTCGCGTTTGAGGGCGTTGGCGACGACGTCGCTGTTATCCTCGTCCTTTGAGCCTGCCGCGCCCGCCGCCGCTCTCTGAGCCGCAAGACGCTTCGCGGCGGCGATAGCCTCGCGGCGCTTCTGCTGCTCATAAACGCGTCTGGGCTGAGTGAGCATAAGCTTGATCGTATCCTCGCGTATCGCGGCGATCATTTCGTCAAACATATCAAAGCCCTCGAGACGGTACTCGACAACAGGGTCGTGCTGACCGTAGGAACGAAGGTGGATACCTGCCTTGAGCTGTTCCATATTGTCGATATGCTCCATCCAGTAGGTATCAACGCTTCTGAGCAGGTAAACGCGCTCCATCTCGCGGATCGTTTCCTCGGGAAGAAGCTTCTCGTTTTCTGCGTAGATATTCAAAGCGTCCTCAATGATCATATTCTTGATCTCCTCGGGCTCGATGACCTCAAGGTCGCTCTGGGAGAATTTATATTTTGAGCGGTCTGTGATCGCCCAGTCGGCGTATGTGTCGATAAGTCCGGCAACGTTCCAGTTGTCGCGGATCTCGTCGGGAAGGAAGCGCTTAACCGCTTCGTCAACATTGTCCTCGACCATCTTGATGATGGTATCGTGGAGGTTCTCGCCGTCAAGCACCTGATCGCGCTGGGTGTATATGATCTCACGCTGGCGGTTGAGAACGTCGTCGTACTGAAGAACGTCTTTACGGATGCCGAAGTTACGCATCTCGACCTTCTCCTGCGAGCTTTCGATTATATTGGTGAGCATCTTATTTTCGATCGGCATATCCTCGTCAACGTTGAGGCGGTCGAGCATCATTCTCATTCTGTCGCCGCCGAACAGACGCATAAGGTCGTCCTCGGTGGACAGGAAGAAGCGGCTCTTACCCGGGTCGCCCTGACGACCCGCGCGGCCTCGGAGCTGGTTATCGATACGACGCGACTCGTGACGCTCCGTGCCAATAATGAAAAGTCCGCCCGCTTCTCTTACGCGGTCAGCCTCCTCCTTGATCTCGTCGCTGTACTTCGAGTTAAGGTCGGCAAAAATTTTTCTAGCCTCAAGGATCTCCTCGTCGTCGGTCTCGGCAAAGCCTGTCGCCTCGGCGATGAGCTCGTCGGGAATACCCTGCTTGCGCATGGAAGCCTTGGCGAGATACTCGGCGTTACCGCCGAGGATGATATCGGTACCACGGCCCGCCATATTTGTGGCGATGGTAACGGCGCCGAACTTACCCGCCTGAGCGATGATCTCAGCCTCTTTTTCGTGCTGCTTAGCGTTCAGTACGTTATGCTTGATCCCCTGCTTCTTGAGCATTTTGGAAAGAAGCTCGGATTTTTCGATCGAGATCGTACCGACGAGAACAGGCTGACCGATCTCGTGAGCCTCGATGATCTGACGGATAACAGCCATAAACTTGCCGTTCTCGGTACGGTAAATCGAATCGGGCAGGTCAACTCTGGCGAGCGGCTTGTTTGTCGGGATCTCGACAACGTCGAGCTTATAAATCTCCTGAAATTCGGTAGCCTCGGTCTGAGCGGTACCCGTCATACCCGAAAGCTTTCTGTAAAGTCTAAAATAGTTCTGGAAGGTGATCGTGGCGAGGGTCTTGCTCTCGTTCTGAACCTTAACGCCTTCCTTTGCCTCGATCGCCTGATGAAGGCCCTCGTTGTAACGGCGGCCGTACATAAGACGACCCGTAAATTCGTCGACGATGATGATCTCGCCGTCCTTGATAACATAATCGACGTCTCGCTTCATAATGCCGTTGGCGCGGATCGCCTGATTAACGTGGTGCTGGATCGTGAGGTTTTCGGGATCGGTGAGGTTTTCGATATTAAAGAACGCCTCCGCCTTTTTGACGCCGCTCTGGGTGAGCGTAGCGGTCTTTGCCTTCTCGTCTACGACATAGTCGATGCCGTTCTCGGCGTAGTAGCTCTCCATATCCTCCTTGGAATCAAGCTCCGTGAAGCGCTTGACCGTGAGCGTTTTTGCGAAACGGTTTGCCTGAGTGTAAAGCTCGGTGCTCTTGTCGCCCTTGCCGCTGATGATAAGCGGAGTACGCGCTTCATCGATAAGGATAGAGTCGACCTCATCGACGATCGCGAAGGCGTGACCGCGCTGGACCTTGTTTTCCTTGTAAACGACCATATTGTCGCGCAGATAATCGAAGCCGAGCTCATTGTTGGTGCCGTAGGTGATATCGGCGTTGTAAGCCTCCTGCTTTTCCTGCGGATCCATATCGTGAACGATAAGTCCGACGGTGAGCCCAAGATAACGGTAGAGCTTGCCCATCCACTCGGAGTCGCGGCGCGCGAGATAATCGTTGACGGTTACTATGTGAACGCCCTCGCCCGTAAGTCCGTTGAGGTACGCGGGAAGAGTCGCGACAAGCGTTTTACCTTCACCTGTTTTCATTTCGGCGATTCGTCCCTGATGAAGAACGATTCCGCCGATGACCTGAACCGGAAAATGCTTCATTCCGAGCACTCTGGAGGAAGCCTCACGGCACACGGCGAACGCGTCGGGAAGGATATCGTCGGTAGTTTCGCCGTTGGCGAGACGCTCCTTCAGCAAGGCGGTCTGAGCCTTGAGCTCGGACTCGCTCATCGCGGCGTATTTTTCCTCAAGCGCGAGAACCTGATCGGCTATGGGCTGAACTCGTTTGACCTCACGCTTGCTGTAATTTCCGAATAATGCTTTTAATGGGTTCATTTTATCTGATCCTTTCGGTTTTTTACTTATTTCTCAGGCTCTGCGCCGCCTGCTGCATAGCGGCGGAAGCGACCGAGCCCGCGGTGGTGTAGCCGTACTCGGCTGAGCCGCGAACTATGCAGGCGAACGCGAGCGGACAATCCTCGTCAGTGGAGAAGCCGACCATCCAACCGTCGTTTTTCTCCTCGTCCTCGCCCTTGAAGGTTTCGCCTGTACCTGTTTTGGCGCAGACTGTCAGACCATCAAACATATAGTCGCCGTAGTCGTTCTCGACCGCGTAACGCATAAGACGTTTGAGCCCCTCGGCGGTCGTTGGATTGACAAGCTCCCTGCCCTTTGAGCCGTTGCCCGAAATACCGAGCGCGGACAGCATTGAGCTTGAGCCAGAATCGACAAAGTACGGGTTGACGGGTGTGCCGCCGTTCGCGATCGCTCCGCAGAGGATTGCCATCTGATAAGGATTGACCTTATCCTCATACTGACCGACGCCCGACCACGCAAGCTGGTGGATCGTGGCCTTTGATATATCGTAGCTTCCCTTAGCGGTTTTTATTCCGCTGATATCAAAGGAAGCGTTGATCCCCATTTTTTTGGCGGTTTCGTTCATAACGTCCTCGCCGAGCTCAACCGCGAGCTCCGCGAAAACAATGTTGCAGGAATCGCCGAACGCCTGCTCAAGGTTCACCGTTCCGTGAGCCTCAACACAGGTAACGTCGCCGCCGTCGATCTCCTCCTTGCCCTCACAATACCATGTTCTGTCCCAGATGTCGGGGATATTCTCTATCGCCGCGGCAGCCGTGACTATCTTGAAGATCGAACCGGGGGTGTAGGTTGAGGAGAGGGTATTATCGAGGTAAACGCCCTCGTATTCTTTCTCGTTTTTCTTGGTTATCTCGGGCGGATCGGCGGGGTCATAGGTTTTTGTGCTGACCTTGCAGATCGTTTCGCCCGTCTTGTAATTGTAGATCACACAGGCTCCGCTGTCGTAATCCTTAAGCGCCTCGTACGCCGCCTTGCAGGTAGGAGCGTCAAGGGTGAGCTTGAGGTCGCTGCCTCCCCTGAAGGAGTCGGGCATATCCAGCCCCCAAATAAAGCTGTAACCCGAAAGCTGAGAACGGAACTGGCTCTGGATCGCTGTGGAAATATTCAGCGAATTGTCCCCGACTGTGTGGAGCAGAGCTTTTCTGACGTCCTCGTCGTCGTTATAAACTCGCTTTTCGTCAACTGTTTTCGCGAGGACGGTATCGTTGCGGTCAGTGATCTCGCCCGCCTCGGCAAGACCCCCCGCGCCCGCGATATGGCCGTTGTAGGGCTGGCCGACCCAGTCCGCCGCGTTGAATACGGTTTCTATCACAAGAAATCCCATTCCGATAAGGAAGGCTATCACAACTATGAAAATCAGCCATGAACGCTGTAAGGTTCGCTTCATATTTTCACCTCCGATATGAGATATTTATGCTTATTGCTTTACTTTCTGAGAGTAGGTTCTTTCGTCAGCCGCCTTGATAAAGGCAAGAAGCCCCCAGCACGAAATCACCGACGAGCCGCCCGCGCTGATAAATGGGAAGGTCACGCCCGTGAGAGGGAGAATATCCGTCGCGCCGAAGATGTTGAGCGAAAGCTGGATAACGAGCATTCCTGCGGCACAGCAAGCGGATATCGAATAGAAGGTGCTTCGCGCTCTGGTGGTAACGGAACGCGCGTAGATAAAGAGCATAGCGACGGCGATCGCCATTGTCACAGCTACGATAAAGCCCATCTCCTCGCTCATAAGTCCGAAAACAAGGTCGGACTCGGAAGCGGCGACGTATTTAAGACAGCCGTTGCCGATACCAACGCCGAAAAGTCCGCCCGAGGCGATATAGGTCAGGGTTCGCGCCTGCTGATAGCCGCCCGCGTCCTGTGTGTGCTGCCAGACGTGCCGCCACGCCTTGAAGCGGTCCAGAACATAAGCCTTGAATCGCAGGACGATGATCCCGGCGAAGCCCGCGCCCGCGAGCGCAAGGATAAGGGTTTTGAAATCGCCCGAACGCACAAACGAAATAAGCAGGAAGCTGGCGAAGAAGATGAGCGCCGTACCAAAGTCGCCCATAAGCGCTAAAGCGCCGACGCAAATCATAGAAAAGATGATGAACTCGATAAGGTTCTGCTTTGTCTGCAAGCGGTCAAGAGTGGACGCGCCGACAAAGATGTACGCGATTTTTACGAATTCCGACGGCTGGATCGTGATCGAACCGATTTTTATCCAGTTTGCCGAGCCGTTTGTTACCTTACCGAAAACAAGATTGATCGCAAGAAAGCCTACGGCGGCGATCATAATGATAAGACGCCACTGACCGATTCGGTCGGGGTTCTCGATAAACTTGATGAGAGCGCAGAAAACAACCATTCCCACGGCGGCCGCGATAAGCTGGACGTATGCCGAGCGAAGCTCCTGACGCGCCAAAAGCAGGACGCCGATACCCGTCAAAAACAGGCAAAGGCTCTCTATCTCAAACGAGATGCGCTTGAGCGCGAAGGCGGAAACCGCAAAGAAGCCCCACTCAACGGCGACAAGCGCGCCGCAGAGCACCATCGGGTCGTAATCCTTGGCTCCGTCGCAGAAGGTCGCTTCGACCGCCATAAAGATATGAAACAGCGTGATCAGGATCATCAGCTTGTAGGGCTTGATCGAGGGCTTGTTGCTGACCTTGGAGAAGAACCAGCTCGAGTGAAGCTCCTCGTGGAACTCCTCGCCTCTCTTGAACACAAACTCGCGGTTGCCGATCGCGACGCTGTCGTCGATCTTGACCTGAGTGCGCTTGATGATCCTCTTGCCGTTTATGTAGGTCCCCGTCTTTGAGCCTGTGTCGGCAAGGAACCAGCCCTCCTTACGCCGCAGCAGTACGCAGTGATTGCGCGAAACGGCGGGGTCGTCTATGGCGATATCGGAGCCGTTGCTTCGTCCGATGGAGTTTTCCCAGAACAATACGGGTATCTTCACTCCGCTGTCAACGTCCTGAAGCAGCACCAACGGGCGCTCGGGACGTCTGCGCCTTCGAAGCGAGGCAAAGCATTGGTATACTATTACAATGCAGTATAAGGGCAGCAGCATTCTCAACGCCACTACCGCTATGTCCATAATAAGTGCCATACCTTACCGTCCTTTCCTCGGGCTCATAGTATCCCAATATAATTAAAAATATACACTATGCATTATACTCCTTTTGACCCTCAAAGTCAATCGCAACATTTTTATTCGCCGCCGCAGACAAAAACCTCGGAGCCGCGAAAGCTCCGAGGTTTTGTTTTTTTCGGTGATATCAAGGCTTATCCGCCTGTAACGTTACCGTTATATCGTAGGTTTTGTCGGTTGACGGGCGGTAGAGCGTGACCTTGACCTTGTCACCCTCCTTAAAGCTCTCGAGAACGTCGTAAATATCCGAGAAGTTCGCGACCTTCTTACCGTCTACCTTGATGATATAGTCGCCCTGCTCGGCGCCTGTGCCTTCCATCGGGCCGCTGCTGTCAATAGTCTGTATCTCGATCGCGGTTTCCGTGTCGTTGTAATAGGCTACCCTGCCCGTTATGCCGATCCTGACGCGGTTGCGGACATATCCGTAACGTATGATCTCATCGCAAACCGCCTTGACGCGCTTGCTGGGAATGGCAAAGCCCATTCCCTCGTAATCAGTATTGGCGATCTTGGAGCTTGTAACGCCGACCACCTGACCGTACATATTGCACAAGGGACCGCCGCTGTTGCCGGGGTTGATCGCCGCGTCGGTCTGAATGTATTTTACGTTGTTATGTATGCTGACCTGACGCTCAACAGCCGAAACAATGCCCTTGGTTACGGAATTCTGATAATTGAGGCTGAGCGGATTGCCTACAACGATTACATCCTCGGTAACCTCAAGCTCGGAGCTGTCGCCAAAGGTCGCGGGCTTTAAGCCCTCGGCGTCGATTTTGAGAACCGCGAGATCGGAGCGTCCGTCATATCCTACCACTCCCGCCTTGTATTCTTTTTTGTCGCCTGTGATGACCTTGAAAAGATAGGCGGTGCGGCTGTTGTTTACGATATGAGCGTTGGTGACGATGTAGCCGTCCTCGGTAACGATGATTCCCGTACCCATTGTTGTATAGCTGTTCGCGGAGCCTTCCTGCCCGTCAACATAGCAAATTACGCTGACAACGCTGTTTTCGGCGTTTTTGAACGCGAAAGAAGTTCCCGATTTACCTGACGAGGGCTTTTTGTTGAGCTTGATCCCCTCAAAATCCTCCTCGGTTCTGTTGCTGTAATCGGACTCGCTGTAATTGCCTGAGGATTTTGACGGCTCGGATTCGTCCCCGCTCTTGTATTTTTCGGGGATAGTCGGGTAAAACTTTTCTTCGGGATTATTGATCGTAAACGATGATTTGGAGTTATCACTGTTATCACCGCCTGAATTGAGAGATACATAGGAGATCATTCCGATAAGGCTAACTCCCAGAACCGCTATAATTACGATCAAAAGCGTCTTCAGCCCGCTGCTCATCGGCGCCGCCTGGGGTTGGTAAGCGCGGTAATATTCGCGCTGAGGCGGAGCGTACTGCTGAGGCGGAGCCTGTCGTACAGGGGGTTGCTGCGGGTTAATCGGCTGCGCGGGTCTTGCGGGAGGCTGGGGCGCTCTGTACGGAACCGAATTGCCGTAATTTGAGTTATATGTCGGCGCCATAGGCGGCTGAGGCGGAGCCTGCGCGGGGCGCGGAGCCTGAGGAGCCTGAGGGACTTGAGGAGTTTGAGGAGCCTGAGGCGCATAACCGACCTGCGTAACGGGAGCCTGCGGCATCTGAGGAGCCTGAGGCGGGTTCTGTTCCCGAGGAGGAAGCTGCGCGGGTTCGGCAGGGATATTTGAATTATAAATATTACCTTCGTTATAATAGTCGGACATTAAAAGGTCTCCTTTTTCGATTATTCAAAGCAATTATACTCTTTTTATAAAAATAAAACAATAAAAATTAAAAATTTTTTCAAAAACGCTTTATATTATGCTGTTTTTATGTTACAATTTATTTAAGCGTACGGATGTAGACGTACTCCGTATGAAATTTTTTAACGGAGGTTAAATTATGGCTTTAGTTAACGCAAAAGAAATGCTCACAAAGGCAAAGGCAGGTCACTACGCGGTTGGTCAGTTCAACATCAACAACCTCGAGTGGACAAAATCAATTCTTCTCACTGCTGAGGAGTTAAAATCTCCCGTAATTCTCGGCGTATCCGAGGGCGCGGGTAAGTATATGTGCGGTTACAAGACTGTTGTAGGTATGGTCACCGCTATGATCGAGGAGCTCAACATCACGGTTCCCGTAGCTCTTCACCTCGACCACGGCTCCTATGAGGGTGCCAAGGCTTGCATCGAGGCGGGCTTCAGCTCAATTATGTTCGACGGCTCTCACTATCCGATCGACGAGAATGTTGCCAAGACTAAGGAATTGGTAGCTACCTGTAACGAGCTCGGTCTCTCCATTGAGGCTGAGGTAGGTTCCATCGGCGGCGAGGAAGACGGCGTTATCGGCGCAGGCGAGTGCGCTGATCCTCAGGAGTGCAAGATGGTTGCCGATCTGGGAGTTACAATGCTCGCGGCGGGTATCGGTAACATCCACGGCAAATATCCCGAGAACTGGGCAGGTCTGTCCTTTGAAACTCTCGACGCTATCCAGCAGCTCACAGGCGATATGCCCCTCGTTCTTCACGGCGGCACAGGTATCCCCGCGGATATGATCAAGAAGGCTATCGAGCTCGGCGTTTCCAAGATCAATGTCAACACCGAGTGTCAGCTCGCTTTCGCGGCGGCTACAAGAAAGTACATTGAAGAGGGCAAGGACCTTCAGGGCAAGGGCTTCGACCCCAGAAAGCTTCTCGCTCCCGGCGCTCAGGCCATCAAGGACACCGTAAAGGAGAAAATGGAGCTCTTTGGTTCCGTAGGCAAGGCGTAAGCGGTACAGCAATAATTTTAAAAACAAGCCTCAGAGTGTAAAAGCTCTGAGGTTTTTTCTTTACTATTCATCCAATGTGTGCTATAATGACTTGGTAAGTCTTTGGAACGACATAACTGTTTTTGTTTGCCGTTTACCACTGAAAAAGGGTGATAATTATGTCAATAATAAAAAAGGTTCGCACACGCTACGCTCCGAGCCCGACGGGCTTTATGCACGTTGGAAACCTCAGAACGGCGCTGTACGAATATCTTATAGCAAAATCGCAGGGCGGAGCCTTTGTGCTCCGAATCGAGGACACCGACCGCGAGCGTTTTGTTGAGGGCGCTGTGGACGTTATCTACAACACTTTGAAGCTCGCGGGGCTCAAGCACGACGAGGGTCCCGATATCGGCGGCGACTACGGCCCCTATGTCCAGAGCGAAAGGCGCGATATGTATCTTCCTTACGCCGAAAAGCTGATCGAAAGCGGTCACGCTTACCGCTGCTTCTGCTCCAAGGAAAGGCTCGAAAAGCTCGCGGAGGATTCCGAGTTCGGCGGCTATGACCGTCACTGCCGCGATCTGTCCCGCGAGGAGATAGACGCTAAGCTGAAGGAGGGCTTGCCTTACGTTATCCGCCAGAAAATGCCGATCGAAGGCAAAACCACCTTTACGGATGCGGTATTCGGCGAGATCACCGTGGACAACTCCGAGCTTCAGGATCAGATTCTTATCAAGACCGACGGTTACCCCACCTACAACTTCGCTAACGTGATCGATGACCACACAATGGGCATCACCCACGTTGTAAGAGGCAGCGAGTACCTCAGCTCAACCCCCAAGTACAACCTGCTTTACGACGCGTTCGGCTGGGAGATTCCGACCTATGTACATCTTCCGCTGATTATGGGCAAAAACGAGGACGGCTCTGTTTCAAAGCTCAGCAAGCGTCACGGCTCGACGGGCTTTGAGGATTTGATCGCGGACGGGTATCTGCCCGAAGCCATCATCAACTACATCGCGCTGCTGGGCTGGTGTCCCAAGGACAATCGGGAAATTTTCACTCTTAAAGAGCTTGAACAAGCTTTCTTTATTGAGGGCATCTCAAAATCTCCCGCCGTTTTTGATTACGATAAGCTTTTATGGTTCAACGCAGAATATATCAAGGCTATGAGCGAGGAGGAATTCACCGAGCGCGCTATGCCTTATTACAGAGAGGTTTTCGGCGACAGGGATATGCCCTTTGAGAAATTTGCGGGCATCCTTCAAAAGAGACTTGAAAAATTCACCGATATTCCCGAAAAATTAAGATTTTTCTCAGAGCTTCCCGAGTATGACAAAGAAATCTTTGTAAATAAAAAGAGCAAATCAAACCTTGAGAACGCTCCCGTTAATCTCAAGGAAGCATACGACAGGCTGAAGGCTCTCCCCGACTGGAACGCCGACGCTATCCACGACTGCCTTATCAATATGGCTGTGGAGAAGGAGCTCAAAAACGGCACGGTTATGTGGCCTGTACGCATCGCGGCGGCGGGTCAGACCGTTACGGCGGGCGGAGCGATCGAGATACTCGACATACTGGGCAGAGAAGAAGCCCTCAGAAGGCTGGAGCTCGGCATCGAAAAGCTCGCAAAATAACAGAAACAACAAACGGAAAGGTAATTGTTATGGAAGTAATGTCAGGAAATTTTATTCATTCCTTTATAGACGAGGATATAGCCGAGGGCGGCGCGTACTACGGAAAAAAGGTTCACACACGCTTTCCTCCCGAGCCAAACGGCTATCTTCACATAGGTCACGCTAAGGCGATATTCGTCGATTTCGGCACCGCCGAGAAATACAACGGTCTGTGCAACCTCAGAATGGACGACACAAACCCCACAAAAGAAGATGTCGAGTATGTTGACGCGATCAAGGAGGACATCCGCTGGCTGGGCTTTGACTGGGGCGACAGGTTCTACTTTGCGTCCGACTACTTTGAACAGATGTACGACTACGCCGTTGAGCTGATCAAAAAGGGCTTGGCGTACGTTTGCGAGCTTACGGGCGAACAGATGAGAGAATACAGAGGCGATCTGAGCACTCCCGCAAAGAGCCCTTACCGCGACCGTCCGATCGAAGAAAGCCTTGACCTTTTCAAAAGAATGAGAGAGGGCGAGTTTGAGGACGGAAGAATGACCCTCAGAGCTAAAATCGATCTTTCCTCGGGCAACTTCAATATGCGCGACCCCGTTCTTTACCGAATCAATCATATGCATCACCACCGCACGGGCGACAAATGGTGTATTTACCCGATGTACGATTTCGCGCATCCGATCGAGGACGCGATCGAGGGTATAACCCACTCGCTGTGCACGCTCGAGTTTGAAGCGCACAGACCTCTTTACGACTGGGTCGTTGACAACATCTCCATCAACGTAAAGCCCCGTCAGATCGAGTTCGCGCGCCTCGGTATCAATAACACGGTCATGTCAAAGCGCAAACTCAGAGCTCTTGTGGAGGAGGGCTACGTTGACGGTTGGGACGACCCGAGAATGCCCACGATCTGCGGACTTCGCCGCAGAGGCTACACTCCCAAGGCGATCCGCAGCTTTACCGATCAGATCGGAGTATCAAAGGTAAACTCGATCGTTGAGTACGGTTTTCTTGAGCATTGTCTGCGCGACGACCTCAACGAAACAGCGACGCGCGCGATGGCTGTGCTCGACCCCGTAAAGCTTGTTATTACAAACTATCCCGAAGACAAAACCGAGGAATTTGAGGTTGAGAACCACCCCAATCACCCCGAAATGGGCACAAGAACCGTCAGCTTCTCGCGCGAGCTTTATATCGAAGCCACCGACTTTATGGAGGAGCCGATCAAGAAATATCAGCGCCTTTACCCCGGCAACGAGGTCAGGATCAAGAGCGCCTACATTGTAAAATGTACAGGCTGCAAGAAGGACGACAACGGCAAGGTCGTTGAAGTCTACGCCGAGTACGACCCCGAAACAAGAGGCGGAAACACCCCCGACGGCAGAAAGGTCCGCGGCACCATCCACTGGGTCAACGCCCGCGACTGCGCCGACGCTGAGATCAGGCTTTACGACAATCTCTTTACCGTTCCCGATCCCGACACGGGCGACAAAAACTTCCTTGACTACCTCAACCCCGACTCGCTCGTTGTGCTTGATAACTGCAAGGTCGAGAATCGTCTGAAGGACGCAAAGCCCGAGGAACGCTTCCAGTTTATGCGTCAGGGCTACTTCTGCCTTGACAACAAGGAAACAGACAGGCTTGTATTCAACAGAAGCGTGAGCCTCAAGGACAGCTTTAAAAAATAATACAATAATGATCAAGACCTCGGAGCCGCGGCTCCGAGGTCTTTGTGTTTTTGATATATTCGATTATTTCTTGACGACGTTCACCTTGACCTTGAAGGTCCTGACGCCGTTGATCTTGATCGTTATTGTCGCCTTGCCTAACTTCAAGCCCTTGATCTCGACCTTGTTAACCTTTGCCTTGGAGATAACCTTGGCTACGCTCTTTTTGTTCGACAAATAAGTATTCTTAATTGAATTTACGCGTCTGTAAAGCTTGAGGGTAAGAGTCTTGCCCTTCTTGATCTTGTAGGTTTTCTTGGTAGAGAGCGACTTGCTGCCGATCTTGATAACGGGATTGTTTGTGACCGTCACCTTGCAGGTGAGCTTCTTTGAGCCGACCGTAACGGTAATTACGGATGTGCCGCGCTGGAGGCCTGTAACAACGCCCTTGGCGGTAACCGTGGCTACCTTCTTGTTAGAGGTTTTATAGCTGACCTTAGCGCTTCCCGCGTTCTTTGCCTTTAATGTGAACACGCCTGCCGCCTTGATCGATTTTCTTTTATAGGTCAGCGAAACAGCCTTTGCTGTCGCGGGCTTTGTTGTCGGAGCCTCGGTAGTGGGCTCTGCCGTTGTCGGAGCCTCTGTTGTAGGCTCGGCTGTGGTGGGCTCTGCCGTTGTCGGAGCCTCTGTTGTGGGCTCTGCTGTGGTAGGCTCTGCCGTTGTCGGAGTTTCTGTTGTAGGCTCGGCTGTGGTAGGCTCCGCTGTTGTGGGAGCTTCGGTTGTGGGCTGCTCTGTGGGACCCTCGCCCTCGCCGATCACGATTCTGCCGCCGTCGAGAAGGCTTGTGCCCTCAAGATAAGTTACACCTTCCTCAAGGTTGATGCTCTCGATATTTGTGCCGTTGCCCTGAACTTCAACAGTGAGATTTCCGCCGTTGATGAAGATATCGCCGTTTATATCGCCTGTATCTCTGTCGGGCTCACAATAGATGGCGGTACCTGCGTTGATAGTTACCTTGCCCGAGTTGAGAACAAAGGTGTGGGAGCTTGAATCCGAGTTGCCCAGAAGGATTCCGCAGCCGGGCGCGGTAACGCTGAGCTCGCTGTCGGTAACGGTGATCGTTCCGTCAGTATTGGAAACAATACCGTTATAAAACTTGCTTTCAATAGATACGGACACCTCGCTGTCGATAAAGTCGATGTCGTGGTTTACCCAGATTCCGCTCGCCATTTTTGCCGCTACTTTGACATTCGCGCCGTTGAAGCAAAGGTCGCCGCCTTCAGCGTCCCAGCTGCCGATATAGAAGCCGTAATAAACGTTGGAGATATCGAGGGTTCCCTCGCCTGTGATCGTGATGTTGCAGCCGCCCGCCGCATCTATACCGTCGTCGTAGGGATCCTGACCTACGATCGTATTCTCGCCGACGAGCTCAATCTCGAGATCCTTTTCAGCGGAATAAATAAGCGCCTGATACTGCGGCTGATACTCGTAGAAGGTAGTGATCTGAGCGTTATCCAAAGTAAGAATGCCCGAATCGGCGTCGTAGCTGGCTGTGCCGCTGCCGCAGGCGATCTCAGTCACGGTTTCGGAGAATTTCTGTCCGTTTACGTAAACCTCGTAGCCGTTCACGGGATCCTCATCCTCAGCGGAAGCCGCGATCGCGAATACGCTCACGAGCATTAACGCCGCGAGGAGCACGCTTATGAATTTTTTTGATTTCATTATTTTTTACCCTCCTTTATTAAGGTGTAATTATGGTATCATTGTGAAAAATAATTGTCAATATGCGATTTGTACAAAATTATAATAATTATAGGGGCTGTTCGCGGAAACAGCCCCATATACATTTAATTAAGCGCTTCGATCGCGGCTTTGATCATCGCGATCTGCTCTTTTTCCTTCTCTGCCTGAGCCTTCACCTTGTCGACAACGGCGGCGGGAGCCTTGGAAACAAAGCCCTCGTTTTTGAGCTTGCCCTCGCTCTGAGCGAGTCGCTTCTCAACAGCCGCGAGCTCTTTGTTAAGACGCTCAAGCTCGGCTTTCTTGTCTACAAGCTCGTCCAAAGGAATGTAAATTTTCGCGTCGGCGGTAACGATATTTACCGCGCCGTCGAGCTTAAAGCTCTCGCCAACCTCTGTTTCGGAGGCGGAGGCGAGCTTCATGATAAACATTGAACCCTGCTCAAATACCTCGGGAAGCTTGGTGGCGATATATACCTTTGCCTTCTTTGACGGCGGAACATTCATCTCCGCTCTGCGGTTACGGATAGCGCGGATAGCCTCCATGATCTTTTCCATCGCGCCGACTGCCTCGGGGAAATTGAGGCTCTCGTCATAGGCGGGATACTCGGCAAGCATAACGGTTTCGCCCTCAACGGGAAGCGTCTGCCAGATTTCCTCTGTGATGTAGGGCATAAAGGGATGGAGCATACGGAGGATCTTCTCCAGTGTCCAGAGCAGAACCTGACGGGCGTTCTTCGCGGTTTCGCCCTCGCTCTGGAGCCTCGGCTTGCTAAGCTCGATATACCAGTCGCAGAAGCAGTCCCAGATAAAGTCATAAATTTTCTGAACGGCAACGCCGAGCTCGAATTTCTCGAGGTTCTCGTTGATCTCGCCCGCGACCTTGTTGAGTGTGGAAACGATCCACTTGTCCTCGGTGGCAAGGTTTTCGGGGAGCTCGTTTTTGACCTCGTGATCATCGATATTCATATGAACAAAGCGGCTGGCGTTCCAGAGCTTGTTGGCGAAGTTCGCGCAAGCCTCGACTCTCTTCTCGGAGAAACGCATATCGTTTCCCGGGGAGTTGCCCGTCGCGAGGAAGAAGCGGAGCGCGTCGGCGCCGTATTTGTCGATGACCTCGAGCGGATCGATACCGTTGCCGAGGGATTTGCTCATCTTAACGCCGTTCGCGTCGCGGACGATTCCGTGAATAAACACAGTGTCGAACGGAGCCTTGCCCGTGTGCTCAACCGCCGAGAAAATCATTCTCGCGACCCAGAAGAAGATGATATCGTAGCCTGTAACGAGTGTCGAGGTGGGATAGAAATACTCAAGATCAGCGGTCTTTTGGGGCCAGCCGAGAGTGGAGAACGGCCAGAGCGCCGAGCTGAACCAGGTGTCGAGAGTGTCCTCGTCCTGAGTGAGATGAACACAGCCGCACTTGGGGCATTTCTCGGGAACCTCCTTGGATACAACGACCTCGCCGCACTCGTCGCAGTAGTATGCGGGGATCCTGTGACCCCACCAAAGCTGACGGCTGATACACCAATCCTTGATGTTCTCCATCCAGTGGTAATATATCTTGTCAAAGCGCTCGGGGATAAACCTTGTTTCGCCCTTCTTAACGGCTTCGATAGCAGGACCCGCGAGCGGCTTCATCTTTACAAACCACTGCTTTGAAACCATCGGCTCGATGGTAGTGTGACAGCGGTAGCAGGTGCCAACGTCGTGAGTAAGGTCCTCGACCTCCTTGAGCGCGCCGCATGCCTTCAAATCCTCCAGAATCGCTTTTCTGGCTTCCATTGTGGTCATTCCTGCGTATTTTCCGCAGTCAAGCACCTCAGGCTCGTTCTCGGCGAGGTTGCCCTTCGCCTTGAGCTCCTCATATTGAGCTACGTCCTCGGCGCCCGTCATACGGCCGTCGTAGGTAAAACAGCGGACGATCGGGAGATCACAGCGCTGACCGACCTCGAAGTCGTTGGGGTCGTGAGCGGGAGTGATTTTTACAACGCCCGTTCCCTTTTCCATATCCGCGTGCTCGTCGCAAACGATCGGTATTTCCTTATTCAAAAGCGGCAGGATCGCGTGACAGCCGTGCAGATGCTTGTAGCGCTCGTCCTCGGCGTTGATCGCGACGGCGGTATCGCCGAGCATGGTTTCGGGACGCGTCGTGGCGAGCTCAAGATACTCGCCCGTCTCCTTTACCTGATAGAGAAGGTGCCAGAAATGACCGTTCTGCTCCTCATACTCAACCTCCGCGTCGGAGATCGAGGTTCCGCAATGCGGACACCAGTTTACCATTCTGTTGCCGCGGTAGATTTTTTTGTCGTTATAAAGCTTTACGAAAACTTCCTTTACAGCCTCGGAGCAGCCCTCGTCCATTGTAAAACGTTCGCGGCTCCAGTCGCAGGACGAGCCCATTTTCTTGAGCTGTTCGGTGATCCTTCCGCCGTACTCGCGTTTCCAGTCCCATGCTCTCTCCAAAAACTTCTCACGACCGAGATCGTCTTTTCTGAGACCCTCCTTGCGCATAGCCTCAACGATTTTCGCCTCGGTTGCGATCGAGGCGTGGTCGGTTCCCGGGAGCCAGAGCGCGGAATAGCCCTGCATTCTTCTCCAACGGATAAGGATATCCTGAAGAGTGTTGTCAAGCGCGTGACCCATATGAAGCTGACCCGTGATGTTGGGCGGGGGCATTACTATGGTGTACGGCTTTTTATCCTTATCTACCTTGGCGTGAAAGTAATTGCCTTTCATCCAGAAGTCGTAGATCCTGTCCTCGAACTCGCGGGGACTGTACGATTTCGCCATTTCTTTAGCCATTTTGATTTCTCCTTCATTATATAATTACATTATCAGCTATATAAAAACCGCCCCGAGCTGGGCTCGGGGCGGAATAAGTCCGTGGTACCACCCGAGTTCGGCTTTCGCCGCACTCTGTCCTTAACGCGGAAAACGTCAGAGCTTACTTGGGTTCGGCTCTGAGGCTCGCGGGCTACATCCTGCGTTCCCTCCCGAGAACTTTCACCTGCCGTTCTCTCTCTGCGCGTCGGGAAACGCCGACCTCCCGTTCATTGCCGATATAATATCGAGATTTATTGTAACACACGCTTTTTATCTTGTCAAGAATCCGCGAACTGCGAATTATACAGCTCGTAATAGAAGCCGCGTTTTTTGAGAAGCTGCTCGTGAGCGCCCTGCTCGACAATGTTTCCGTCGCGCATCACCAAAATCGTGTCGCTTTCCCTGATCGTTGAAAGACGGTGCGCGACAACAAAGCTGGTTCTGCCCTTCATCAGCTTTTTGAACGCCTTTTGAACTCTGATCTCGGTGAGCGTATCGATCGACGAGGTCGCCTCGTCGAGGATCAGCATCGGCGGGTCAAGCGCCATCGCTCTGGCGATACAGAGCAGCTGCTTCTGTCCCGCGGAAAGGTTCTCCGCGTTCTCGTTTATCATCGTGTTATAGCCGTTAGGCATTTTTCGGATAAAGCTGTGAGCGTATGAGAGCTTGGCGGCGTTGATTATCTCCTCGTCGGTCGCGTCGGGATTGCCGTAGCGCAGATTCTCCATGATCGTGCCCGAAAACAGCCAGCTGTCCTGAAGCACCATTCCGAACTGTTTTCTGAGCTCGTCTCTCCTGATCTCAGAGGTGGGTACGCCGTCGAGCAGGATCTCTCCCTTGTCCACCTCGTAAAAGCGCATGATCAGATTGATGAGCGTCGTTTTGCCGCAGCCTGTCGGACCTACTATCGCGACCTGCTCGCCGCTTCCGACCTTGAGCGAAAAGCCCTCGATAAGCTTTTTGTCCGAAGTATAGGAGAAGCTTACGTCCTTAAATTCAATGTCGCCTCTGGCCTCTCCGAGCGTCAGCTTGTCGCTGTCGTCGGGCTCGCTCTCAGCCTCAAGCACCTTGAAAACTCTTTCGCCCGCGGCGAGAGCGGTCTGAATCTGGGTGAGAACTCCCGTGACCTCGTTGAAGGGCTTTGTATACTGGTTCGCGTAGGTCAAAAAGCACGACAGTCCGCCGATGGTAAGACGACCCATAAACGCCGAGATGACCGTAAGCGCGCCGATGATACCCGTGGCGGCGTAGACCATATTATTAACAAATCTTGTGCAGGGGTTCGCCAGAGCTCCCGCGAACTGAGCCCTCAAGCCGACCTTGAACAGCTTTTTGTTGAGCTTTTCAAAGCTTTGCTCGCCTCTTTGCTCGTAGGCGAACGCCTTGACGACCTTCTGGTTGCCGACGATCTCCTCAACGTAGCTCGAGATCTCGCCCTGAAGCTCCTGCTGGTCGCGAAAGCTCTTGGCGCAAAGTCTGCCGATTATTCCCGCGACAAGCATTGAAAGCGGCGTTAGGATAACAACAACGAGCGCAAGCCCGATATTGATCGACATCATAAAAATCAGCGTGCCGACGATGGTCACGATTCCCGAAAAGAGCTGAGTGATCACCTGAGTAAGACCGTCGCCGACTGCTTCGGCGTCGTTTGTGACCCTGCTGATAAGGTCGCCGCGCGCGTTTTTGTCAAGATAGCTCAGCGGCATTGTGTTGAGCTTTTTGAAAACGTCCGAGCGCAGATCACGAACCGCGCGCGCCGAGATCACGTTGGTCGAATAGGTCATAAGCCATTGAAAAACAACTGTCAGACCGATCGAAACCGCGATTTTTATTACAGCGGATAATATTTTGTCAAAATCAACGGCGCCCTTGCCTATCATAAAATCAATCGCCTCGCCGACGGGCACGGGAATGTAAAGCGTAAAGCCGACGCTGATCACCGCGCAGATCATCGCGAGGATATAGAAAAACATCTGTGATTTTGTGTAGCGGAGGATCTTCTTAACGGTTTTCATCGCGCCGCCTCCTCTGCCTTCAGCTGTGAAAGACATATCTCGCGGTAGGCGGAACAGCCTTCAAACAGCTCTCTGTGAGTTCCCTCGCCGACAAGCGTTCCGTCCTCCAGCACGAGGATCTTGTCCGCTTCGGCTATGGTGGAGCAACGCTGGGTCACGACGATCAGCGTTCGGTCTCTGCGGCTGAGAAGCGCCTGTCTGAGCGCTTTTTCCGTCGCGAAATCAAGCGCGGAGAAGCTGTCGTCAAGTATCAGAAGCTCGGGGTCGCCGACGAGCGCTCTGGCGATGCAAAGCCTCTGCCGCTGACCTCCCGAAAAGTTCATTCCGCCCTGAGAAACGGTCTTGTCAAGACTGTCGATAAACGAATCCGCCTGCGCCGTTCTGAGCGCGTCCCAAATCTCCTCGTCCGCGGCGTTTTCATCCTGCCACTTCATATTTGAGCGGACTGTTCCGCTGAACAGCGTTGATTTTTGAGGCACGACTCCGATCGACGAGCGAAGCTGAGAGAAAGGATAAGACTTGACGTTATGCCCGTCGAGCAAAATCTCTCCCGAGCTCGCGTCGTAAAAACGCATAATCAAGCTGAGGAGCGTGCTCTTGCCCGAGCCTGTCGCGCCGATTATTCCGACAAATGTGTTTCTTTCGATTGAAAAGCCGAGTTTTTCAAGCTCGTTGTCGCCGTCTCCGTAGGTAAAGCTCACATCCCTGAATTCGAGCTTCGGCGCGGACAAAATCGGCTGAACCTCCTTGTCCGAAAGCTCCCTGACCGACGGCTCCGTCTCAAACACCTCGTTGATTCTCGAGGCGGAGGCGCTTCCCCTTGAGAGAAGCACCACAAGGTTCGCGAGCACGATCATCGCGAGCAATATCTGTGTCATATAGCTTGTCAGGGCGATGATATCGCCCGACAAAAGGCTGCCGCCGTTGACTCTCGCGCCTCCGAACCAAAGTATCAGCGCGACCGCCGTGTACGCGACAAGATAGGTCGCGGGATTGAGCAGCGCCGAAAGCCTGCCGACGCGCAGAGCGGTTTTCTCCATACGTTCGGTTTCCCTGTCAAAGCTTTCCTCCTGCGCCTTTTGCTTTGAAAAAGCCCTGATCACTCTGCTGCCCTCAAGATTCTCGCGCGTAAGAAGCGAGATCCGATCGAGGATCGACTGGATTTTTTTGTAAAACGGCAGAGAGCGGGTCATAACAAGGTACAAAATCACGCCGATCGCTGCCGCGGCGGCGAAGAATATCAGCGACAGGCTCAGGTCAATAAAGCAAGCCATTACGAGCGCGCCGATAATAAGAAACGGCGCTCTCAGCAGAAGCCGCATAACCATCGCGACATTCGCCTGAACCGCGTTGATGTCGCTCGTCATTCTGGTTATGAGCGCGGGCGCGCCGAGCTTATCAAGCTCCTTGTGAGAGAGCGTCCCGATATGCTTGAGAAGCGCCGAACGGATTTTTGTTCCCGCGCCTTGAGATGTGTATGACGCCATATACTGGCACACCAGCGCGGAGCCGAGACCGACAACTCCGATTAAAACAAGAACCGCGCCCATTTTGAGGACGTAGTCCGTGTTGTTTTTAAGTATTCCGTTGTCGATGATCTGAGCCATTACAAGCGGCGCGAAAAGCTCCAGCACCGCCTCAAACAGCTTGCACAAGGGACCTACGATAAGCTGGAGCTTGTAGTCCCTCAAAAACCGTCTTAGCTTAATCATTATTCTCCCCGGGGTCGTCCCCGTCCTTTTCGATCCTTATATTGCTTATTGAAATTTTGTAGTTATCGTCGCTGAGGCGCTTCTCGCGCTGCTCGCGTTTTTTCTGTTCAAGGTTGTTTTTGTAAACCATATCGCCGATGAAACAGCCGAGCATACCTACGATCAAATAAATGAAAACATAAATCATCCAGTGGTAGTAATGGCTGTAAATCAGCACGCTGCCGATGTAAATTATCGGCGCGATAAGAGGAAACGTGAAGTCCACTCCGCGCTTCCAGGAAAACGCGAGTCCCGAGATCAGAGCCGCGGCGGGAAACACAAACTGATACTCTATCGCGTCGTATTTATAGTTTTCGCCCTGAAAAAAGATCGGCATCACAAGATAAAGCAACGCGAAAACCAAGGCGAACGGAAGATATCTTTTGATAAGCTTTTTCATTTTTATTACCTTTTTACGTCGGGCATCATTCGGGAGTAGTTCAGAAAATCCTTGAAGGAGCCCTGCTTATATACGGAGCTGTTGCTCTCGCTTCGGTTGAGAAGACAATCGGTGACGAGGAAGGTATCCATTCCGAGCGAAGAAGCCGAGAGCATATCCTCGTCCACGTCGTTTCCGACCATCATACATTCCTCGGGCTCGAGCTTCAGTTTCTCGCATATCTCGCGAAAATACAGCGGGTTCGGCTTGCAGGACGAGCAGTTGTCATAGGTTGTGACAAGCGCGAAGTCACGCTTGTCAACTCCTGCCCAGTTTAGCCTGCGATTTGTCGCGACGGGCGGAAAAAGCGGATTTGTAGCCGCTACGGTTATGTAGCCCTTGTTCCTGAGGACCTTGATCGCCTCGGGAACGGCGGGATTGTACTTTGTCGCCGCCTTGCACTCGATAAACTCGTTTTCGTAAAAATTGTCAAAATCCTTGATTTTGGACAAAATGTTTTTCCCGACCAGCTTGGAAAAGTTACTCCAGAACGCGTCGGCGTTCAATTCGCTTCCGTCATTCCTGATCATAGCGCCCGTAGCCTTCCACATAGCCTTGATAAAGCTCTTTTCATCAAGCCCGAGCTCGGGGCAAAAGCGCTTGCATAATTCCACGAAATATATACGAACAAATTCGTCCTGATCCATCGGCAGCATTGTGCCGTCCAGGTCAAATAATACGGTTTTGATCATTTTATCACCTCGAATATTTATTATACCCTATTACTTTACTCAATGCAAGATTTATTGTATAATTAGATAAACGCTTGAATCGGGGTGTTAATATGAAAATAATCTTAACCGACGCAAAAACAGTAACTCAGGGCGATCTTTCGCTTGACGGGCTCAGTGAGTTCGGCGAAGTCGAGGTCAACGGTCTGACCGCTTACGAGGATATCGCCGAGACCGTCAAAGACGCCGACGCGATCATCTGCAACAAAACTCCGCTCAACGGCGAAACCTTGCGGCTCGCGTCTCACCTGAAATACATCGGGCTTTTCGCGACGGGCTACAATAATATCGACACAGAATACTGCCGCGAAAACCGGATAACCGTCTGCAACGCGGGGTCTTACAGCACCGACGCGGTCTGTCAGCACACCTTCGCGCTGATTCTGGAGTGCTTTAACAGAGTGGGGGCTTACAGCTCGTTTGTCTCGGACGGCGGCTGGAAAAACAGCCTCACCTTCTCGCCCTTCGCTTTTCCGCTCAGCGAGCTGGCGGGCAAAACGCTAGGTATAGTAGGCTTCGGAAGTATCGGAAAAGCCGTTGCCCGCGTAGCCGAAGCGTTTAATATGAGGGTGCTCGCCTACAAGCGCTCTCCCGAAAACGACCCGAGGCTCTGCGACCTTGACACTTTGCTGAAAAACAGCGATATCGTGACTGTTCACTGTCCGCTCAACGACGAGTCATACAGACTTTTTGACAGAACGGCTTTTGAAAAAATGAAGGACGGCGCTGTGTTCATCAATACAGCGCGCGGCGCGGTCATGGACGAATACGCCCTCGCCGACGCGCTCAAAAGCGGCAAACTTTCCTACGCGGGTATAGACGTGCTCGAAACCGAACCGATGGCTCGTGACTGTCCGCTCTGCGGTATCGAAAACTGCTTTGTAACCCCTCACATCGCGTGGGCTCCGATGGAGACCCGCGAAAGGCTGATGGGTATAGTTTGCGATAATCTGCGCTCGTTTATCGCAGGTGAACCGAAAAATGTTGTAAATTAGTCCTTGCTGTGGTATACTGAAAGCCTGTTGAAAGAAGGAAGTATTATGAAAAAGATTTTGTTGGCGGCAGTTCTTCTGACCGCAATATCAATGACGTCTTGTTCAAACGGGGAAGCTCAGCCCGTAACAACGGCGCCCGCGTCATCCGAAACGACCGAACAAACGACCGAGCTGACGCTGCCAAAGATAAAAATCAATGACGAAACCGTAAACAAGAGCGATAAGCCGTCCGCTACCGAACCAAAGGCTACCGAGCAGGAGACCACCTCAAAGCCAAAGACAAAGAAAAAAAAGAAAAAGAAGCAGCAGCCGACGACCGCCGCGCCGACTCAGGGTCAGACCAGAGCGGGAACGCACATCGAGGTCACGGAGGCTCCCGTAGGAAGCTTTTCCGAGGAGGATCTGGAGTTTATTCTGGACGGCGCGTTCATATATCTTGACGACGAAATCGAAGATGTGCTCGCGCTGGCGGGCGACGATAACTCCGTCTCCGAGCTGGGCGATGACGCGTATCTCTATGAATACGACGATTACAGCTTTACGACCTATACCAAAAAGGAAAAAGAAAAGGTCGACTCGATAACCGTACTCACCGACGCGATCGAAACCCAGAAGGGAGCTAAGGTCGGAATGTACGCCACAAAGCTCAAAAGCGTCTACGGCGACGCAACTAAGAAGTCCGACACCCTTTACACCTATGTCTCAGGCAAAAAATCACTTGAGTTCAATGTTGAGGATAACATCGTAACTAGTTATACATACAGATTAAAGCATTAATTTTCAAAAAACTATTGATTTAATTTTTTGGATATGTTATTATATCATACGGATTTAATATCCGTGTTCGCTGGTATAGCTCAGTAGGTAGAGCGCATCCTTGGTAAGGATGAGGTCACCAGTTCAAATCTGGTTATCAGCTCCATAGAAAAGAGGTACTCCAAACGGAGTGCCTGTTTTTCTATATTACAGGCAAAGTGCTGATAACCGGATTTGAACAGGGCGTGCCGAGCTTCAAGCGTAGCCCGCCGCGCAGATGAAGCTTTTCCGACACCACACGCCCACACAAACGAGATGAACATTTATTACCAACACACAACCGGTTATCAGCTCCATAGAAAAACAGGTACCCAACCGGGTGCCTGTTTTTCTATATTACAGGCAAAGTGCTGATAACCGGATTTGAACAGGGCGTGCCGTCGTCGTCACTGACTCTGTTCACTGCGATTAAGGTTTTAATCGCGACGTGAACTCCGTCGTTCCTCCTCTCCCCAAAAAGCAGGCTTTTTGGGGACCCCATATTAAGCGTAAGCGACGACGCGAGCCCGCCGCGCAGATGAAGCTTTTCCGACACCACACGCCCACACAAACGAGATGAACATTTATTACCAACACACAACCGGTTATCAGCTCCATAGAAAACGAGGTACCCATTGGGTGCCTCGTTTTTCTATATTACAGGCAAAGTGCTGATAACCGGATTTGAACAGGGCGTGCAAGTACACAGCGAACAACTTTTGCCCTACGCGTCAATCATTTTCATAAAAAGGTTAGTGGTGACGCTGACGCGCACATCGGGAGCAATGAGATGGTTGCGGATATGCGAATGGTAGGCTCCCTGAATAAAAAGCGAGAGGGCGATATTGATCTCGTTATTGTTCGGTATATTCGGGAAAGAGCGAAAGATGTAGTCCTTGAGCTTATCCTCAAATCGGTTTATAAAATGGTTATCCTCATAGCCCGAAAACAAGGTTTTTATTTCGGATGAGTTTTCTATAATTGTTTTGCTGAGCTTTTCGGCAAAGCCTCTGAACTCCGACCTGCCCTTCCTAAGATCGTAGGATCGAACCTCGTCTATCATCGACGCAATAAGCTCGTTTTCCAGCTTTTCCGACAAATCATAGACGTCTTTATAGTGCAGATAAAAGGTTGCTTTGTTGATCATCGCCTTTTCCGAAAGCTCCTTGACGCTGATTTTGTCAAGATTTTTCTTTTTTCTGAGACGGAAAAAAGCCTCTCTTATGTTTTTTTGTGTCCTTTTTACGCGTAAATCCATTAAACATTCTCCTTTTAATAGACAGATTTACTATTATAGTAGCATAAACTACGGATTAAATCAAGTGACTATATGAATTTATATAAAAATAATATATAATTTAAGCATAAATATAGTAAAATGCACAAGGAGCCACTAAGTGGCTGCGGGATGCACTCTATTATATTGTAATTTCATGCGGAAATGAGGCTTAGCTTATGGAAATTGATTACAATATGAGGAAACTTTTTAATGAGGAGTACCTTACTCAAGTGGCTTATATGTACAACAATATGCCCAGAGGACTTCTCGGACCTCACTTTACAGAGTACGGACTTCGCATTGCGGTTTATCTGCCTCAGTGCAATTCCGTAGAGTTTGTCAACAAGGACAACGGCGAGGTTCACCGCGCGTTCCTTGTTCACGAAAAGGGTATTTTCGCCGCTAATATCCACACCGACAGAGTTTTTAGCTACTTCTACCGTGCCTGGGACGAGGACGGCAACTACTATGAGGGCGAGGACAGCAACGCTTTCCCGACTCAGTTCAGCGAGGTTGACGGCTATCTCTTCGGTCAGGGCACACACTATGACCTTTACAACAAGCTCGGCGCCCACAAGAAAACAATTAACGGCGTAGACGGCGTTTTGTTCAACGTTTGGGCACCCAACGCTCAGCGTGTTTCCGTTATCGGTAATTTCAACAACTGGGATCCCGCGATCCATATGATGAGCAAGGTCTCCGAGGTAGGCGTTCACGAAATCTTTATTCCCCGCATCGGCGAGGATGAGATGTATAAGTTCCAGGTAAAGACCTGCGACGGCTTCTGCGTTGACAAGACCGACCCGTTCGGCAACACCCAGCAGATGCGTCCCGACACCGCCTCTATCGTAACCGATATCGACACCTACGAGTGGCAGGACGAAAAATGGATCGAAGACAGAAAGGTCTCCGATTACAACACCAAGCCGATGGCGATCTATGAGGTTCACCTCGGTTCATGGCGTCAGCACGAGGACGGCAGTTTCCTCTCTTACAGAGAGCTCGCCGAACAGCTCGCCGATTACGTTGTTGATATGGGTTACACTCATATCGAGCTTATGGGTATCCTTGAGCATCCGTTCGACGGAAGCTGGGGTTATCAGGTAACAGGCTACTTTGCTCCGACCTCCCGTTTCGGTAAGCCTGAGGACTTTATGTATTTTATCGACTATATGCATCAGAAAGGAATCGGCGTATTCCTTGACTGGGTTCCTGCTCATTTCCCGAAGGACAGCCACGGTCTCGGCCGCTTTGACGGCACCTGCCTGTATGAGCATCCCGATCCGAGACGCGGAGAGCATCCCGACTGGGGCACTTTCATCTTCAATTATGAGCGCAACGAGGTTCGCAACTTCCTTATCGCGAGCGGTTTGTTCTGGCTCAACAAGTTCCATATTGACGGTCTGAGAGTTGACGCTGTTGCGTCCATGCTCTATCTTGACTACGGCAAGAGCGACGGTCAGTGGCTCCCGAACATCTACGGCGGCCGCGAGAATCTTGACGCTGTTGAATTCTTCAAGCACCTCAACTCGATGGTTGAGCAGTACGCTCCCGGAACTCTCGTTATCGCCGAGGAGAGCACAGCTTGGGCAGGCGTTACAAAGAGCGTTCATCAGGACGGTCTGGGCTTCTCGCTCAAGTGGAATATGGGCTGGATGAACGACTTCCTCGAGTATATCTCCAAGGATCCCGTTTATCGTCAGTATGAACACGGCAAGCTCACATTCTCAATGATTTACGCTTACACCGAGAAATTTATCCAGGTGCTCTCTCACGATGAGGTCGTTTACGGAAAATGCTCGATGATCAATAAGATGCCCGGTGACGATTGGCAGAAGTTCGCGAATCTCCGCGTAGCTTACGCCTTTATGTACGCTCACCCCGGCAAGAAGCTTCTCTTTATGGGTCAGGATTTCGCTCAGTATGACGAGTGGAATTCTCAGGTAGGTCTCCAGTGGTTCCTTATCGACGACAACGAGAACAACCGCAATATGCAGAAGTACTTCAAGGCTCTCCAGCACTTCTACACCTCTCATCCCGCTTTCTATGAGCAGGACTTCGATCCCGCGGGCTTTGAGTGGATGAGCTGTGACGATTATCAGAGCTCGGTTGTTTCTCTTGTCAGAAAGACAAAGAACGGCAAGAACTCGGTTCTCTGTATTTGCAACTTTACTCCCGTTCCGAGAGAGAACTACTGCGTAGGTGTTCCGAATCTCGGCAACTACACGGCGGTATTCAACTCCGACGATCCCGAATACGGCGGCACAGGCGACTTTGCTCAGGAAGACAAGAAGGCTACAAGAAAGCCCTGGAACTACAAGAAGCAGAGCATTACCGTTACGATTCCTCCGCTCTCGATGATCGCGTTCGAGTATAATCACACAATGCCCAAGCCCGAGGGTGAAAAGAAAAAGAAGGCCGTTAAGAAGGAAGATGTCAAAAAGCCCGTAGCCAAGAAAATCGCTAAGGCGGCTAAAAAGACCGTAACGGCTGAGGCTGAGGAAGCTCCTAAGGCAGAAGCAAAGAAAGCTCCCGCCAAAAAAGCTCCCGCCAAAAAAGCCCCCGCTAAAAAGGCTGAGGAAAAGAAAGACTAAATCAAAAACCATATAAATCAACGGCTCGGAAAATTCCGAGCCGTTGTTGTTTTTTCAAAGCTTTTATGAACCGAATCACCAGAAGCTCGTAATACTGTCATCCTTGCTGACCGATTTTGCCTGAGCCTTGAGCTTACCGATATAAGTTGAGTTGACAGTGCCCGCGGTCACTCCGTTCACGGTAACGGTATGCTTGTCTCCCGTTTTATAGAATTTGAGAACGTCGTCGGATCTGTCTGTTGAATATGAATATGTCACGGTCAGATCCGCTGAACCGCTCGGCGCGTCGGCGAGCTTGTCGCTCTTGGGCATAAGAGAGATATTATTGAACAGCAGCTCAAAATTTCCCTCGTCAAGAGCTTTTCCGCCGTAAGAGGTCGAGGTTTGCTTTAAGGTGCTGACCTCGCCGTTTTCATCGGCGGTATTCTTTTCAACTGTGGTTACGGTAAAGGTGTATCCGTCAACCGTAAGCTCGCTTACACTCGCAAGCTTTGCCTCAAGCACATTTGACGCAAGGAGCTTTTCGTAGCTCGTGTTAACCCACGCTGCCTTCTCGCTTGAGATGGAATACACCACATTTCCGCCCTTTTTCATTATAAGGCAATTGCCGTCGCCGTCGGGCTTCGCCGCAAGGAGCTCAAAGGTCTGATCGGGATATTCGGCGCTGATCTCCGCGTAGGGCTCCGACAATCCGAGCTCTCCGAGCTGCTTTTCGCTCGGATTTACGGCTCTGACGGAATCGGCGTAAAGTCCGCGTATTCCTCCCGAAATAAGCGACGCTTCAGCGTTGTCCGCGAAGCTCTCGGCGGGAGAGGTCAGGACATAGTCGGCGTTGATTTCATCGCCGTTATACGGAACAAGAGTGATCTTGTCGCCAAAGGCAGCGCCGCTGATCGTCGCGGAGCTCAGGGTATTGTTCTCGGTGTCCGAAGCGTTCTCGTTGATATTCAGGTCGATCATATCGTTTATGCCGTAAAGCAAAAGCGAAAGGCTCTCCTTGTCGCACAGATAAACGGTTTTTTCGTCTCCGAACATAACATAGCTTCCGAGGTTCTGCGGAGCGTCGGCGCCGAGAGTTATGATCGACTTGGTGTTGTCATTGTAAGTAACGGTAGCAACCGCTCGGGGCTTATCCATTCCGAAGTCCGCGAGCTTATCGGTGGCGTCCTCGCACGAAACCGAACTGAACGAAAGCGTGGAGCAGAGGTTGGCTATCTCGGCGGCTCTGTCATTTCTTAATGTGAAATCCTCAAAGCCAACGATTTTATACACGGTAGCCTCTGTTTTCTCAACCTGCTTGCCTGTGTCGGGATCTGTCTCGTCTGTTTTGACCGTTGGAGTACGCGAGGTTATGGTCAGGGTGCCGTTGTCATTCTCCAGCACGATCTTTTTAATGTCGGCGGGGATCAGTTCCAGCAGACTTCCCGATCCGTTTGTCTTGATCTTGCCGTCCTTATCGGTCTTGACGTCCGCCTGCCAGACTTTTTTGTCGTTTACCTTCCTGCTGATCGAGGCGGGATCTGTGAGCTCGTGCTTTTTCTCTTCCTTGGGGAAAAATATCAGAGTAAGAAGAACGGCGGCAAGAACCACTGCGACGCCAAGCGCTATAAAGAGCGTTTTTGTGGTAGAGGTAGCCTTCTTTTTGCTCTTTGCCTTTTTATTCGGCGTTTCCAGCTTGCCGAGAATGTTCTCGTCTTCCTCGTTTTCAATAACGACCTCGGCGGATTTTGTTTTTTCGTCCATTATTTTGTCCTCCTTCTGATATATACCATCAGTCCGATAACAAGCACAACGAGCGGAACGGCAGCTACAAAGATGATCCCTACGGTAACTGTTGTCGACGCGGTTATTGTGCCGAGCTCGCCGTTATCATTGGCGGCGGAGACGATCGTAATACCGAGATCGCCTCTGTCCGCAGCGGTATTGCAGAAGTTAACGAGATAATTGGCGTTGTTGAAGGAGGCAGTGTTGAGATAAGTTGAAAGGAACATCATCGGCGAGCCGAATACGGCGACCTTGTTTTCTTTGCCGTCATCGTTGGCTTTTGTGCCGATCGCGGCAACATTGATGCCGTCCTTGATAAGGTAATCCTCATAGGTCTTGCTGTCGTCTGCGTCGAAGGGAACAACTCCCGCGGTATCGCTTACGGAAAGCAGGGGCTTAGCCGTGCCTTCGTCCTTTATCTCGATATTTCTCGAATCCCTGACCGCGACGGGAATGGTTTTGTTCCTGAGGTTATCCGTGTAGGTATCGTTGTTATAATCGGTAATAAAGGTATACTGATCGGTGAGAACATGGTTCTGACTCATACAGAAGCTTATGCCCTCGCTGACCTTCATACCGTAGTTTTCAATAATCGCGTTGATATTCGGCGTGTCAACGTTGTCGTTTATCGGGATATATACAAAGGTCTTGCCGTATTCGCCGTCGTTGTCAAGCCATTTGTTAAGCTTTTCGGCGCTCTCGTCAGAGAGATCGACCGTGGGCGCGTAAAGGATCGCGATCTTGCTGTCCTCTCCGAGCTTGCTTGTGAGAAGATTCACAACATTGACCTTGTAGGCGTTTTTCTCCAGAAGGCTCTTGAGCGCGGAGAACGCCTCTTCGTTTTCGCCCGAGCCTGTAATGATGTCGATTTGGACCTTGTCTCCCGAAATCACGTCGAGAATGCCCGTGACAACCGCCTGCTCGATGGTGGTAGAGGTGTAGACATAGTAACCGTACTGATAGTAGGCGCTGCTTGTATCGTAGGTAAAGCAATCGTCAAGCTTAAGAGCTGTATACTCGTTACCTGAGGTGACAAGAATTATATTATTGGCATCGCTTGAGCTCCAGTCAATATCCTTGTATTTAGAGGTAAAGGTGGGATTAGCGGAAAGATCAATGTATTTGAGGGTGACGTGATCGCTTGACGCCGCCATTTTCTTGAGCAGCTCATTAGCCTGTACAAAATACTGACCGCCCGAATACGCGTTCATACCTCCCTTGAATGTGCTTTCCTTGACGAGCACATTCAGAGTCACGTCCTTGTCGAGCTGGGAAAGGTACTCCTTGGTATCGTTCTGGAGCTGATAGGTGCCCGACGAGGTCATATCAAACTTTAAATTCGGGAAACGCTCCACAAGGATCCCCGTAACGATGTTGAGCAGGATCACGACCGCGACCGCCGCCGCGGCTATAATGACCGCCGCGCTGCCCTTTTTGGCTTTTCTTGATTTGAAGAAGGCCTTGAGCCTTCCCTTTTTTCTTTCTTTTTTTGCCATATTCTTCCCCTCCTTAGCTCCAGCGTTTTCTCTCAAGCGCGCGGATCGTGAAGAACACAAACAGAGCGATAACGCTGAGGAAGAATACCACGCCCGTAAGATCGAGCATACCGTATGTAAAGCTCATATAGTAATTGGTCGGAGAGATCGCCTTGAGCGCGGACGCGATCCAATCCACCTGGATCATCGAAATAAAGGTGTTGATCATATAGAGCGCGAGCCCTGCCGCCATTCCGACAACAGCCGCGATGACCTGACTCTCCGTGAGCGCGCTGATGAAAATATCGATCGCTATCAACGCTCCGCCGAGCAGAAGTATGCCGACGGTCGTGCAGATGATCACTGCCCAGTCGGGAGCGGTAAAGAACGAGATCACCAGACCGTAAACAAAGAAAATCAAACAGCACAGCGCGTAAAGCGTGAACGCGCCGAGGAACTTGCCCATAACGATATCAAACAGACTCGCGGGCGAGGTGAGAAGCGCCTGATCTGTTTTCTGCTTTTTCTCTTCGCTGAAGGTTTTCATCGAGATTATCGGCGTAAGGAAAATGATGATCATAAACATATTTGAGAAGGTGTAACTCAGCGTGGACATATTCCCGACAAAGCAGGTCGCGGTGAAGAAATATCCCGAAAAGCCGAAGAACACCGCCATAACGATATAAGCTATCGCGGAGTTAAAGTAGGAGCCGAGCTCCCGCTTGAATATTGCGGTCATTCCTTACACCTCCTTTGAGTTATCCTCGGCAACGAGCCTGAGGAAGCTGTCTTCGAGCGTTTCGTTGGCGCTCTGCATATTCAGTATTACAAAGCCCGAGTTCGCCATCGCCTTGAACACATCGCGGCGAACGTCCCTGTCGGTTTTGTACTCGACTATATAGCGCGACGCCGAGGAGCCCACATCGCGAAGCTTGCGGATCTTGAGCACGCCGGGAATGACCTTGAGCGTATCGAGCACCGCGCTCGGCGAGCCCTCTATGTCGAGGCTGAGCTTTTCGTCGCCCGCGAGAGTGGACCCGAGCTCGTCGGTCTTGGCGTCGGCAACGATTTTTCCGTTGGAAATAACGATTATTCTGTCGCAGGTAGCGGAAACCTCGGACAGCACGTGGGACGAGAAGATCACGGTATGCTTCTTTCCGAGACTCTTGATGAGCTTGCGTATCTCGATGATCTGTTTTGGATCAAGTCCAACAGTCGGCTCGTCTAAAATGAGCACGGGCGGATTGCCGAGCAAAGCCTGAGCAAAGCCCACGCGCTGGCGGTAGCCCTTGGATAAATGCTTTATTATACGCTCCTTAACATCGGTTATCTTGACAAGCCTCATAACCTCCTCAATATGCTCGCGCTTGGGGAGGCGCACCTTTTTGAGCTCAAACATAAACTCAAGGTATTTTCTGACCGTCATATCAACATAAAGCGGCGGAATCTCGGGAAGATAACCGATATTCCTCTTGACCGCCTTGGGGTTACGGAGTATCTCCTCGCCGTCCACGGTAACAGTGCCCGAGGTCGAGGAAATGTAACCCGTAATCATATTCATTGTAGTGGACTTACCCGCGCCGTTCGGTCCGAGAAAGCCGAGGATCTCGCCCTCTTTCGCCGTGAAGCTTATATCGTCAACGGCGGTTAGCTTTCCGTAGCGCTTAGTAAGATTCTTTACCTCTACCAATGCTATCACTCCTAATTCAAAATCACTTATTATTATAAACCAAAACTATTTTTAAAGCAATACGAATAAATCTGAATTTTGTGTGAACACTAAATACAAAACCGTGTATTTACAAAAGGAGATGATTGCGACGCAAGTTATTATCGCGTTCACTGTCGGCGGCTTGATATGCGTGCTGGGACAGGTTCTGATCGACAAGACCTCGCTTACGCCCGCAAGAATTCTGACCGCCTTTGTTGTGCTTGGCGTCGCCCTTACGGCTGTCGGGCTCTATGAGCCGCTTGTGAAGTTCGCGGGAGCGGGAGCGACGGTCCCGATTTCGGGCTTTGGTTATTTGATGGCAAACGGCGTTAGGGAAGCTGTTTCAAAAGACGGCGCCCTCGGAATACTGACGGGAGCTTTGACCGCTTCGGCGGCGGGAATAGGCGCCGCGGTGGTTTTTTCGGTAATAGCTTCGTTCTGCGCCAGATCGGGGGACAAAAGCTGAAAATGTCATCCCTGAGTCGGGATGACATTTTTCTATTCCTTCTTATTCTTTTTGAGTGTTGTTATCTCGTTTTTGATCCTTTTTCTCTTAAAGATCAGACCGTGGAAAAGCCTGTAAACATACGCGAAGGGCAAAATCGGCGGAAATTTTTTGACCGCGGGATAATGATCCTTCATCCAACCGTATGACGGGAAAATCCTCTTTTTCAGAAACGCCGCGCCCTCGAGATCGCCTTTTCTGTTGATAAACTCGTGTTCGTCAAGGCCGTAGGAGGTACTGCGGATGATGTATATCTCATCCTCGGAAAAAGCAGAGTAATCCTCTGTTTTGAACCACTTTTCGCCGATCTCCCTGATTTTATCAAAGAACTCTCTCAGCTCAAGCTTGTCAAGCTCCGCAAAAACGTAAGTACGGTCGAGGAGGGGAAGCAGCTTTTCGTTGAGAAGATACATATCAAGGATGGATCGGACGCCCGTGCCCGAGAACTCATAATGCTTATTAAGGTGAACAAGCGTAAAAATATAAAAATCCTCGTCGCTCATACGGTACTCATAATCGCCGACCTTCTCGCATCTGTCCATAATCCCGTCATAATAGGAGAAAAAGCGTGAATCCTGTCCGATCAACTCGTGGTGGAACTCCGCGATCATAAGCGGCGGCTTATGGTATTCGTCATGATGGACCGAGCCGACCATATACGGCTTATATCCGAGGCTTTTCAGTATTTCTCCGCACGCCTTGAGATTTTTTTCACGGATCAAAAAATCGATATCGCTCATTGTGCGGTACTCGGGCTTCGGATAATACCCCGACATACGCAGTCCCTTCATCGGCATATATTCGATACCTTTCGCCTGAAGCTCGCGCTTGATCTGCTCGAACTCCATCGTCTGGATCAGGTTGCGGTGAACGCCAATGTTTCTCTCATCGCACCACTTCTTGTAAAGGGCGGGCTCGGGCTTGTTTTCAAGCTTTTCGACCGCGTAAAACGTTGTGTTGCCGAGGGAATGCAGCTTTGCTATCTGAAAAATTTTATTAAAGTCCACACCCTCGGGCGGTTCCTCGGGCGGTTTTCCGTTTATAGCTGCGGAAACAAGCTTAAAAAAATATGAAACATTTATGTATTTTTTTTGATTGTCGCTCATTTTACTCCTCAAATTATAAATCCGCCGTTGACGCCGAGCGTCTGGCCTGTAATAAACGCCGCCTTGCTTCCCGCGAGGAAAAGCGCCGCGGAGGCGATATCCTCGGGTGTGCCCAATCTTCCCAGCGGGGTCTCCTCTGTCAATGCCGAGATCGCCTCGCTGTCAAAGCCTCTCATCATATCGGTTGAGATAACTCCCGGGGCGATACAGTTGACGCGAACGCCTGACGGCGCGACCTCCTTCGCCAAAGCCTTTGTGAGTCCGATAACGCCTGCCTTCGCCGCGCTGTAATGAACCTCGCAGGAGGCTCCGACCTCGCCCCACATCGAGCTTATGTTGATGATCGCTCCCGATTTTTTCCTGATCATCGACGGGAGCGCCTCGCGGCAGCAGTAAAACGTTCCGCTCAGATCGACCGAGATCGTTTTCTGCCATTCCTCGTCGGTGATATCCGTAAACAACATCTGCGAGGAATACCCCGCGTTGTTTATCAAAACGTCTATGTCTCCGATTTCGGCAAACATCGCTCTGACCTCATCGGGGTTTGAAACGTCCGCCCTTACGGCTCGGCACTCAACGCCGAACTCGGAGCTGAGCCTGTACGCGAGAGCATCGGCTTTTTCCTTTGAGTTATTGAAATTGATTATAACGGCATACCCCGACTCGGCAAACGCGGCGGCTGTCGCCGCTCCGATACCTCTCGAGGCTCCTGTGATTAATACTCGGGCTATGATGATCACCTCCTGTTAAGTATACACGTTTTGTAGTATTTTAGCAACTGTATTTACAGCTTTGCAAGAAAACTTGCAAAATAATTCTAAAATGGTATAATAAGAATGGATTCTTTCAGATTAATAAGGAGGAATTGGATGAAGAAGTTTTTTATCATATTATTATCGGTAGTAACTCTTGGAAGCGCGGCGGCGGTTTTTCCCGCTTCGGCTCAGGCTGAGGTCAAGGATGTGCTCATCCGTCAGTTCACGCTCAAGGAATACAACCTGAAAAAGCCGAAGTCGCTCAAGTATTACGCAAAGGTGAAGTACAACGAAAACAAAAACATCAGCGTAAAATTTGCCGATAACGGCGAAAGCTGGAATCTCAGGATCAAGGCGCTTGCCGAAACAACGGGGAAAAAGCCTGTTGTAAAAATCTATTACCGTCCGTCCAAAAACAAAATGACGGTCGTAAAAAGCCTGCGGTTCAGCGTAAAGCCGCTCGGCACAGTCGGATTTAAAAACGTAATTATGAACGAGGGCGTGAGAACGGAATTCTCCGTCAACAATCCGTTCATCAGCAATTACAGCTTCAAGCTTGCCGACGAAAGCGTTGCGGGTATCGGCAAAACAGCCAGAGCCGAGGGCAATAAGCGTTTTTACTTTGCAAGAGGCAAAAAGCAGGGCTCGACCGAGGTCGAGGTTTATCTCAGAGGTGTAAAGGCAGGCTCCTTCAAGCTGACGGTCGGCGACTTTCCAACCACGATCAAGCCTGATTTTTCCGAGGTGACCTTGAAATACAGCCCCAAGGGAAGCAGTACCTATATGCAGAATTCCCACCTTGAGATCACCGATATCCTCAATATGCCGCACAAGGCCGATTATTGGCTCGTGATCGACGACGAGGATGTTGTCAGCGCCGTTGACGATACCTTTGTCTACGCTACGGGCGCGGGCGTGACGACCGTTACCGTTTATGAAACGATCGGAGAAAACGTCAAGCCTGTCGGCGTAATGAGCTTTAAATGCGTAAACGCGAAAATGGCTTACGTCGCAAAGCAAAACAAGCTGTTTTACGAGGACGGTGTTTTCGGGAACGGCGACTCGACCGAGTACCTTGATCTTAAAACGAAAAAAACACTCAAAATGAAGCCCGTAATTATCGAAAGGCTCCTCAACAACACCTACACAGGCTCGAGCTTTAAATCCTCGGACTACACGCTGAGCTTTAAATCCACCAACACAAAGGTCGCGACGGTAAGCTCCGACGGAGTTGTTACGTCTAAAAAGGTAGGCAAAGCAAGGATTTATTACACGATCACCTTTACCGACGGCTCTGTTTTCAGCTCTATGTGCCGAATCGTTGTAGATAAAGATTAAAATTTTGTAATTCTTGTAATTAACTGTTGATTTTCGTGATTAAAGTTATATAATGTTATCAGGTGTTTTTTACACTATCAACGGGTAATTAAGGATGGATTAAAAAATGGTTTATATTCAGGAAAAAAGAGTGTTTCTCGTTCGCAACGACGAGGTTCTGCTGTTTAAGATCAATAACGAATACGACGGAGACAGCGTCAACATCGACGATTTCACAAAGGCGGAGTTCCTGCGTTATATCGGGATCAAGCGTTATGAGGACGGGATCAAGGAGGTTCTCTACTACTTTGCCAAAACCAACGACCTTTACATCACACAATCGGGTCTTTGGACGGAAATCAAAAAGGCCATCTACTATCCCGCAAAGGTTCTCACCTCCGCGGTACTCAACAATTATATCCGCGAGGGACAGTATGACCGCGAGGTAAGGATCGGAGTCAAGAACGGAGACAAGGTCGAGTTCAAAATCGTAACAGAATAATCAGTCAGGGCTGCCGCAAGCGACAGCCCTGTTTTTTGTTCTTATTATTCAAAGCTTTGTTAGGTTCGAATATTTGAAAGATTGATTTGCGCGGGGTAGCTCACCAAAACCTCTCCGTCGGCATTCACGGAATACGCGTAAACGTACATCGTTCTGCCTGCGGGGATTTTGGAAACATCAATATAAGGCGCGTAAATAAATTGATAACGTCCAGATAAGTTCGGCGCGTCAACTCCCGAGTTGTGGATATGGATTTTTGAGTCTGTTCCTGAGCCGGAGCTGATATTCGTTACCGCCTGCGTGATTTCCCCGTCGCTCTTTTCGCTCAGCGAAAATGCCGTTCCCATTCTGGCAAAATCCTTGCGGTTTGCCGTCGCCAAAAGCTCAAGCTTTACATACGTTGAGCCCGCGTCGTCATAAACATACTGCGCGTTCTTGACAACAGAGATCCCTTCATCACTTTCGGCGGGATCGCCGAGAGTAACGTCAATATCGCCCGTAACATAAAAGCTGAAGCTTGTGCCTGTCGCCACAACGTCTCCGTTGATAATAAAGGATTTTTCCTCGTCAGCGGTGACGGTCGCCGTATCCATATAGCCGTATCTGTCCTGAAGCACGCCGTCGACACTAACATCATACTTGCGCGCTGTCGCTCTGAGCGACGCCGTAAGGTTCGACGCGCTCACCTGATCAACTCTGCCCAAGTCGTAGGTGTAATAAGGGCTTCTCGGTGAGGGCATTCCTACTTCCGCGATTTTGTTTGCGGTCGTTTCTTCGGTGTAAACCGTTTTTGTAATTGATTTTCCATCGGTCGGACTGACATTGTAGTTATAGGTTACGGTAAAGGCTGTGCCCTCGTAGCTGTTCTGAGGGTTATCAATGTCGGTTTTTCCGCTTGTTACCTTCGTTCCGTTGATAAGATTGCGGTAAGTAAAGGGCACGTTGCCCCCTGTTACCATCTCTTTTGTGTAAATGCTCTTGAGCGTGGTATAAACATCCGTCCTGTCATATGTGCCGTTTACATTGAACGTAACGGTAACAACATTAGCGGCAGGGGAAAAGCTTAACGGATTCTGCGGATTTGACGAGTTGATCGAAATGCTTCCGCCCTTATCTGAATAATAGCTATCTCCCGCAACGGTAACGCTGTTTACCGAAAGGCTCTCGGAAGGATAATAAACCGTTCCTTTAAAACCCGCGATCGCCTCGGTCGTTTTGATCTCAAAGCTGTAAGTCACGGTATCCGTCGCCTTTGCGGAAAGACCGCCGACAGCCGCGGTTACACATATCAAAAGGGAAAAAACTAGTGAAAAAATCTTTTTTATCTTCATTCCCATTCCTCCTTGAATGTGATTATACTATATTTCTTTTATTACCGCAATTGTCAGATTAACCAAAAAGCTCAGGGTGCATACGGCTGTAATGGAAAATATATTGCTGAGCGATACCCGCGTACTCGCCGAAATCGGCAGGGGTCATATCGGGAAAGAGCTTCTCGAGCGCGCGTTTCATCCACACATCTACGGGAAACGCCTCGATCCTGTGAAGGCCGAACAACAGCGTACAGTCCGCGACCTTGACGCCGACGCCCTTTATTTTCATCAGCTCGGCGCGCGCCTCGTCGTAAGGAAGCGAGCGGCATTTTTCCAACTCAACCTCGTTTGAAGCGACCTTTCTTGCGGCGTCGATTATGTATTTGTTGCGAAAGCCCGCCCTGATTGGCGCAAGCTCCTCGGGTTCGAGCGCGCTCAGCCTTTCCGCGGACGGAAAAAGATAACCGCCGTCGATTTTCTCGCCGAAGCTCTCGCAAAGCCTTTCAACGATCCCCTTGATCCGCTTGATATTGTTGTTCTGCGAAATAATAAAGGTGCAAAGCGCCTCCCACGGCTCCTGTCTGAGGATCCTGATTCCGGGGGCATAGGCGCTCGCCTCGCGCAAAACGGGGTGGAGCGTCGCGATTTGGCGGCGGATCTCACCGTAATCGAGCTCAAGATCAAGATAGGGCTTCCAGATCTTTTCAAAATTCTCCTCTGTCGCGTTGTCTATATATAGGCTCTCTCCCTCAAGTCTCATTACCGCGTATCTGCCGAAGGCTATCCCCGAAAAACCGTTCTCGCCGCAAACCCAGCGAAAGCTCTGTCCGCAATCAAGCGTTTGCGCCAAATCAAGGTCTGTTACTCCGTCTACGCGGATTCCCGTATCTGTTTTATAAATTTCCATATCAAAAACTCCTGAATAATTTAAAAACAGTATACCACAAACCGCAACATTATGGTATACTGAAAACAAGAAAAATTGCGAGGTGGATTATGAAAGAAAACATCACGACCATACCGATCAACGACCTTTTCAAACCGAAGGACGGCTGTCCGATTTGCCGTATGGAGGAAATGCTGGAAAAAAACTATGTTGAGTTTATCGTCGGAGACGCGATGATGGAGCCGAACATCAGGATCGAAACGAACAAAAAAGGCTTTTGTCACCGTCATTTCTCCAAAATGTTCACCGTCGGACAGAAGCTCCCGAACGCTTTGATCCTTGAAAGCCACCTCAAGGCCGTTATGAACGAGGTACTCCCTCAAAAGCCAGGCTCAAAGCCCGACAAAAAGTCAATTGAGAGGATCGAAAATCTGGATAAAACCTGCTATGTCTGCGACAGGATCGACCGCGACATCCACCATCTGCTCTCAACCGTACTGTCTGAATATCAAAAATCCGAGGAATTCCGCGCGCTTTACCGTGAACAGCCCTACATCTGCCTCAATCACTACGCGCTGATCATGCGCGACGCTATCGGAAAGGGCGGCGTGAGCTCAAAATTTATGAAGCAGTTCCACGAGGACACCTACAACCTCACCAAAAACAAGCTCGCCGAGCTAAAGGACGACATCACATATTTCTGCTCGATGTTTGACTACCGAAACAACGGCAAGGACTTTGGCAAAAGCAAGGACGCGATCGAGCGAAGCATCGAATACCTCACAAAAGAAAAACCGTAAGCAAAAGGGCTGTCCGAATGACAGCCCTCGCGTTATTTTACGGTTATTTTACATTTAAGCTTGATTCCGCTGACGCTTACCGTGATCGTTGCCTTACCCTTTTTTACCGCCTTAAGCTTGCCCTTTGAGCTAACACTTACGATCTTTTTGTTGGAGGATTTAAAGGTGATTTTTCCTGTTCCTCCCTTGACCTTCAAGGTAAAGCTTTTGCCCTTTTTGAGCGTCAGCTTTGTTTTGTTAAGGGTAGGATTCTTAACGGTAACGGTAAATTTGACGATCAGCTTGTCTGATTTAGCGGTAATGACAACTTTTCCCGCCTTTTTCGCGGTAACGATTCCCTTTGAATTGACGGTCGCGATCTTTTTGTTGCTTGTTGTGTAGGTATACGGACCGTCCTTTGATATTATAATTTCCGCCTTGTATTTCAAATACAAGGTCTTTGTTTTCTTAACTACCTTCGGTTTGGGCGCTTCCGTAGTCGGTTCTGCCGTTGTAGGCTCGGCTGTTGTCGGAGCTTCCGTCGTCGGTTCTGCCGTTGTAGGCTCGGCGGTCGTCGGCGCTTCCGTTGTCGGTTCTGCCGTTGTGGGTTCGGCTGTTGTCGGCGCTTCCGTAGTCGGCTCTGCCGTTGTAGGCTCGGCGGTCGTCGGCGCTTCCGTAGTCGGCTCTGCCGTTGTAGGCTCGGCGGTCGTCGGCGCTTCCGTAGTCGGCTCAGCCGTTGTAGGCTCGGCTGTCGTCGGAGCTTCCGTAGTCGGCTCTGCCGTTGTGGGTTCGGCTGTTGTCGGCGCTTCGGTCACAGGCTGTGTTTGTGCGTTTTCAACCGCCCGTATTTCTGTTTTGATCACCGTATCGGCTATATTCGGATTTTCCTTGATCGATACATACAGAGAACCGTCCGCTCCGAACGCCATACCGTAAATGTCGTTTTCCTCAATATCGGGCTTTGTGTATACCGTTTCGGCGGTGCTTTCGCCCTTTTTCATTCGGAAAATATTATTTGTATCGTTGAAATAGAAATACTCGTCGTCCGCGGTCAAAAAACTGAACGCTTTTACCCAGAAGTATCCGGGATTTTCTTTTACACTCCATTTTGCCGAGCTTTTATATATTTTTCTCTCGTTTCCGTTCTCTGCGTTTCTCGCGACTATCGCGAATTTTCCCTCGCTGTCAAAGCTTCGGTCAACATAATAATCATCGCCGTTATAGCGGTAAATAGCGGTTCCGATCTCGTTCCACCACATATTATCGAGGCTTGTATCGTCGGCTTTTTCACCGAAGATCCACTTTACGTGATTTTCGTCGCCGTCGGCGGCAAAAAACGCGTCGCTCTTGAGAAAGTTATTGTGATTTGCCCTTCCGAGGTTGTCATAGATCGGGTCGTCGTGGGTAACGTCAACGTGGTAATACTTGCCGCCGATCTGTACCATAGACCACGCGTGGCGCGCGACCGCGCTGCGGACATAGCAGCCTCTGACGCCGACGCGCGAAAGCAGGTAATCATAAGCCATTGTATAGCCTTCGCAGACTGCCTTATTGTCGACCAGCGCTCCGTAGGCGTTGTATATCCTCATTTTTTCGTAAAAATCGGGATCGGAGTTGCTAATCGAAGCGTAATCAAGCGCGTACTCGGTATACTGAGCCAGCATATCGTGAATATATCGCGCTTTTGTTATTTCGTCCCACGAGCTGTCAACACCCGAAAGGATTTTTTCGGCAGCTTTGTTAAAACGCTCGACAGCGGCAGGTATTTCCGCCTTGTCAAAGGTATATTGCGGCTGGATCCTCACGACGGTACCTCCGTAAGTCGCCGTTACGTTGATAACATTGGAAAGAACATAAAAGATATCGGGGTTTTCGCTTACCGCGCTGTAAAAGATATCGCCCATATCCTCGCCGTTCAGCTGATAAGCTCTCAGGTCGATGCTGTCGCTGAGCTCACGGAGCTGAGAAGCGATATAAGCTCCCGCCTCGGGGTACAAAGCGTAGATCTCCGACGGCGAATATCTTCCCAAAAGTCCGTCCTCGGAGTACTCGTCGGTGAGCTCGGTTTCCTCGGCGTAAGCCGAAAGAGGAGTTAACGCGAAAAACGACGAAAAAATCAATGAAAAAACCAGGAAAAAAGCAATTTTTCTTTTCATTGAAACAACCTCCCTATACATTTTCATTATAAATTACCGCCGCGAAAAAGTCAATCGGCGGTGTAATTTTCCAACCTCCCGACGCATACACTTAAACATAAATTACCTCATCGGGAGGGGTCACGCTTGAAAGGGATAGTGGAAGAACGCGCGGCAATGCTCGGCGAATACATAATAGAAAGCAAGGCGACCGTTCGCCGCGCGGCAAAGAAGTTCGGGATCAGCAAAAGCACGGTTCACAAGGACGTCAGCCAAAGGTTGAGAACAGTGAATCCTGCCTTGTACAAAGAGGTTCGGCAAATACTGAACACCAACAAGACCGAGCGCCACATCAGAGGCGGAATTGCGACAAAAAGGAAATACCAAATGATGAAAAAACGGCTGCCGCGTTAAGCGACAGCCGAATTTATTAGGTTTATTCGGTACCGAATCAGGTAGCGTCCTCGAAGGAAGCGAGCTTCTCGAGGTGAGCGTACTTCTGCTCCGCGTACTTCTCAGCCTTCTCAAAGAGAGTTTCCGCTCTCTCGGGGAATTTACGTGAAAGCGCGTTGTAACGAACCTCACCCATAATGAAGTCACGATAAGAAGCTGTGGGAGCCTTGGAGTCAAGAATAAACGGATTCTTGCCTTCCTCAGCGAGACGAGGATCATAACGGAAGATGTTCCAGTAACCCGCGTCAACAGCCTTCTGCTCCTCAAGCTGAGCAATACCCATACCGCCCTTGATACCGTGGTTGATACAGGGAGCGTAAGCGATGATGATCGAAGGACCGTCATAGCTCTCGGCCTCGATCATAGCCTTGAGAACCTGATTGTTGTTAGCGCCCATAGCGACCTGAGCAACATATACATAACCGTAGCTCATAGCGATAGCGGCGAGATCCTTCTTCTTAACAGACTTACCGGCAGCTGCAAACTGAGCGATAGAGCCGACAGGTGTAGCCTTGGATGCCTGACCGCCTGTGTTGGAGTAAACCTCTGTATCGAATACGAGGATGTTAACGTTCTCACCGGAAGCGATTACGTGGTCGAGACCGCCGAAGCCGATATCATAAGCCCAGCCGTCGCCGCCGAAGATCCACATAGACTTCTTGGCGAGCTCGTCCTTGTCAACGAGTGTCTTCTGAGCGAGCTCCTTAACAGCGTCGTCAGCCTGCTCGAGCTCAGCGATAAGAGCGTCGGTAGCGGCTCTGGAAGCGAGCGAGTCGGAGAGTGTGTCAAGAT
Source organism: uncultured Eubacteriales bacterium (assembly GCA_900316385.1). Taxonomy (GTDB): domain Bacteria; phylum Bacillota; class Clostridia; order Oscillospirales; family Acutalibacteraceae; genus Ruminococcoides. The sequence goes on along the minus strand of ONCP01000003.1, from coordinate 4,625 downwards.
AGGTCTGGCAAGCGTCCTTGAGGCTGTCCTTAGAGGTGCCTTCCTTGATCTGAGCAACATACTCGGCAAGACGGTTGCGGATAGCCTTCTGACCGAGAGCCATACCGAGACCGAACTCGGCGTTATCCTCGAAGAGGGAGTTCATCCAAGCGGGACCTCTGCCTTCCTTGTTAACGGTGTAAGGAGTAGCAGGAGCCGAGCCGCCCCAGATTGAAGAACAACCTGTCGCGTTGGCGATGAACATTCTGTCGCCGAAGAGCTGAGTAACAAGCTTGGCGTAAGGAGTTTCGCCGCAGCCTGCGCAAGCGCCCGAGAATTCGAGGAGGGGCTGACGGAACTGGCTGCCCTTAACTGTCGAGATCTTGAACTTCTCGTCAACCTCAGGCTTGGGATCGAGGCTTGTGCCGTAATCAAATACCGCCTGATACTTTCTCTGGCTGTCGATGGGCTTCATAACGAGAGCCTTCTCACCCTTCTTGCCCGGGCAAACCTGAGCGCAAGCGCCGCAGCCTGTGCAGTCGAGGGTAGAAACAGTCATAACGAATTTATATTCCTTGAGGCCTGTGGCAACGGCTGTCTTTGTATCGACAGGAGCGGCGTCGACCTCAGCGTCTGTCATAATAACGGGACGGATAACAGCGTGCGGACATACAATAGCGCACTTGTTACACTGGATACAGTTGTCGGGCTGCCACTCGGGAACGTCTACGGCGATACCGCGCTTCTCGAAAGCGGCGGAACCCTGCGGACATGTGCCGTCAACATAATCCATAAACGCGGAAACGGGGAGCTGGTTGCCCTTGTAAGCGTTAACAGGCTTGAGAACCTTGTTAACATACTCAACGAGCTTGCCCTCACCTGCCGCCTTATCAACAACGGCGTCATCCTCGGAGTTAGCCCACTCTGCGGGGATCTCAACCTTCTTGAGGTTCTCCATACCTGCGTCGATAGCGGCGTAGTTCATGTCAACGATAGCCTGGCCCTTCTTCATATAGGACTTCTTGGCGGCTTCCTTCATGAGCTCCTTGGCGTGGTCGGCGGGGATAATGTCGGCGATCTTGAAGAACGCGGACTGGAGGATAGTGTTAACGCGGCTTCCGAGACCGATCTCCTTACCGATAGCGATAGCGTCAACGGTGTAGAAGTTGATCTTTCTCTCGGCAAGGATTCTCTTCATCTTGCCGGGGAGTCTCTTTGTGAGCTCGTCAACATCCCAAGCGCAGTTGAGAAGGAAGGAACCGCCTTCCTTGAGGTCCTCAACGATCTCGTACTTGTCAACATAGGAAGGATTGTGACAGGCAACGAAGTCAGCCTTGGAAACATAGTATGTGGACTTGATCGGCTTGTGACCGAAACGCAGATGGGAAACAGTAAGACCGCCCGACTTCTTGGAGTCGTAAGCGAAGTAGCCCTGAGCGTACATATCGGTGTTATCGCCGATGATCTTGATGGAGTTCTTGTTGGCGCCTACGGTACCGTCCGCGCCGAGACCCCAGAACTTACACGAGGTTGTGCCCTCGGGAGTTGTGTCGGGGTTCTCAACTCTCGGGAGAGAGAGGTTTGTAACGTCGTCAACGATGCCGACGGTGAAGCGTCTCTTGGGAGAAGCGGACTCGGCGTTTCTGTAAACGGCGATCATATCCGCGGGAGTAGTATCCTTTGAGCCTAAGCCGTAGCGGCCTGTGTAAACCTTAACGCCCGCGAAGTCGGAGCCGTTGATGGCGGCGAGAACGTCGAGGTAAAGGGGCTCGCCGATGGAGCCGGGCTCTTTTGTTCTGTCAAGAACAGAGATAGTCTTAACGGTCTTGGGAAGCTCGGAGAGGAGATAGTCGGCAACAAAGGGACGATAAAGTCTAACCTTTAAGAGACCGACCTTCTCGCCGGCGGCGTTGAGGTAGTCAACAACTTCCTCGATCGTGTCGCAAACGGAACCCATAGCAACGATAACGTGCTCGGCGTCCTCTGCGCCGTAGTAGTTGAAGGGCTTGTAGTTTGTGCCGATCTTGGCGTTGACCTTGTTCATGTACTCAACTACAACCTCGGGAACCGCGTCGTAGTATTTGTTACAGGCTTCTCTTGCCTGGAAGAAGATATCGTCGTTCTGAGCGGTACCTCTTGTTACGGGGTGCTCGGGGTTGAGGCTTCTTCTTCTGAACGCCTCAACAGCGTCCTTGTCAAGAAGCTCCTCGAGGTCGGCGTAATCCCATGTCTCGATCTTCTGGATCTCGTGAGATGTACGGAAGCCGTCGAAGAAGTGGAGGAAAGGAACTCTGCCCTTGATAGCTGTGAGATGAGCTACCGCGGTAAGATCCATACACTCCTGGGGGTTGTTCGAGCAGAGCATTGCGAAGCCTGTCTGACGGCAAGCGTAGATATCGGAATGGTCGCCGAAAATCGAGAGAGCGTGAGATGTGAGCGCACGAGCGGAAACGTGGATAACGCCCGGAAGGAGCTCACCCGCAATCTTATACATATTAGGGATCATAAGGAGAAGTCCCTGAGAAGCGGTGTAGGTGGTAGTTAACGCGCCCGCGGCGAGAGAGCCGTGAACCGCGCCCGCGGCGCCGCCCTCGGACTGCATTTCTGTTACCTGAACAGTGCGTCCGAAAATGTTGGTTCTGCCGTTGGCGGCTTCGTTATCGGTAACGTCAGCCATAACGGAAGAGGGGGTGATAGGATAGATAGCCGCAACATCGGTAAACGCATAAGAAGCGTGCGCGACGGCGGTATTACCATCCATGGTTTTCATTTTTCTTGCCATTTTGATTATGTCCTCCTTAAAAAATTGAGAAATATGTTACACATATTAAATCACTCTAAATTTTATCACGTTTTGTCGGAAAAGTAAAGTGTTTACGCGGAATTTGTTTGACTGTTAATGAATACATTTGTGTTCATTTGGCGATCGTAACACGGGAGATGCGCTTTAGGGAATAAAAATGAATACATATGTATTCAAAGACAGCGGCGCTCGGGCGTGAATTTTTGAAATGAACACAAATGTAGACATTCTTAGCGAACGATATGATAATATAAAAGGTTATGAATACATATGTGTTCAACGAAGGATCGCGGACTCAGTGCAAAAGTTACGGAATGAACACAAATGTAGACATTCTTTGGAGAACGATATGATAACATTAAAGGTTATGAATACATTTGTATTCAATGAAGGATCGCGGGCTCGGTGCAAAAGCTACGGAATGAACACAAATGTAGACATTTTTTAATGCTTGGCGTGCTATAATAAAAGTTTTGAATACATTTGTATTCATCGAGAGCGCGATTAGCCTTCTCCTTGAGGAGAGGGCTTTTTCATATTGAATACAAATGTAGACATTCTTAGATTAACAATGTGGTATCATAAAAGGTTATGAATACATTTGTGTTCATCAAGAGCGCGATTTGGTCGGATGAGGTGGAAAGCAACCGATAGCTCAAGTTTTCCTCTGCCTTTGACGTTAATAAAACACCAATAACGGCAATTTGTCGCCAAAATCAAAGATTTTGACAAATTCCCTACCCCTCATCCGTCACGCGAAGCGTGACACCTTCTCCCAAGGGAGAAGGCTTTTTCATATTGAACACAAATGTAGACATTTTTTAATGCTTGGCGTGCTATAATAAAAGTTTTGAATACATTTGTATTCATCGGCGCGCAGATTGCGACTCGAAAAAAATCGCGGAAGGCAAAATGCCTTCCGCGAAAGTCGTAATTCCTATAAAATTACATGAAGTTGGAGAAATCGGCGAGTGTGCTGAACTTCTGATCCGCGTTATCATAAGTACCACTGATACCGGGAGCGTTCGCGTTGTGAACCTCTGTGGAAGCGCAGAGCACGTCAACCTTTGTTAATTCCTCAACTGTAATTACAGGAGAAGTGTATAAAGTTTTCATAGTAGTATCTCCTCCTTATGCCATTACGGCAAGAATGCCGCCGTTAGCGTTACCAAACGCACTGATATAATCCGAATAGTATGTTTCACCGTTTACAACAGCGTAGAAACGAGCAACAACCTTTTCGCCCGCAGCCATACCGTTAACAGCAAGTGTTACGTAGTCCTCGCCGAGACCGGTGATGGTGTTTGTTGAGTCTGTGCAGTCGATCTTCTTAGCACCGTTGTTAGTGTTCAGTCTTGTGAAGTCCATCTGGTCAACAGTCTTGTTGCCGCTGTACTTACCAACGATGTAACCGTACTCGGTAGCGCCGATTGTAGTTTTATCAAACTTTGTGATAATACGAACGCCCTTTGTGTTGATGTTGTTGCCATCGTCGCTTGTAGACACACTAGACTTATCAGTCTTGTTCTGGTAAGCCTCAATAACCATCTGGTTAGCTGTAAGCGGGTTTGTAGCAGTTACGATTTTATATCTGCCGTATGCGTTAGCCGCTGCTTCTTTGCCGCTTACTGCGAGCTCGGAAACGTCGCTTGAGAAAGTACCGCCGCTGATGAAGTTGTTAACCTCGGGATAGTTCTCGTTCTGAGCATAGCTGGCAACAGCCTGACCGTTAGCGGAGTTGAAGGTACCGCCCTTGATTTCGATAGAGGGTGAGCCGCCGGGATAGTTGCAGTTTTCAACTAAGAGAGCGTCGCCTGTATCGCTGGAGCCGTTGTTGTTGTGA
>ONCP01000001.1:29430-289495 GCA_900316385.1 uncultured Eubacteriales bacterium | reverse complement strand
GATAATGATATAAAAGGTTATATTTCTATATGTTTTTTCTGATTTGGAATTAAGAATGATATTAAGAAAAAGAAACTGGATTTTTAGAGGTTGCCTTAAGTCCTTCTTCATTTCCGTAAATTCTTTAATAATTGTCTCCAGATTGTGCTCAATGCCTTGTACCTGCACCTCATTGATTTTTCCGTGCTTGTATGCTATCAATCGTTCCGGAATAATTGCATAAGTCCAGTTTTCTCTATAACGATCTTCTTGGCGAACAGCAAAACCTATTGGAAGTTTATCATTACGCATACCAATAGTAAGCAAATTGGGAGATATTCCTAAGTAGTCCGCAGCAATCTTACAGGTAATTTTATCCATTTTTCTGATATCATCGTCTGTGTACTTTTCCAAACCTTCTCACCTCTTTTCTTCTTTTATTTGTTATTTCAATTCTATCATAAAAGTTATCATTATGAAATAGATAACTATCTTATTGATTAACCAAAAAATTTCAGGCTCGGTGCTTTTCTGTTGCTCCGAGCCTGTTCCTGTTTTATCAATATATAACACTTGATAAAACATTGAGACTACTTCCTGTCAAATTACAAGTGCATTCAATATCGCATAACTATATGGTCTTATACTCCTGTTTTTTGCTCCGGGGTTTTTCGGGATAACGAAGTGCTATCTTTCCCTGCGCTACCAAAGGATTAACAAAATAGCTCATTAAATACGACGAAGTCAAATGGCCAAACTGTTTTTTCAAATCCGCTCTTGTTCTCCAACCGGAACAAAACTCCAATATTTGATCGTCCAACGGATTCTCTTTTGTTTTTTCGGTTGTTTCCTGATGGTTGAATAACGTCACTTTAAATACGCCGCGCCTGCTCTCAAACACTGGCTCCGGCAAATGATACTCTGCCATCAATCTTCTGATGATGGGAATTCCTGAGAAGCGGTTTTCTGTCTCTCCTATAACTTCCATTGCCTTTGCAATAAATGGGTTACGCGTGTCCGCTATCGTTTTTCCCAGCTCATCTATCGTCATTCTGCCATACAAACCGCCGGGATTCTCTACTTCGATTCTGTTTTTGAAAATACGGATTGTAACAGGCGATAAATCCGTATGAATACTGTAATCTCTGTGAATCAGTGCGTTGAGTATCACTTCTCTTAATGCAACAATCGGATATTCCGGCTTATCCTCACGCTTGCCTGTTGCGGAATCAATAATGGTTCTGACTTTGATATTGCGTCGGACAAAGCCCAACGCTTCCTTGAGCATCTGCGGAATTGTACCTTCAATCCGTTCATTATCATCAAAGCGCTGCGATAAATCTCCCAAATCGCCGATTTCATATCCTTGCACGGAGACCGCAGTGATACACAGCTGCGGATAGAAGGCTTGCGGATACTCAGCAAACATCATAACACCTGCTAAAGTAGGCTTCTGACCGTCCGAAAAGCCCTGAAGCTTCATCACCTTTTCCGTTGAAAGATTTCCTTGCTGCGGCTTTGTTCTGCGGAGATTGGTTAAATAATACGCAAAGCTGTCCGTATCAATATCTTCTATTTCAGCCCTGCCCTCTACACGAATCTCATCTTGTATTTTTTGGCGAAATGCCTCATAGCTGTAAATCTCATATTCTGTCATATGCTCATCGCTGTCACCAACGCGTATATAGGAACCTTTCAGCCTTCCTGCTCCTGTATAAAAGCACGGCTTCTCAAACATATCAATTTCTTGAATTTCAGCACTGACAAACACCTTGTCATCTATCGTAGCGACAGTACACATAGGGCGAACAACCGGCGTCATCTGCTTGCACATTGATACAATATTCTTCTGTAAATCATCAGCATCATAAACGCCGCATAAATCAAAATCGTTATCTTGATCTATACCGAATATAATAATGCCTCCTCCGGATTGATTGGAAAAACTGGAAAGTGTGTCATAAATCTTCGGACATCCTCCGGCAGCTTTTTTTATCTCAATCCGATTATCCTCAGAACCGTTTTTTCGAATTTGTTGAATTAATTCTATCAAATCTTTCGAAAGCATTTTTATCACCTGCTCTTATTATAACTATTATTTTCGAATAAGTCAACAACTATTCGAATTGTTTTTAATTTATTCGAATAACTTATTCGAAAACTCATGAAATATATTTGAAAGATATATTCTTAGACTGTCAGAAGTCCCATAATTACCATATATATCCAAAATCTTGACCCGTCACAGATAACATTGACACCGTGGCTGAATTTCTGCGTAAATATAGGCAGGTTTGCTGAAAGGCAGGGGCTTGGTTAGTACATATTGACGGAGAAAAATTGATTCACAGTGGGTATTTGAGAAGGATATAAATTGGGCTCGGTGCATTTTCTGTTGCGCCGAGCCTGTTTTTCGTTGTATTTTTTGTGATTTGCGAAAGATATTCGTTGTGTTTTTTGTAACAGATAAGTGTTTACTAATCACCAATCCTGCTCTGCCAAATACTTTTTCAGCATGATGGTACAGAAATATGGGAACGTATAAATGCTGTTGTTAAAACCAATATTTGCGTTACAAAGCTTTATACCATATTGAACATCGGAATATTTCTCACTCTTGATTAGCGTTATCAAAGATTTTGCGCGGTTGTTATTTGCTTTGACCTCAATAGGAACCAACGACCGCTTTGTCCTCACAAAAAAATCCTGCTCCAAAGTGGAGTCCTCTCTCTTGTAATAATATAGCTGATACCCTTCCTTAACCAGCGCATCACCAACAATGTTTTCATACAAAGCGCCCTTGTAAACACCGAGGTTTTTGTTAACACGCAAATCATCTTGCGATTCTTCGTCAAGCATTGCAACGAGCAATCCTGTATCCCGCATATAAATTTTATATTTAGAACTGTCATAGTTACCTTTCAACGGCAGTTCGGGAAAGCTCATACAATAGCATATGTTAATTATACCGGCATCATTCAGCCAATCGATACAGCCGATATAATCCTTTGAACGCGCACCCTTTGCGACCTTTGAGATCTGAAATTTCTTATTATCTTTTGCAAGCTGAACAGGGATGTGTCTAAACACATTGATAATTTTACTTTGATCAAGCCCCTCTGCATACTTGCGAACATCGTCCTCATAGTCAAGCAATAACTGCCGCTGCGTATCAAGACTTCCTTCAAAAGTACCTTTATCAATATAATCCCTCACGACCGCAGGCATTCCGCCGAGAATTGAAAACTCCAAAAAGCACCGATTAAATGTATCAAGCTCCAGCTGACTAAACGGCTTAAGATCAAGCATATGATAAAAAATACTTCCAATTTGTTCCTCGCTGTAATGTAATGCCCAAAGAAATTCCTCAAAATCAAGCGAGTTCATCTCATAATTGGTTTTGTAGCCAACGCTGTTGCTCTCAATCCTCTTGTAGTGGATACCAAGTAATGAGCCGCTGCAAATCACATCAAAACGACCATCCTGAGCAAAGAACTTCAGCGAAGTGGCAATCTCCGGGAAATCTTGTATTTCATCAAAAAAAATCAAAGTCTCATTTTCAATAAACCTCTTTGAAGGATCAATCAGAGATATATTTTTAATGATTTCAGCCGCACCATATCCGTCACGGATAATTGCCTTATATTTCGGTTCTTCATAAAAATTTATTTCAATGAAACTACTATAATTGCTTTCACCAAATCTGCGAATCGTCTCTGTTTTTCCAACCTGACGAGCGCCCTTGATCATCAAGGGTTTTCTGTCTGTATCCGCTTTCCATTCAGATAAAAACAAATCGGCTTTACGCTTTAAATAAGTCATAACATCACTCCTACATTTAACAGTATAACATAATTAGAGCGAATTATCAATCATATTATAACATTTTATGAGGGAATACTTGTCGCAATTTGAACATTTTATGAGGGAATCATAATCAATATTCTTTTGCCAAAAATTATTATCCTTAAAAATTTGGTAGAATAATAAGGAAGTATTCCCTTAATCAACTGTCTATTCCCTTATTTTAAGGTGGATTTTAAGGGAAAGAATATATTATATTAGAAAAGCCGGGAGACGCTCAATCTCCCGGCTTGTTTTATTTTGCCCCGCCATTCGCAATCCAAATCAAAAGTCCGATCAATATCGACAACACCGCTATAACTGCAATCAGAAACCATGATTTGCGAGGTCCTCTCGGTGAACGATATACGTTTGCGCCGGGCTTCGGTGCAGCCACCGTAACAGTTTTCGCCAGCTGCTGTTGTCCCTGAATGTGGGACTCTTTTATAACTCGGTGAGCCTTTGCCAAAAGGTCTTGCTGCGTGAGAAGTCTGTTATGGAAGCCCTTTAACCAATCCACATCCGCCTGCGAACATTCAACAGATCCTGTGCTGTGCGCTATCTGATTGCGAAGCCATCGAATGTGCTTTAGCTGTCTGTACTCATCATTCCACTCCGTGATCCAATACCGCACAGTCATCGGCGTTTCATCCAACTGTTCTATGTACGCACTGACTCCCTTTTTGTTGCCAAGCATATCCCGACAAATCGCATCCACATATTTATATTCTTCCAAAAGTTCAATGTGTATGTTGTCCATTCTCTACTTTACTCCACCCAAAAACATATTCATTTACATATCCAGATAGTCTCTAATAAAGCTATCATACTGCCTCACTCGGGACCGTCAAATAACATTTGAATATTATATTCACTCATTCTCAATCGCCTTCCTGCCTGGCACAGCTTCCATCCCAAACATCGCAAGCGCCTGATTCACCTTGTCCATTCGCACAGTCGGCTTCCCCTGTTCAAGTTCACGCACAAAACGCTAGCCCAAACCCGAGCGCAAAGCAAACTCCTCCTGCGTCAAGCCTGCAGCCTTTCGATTCTCTTTTATAAATTTTGCAATTGGATTCATTGTCATCACCGTTTTTTATTACACCCTATCGGTGCTATTATCAATGGATTTGCATTGCTTTATACCCTAAAAGGTATAAATATTCTATCAATAAGAATATTTTAAAAAAGGCTTTTTTCCTGTGCTTTATTATCAAGAATAAGTTCCCTTAAATCCGCAAGAATTATAAGAGAATATCCCCTTAAGCGATCAATACGATATTTGTTAAAGGGAAATAACAAAGATGACGTAATCTTATGAGTGAATTCAAGACCATAGGCTGCCGCCAAATCTTTCGATTTGCGACTGCCTCTTTAATTACATCTATTATTTCTTGAAACTCATTATGATAAATAAAAACCAATCACTCGAACTACAATATTGCAAATCTGCAGTCAAGAGGAGGCGAAAAAGTGTTATTATCACGCAATCGATTAGCACACATTCTTAAGTTTCAATAATTCATTTCGTTTGTTTTTAATCTTCAAAATCTCCGAATTCAAGCTGATCTTTTTTTCTTGAATCGTGCCTATTCCTCCAAGTTTTAAACAGGAATTTATCAAATTCGTAAAAATCAGTTTCTCTATAAGGATACTGTCGTGCAAAACTTCCGATATTTGTTATTAATCCTGTATTAACAGATCTTAATTCATCTTCATTATATTTCAAAGAATAATTGAGATGCTTAAAAACTGAGAAATTAAACGAATCATCCATTTTGACATGATTTAAAATAGAAGTTTGTATATGCTCATAATCAACAAACAACACAAGATTAATCGCACATATCGCAAAAGCTTCATTAGTTACCCTTTTTGAATAGTAAGCAACGCCATCATACCCCATTTTTCTGCAAGCCATCATTATGGATTGAGAAATTACATATTCAGATTTAAACGTTCTTTCTGTTTCTTCGATTCTATATGACGTTGCGATTGAAAGCATATACAGCTTTAACCAGCAATGGACTCTCTCTTCTTCGAATTCATCAAGTGCGGAAAAATCGCGTATCCAAACAGCTAAATTTAATATCCTCTGTTGTCCATCAAGAAGAACAGGAGATACATTGAAATCTGTATCTGCCGGAAAGCCGGTTTCAATCCAACATCCATAAGATGAATTTGCCAAATAAAAGCTTGGATTACCCGGGATACTAAACCTGTAATTGCCGGTTTTAGCACGCATTTTTTCTGGAAGGAAAAGCATTTCTTTTGCAGAATATTTTTTGGATGGATTTCCAAGTCTACATCTGAACATTTGAAGTTCTTGATCATGAGGTCCACGGAAAGCAAAACTATTATTTAACGAACTGACTGCAAATGGGTTTTCGCCTACATCTTTTATCAGATTCTTTATAATAATATTGCATTTTGCTATGTCTGCATTATAATAGCAATTTATCGCTTCTATAATTTTCTTTTTGTATTTTTTTATTATTCTGATACTTTCTTCATCTGCTCCAGCTTTAATGGCCTGTTTCAATACGATAGAATACTTTTTGATTAAGTCTTTTTTGTATTCGATATCTTTTTCAAGAACAAATGGACCGTATAATTCTTTACAGATAAAACCGTTATTTAACCAAATAAGGCGCATCTCTAACATCTCTTTTTCTAAATCATATTATTAAGTATTAACTGTTCTTTCTTCACTCCATCGGCTTTTCCAACAAATCTTCCATCGAACACCCGATTACACGTGACAGCTTATAAATTGTCTGCGCTTGAGCCTTATCAATGTTATTGACGCGTTGCTCGTACATTTGGATAGATCGAAGGCTGACACCAGAAATTTTCGCGAGCTCTGTCTGTGACAGACCTCTGCTCTCCCTAAGTTTTTTCAATCTACATTCTGGAAGCGCTTTTGCGCACTTCTCATCCATCGTCTCAATGAATTTGGAAATGTCCATCTCGTGGTACACAGAGTACATAGATATGATTTCAGGCAACTTTACATGCTCAAAGATATCCTTGAAACGCTTGCCTCTATACCACTGGTATTCTGCCAGAGCCCAGCCTGCCCAGTACTCTGGAGAAAGTTCCTCGGCATTTCTCGGTTCCGGTAGCTTTTTCTTTTTGTAGGTTGCTTTTGTGACGGCTTTTGCGAGTTCAATTCCGGACATACCGGCGAGTATGGCAGGATTACCACGCTCAAACTGTTCTGCGTATCCGGAGGAGAGAAAGATTGAAGTTACCCAATCCGGTTTCATACCGCAGTCATTGATCAAATAGTCAAAGAACTGTGACAGCTGCTCCTTGGCATCACTTAAGTAGGATTCGCTGTATGCGTGGGTCATCGTTGCTCATCTCCTCCCTTAAAATATCAAGAACGAAGATATCATCCCGATAGGACCTGCTTTTTGCAATCTCGGAAGTGTAGGTTTGTCTTGCTTTGGTATCTCGCTCAAAAAACTTTGGATAGTAGATTGTTCTATCTACCGGCTCCGCATCAACAAATTCAATTTGCTTAAATGCTTTTTCAGATACCAGTACCGTTTGCAGCCCGAGCTTTCCGAGCGCAAGTGCCTTGTTCAGACTGCGAAGCGGCAAGGTGTTTTCGACGAAAGATTCCGCGTATCGAAAATACGAATCGTTTGCACGGTACCCGATGACCACGTCAAATTCAGACGTATCAACAGCAAAGTGTTCGATCAGATATTCCCTGGCATCAATGGCAATCGGCGAGCGCAAACGAAAGGTTCTGTTTTTCAGAAGAATGGCAATCCAGTTTAGAACTGTATGATTTCCGTCGGACAGATTTAAGACACGGATTCCGTCCATATTCAACTCATAACGGTTTACAAAACCATCCTTCTGATTTTTACAGGCCCATTCCTTTGCCATTTCCTCAAGCCTCGTGCAGTAGAACCCTTGACCGTAATCGTTGTGAATACTCCCTTGTGATAGTTCCGGAGTTTCAATAATTTGATTGCTTCCGTGAAACAAAGTTATTTTTTTCATAGCCGCTTCCTCCTATCATTGAGATGATACGCCTAAATTATATCATCTCAATGATAGTTTGTCAACTGTATATGTAGAACAGCTTTTTGGTTTATAGTATTATTTTAATCAAGCAAATTATTCTTACAGGCTCGGTGCATTTTCTGATGTGCTATAATGCTATTCACCATCCCTGCTTTTACGATTAAAACAAGTCATTTTATCAGTGCTGCATTAGAATGTATAACATAATTAGAGCGAATAATCATCTAATTCACAACTTTTATGAGCGAATAATCTTAAAGCCGAGAGATTTCAAATCTCCCGGCTTTAAGATTATCTTGTTATACTCCAAATCAAGACGCCCACTAAAACAGCAGCACGGCAATAATCCTAATCTAATTATATAACTGTTTTACTGAATCGACCATATGAATAAATGCCTCTTTCACCAAAGATCTATTCATATCTGCCCCCCAACTAATGCGGATTGCGCTTTCAATCCTTTCATCAGAAAGATGCATTGCCGAAAGCACGTGACTATGGCTATAGTTCTTCGACGTACACGCCGAACCGTTAGACACACCACAGTATTGTTTTGTTGCCAGCATCAATGCTTCGGAAGACACTCCAACAAAGCTTACATTAAGCGTATTAGAGACACAATAATTCTGATCTCCGTTGATTTCATAGTTCACCCCTGAATTAGAAAGCATACATAAAAGCATCTCTTTAGTTTTTTGACATTTCGCATTATTTTCATCTGCTTCCATTTTTGCTAAATCACACGCTTTTCCAAAGCCGGCAATCAGTGCAACTGGCAAAGTACCCGGGCGAACGCCATGTTCCTGCCCTCCGCCAAACATAATCGGTGATACAGGCGGAAGTTTGTATCTTTTCCTACGCATGATTAATGCTCCGACCCCTTGCGGGCCGTGCATCTTATGAGCGCTAACCGACATTAAATCATAACTCAATTCACGAATCTCTTCTATTAATTTCCCGCAACTTTGCGTTGCGTCAATATGGAACAACGTCTCGCTAGACTTGAGAAACTCTCCAATTTCTTTAACCGGTTGGATGATTCCGGTTTCATTATTCACGTGCATGATACTCACCAGCAAAGTATCAGGTCGAAGCATGGAAACAATCTGCTGTGAATCAATTCGACCTGATACATCTGGATCAACATATTCAACCTCGAAACCATTTTGTGATAAATAATCTACAGCCTCCAAAACGGCTTTATGTTCTATAGAAGAAGTAATAATATGCTTTCGTTTCGATAATTCGCCATAATGTCGTAGTCCGAGAATAGCTAAATTGTTACTCTCTGTCGCGCCACTTGTAAAAACTACTTCATCGTTTCGTATACCTATCAAACTTGCCACTTGACCGCGTGCCTTCTCTGTGATTGACCGCGTTTTTTCACCAAAATCATGTGTGCGACTATCAGCGTTTCCAAAATGATTTTGATAGACATCAACCATTACTTCAAGAACACGAGAATCAATCGGAGCTGATGCATTATAATCAAGATATATGCTCATATGATACCTCTAAAGCCAAATTCAAAAGATCATCAAGATCCTTAATAAAGTTTGTTCCAGACAAGTGCGCAATGCCACGTTCTAAATGTAATTTGAAATTCTTTGCAATTGTCTCATCATCCAAAGGTAATGATTTGCTCTCGCACCATGCACGAATCAGAGCTTCATATATTTCACTATATTCTCCGCAAAAAGTAAACCACGACATTTCCACATTGCTGTCAGAATCAATGGGTAAATCTGGCGGCATAGTATCTTCACTTAGTGAATAGCAAAAAGCCCATCTACACAATACATTCCAGTTTTTTATACCAGTTTTGCCTTTAAGCCTGGAAAGCCTATCTTTTGATTGAGAAGATAGTTTGATTTGTTTAATTAACATTTTTATCACCTATCAAATATCCACGCTGGATTACAGAACATTGTTTTTTGTCATCATAAACAAGAGTAAACTCATCACCGATATTCTCTTTCATAATATTATAGTAACGCCGGTCGATTTCAGAATCGGTTGACAGAATGATTGTCTGTTTTCCTGCCTGAGGGAAATAAGTAGTAATCAGTGAAACGCGGTGGTTAGAATCCATTCTCGATAGCGGAGTATCAATGATAACCGGTAGTTCTTTCTTAGAACAAATTGCTAATGCCCATAACAAAGAGATCACCATTAATTGTCGTTCACCTGCAGAAAGCGAACTGTTTGGAATAATGTTCCCGTGATAATCATAATAAGAAAAATCCAGTGTAACATCATCCATTTCAATACGCTTTATAAGATTCTTCTTATTAGCTATCATTTTATAGCAACGCGTCATCGTTGCTGCCAAAACATCAATTTTTTGCCTTTGAAGGCGGATTCTGTATTCAGTCAAAAGATCTATCGCCTGATGTGCATAGTTCAAAACTCTATCCTGATCATCGTTTGATTCAAGACCCTCAAGAAGTGTTTCAACACATTTCTTATACTCAGAATTAACTCGTAGCACTTCGCCATGAGCAGTGGCGCGTTGTTTTTGCAGAACGTCAATATCAGTTTTGATATCTATTATTTTCTGCTCAAGAGATTTTATTTTCTTATAGGTTTTCGCCAAACTCTTTTCATCAATATCAATACTTAGATAATGATCGATTTGGTCGATTTTTGTTCTATTATTATCACGCTCTTTTATGATTTTGTTTGTTTGCTGTTGTACTACATTAAGTTCACCTGAAAGGAGATTGTCAATCTGAAAGAGCGATTTATCAGACAAATTATATAACGATACAGTCTTTTCTTCCTCTGCTCTATTTGCTATATAACTTACAAAATTCTCAACTGATACCTGATCCTCCGAGTGTGACAAGGAATAATCGCTAAAAATATCAGATACTTTTTTCAGTGCAAAACTCAACATTTTTGATTCGTGTTCCTTTTGAGCCTGTAATTGGACTTTTTGCAACAAATCGACAACCAATCTTAACGGTAATTCTCCACCTGCTAAGCTAACTAAATGCTCTTGCTGCTGTATTATAGCTGCAGAAAGATACGCACGCTGATTAAACAACTCTTGCTGTTGAGAAACAATATCACCACCGTGATTTGTATAATCTACTTTTGCTCTTTGTAGTCGTCTCTTTGTTTTATCCAACTGCAAGGAAAGCGAATCAATTTGTTCATCTATTTCCCGAAGCTTAGTTTCAACTTGCTTTTTCTTTTCCCTAAATTCAGCCAACATTTTTATATCTTGATTCTGCTCCGACTTTTTTGCAATGCGGGAGATGATACGGGTTATATCATTCTCCAATACATCAAGTATGGATATTCCCAGTAATGCTTTGATCGATTCTTTCATTTGAGAATTTGTTTGATCCAATGCAAGCTCTGCGATTTTTTCTCCATCAAAAAAGAAGAAACTGGAAAGTCCGCTGGGTAAAATATTCTCAATAAACATTGACCAGTTATCTGTCAAAAATGTATTATGCTCGCCATTCCGATAAACAGTGATCTTTTCACGGATACGATGCCCAGCCCCTGACCACTTCCGATTGACTACATATACTTCTTCGGGTTGTCGATCAAGCTTAATTTCAAGTTCGACATAGGTGTTCAGGGTTCCGTCAGCTTTATTTACGAAAGATTTCAAATACTGTCCATACGATTTGTATTCGCTTTCATTAAATGCAAAAGAGTTTATGCCATATAGTGCAATTAGAACAGCCTCTAAAAAAGTAGTTTTCCCTCTTCCATTCAAACCGCCAATCAATACAATCGGCTTCTCATTATGAAACTCAAATGTATTTTCCCCTGCGTATACACCAAAATTATACAACGTAAGTCTTGAAATGATCATTCTGTTTCATCTCCGATCAAATCTGTATCTTCCACATTTTCCTCTTGTTCAAATTCCTCTCCATTGTCTTTCGTTTCAGCAAAGAACTTTTCGTAATATTTTCCGCCCAATTCTTTCTTTCGGTCAAGTCGATCCCTGTAAAACTGAAGCGCATCTTGTTCATTTTTGTAGAATGTATGCTTAATACACGCTTCCAAGGCATCTAAAATACCTTTCCGCTGATTCAAATTATTTGCACGGTTTTCAACGTCAATCAGGGTGTACATCATTTCGAAGTTCAACTCTTCTTCGGGATTTATATCTTGGCAAACCTGCTTTAAAATCTCCCATTCTTCACAACCAAATACGCCTGCGTTTATCCATTCCGGATCATCAAAAGTCTTTCCGATCTTCTCTTCGTAGATACGTGGAAGTGAATCGTCAAATTCATGTTTTTCGTTGACCCAAATGCGTCGAATTGCGCGCAACTCAGGGAGTGTAATCAATTCCAAATTTGAAAACTCATCAGGTCCGTTTTGATTTATTTCCGTTTGAATCTCCAATAATCTTCCAAGCCATTTTTCTCTGACTTCTTTTTTGTACGGACCATGGTAAAGCTTGCCATAGCTTCCCTGCAAATATCCTCCCATTCTTCGGAAGCTTCTGCGTTCCCTATCTCCGTCTTCATCTCCAAACTCATTGCGAAACTCAAGCAAAGGAGTCATCCAAACTTTTTCATCATCATTTGAGATCATGGCTTCCATAGATCGATCCTGCTCAACCATTGTACAAACCCAACACCCAAAACGACTTCTTCCACAACTCGGTAAATCTTTCTCAACCATTAACGGACACTCGTTATCCGGTGTAGCACCCTTGTATAATGTTAAAAGTTCCTGGTTTGAGTACCCCCAAGGATTCTTGTATTGCATTAAAAAAATCCATACATCATCATCTGTCCACTCCGCAAGAGGAGAAAAAACCAACTCATTTACAAGTGTAGGATTTGGGCTCAATAATTCTCTCACACGCTTTTTTTCATAGTGAGCCATCGTTTTGGCACGATTGACACTCTCAGCTTTTCGCGTTCCCAACACCATAATGATTTCACCATGTTCTGCCAGTTTCTCTTTAATGAACTTATTGACCGGTTGAATTTTCAAGCGATCTGTGCACCATCTGAATTTTTTTCGAGGGAACGGATATCCTCGTCCGATCAGATTGACCCAAAATGTGTTGTTAAAATCAGGAGTAAGGCGATGTGGTACAAACGGCAGTTTTTGAACATTCGCTGCTTCGTCCATCTTTTTCAGAGATTTCTGAGCCCATTTAGCAACCACAGGTGACTCAACAAGGGTATCTGTGTTAATAATATGAACTGTTTTTTTCAACTGATCGGCAGACAAACCTTGCAAAGCCAACCAGACAAGCTGTAAAGTTGCCGTGCTGTCTTTTCCACCGGAGTAGCCAATCACCCACGGAATATCATCAGATAAATAAAGATTCCGAACAGTTTCCATGAGTCCTTCTATCTGCTCATGTGTGACCATTTTCTCACTTCCACTATATTAATCTGTTTTCTCGGAGAAATTTCTCTTCCCTCAAGGTCTCGTCAGAATCCAATTGCATTCCCAATTCCTTTTTTATAACATTTGCTGTTAACAAAACCGCTGTTTCTCCGCTGATCATGCGTCCATTTGCTCTAATTGCTCTCAGCTGCCAGCAATCAGCGTTTCTTCTCCAGTCAATTTTTTTGAGACCAAGTAAGACATTATCCATATCAAGTTCCGGTTGACGAAGGAAAACATTTCCAACACGACCAAAAGCTTGTATAACAATTGCTTGTGTTACGATATAAGTTTCTCTCAAGTCAACCTTGCTAATCTCTTTATTTTGCAATTCATTCCACTGCACAATATTCTTGGTAACATTCTGCCAAAAGTTTACGAGAAACTCGGATGTTTCAGCAGTAATCGTTCTCCCGGAAAGTATTTTTTTATTTGCTACATAAAATGTATTCAACGTAAACAGCTTTGAGGAATACTTGCCGAGGTTGTCTTTTTCTTTATCCGTATATGTATTTAGAAAATCAATTTCTGATATTACTTTTCTGGTGGAAACCGCAAGCATATCTCTGGAATCATATAGTTCAGCAATAGAATTTGAGGTCTTAACAGCGTGCTTGTTTAAATCAGTAAACATTTGCTGGCTACGCGCCAATCCCTGATCTTCAAAAAATACAATTGAAATTGTTTCATTCAACAAAGTTTCATCTTCATTGATTGCTTCAAGAATTGCCGCTTTTCTATGCTGACCATCATTGATTAATATCTTTGCATCCATAGCAATTTCCAAAATACCAACATCCGAAAACTCGCTAGGGATAAATTCAAAATGACCATCAATCGAAGCAGCTAAGGCTGAAAACACATAGTTTTCTCTGTTATTCAGAATGTATTTACTGATAACCGGAATTCGTGATTCATTAAGCTTTCTTTGAGCTCGAAATTCCGGAGGAACATACTCATCATCTGCCGGAAATAATCTTGGAATCAATTTAAGTGGTACCATCGCAATATAATATTCTCTGCCTGCTTGAATGCCTCTCACAACAGGAAACCGATAAGCAAAATTCATACCACACCTCCATAAAACATTAAGAGATGGTATACTTACGTATACTACGTAAGTATACCATCTCTTGGCGTGAAAGTCAACTAAAGTTGATGCAATCAGCCCTGTTCCTCTTGAATTTCCTGATATAACTGCCAGAAGGCTTTATCAATGATATAACAGGGCTTAGAAGTACCAGTTTTTACAATACTGTGGTGTATTTCCAACTTTTTTATGTCATCAAACAATCGTTGTGTTTCGTCGCTCTTGGAGCCTGTTTTAAAGACAAACTCGATATCCGATTGCTTGAGATCAGCGACATTATGGACAACCCAAGTCATAATGTATTTAGCGTAGTCATCGTCCGATGCTCCGAAATGTTTCAGGAACTGTGTAGACAGAATCACACCGACACCAAATTCACGTCCTTCTTTCAAGATTTTTTTCAAAGCAGGAAATCCTTCGCTCATAAAATTATCAGCTTCATCCACCAATATCATTTTTGTTAACTGGCGATAGCGATGATCCATTTTGCTTGAACCAGCCGCCTGCATCTGGGCGTAAAATAAATCAAGCGTAATCGCCACAATTAAGCTTTGAATATCCGAATCATATCCTGAAAGATCAATTACCACAACACCATTCAAGAGGTCAAAAAGCGATACTGTCTGATTCGGATCGCTTTCAAAAATTTGAAATTGATGCAGCTTTTCCATTGCCGCAGCAAGCGAATCATTCTTCTTGATTTCTTCGTTTTCGGTATATATATTATAAACCATCTCAAAAGTCGGAGGAGTACGATCCCATGTAGAAGAGTCATGCGGAACTATTCCCCGTGCAGCATATGCCTGCGTAATACATGAAAACAAAGTATTTTGCTGTTTAGCTCCCAAACCGTATACCTTTGACAAAGTATCCTTAAATGAATTTGCGGTATGAATCGGCAAAAGCGGCTTAAAAACACTAGACCGAGTCAGCGACAAAGGATTAAACGGAAGATGAAACGGTTTGATCACTTTTGCTTCTGTAGCGTTTACAAAATCCTCTTTTCCCTCATTATAATCGCCTTTGTAATCAAAAATCAAAATTCCAAGAGGAGACCCATCGAAATTATGTGCTTGATCGCGATAAAGCTGGGTAATCAAAGATTTTGTAAACTGAGTTTTACCGGTACCCATTGTTCCGATTATACCAGTATTCGTATGAAAAACCCTATTGGTATCATTTGGGTACCAGTACAACATTTTTCCATTAGAAACATCAGTTCCAAAAAGGATTTGCATACTTTTACGTTTTTCTGATTCTTCCTCAATTGGTACAGAAGTTCCGTCATCCTTTGTTTCAACAGGATTGACATTAACCGTTGAAAGCATTTCGATACTTTCGTTAAGACTATTTCCTTTAGCTTCTGCTATTGACTGATCTTCATCTCTATCTGGTACTGTCTCATTTTCGTTTTCGAAATGCTGTGTAGATAGTTGAACCGTATTGGATGAATGATATGTGTATTTTATCCGCTCAGGAAGATACACCTGAGAACGATCCAAATCTGCTTCGATCTCTGCAGCAGATTTGATCATATACTCCGATCCCATTTTTTCCGGAAGTTCCAGCAAACATACATCATCATTTATTTGTCCGCTCTTGTTCAAAGCATCAGTTTTAAAAGAGATAACCGTTCCTTTACCGATCATTTCATCAAGTGCTGAAGAGAAGCGATATTTTTCATTAAGCAACGCCTCTCGATATTCATCTGTCACTTTGTCCCATGTTTCATTTGGATAAACATCATACAACTGTAATTTTTCGCAACTCACAATCACCAATTGCATCAAGAAATTTCTGGAAAGCTTGCATTCTAACGCGTTACGATTCTTTTTCGGCCAAAGTGCATTCCAAAAGCCACTATATGTATGCCTTATCTGTTCATACGCTTTGGCTATTACTCCGCTTGGATTTTGTCCGATTTTAACTTCAACGGGATGAAGATATAGTTTTATGTCCTCAACCGGTCCCTCTATTCCAATTAAAAGAACATCATCACTGGTCACTCCTTTTTCAAAGTTTAGATTCTTTGCCGAAAGCAGACTATCCTTTTGAGAGTATCCAGCACCCCCGGATACACGAAGCATCTCTTCCAGAGAAATCGGAACCCATACAATATTATCATGTGCATAATATGCCATACATAGCTTGACTGCGGAAAGAATACTCATCTTTTCACGGCTAAAATAACTGTCAACTGCACCTGCCAGCTTTTTTGCAGAGATTAATCTCAACATCCACGCACCGTTAAATGCATTAAATAGGCTAATAATATCATGAACTTGTTGTTTTGATGCATTAACACCTTTTTGTTTAAGTTGATCTTTTATGATTTCTTCATATTGTTCGGATTTTCGGGTAACTGTAATATCATCATATCCGCTAGCAGAGGTATATTGGTCGCTGTAATGGATAATCATCAAATCTCGATCGCCCAAATCACTGGACTTAAAAAAGGATAAATCCACTTTAGGATCTATAAAAACAACCCAATTAGAAGAATCATAGATTTTATTAAGCTGACCTTCTCCGCTATTAGAAACCTCTGTAAAGATCGCCGATTCAGGTTCATAAGAACTACCGGAAAACGCCACACGGGAAAGCGCATTATAGCGTTTTGCCATTTTTATAAGACAATTATCTGTTGCATATTTTGTCCCAAATCCAGTCTTATACCACCCTGAGTTGAGCACTGATGGAGTACCGGAAATCAAGCCACCCATTGAAACTCCTGTAGCAATGGAATCCATACGACTATCCCCATCATTATCAGAAGATTCCATTTCATAGAAAGTCAAATGGGCATACTCATACTTTTCTTCCATAGAGCTTCTGTAGAAACACTTGATACGACTGCTGAGGATAAGCGCCATTTCGCTCATATCATCAACATTCTTTCCGTATGTTGTTAGATAATCCTTCAGTCTTTTTTGATCGGATAATACAGAAAACTCATTATACGAACCCGACTCACAATAAATGTTCAATACAAATCGCATTAAACACTCAGGAACCTTTTCTTCATGGAGCTCTTTTGCATAATAACGTATCAAACCTTGCAGTACTTCTCTACAATCTCCCATATTAATAAGATTAATATAGAGCTTATCATTTCCGATGTCATCAAACAAAAATGTGAAGTGATCAATGTATTGAGTAATTTTATCACAAACCAGTTTCTGTACATAGTTTCTCGCGCCCTGAAACCGTTTATTGGTAATACGGGCATACGTGTGCCATTCAGGGGAATGCCTTTGTTCAACCGCATAATACAGTCTCTTCTCAGAATCCTTTATATATGGCATCAGATTTAGAGATGTTAGTTTTTCTACAAGATCATCTCTTATCTCTCCAACCTGATCTTCTTCTATTAACATCAACTGATAAAGAATACTTAACGGATGAAGCGGACTAAATTTAATCGTGTGCTCTCCACTTTTTTGAATAACTGCTCCCAACAACAGTAAATCATTTTGTGAATCAGATAAAGACTGACCAACCGGTAAATTATCCAATGCTTCTCTCACTGAACAGATATAATGTTCAGCTAAACTTTTTAACTTTCCTGACAAATAAGCAAGACTTGGCAATTGCCGTAATCGCTTGTATTCGGAAACCAATTCAGAATATGCATTCCTGATTGGGTCAGTTACTTTTAGCTTGTATTCCTCAAACCCATTGATAGTTTCACGAACAGCAAGCCAACCGTTATCTACAATCACTTTTTCTAAAGAAAGGCTATCCTTAAACGGAGGCTTTGCATAATACTCTTTCGTTCCCAACACTAGTTTTTCGTTGCGGTATTCTATTCCTCGTCTTTCTGAATACTTCTTTTTCAGTGCTTTGATCCCGGTAAGCTCAATAGGTTTAACAGGTTCATCTTTTATCTGAAGTGGGATTGTTACTGCACCGCACTTAACTTTGAAAGAGATTGTTCCTGTTTCTATTTCAAAAGCTTCTTCATCTAAATTCAAATCAAGAGTTTGGTTATAGTTACAATCATAAGTGATATCCGAATGCACATTTGTGTTAATTGTCTCTTGTTGACCGGGATTAATAACCAGCTCGCGCTTTAAACCCATAGCTTGAATACTAGAGCGTGTCGTATTTCCTTTCGGAACATCAAGAAAATAACACGTGATTATATTCTCCAAGAAATTTGGAGAAAGATTTAGTACACAAATTTTTATTCGATAAGAAATATTGCTATTTGGATCTTTTATTTCCGTTCGCGAGAAAGAACAACTATTAACCAACATTTCAATTGATATTTCTTTACCGGAACAAGTTGATGTTGCACCACGGCAATCCACCCACGTGTCCCTTACTGAGATATTTGAAATAATTCGTACCGTTACACTTGAACGTTGATCCGGGTTAAAAATCAGTATATTCTTTTTGCGCTGTTTCGCTCCTTTTTCACCATCATTGCGAATAAACATCAATGAATCAGCAGGAAACGTGTATTCAATAGCAGAACCTGAATAACTTTCAATATCTTCATCTTTTATACTCAAAGGATTATCTAATTTACGTCTTAACTTATCATGAGAACTTTTCACCATTTCAAATGTACAATTCTCATACCACGGTGATCCTTTTTTCTTTGCATCAATTAATTGGCGAATAAAGCGAGTATCATACTCCTTATCAAGATCGTTTTCAATATTACCATGCTTGAACACATGATCAATTCTGTCGAAAATTCTATGGTTTTCGTTTATTCGATCTCGAATCTTTTCTCTGGGAATACTGGTTAACCGATCATCAACAAGCAATGAAAATCCTGCATAATCACTATCAATCACGTATCCTCTACCTAAAACAGTCAGTAAATCACTGTACTCGAATAAAGATGATTTATCGCTGAAACGATCACTTTGCTTTCTCTCCAGTTCCATTTCCAAAAGAATTCGATCTGCATCTGACAGTTCTGCTGTTTTTATCTCATCCTTTATCTTTTTTACTATAGACTCAGCATGGAAAGGCATTCCATTTGCTGATAAATCTCCTGTTCCACTTGTAATCGTATCGATAGGAGAGTGCGTAATCATCAAGATTGGAAAGTGTTTTTCAGTATGTTCCGCATTACGTAAAGTCGCAAGAAAATCATCGGTCATCCCATTGATTTTTGATGCGATTACAATCTCAATAGCTGAAGATAACTTGATCGTAAATGTATTATACACGTCATTATACTGATACTCACCCTGAATTTGATCGATTTCCGTTCTCTTCCTCAGTGCATTATCAACGCCAGAAACCATTTCAGCAGTATCTAATCTTAGGCAATATCGATCTCCAGGATGAATAATTTGAATTCTTTCCTGAAAGAATCCAACAATGCTGTCTGCGATATATTTATAGAATTCGTTTAACATATTGTGCATCCCCACTGTCGCTCTTCTTTTCGATTAAATTAAGCTTCTCATAATAACGCATTACTTGCTCCTTGGATATATTATCCAAGTATACTCCGCGCAACTCAAACTCATTAAAAACATCATTCAAGCGCATCATCTCTTGATCCTTAATACAAACTTTAGTTAAGAATATCAGAGTTTCTTCAGTAAGATTCAACATCATTCCGCTTCTTCCGCGACGTTTTAAATACTTCTTAACGTACTCCGAGAATTTATCTGCATATGCGGTATAGACTCGATTTCGAGATGTGTTTTCAAATTGCGTTCTGACACTCTCAAAAAGAAACCGCACTTCTGCTGCTGTTTCACTTTTAGCTGAATATTGTCTTCTAAGTTCTTTCATTTTAGGGCAATCTGGGATAGCGTTACGATATCGTTCAGTTAACACTTTAATCTCCTCAGCAATGCGATGATCCTCACCCTCTTCTTGTGCTAATTCGTCAAGTGTGATATAATCAACAGGACCATAATCTTCTTCAGTTTGATTTAAAATTTTATGCACCATAGCATGAGCAAAAATGCTTTTTGTTTTTTCCTGAAGCATTCCCCAGCCTTGTGTGTAGCAGAGACGATTTAAGCTTGTCTTTTCCCAGTCCAAACAAAAATAGAGAGGTATACAATTATCACGATCACCTGCAAGGAAACGATTAAGTTGTAGAATTGCTTGAGCTGTATACGTAAAGTAATAAAACTCCAATAATGGTATTAAATAATCACTTATTCTGTTTCTTGACCCAAGAACGTACTCAAAGTCTTCTTCGTATTTTTTGTGTAATGCATTGGTAATCCGTTGATAAGTCGCTGTATCTCTTGGAGGTAATGGTTTTGGATCAAGTTTTGAAATAATGAACTTTTCCAACACGTTGCTTTGTTCTTCTAGTATAGCAGTTGCGCGATCAACACTGATCTTAAGGATCTCCTCATCACCAAGAACGTCAACTAAATAATCGGCAACTTTACGAGCACTGGACTCTTCGCAAGGAATCTGCGTAATCATTCTTAAGTTATTAGAACGAATTTTTCCGTTCCGATCAAAGCAATTACTCTTTACAACTTGTTGAAACAACTCCTCCGCTCCTGGAGCAATTTCCGTATCTTCCATAAGTCTTGCAGTTAGTTCTTCAACTGTAATCTGTTGAGGATTGATCTTTTCGACTTGACTTATATATCTACCTACTATTGAACCCAAATCATATACCGGAACGCTATTGTTGTTCGCAATAAACGGGAACAGCTTGAAACGATTTCCGCTATAATGAGTGAGCTTTCTCCCATCCTCTTTAACCGCAAAAGATTTATCAAAGGATTCTATACTTAGTCTATATTTCATGCTCGCACCACCCTAAATTCATAGCCGAAATCATTCTGCTCAAATACAATCTTTATATTTTTCTCACAGTCTTTAGGTATAAGTTCAATCCGAGTTCCTTTATTACCGAACTCTATTAATCGCTGTACAAAACTAACGAAATCTGTATGCCTATTTTTATCCTGAACAGTCGGACGATATCCTTCACGCATATCAGCAATCATTTCAAACAATGCATAGTCCATATCGATCTCTGCGGTTTCAAGATCACTACCATCTTTCTTTTTCAACCTAATTCTGATATTTGTCGAGAACCGTTGTATTTCTTCTTCATTTACTGATTTGGGTTTGAATATAGAAGGTTGCAGCATCAGTTGTTCAGTGATCCAAAAACTCTCGTTTGAATCGTCAATACAAACGCTATCACTATCGAACTGACCATCCCAAGACATAATTGCTTTTTTGGTAGATTCATATAGCTTTTTCAGTTGTTTCTCCTGTCCGCTATGCTGATAATATAAATACTTGATATACTCAGCAAATCGTTGTTTATATTGACTTAATTCATAATCTCCTATAAACTCTTTAGTTCTAACTATAAACCTATAAACGAGTTTTTTTAAGTCAGGTTTAATACCTCCCAAGACAGCGATTCTTGTTATTTCATTTAGCCTTTCATATGACGTATTCTTTGTCGCTTCGGAAAAAGTCTCATATATGTTTTCAAGAGAATGGAATCGGGTTGTTGAAACGTCCATCTCCTCCTGCCTATCTTTCAAGATATCGTGTTGTCGAATACAATTAATAAGAGGAGAAATATCATTAAACTCATATAAGAGCATCGGTGTTGTGTACTGGATATACTTAGTTATAAATTTTACTTCGGATGCAGCGGTTGCACACATGATATTAAAGTCAAATTCAGGGTGTACCATAATATCATAAATCAGATTGAGGATATCGCGTGTAGATACTATTGCTTTATCTTTAATAACGGTCTCTACAATTTTACGAATAACCGCATTTTGATGTTCCGGATGCGACAAAAACTCGTAATTATGTCTAACAGGACATCTTTGACAAAGAGAACAGTTTTCATTCTTTTTATACGCCTGATAAAAAGGATTCTCATCAACAGGTAAAAAGATTTTTCCAATAAGCTTTACTAGAAAATCAGTACCTACTCCATTTTCCTTTAGCGTAAAAACCTGATAATCAGCAAAGCTAACATGCTGAAATACGCTATTTTCCTGGTAAGCGTACCGTTGGGTATAAGAAGAGAATATTTCGTTTGTCTCCACATATTTCTTAAGGCTTGAAAATGCCTTTCCTTTTTCTGATTCTATGAAATTATTTAGTGTTCCCAGGTTAATTGCTAAAATCATTTTGTAGCCGTCATCAATTAACGCATTTGCGTCGTTAAACGGAGCTAGTTTCTCAGATAATGTATCAATCGAAGTCAGCGTCGGAGCACTACTCTCAGTCGCATCATTGTATACCTCAAACGAATTGAGCAAACCTTCTGGATCAACATGGCTCAAATAAGACATCAAGTGCGACTTTCCATCACCAGCACTGCCACAAAGCAAAACTAAACACTTTTTATTTTCTTCGTTCACTCTTTTCAACAGCAAGCGCAATTCATCCTCTACCGGACGCACTACATGAAGGTATTCCTTAAATGAACTGAATGAGTCTATATTTTCGACAGACTCGACTGATAGCTTTCTTAGTTTACTAAGTTCTTCAACAAAACTACAAACCATATTCTACCTCCAAATTACGAGATTAATTATTCATAACATTTCTAGCCAAAACAAAACCCAACGACAATAAAAAAAATTCTGACTTGATTTTGCTAGTAGGATTAATACCTAAGACATTACCACTTACTATTTTATCATTTTTATAGTGCTAATTCAATACAATATCCCATTATTTTCCATTTTATTCAGAAACAACTAACAAAGAATAGTGTCTAATGGACTCTGTAAATAACTAATGATATTATGTATCGCTTGACATAACGGTGAGCACAACGAGCATTTTTGAAAAGTTATAATACTAAAACTATATCTCATGAAATTACTATTGATAACGGAAGTAATTATGCTAAAGCATACGAGTATATAATTCGTTATTACATTACGAAACTTGCAGCAGTGATTTGGAACCCCAATCGCTCACTGTCTGCTTGTTGTTTTTCCTGTAATCCTTCAATAACTATGTGCAAAATCTGCTCCACCTACAAATCGCGAGAAATGGGCTGTGTGGCGCGTTTTGGATTGGCGTATTCGTACTGCTGGAAGCAATGAAAATCGGGTGTTGGCGGTTTGTGGCGGCGAGAGGGGCGGATTTGCGGTCGTTATGTATTTTGCTCGCCCTTTCGCTTTCGGTTGGGGAAATACGTCTCGTTCCAGTCGATATATTCCTCGACCGTGATTTTGCCGTTGGAGCAGTCGTCGCGCATGGTTAGGGCTGCGTATTTCCATTTCTTAAAGTCAGGCTGCTTGATTTGATTGACCTTCACTCGTGCGGAATAGCGGCGGTAATATTTTCGATAAATTGGCAGGGCTTTGTCCTCTGCCATTTTATTTTTATAGTTTTCCTCGGCAGCGAGGTCGCGGCAGGTGCGTATCTCACCGAAATGTATACGATTACAATACCGCGCGTCATAGTTACCTTTGATTATAAAGAACTGTCCGCAGCGTTCGCAGCGTTTCAGATTTACGCCATACTCGATCAGTTTGTTAAGCTCTAACTCCAAAAACTCGTGCAAGCTCTCGCAACGGTAACGGATAACCGGATTATGGTCGTAGTTGTGGAAATACATCAAGGTGTACGCGTCGATGTTATGCTCGCGAGCAAAATCGGCAAGCACGAGCGGATCATAATCTGCTGAGGTTTTCTTATCTCCCATAATCAATCGCTGCTCTTCGTTGAACTCAACGAAGGGCGGCATTTTCTTTATCTTGCGGTAGAGATAATAACGCACGGCAGGGTTCATCTCCCCTAACACATCAGGATGGAACTTGGTATCAAAACAAAACTCCAAAACCTCCTTATATTCCTGTTGCAGCGTTTTCAAATATTGATAATAGTCATCCATCGCTTCTAAAATATCAACGCCGTTTTTTATGCTTGGAGGAAACAACGCGGAAGCGGTTGAACCGAACGCAAGATTATTTATCAATTCCTTATACGCGCGGTAAGGTAGGAACCGGTTGATGTTGTCCAGCATATCGCTGTCAACATCCGGCAGTTCAACCTCATCATATTTGTACAATCTGAATTTTACCTCATCATACAGCGAGTCGAAATCGGCGTACATAAATTCAAACAGAGCCTCGCCTAACGGAACAGCAACTACGCTACCGCTCAGCGGATTGTTTTTCTGCTGTGGTTTAATGTCGGAGTGGTGTTCGTAGAATACTTTTTCAAACTCGTCAATCTCTGTTGAATTGACAGAAAATCGAATACAATCCAACCATTCCGAATTATCATCAGTACTGTTTATCTGCAAAGGCTTCACCTGCTCCTCTGCTTCGATATAGAGAGCGACAAATTCATCATCATTGGTTTTCATCAACTCGGTTGTGTTGTTTTCCGGATGGTAGGTCGCGTAAACCATACCATCTGTAAACGAAACATTTTCCGTTCCGGTTCTCTTTAGCAAATACTCTTCGTAGTCGGATAATTCGTAGTTATTCAAATCCATCAGCGCACCTCTTTTGTACAATGCAAATTCTTTGATAAATTAACAATTTAACTGTGTCTAATTTATATTGTACAAAACTATTGAAATTCTGTCAATCCCCGTTATAATGATAATACGGACGTTCGAAAATATATGAATGAGGTGTTGAAGTGAAAAAGCATAAGGACTATTTTATGTTACCGAATAAGATTTTTGATTTAGAATTGAAGCCGCGCGACTTCATTGTGTACAGTTGTCTGGTGCGGCATAAGGACAACGAAACGCACACTTGTTTTCCATCGCGCAAGTTGATTGCGAAGGAATGCTGTATCACATTGAGAACGGTCGACAAAGCATTGGCGAGTTTGCAAAATCTTAGTTTGATTGACTTGCAGAACAGAAAAAGAATGAACGGCAGCAACACAACCAATCTTTATAAGGTCACTGTGCTCTTGGAGAATGCTGCATAGATTACTGCACCTACTGTAAACTCTGCTTAACAAATAACTATACCCATAGAACTATACATGGGTACAGCAGAAGAAGAGAAAAGCATAGTTTATTTTTTCAAAATCCAGCGTATACCTGCTTGGTCGAAAAGTAAGCAGGAGAAAGCCCGACGCCTATTTGGGGCGCCGGACGAATCACATCAGCCGGCAATGCCGACTGTTAAGCCGTTTTTCGGGGTTTTGGATTTTGAAAAACTGTGCGTCAATTATGGGGCTTAACGCTTTTGTCGGCGCTTTACAAGAAAAAAAACGCCGAATAACTCAGCAATTAAGCCGAAAGCAGACAGCGCTTTGGCTGACGTAAACGCAAGAAATGGAGGTTTTGAATGAACAACGAGGACAAAAAGGAAAGGTTTACTTTGTGGATGAAACACTCCACATTTGAAAAAGTCGAGGAGAACTACCGCGAAGATAACTGTCAAAAGAAAAGCGAGTTCATTGAAAATGCAGTGAATTTTTACTGCGGATATTTGAAATGAATTCGAACGAACCGTTTCTCTCCACTGTCTTGAGAGAAACATTGAAGAAATTAATCAAAGCAAGTGATGACAGAATCAGCAGATTGCTCTTCAAAATTGCGGTAGAGCTTGCCATCACTATGAATGTTGTCGCCGCAATCAATGCGTAGATAAGCAAGTGCTCAACTCCTTACGTGGCGAGTGCGTTAAGGAAGTCAAGAAAACGAACGGTATATTTACATTTGACGAAGCCGACAACTGGCAGAAAGGATTGTGATTATTTGAATTATTATAGGAAATAATATCCATGAGGTGACAAACTATCAGAATCGAGGTAAAAGAAAAACCGAAGCTGGTTTTGTTTTATCTGAGCCGTCAGGAAACTGCCGACGGAGAATTAATGAAAGAAATTGAGGACAGCACGCAAGCCCTGAAATTGCTTTCTTATCTTTCTGTTGTGGTGGAATCCGGCGAGGACGACTTGAAGGACAGCTTATACTGTCTGATGAAACAAAACCGCAGGGCTGTTGCCGAGAAGCTCTCGGCGTAAATTTGGGCGCAAGCCGCCCGAGTACATACCATTATTTACCTGCGATTATTGTCTGGATATTCAAAAAACTGTGTGATACAATGTTGTCAATAAAGGTATCGGAGACGATTATATGACTGAAAAATTCTACATTGCTGCCTACTGCCGCATCTCGGTGGATGACGAGCTGAACAAGGAAAACACCTCTATCGAAAACCAAAAGGCGATCATCGAGGACTATGTAAAAACCAACTTTCCGAACGCGGAGCTCGACTTCTACGAGGACAGAGACAAGAGCGGCTACACCTTTGAACAGCGCGAGGGCTATCAGAAAATGCGGCGAAAACTGTTCCGAAATCAATATGACATTCTAATTATCAAAGATCTCTCGCGATTCTCCCGAAGAAACGGCGCGGGTTTGGTGGAGCTGGAAGCCCTGCGCGATGAGGGAATCAGAATCATCGCTATCGGTGACAACATTGACTACCCCACCAACGATGATTGGCTGCGAATACAAATCTACTTCTTCATGAACGAAATGCCGGTCACCGACACTTCCAAAAAGGTGCGCAACGTCATACGCCGCCGCCAGCAGGACGGCAAATGGATCTGCTCTGTCCCCTACGGCTATGTGATCACCAACTCCAAAACGATGGCGTTTGAGATCGAACCGACCGAAGCGGTAGTCGTGAGAAAGGTGTTTGAATTGTATAATCAAGGCTGGGGCTACAAGCGGATTGCCAACTACCTGACCGAGCAGCACATTCCCACACCGAGAATGAACGAACGCGCCCGAAAGGAAGCGCGCGGAGAGGAATGTCATATCAAAGCAAAGCCGCGATGGAGCATTGCCACGATTCAGGGAATGCTGACAAATGATTTCTACATCGGCACACTGCGCCAAGGAAAATACACACGCAAGAAAATCAACGGTCAGGACATCAAGTGCGACGAGAGCGACCACATTATCTTCCTCAAAAATCACGAGCCGATTATCGACTACCGCGTGTTTGCCACAGCACAAAACGGTATGAAGGAACGAACCAGAAACAACTACCGCGGTATCAAGAAATATCCGAACGCTTACTCCGGCTTAATCAAGTGCGGCGACTGCGGCAGTCCGATGTTTCCGCTTACACGAAGCGACCTCAAAGAGGGCTACCGCTGCGGGGAATACCACAAGCGAGGGCTGAAGGGCTGCACCAGCCATCATGTTCGCGCGGACACGCTCGACGCGATCGTGAAAGCGTATCTGCAAATGGTACGCGACACTTCCTCGGAAATGATAGAAAAGCTGCAGGAAACAATCGCCGAGGAAGAAAGCCATATAAAAACGACCAACACCACGCTCGAACAGCTCGAAGAAATGATTGCCGACAGCAAGGCAGAAAAAAAGGCTCTCATACGGCAATGCGCGCGTGACATTGCCAGAAAGCCGAATCAGGAAAACGATATACAGGAAACATACGATGAACTGATTGCAGAGTGCGACGAACGGATTGAAGGGCTTGAAAATCAAATCAAGATGACCTACGACAAACACAACACCGTCGTCAACGCGAACCGCACGGCACAGCTTGCGATCGACTTATTCGACGAGATACTGAACAAGGAAAAGTTAGAGAAAAACGACCTTGAACTGCTGATCGAAACGATAACGGTTTACGAAGACCACATTCATATCAAGCTGAAAGACGACATCGACCACATTCTGCACATTGGCAACGACAATCTTGAAAAAGAGCAAAATCAGCAAAGCAAAAACACAAAAGATAAGAAGTTTGCTGTCCGTGTTATCAGTGACGGTGACCCGCTGGAGATTTACACGGCGACTGACGGGGAGGTTATTTTCAAAAAATACTCTCCCGTCGGGGAAATGTCGGTGTTTGCGGGGCAATACGCGGACGTACTGTCGAGGATCAGCGATTTGCCGACCATTATCACCGACCGCGACCATGTTATAGCGGCGGCGGGTGTTTCCAAGCGCGAATATCTGGAGCGGCGCATTACAAGCGCGCTCGAGAACTATATGGAAAACAGGCGAAGCTACCGCTCGGAACCAACCGAAGCGGCGGGCGTTGAGCCTGTTGAGGGGATCGAGCGAAGCGCCGCGGTGATTTATCCGATCATAGCGGCAGGCGATGTTTCGGGCTCGGTTGTAATGCTCAAAAACGAGAACAACAAACAGCCTACCGAAACAGAGGTCAAGCTCGCGCAGAGCGCGGCGGCGTTCCTCGGAAAACAGATGGAAGAATAGCCATGCAATGAAAAAGGGCTGTCCGCGGACAGCCCTTTGCCGATTTATTTTACTTTTACTGTTACCTTGTACACTTTGGAGAATGATTTATAGTTTGCCGTTCCATTTGCGGTCAGCTTGAGCCTGAGGGTGTAGCTGCCCTTATTCATCCCCTTCTTAAATGTCAGCTTGCCTGTTTTGGCGTTCAGCTTGATTCTCTTATCGCCCGAAAGCTTCGAGAAGCTCAGCTCGCCCTGTGCCCTTGATACGCTCAGCGGCACTGCGGTTTGAGCCTTCCTTTTCAGCGATTTATACTTAACGCTTCTTACGGTGCTTTTGATGTTTATCGGGTTTGCCGCCTTTTTGATTTTAAACTTGGCGGTCAGCGTTTTATATATTCCTCCGGCGCCGTTTTTCGGCGAGATGATCACGGTTGCCGTGCCTACGTTTTTGTTGTTCTTATAGGTCACCGTGTAGTTTTCCGGGCTGAGCGTCTCAGTTCTTGTATACATATCCACGGGAACGACCACGCTGATATCCAAGGTGATCGGCTTGCCTGTGTACACCGCGTTCTTGATGCCCTTGATTTTAGTGTAGCTGTTGCTGAAATCACAATACCGTGTAGGCGCCTCGGTCGTGTACTCGATCGGCGGCGCTGTGACCTTGGGTTCTGTCGGGTCAAAACGCTTGAAATCGGACAGAAGCTTTGAGATAGCTTTAAGGTCGCTTTCGGTGATTATCTTCTTTTCGTAGGCATCCTCAAGCTGATAAAGCGTCGTTGAGTCAAGTATCTCCGCCTTAGGATAGCTGTCGGTGTAAATATATCCGCCGATCTCTATGGAATCAATAGCCTGAGGATAAAAAAGACCGTTGACCGTATACTTTACGAGGTACTTATCCTCGGACAGTTGAGCGTTTAACTGAATATGCAGATCCTCAGGTTTCAGCTTTAAAGACGGATATTGTTTTTTCACCGCCTCAAAGAGCATATCGCCCTCCGATCCGATCGGGCACGTTGTCGGCGGCTCGGTAGCGAGGCTTTCGGTCGTCGCGGGAGCCGTTGCGGGCGGCTCGGTCACGGGACTTTCAGTAGTTTCGTTAATTACAACATTATCTTCGATACCCTTGTAGATCCTCGCTGTCATCGCGTCGATAACCTCTTGCTCGGGCTCGTAATACGCGATCGGCATAGCGTCATTGTAAAGCTCCTTGAGCGCCTCGCGATCCTTTACATAATAGTTTTTATTTCCGCTCTCGTCATCAAGATAAAAGAGCAAAAGCTCTATTGCGTCCCATATCTTGTCGCGGTTCGCTGTCGAATGCTCAAGCTTTTTGTACGCGTCCTCAAGCATATTGCGGGCATAAATGATTTCGCGGCGCGTGGATTCGCTGTCGTTCGCGGTTTTCTCGGCGTTTCTCATAGCTGTCCAAAATCTTTCGGCGCTTTCCTTGGTATAGGGAGTTCCGCCAACGGGCATACTGTTGATAATCTGCGCACATCTTGCCTTGAGCTTCTCTCTGAGCTCGTCGTCGGACACGACATAGACAAGACTGTCGTAACCGTTCTGCATACTGTCGAGCGCCGCCTTCAGTTCCTCGTAGGTAGCGTCGGGATCGTTGTACACCTTATTCGCCGCCTTACACGCGTCCATATAGGCGTTGTAGCTTGCTTCGGTATATTGGCTGTAAAACCACTCCTCATCCTCAAACCAATGATTAGTGTTAAAGGCTTCGATCTCGGAACGTATCTCGGCGATTTTTTTATTCACGGTACTCTCGCTGTCGGTCGTCGGGTCGGTAAAGGGGTCAGTCGTGATCGGCTCGGTGGCTTCAAGCTTTTCGGTATACGGCACAACGGCGGCGAGGGCGTCGGCTGTCATAATTCCGCTGTCGATCGCGTTCTTGATCTCGTATGCCTTGCCATCCTTGTACACGCCGATTCCCGTCTTTGTCTTTTCGGTACCGAAGAAGCTGGGGTTTTTGAAAAGATAACCCGCGATCTCCTCCTCGCCCACAGTGCACCACATATCTATGAGCCCGAAAACGACAATGCTTTCGTCGGCGGTAAAAACTTTAAAATAACGGTTTTTCAATTCGTCGATGTTTTCGGGAGAAACAACGATACAGTCGTCTTCGCCGTCCTTGTAAAAATGATAATCAAGCTCATCAAGCAACGCGTTTAGCGCGGAGCAGAACGCCTGAGTGTGGATCAGGTCGGGAGCGGCCGTGGTGGGCTCGGTGGCGTAGGTCTGGGGTTCTCTCCAATCCCCCTGCATCTTGTCGCTTGTCTCACTTTTCCACGCAGTAATTACAAATACAGAGCCGTCGGTTTTTGTTTTGAGGTCCTCGGTCTGGTTGAATACCGAGCCGTTGTCCCAGTCGGGGCTCTTTGCCTTGTCAACTCTCGCGAACAGAACGTTCTCGTCGAGCTCTTCAAAATAAAAATTTCCGTCTGTTCCGATCTCTGCTGCGACCCAGCGGCCGTTTTGGGTGCCGTTCCACGTCCACGCGTACCACTTTTCGTCGCCGTTGTTACACGAGCCCGCGTTTAGCACGGTGACCCTTTCGGGCTTCGGGACGAGCGCTTTCGCGGCCTTTTCGAGACCGTCGAGCGCCGCGTACAGGTCGGAATCCGTGTATGTATCGTCGGAGTCATTCAGTATACGCTCAACGTCCTCATACGCCAGACTCCAATTCATCAGGCTTTGCTCGCTGTACTCCGTGCCCGGCACGAAATATGTACGGCGTAGCTCTGTTATCCTCGCCGAGGCGTCGATACGCGAGTTGTCGGAGACAACTGCCGACGCGCTTACGCAGAACGATGATAAAAGGAGCGTCAGCGCGAGCAGATATGATAAAAACTTCTTTGTGCTTTTCACGTTGATTTCAATCCTTTCAAAATAGAATATCGGCTATTTCACCGTGACTCTCAGCTTGAGCAAAACGCCGTTCACCCTCACTCTCAGGGTAGTTTTGCCCTTTTTCCTGCCGATTATTTTAAGCCTTGAGGCGGTTCGCTTGGCGCTGATCACGGCAGTTGAGGTGCTCGCGTAATTATTCTTTACGGTTCTCGCCTTGCCGATGATGTCGATGTAGCCGCGCCCGCCTTTTTTGAGCGTCAGCTCGGTTTTTGAGAGCTTAGGCGAGGAAGTGACCTTGATAGTAAAAACTAGAGTTTTCTTTCCGACAGTCACGGTTATTTTCGCGAAGCCCTTTTTGAGCGCCGAAACCTTGCCCGACGCGCTTACCTTGGCGACCGCGCTGTTGCCCGAGGAAAACCTCGGCTTCGCGTTGCCGCTGTTGCTGACCCTGAGCGTGATTATCTTTCCGCATTTTACGCTCGCGGTTTTGAGGTTGAGCGAAACGGTTTTGTCTGTCACGGTGTTGCCGCCCGTGGAGCTGCTCTCCGTCGGATCGGTCGATGGCCTGAAGGTAGGCGCGACGGTTGTCGGGGGATTTGTAAAAGCCGTCGGAGTTGTCGGAGATGTCGGGAATATCGTCGGATCCTGAGTCAAAGGCTCTGTAAGCCACGCGCCCGTCGGGTCTGTGTCAGGCTCAAACGGCGGATTAGGCTCGGTTTTCTGAGGCTCTTCGGTCGGATTCGTCGTTGAATACGGCTCCGTAGGGTCGGTTACGTCATTTTTGAGCGAGCTCCAGTAGCCCGTAAGCTTTCCGTCCGTCTCGCCCTCGGTCATAACAAATAGATTATTGACCCCGTCGAGCTCAACATTCACGCTCTGTTTCCACATTGTCGAGCTGTCCCACGCGGGGGCGGCGTCCGTTCTGTACATACAGGCGAAAACCGCATTTTTCTCAACATTGTCAAAGCTGTACAGACCGTTCGAAAGTTCTCCCCTGACCCAACGCCCGGAGCTGACTCCCCAAGTCCACACATACCACGAAGTGTACGGCGAATGGAGGGCGTCGGGATCAAGGAAAACTGTTTCGGAGGTATAATCCGCGGTGGGAGGAGAAGCGTCCTCCGCCGACGCCGCGGGGCAATTCAGAATAACGAGCATCAGAGCGATAAGATAAACAGCAAGTTTTTTCATAATACCGCCTCCTCAACTCAGCGACGAGGCTGTTTTGATCAGCTCGTCCTCGGAAATAAAGCCCAAAAGCTCAAACACGCAGTCGCCCTTTTCCCACACCAGAAGCGTCGCGCCGTCGTCCGAGGTTCGCACGATATACTCAACGCCGTCGGAGGCGACGCGCTTTTCGGTCTTGTACTCGCCGTCGGTGGCGGATTTGTAGGCTGACTTTGCAAACTGCTCAATGGTGATAAAGCTCTCGCCGTCGGAATAAAGCAGGTATGAGCTCTCCTCATCGGCGGAGCTGTCCTCAAGCGCGTAGCCTTCGGGAAGGTACGCGGGCTCAAGGGTCTTATCAAGCTTAGCGGCAGCGCTTGGCGCGTTTTCTTCCGCGTACTCGGTAACGTCGACCTGAGGACCGCGCGTAACGAAGAATGAGAAAATCCGTTCCCTTATCGCCGAAACGCTCATTGTCGCCGCGAGAAGCGCGGCGCGCCTTGGTGAGCGTCAGGCGGTGATAGACGCTTTTCTCGGATTTTATTAATTTTCGCATTTGCCGCTCGAACTTTTCCGACGGCTCAAAAACAGCTTCGGGGTAGCTCTCGGCAAGCGAACCCGAATAAATCTCAAACGCGCGGACAAGCGTGTCGCGAATAATAACATTATCCATCAATTTGTCCTCCAAGCAGAGTAGAAAGCTTTTTCCTGCCGCGCTCCAGCCTTTTGCGGACATTGGCGGGAGAAATCGAGAGCAGCGAGGAAATCTCGCTGTCGGACATATCGTTGAGGTAGCGCAGTATCATCGGTCGGCTGTACCTCTCGGGAAGCTCGGCGATCTTTTTCGCGATAAGCTCGGCGGTAAGCCTTTGCTCGGCGGCAGTCTCGACGCTCCCGCTGTCGGGAATATCCTCCTCAAGCGGCGCGGCGGCTGTGCGACTGCGCTTTGTGTACATCGATTTTGCCACATTCTCGGTCACGACGATCACAAAGCCGCGCGTTTGGGGGCTTTTTACGTCGCCGATCTTTCCGAGGTTCTTCAGGATACGCAGGAAAGCGTTGTGAACCGCGTCCTCAGCCAAACCCTCGTCCCTGAGGATCGAAAAAGCGCACCCGAGCATTATTGACTTGTACTCGCGGTATATCTCTTCGAGCTTACCGCGCTCTTCCCCGCTCTCGGCGAGAGTTAAATATAACTGCAGCATATTGTCCTCAAAAAACTTTCTATATCCATAACTTTTCGGGAATAGGTTTTGTGACAATTATTATATCATAATTTTCGATCCTATGCCAAAAAGGCTCTCCTTTTTCGGAGAGCCTTTGAGAAATTTTAAATTTTACGCGATCAGATTGTCAAGGTTAACTGCCTGCGGGTCGCTGAGCGTTATCTCGCCGTTCTTGCCGACCGCGAAGGTGTAGAAGTACAGCTCGCCCTGAGCAACTGCCTTCGCCATATAAGGAGCGTAGGTGAACTGGAACAGTCCCGAGATATTCGCCGCGTCTACGGAAGAATTGTGTACAGCGATCTTGTTATGTACGCCTGTGCCTGTTGTGACATTATTGATAGCATCCTTGATAGCGTCGGCTTCCTTCTCGCCCATTCCGAACGCGACGCCCATTCTCGCGAAATCTTCAACATTGGCGGTCGCTAGAAGCTCCAAAGCTACCTTATCATCGGAAACATAGGTAGCGGTGAGGTCGATCGTTGTAGCATTGGTTCGCGCTGTGGTAACGTCCGCTGTGGTAACGTCGATATCGCCTGTTACATAGAAGCTGAACTCGGTGCCTGTCTTAACGACCTTGCCGTTGATTTGGAAAGCCTTTTCCTCATTTGTCGTTACGGTAGCGATATTGAGATAATTATAATCGCTTCCGACTTCTACATCGTCAAGAGTAACGGTGTAAGTCTTCGGCGTAGCGACCAGAGCAGCGCTGATAGTCGTGGTGTTCGCGTCGTAGCTTATGCTTGCCGTATCGATGGAATAGGTATTGTACGCGTTCCCGAGCTTTGCGGAAGGATCGTTGAGCTGAGCGATCGTAGCGTAATCCGTCGAAGTGGACTGATAATTGTTAACGGTGTAGTTCTTGGTTACCGTACCGCTCACATCATCATACTGATACGAATACTGAATGTTATAATCATATGTGGGAGGCTCTGTGGGCGCCTGAGTTGTAGGCTCAGTGGGAGGTGTATAGGTG
This sequence comes from uncultured Eubacteriales bacterium, assembly GCA_900316385.1. Lineage (GTDB taxonomy): Bacteria > Bacillota > Clostridia > Oscillospirales > Acutalibacteraceae > Ruminococcoides. The sequence goes on along the minus strand of ONCP01000001.1, from coordinate 254,769 downwards.
CTGAACGAGAGATTCAGTCCGTCTCCGCTGCCCCAAGTTACAGTACACAGATTGCCTGTTACCGCGTTTGTATTTGTGTTTTTATTCCATACCGTCGCGTTGTCTCCTACCCAACCCGAGCCTGTGTAGGTATTAGCCTTGGTTCTGAACAGCTGGATATTTGTATCGCAATCCGCGAAGGCATAATAACCGCTCGCGCTGTCATACGAAGCCTTCACCGCTCTGCCGTCGGACTGTCCCCACGTCCAGATGTACCAGTCGGGATTATCAGCGTTGACCTGACTTACATCGATATAAAGCGCCGCATTAGTGCTCGGATTTGTGGGATCGGTAGGATCGGTGGGATCGGAAGGATTGGTGGGATCGGTGGGATTGGTCGGTGTCTGCTGAGTGGTGTAGCTGAGGCTGAAGCCTGTTCCGCTCTTTGCCAGCGTAAAGGTGTGCGTGCCCGCGGGAACCTTCATCTTGTTGTCATAATTGGTGTTTGTTGAATAGAATGATCCCGGTGAAGCGCTGTAATACTGGTTACCAAGGTAATCCGAACCGTTGGCATTGATATATACATAGCTGTCCTTAGTAAAGGTAGCTGTCAGCGAACCGTTTGAATCAAACGTATAATCGCTGCCGTAATAGTCGGCACCGTTGATCCAGCCGTAGAGATTGCAGTCGGAAAGCTGAACTTCGCTTGAGGAAGCAGTCTTGTAAATAGTATAAACATTTCCCGCTCCGAGCGTACCCGAAGTGATCTTATGATTGGAAATGGTAAAGGTAGCGTTGTGAGCCGTATCCGTATACGTTCCGTCAGCCATACCTGTGTCATAACCGTTGAGGTTGATGTCGGACGAGCCCGCGTTTACAAAGCATATGCCGTTAACGCCTACTCCCTCAGTATATCTTCTTACGGCGAGAACCTGAGTGTTACCGTTTACGTTCTGAACGTCGGAGCCCTTGCCGTCCATAGCTGTGTGGAACTTGTTGACCGCGGCGACCTCGGGATCGTAGTATGTGCCGTTTCCGCCCTTGGTGATATCGTTATCGCCGGTGGCGGATTTGTTGCTGTCGCTGTAACCGAAGGGACGGGCAAGATAGAGGCAGTTGACAGGCTGAGCCGCGATAGCCGCCCAAGCGCGCTTGATCTGAGCATCAGGCATTTTCCAGTTTTCGTTGTGATAGAAATTGTCGTGAGACTCTACCCACGCAACGATATCCGAACCGCCCAAGCCGTCGGAAGCATACTCGGAAACAACTCCCGCGTTGAGCTGGTTGTTCTGAATCTGACCACGAATATTGCCGGGCATATTCAGGGCGTTCAGTCTCATATAGCTGTTATAAGCCTTATAAGGAGTATTGGTGCCGCCTATTACCTCGCCGTACTGGAACTGAGAGCCGTTTTGAACGACTGTCGGCCAGAAATTCGACGCGTAGCTGGAATCATCGGAAGGCAGCTCGATGTGCTTTGCCGCGTCAAAACGGAAGCCGTAAGCACCGTCGGCTACGCACTTTTTGAGGAATTTAAGCGCAAGCTGCTGGATCTCTGAATTCTGTGTATTAAGGTCATGGCAACCATCGGGATAATCGCACTGAGTACAAGCCCAGCGGTTGTCCCATCTATTGTTAAGCAAACCGTTAGTATGATAAGGATTTGAAATACTTGAGATGTCGGAGCCTACGGGAAAATATGAATTATTCGCGACGTGGTTGAGCACGACGTCAACGATAACGTGGATTCCCTTGTTCTCAGCGGCTGTACAAAGTTCTTTGAACTGATCTTCGGTTCCGAGCTTGTTGCCGATATTGTAGCTTGTGGGCTGATAGAATTGGTACCATTCACTGACCTGTGTCTCTCCGTTACCGACAATGTTGGTAATGGGACAGGTCTGAACGGCGGTAAAACCCGCGTTGGCTATATTATCAAGCTCGCTCATGATCTTGCTGAAAGGCCAGTTCCAGCAGTGCAGGATGACCTGCTCGCTGCCCGAGCTGCCTGTCGCTGCCTTTGTTACGTCGGCTCCTGTCTGAGCCTTTGTGACGTCGGCAGCCGTGGAAGCCGTCTGAACGTTCGCCGCTGTGGGAGCCGCCTTTGTCTGAGCCGCGCCCGCGGGAACCGCTGTGAGCGACGCGACGCTTGTAATCAGCAACGCGACGCATAAAATGAGTGAAATGAAGCTCTTGTTATTTCTCATAACTTCCTCCTTCTTTAAGGGTTTAGTACACTAAAAACCCAATATACGTTTATTCTAACACATTTATTATAAATAATCAACAATAATATTACAAAAAGTTTATATTTTTTTGTAATCAAGACAATTATTCGGGGTTGAATTAAAACGTGTATTTTGCTATTATAAGGTATAACGAATAAGAGGTAAGCTATGATACATGTACAAAACCTGAAAAAAGAATTTAAAAAAACGGTAAAGGAGCCCGGGCTCAAGGGCAGCATAAAGTCATTTTTTAAGCCGAAAAACGAGATCATAACCGCCGTAGACGACATCAGCTTTGATGTTTCCGCGGGCGAGATACTCGGCTTTATCGGGCCCAACGGCGCGGGAAAATCGACCGTGATAAAAATGCTGACGGGTATTCTGACCCCGACCTCGGGCAGCTGTGAGATAAACGGCAAGATCCCGTACAAAAACCGCAAAAGCTACGTTAAGGAGATCGGCGTGGTGTTCGGCCAGCGCACTCAGCTTTGGTGGGATCTGGCTCTCAGGGAAACCTACACCGTGCTCAAGGAAATATACGAGGTGGATGACGAAAGCTTCAAAAAACGTATGGCGTTCCTCAACGAGGTGCTTGAGCTCGAGAGCTTTATCACCAGCCCCGTAAGAACGCTCTCGCTCGGGCAGAGGATGAGGGCGGACATCGCCGCGTCGCTTTTGCACAGTCCGAAGGTGCTTTTTCTTGACGAGCCGACGATCGGACTGGACGTTGTGGTAAAGGACAACATCAGGCAGGCGATAAAATCGATCAACGAGAACGAAAAAACGACCGTGATACTTACTACTCACGATCTTCAGGACGTTGAGAACCTTTGCGACAGGATCGTTATGATAGACAAGGGCAAAAAGGTTTTTGACGGCGGTATCGACCTTCTCAAGCAAAGCTACGGTCAGTCGCGCGAGCTGAGATTCGTTCCCGTCGCCGTTTCCGACGCGGACAAGCTCAACTACGGACGCGAGTTCAGCCTCGGCGAATCCGACCTTAGAGTAGAAAACGACGGTCACACCGTCTCCGTCCGCTTCAATAACGACAAGGTGTCCGTCGAAAAAATCCTGTCCTACACCCTTAAAACGCTCCATGTCAAAGACATCAGCGTGACCGACGCGGATATCGAGGAAATAATCAAGGGCATTTACAAAAGCGGGGTGAGCCCCGATGCGTAAGCTGCTGAAAATCTACAAGCCCTTCACGCACGCGGGCGTTTTGCTTGCGGCGCAGTACAGGGTGAATTTTGTTTTCTTTGTGCTGGGCGACATTCTGATGTGCTTTATCAACTTCTTTCTTTGGAAGGCGGTTTTCAACTCGGGCGGAGCGGAAACCTTTATGGGCTTTTCACAGACCGATATGGTCGTTTACATATTCGTGAGCTTTCTCACCTCTACCCTCGCCTATTCCGACGGCGCCTACGCGGTCGGCGAGGAGATACGCGACGGAAACATCGCTATGAGAATGATCAAGCCCATAAGATTTGACCTCGCTTTCCTTTTTCAGGAGCTGGGCGAAAGAACAATAAGCCTGATGCTGGCGTTTCTGCCGCTTGTTTGCGGAGTTGAGATTTACAAATTCGCCGTAACGGGCGCGTTGGCGTTCAATCCTCTGAATTTCGTGCTATATCTGCTCAGCCTTGTTCTGTCATATCTGATCAATTTTTACTTTAACGTCTGCTTTGGCTACTCCGCGTTCGTGCTCAAGAACCTTTGGGGATCTAACTTCCTTAAGGATGTGCTCGTCGGGTTTATGTCGGGCAATATCATACCGCTGAACTTTATGCCCTCGGCCGTCGGTACGGTGCTCGGCTTTCTGCCGTTCGCGTCGCTGACTTACACTCCCGTTATGATCTATCTAGGAATGTTCGACGCGCCGACCATTGCCCTGAGGTTCGGGCTCCAGCTGTTCTGGCTGGCGTTCTTCTTTGTGCTCCAGCAGCTTATCTGGAACGCGAGCGTTAAGCGAATGAGCGTACAGGGAGGCTGAGTATGAAGTTTTTTAAAAAAATTCACAGAATATTCAAGCTTCACAGAATCTTTATCAAGCAGGATCTGAAAAAGCTGATGGAATACAAGATCGACTTCCTCACGGGAGCCGCGGGAATGCTGCTTACTCAGGCGTTCAACCTGTTTTTCCTGTCGATAATTTTCTCTCAGATCCCCGATCTTAAGGGCTGGAAATTTGAGGAGATACTCTTTATTTACGGCTTCGCGCTTCTGCCCAAGGCAATCGATCACCTTTTCTTTGACAACCTTTGGGCGATCGGTTATTTTATCATCCGAAAGGGCGACTTTGACAAGTACCTCACCCGTCCCGTCAGCCCGCTGTTCGCGGTAACGGTGGAAAAGTTTCAGGTCGACGCGTTCGGCGAGCTTGTGGTCGGTATCGCTCTGCTTTGCGTAAGCATACCGCGGCTCAAATTAGATTTCAGTCCGCTCAATATCGCGCTGTTCATCGCCGCGGTTTTCTTCGCGACCTTTATCTATACGGGCGTAAAGCTTATCACGTCGTCGATCGCTTTCTGGACAAAGCGAAGCGGAAATATAATCTATATGTTTTATATGGTCAACGATTTCGCCCGATATCCGACCACTATCTACAACCGCTTTATCCGCTCAGTTATCACCTTCATCATTCCGTTCGCGTTCACGGCGTTCTACCCCGCGAGTTACTTTATACGCGGCGGTAACGCGCTGATAAATGTCGGAGGAACGGTGATCGCCGCCGCGGTGCTTACGGCGATCGGTATGCTGGTTTGGCACAGGGGCGTTTGCGCTTACGAAAGCGCGGGAAGCTAGGTAAAAATATGGAAAAAGAATTGACGCTCCGCGAAAAGGCGGAGCGAAGCATCACAAAAAAATACCGCAAAAAAATCTGGGCGCCGTTCATCAGAGCCGTAAAGCAGTACAGGCTGATCGAGGAAGGTGATAGGATCGCCGTGTGTATCTCCGGCGGAAAGGACAGTATGCTTCTGGCAAAGCTTATCCAACTGCTGAAAGAATACACCGAGGTACCGTTTGAGGTGGTCTATCTCGTTATGGATCCCGGGTACAACCAAAGAAACCGCGAAAAAATCGAGGGCAACGCCGAAACGCTCGGGATACCGATCACGGTTTTTGAGACGGACATCTTCTCCGTCAGCGAAAAAGCGGAAAAATACCCCTGCTACCTTTGCGCCAAAATGCGGCGCGGACACCTCTACAAAAAGGCAAAGGAGCTGGGGTGCAACAAAATAGCGCTCGGGCACCATTTTTCCGACGTTATCGAAACCACGGTCATGGCGATGTTCTACGGCTCACAGCTTCAGGGAATGATCCCCAAGCTGAAAAGTCAAAACTACGAGGGTATGGAGCTAATACGTCCTCTGTACTGCGTTCATGAGGACGACATAATCGCTTGGTCAAGGTATAACGGGCTTGAGTTCATTCAATGCGCGTGCCGCGTCACCGAGAAGAACGAGGACGACAGTCCCGAGTTCGGAAGCAAGCGGAAGGAGATCAAGGAGCTTATACGCGAGCTCAAAAAAACAAACCCAAATATCGAGAACAGCATCTTTAACAGTCTGCACAACGTCAACATCGAGACCTTCCCGGGGCTAAAATATGACGATGAACGACACAGCTTTCTTGAAAACTATTGAGCCGTCGCTAACTGCGACGGCTCTCTTTTTGTAGTGTTGATTCTTATTTTTCAGCGAATTTTCTGTTCTTATTGATATACTTGATGATAACAAGCGTCGCCAGCATAAGAAGAACGGCGATCGGAAGAACGATGTACCATGTCTGTACAAAGCCCGCGATTATAAATGATACGAACGATACGCTCGCAACAGTCAGCGCGTACGGCAGCTGAGTTGAAACGTGGTTGATGTGGTTGCACTGAGCGCCCGCGGAGGACATAATTGTTGTATCGGAGATCGGTGAGCAGTGGTCGCCGCAAACAGCGCCCGCGAGACAAGCGGAAATACCGATGACCTGAAGCTCGCCGTTCGGGAAAATCGAAAGAACGATCGGGATAAGGATACCGAAAGTACCCCATGATGTACCTGTTGAGAAGGAGAGGAAGCAGGCTACAAGGAAGATGATAGCGGGCAGGAAGTTAGCGAGATTACCCGCGGCGTTGCTCATAAGATCGGCGACAAAGTACTTTGCACCGAGATCCATTGTGATGTTCTTAAGCGCCGTGGCAAAGGTAAGGATAAGGATCGGGGGAACCATTGCCATAAAGCCCTTGGGAACAGCGTCCATACTCTCCTTGAAGCTGACGATCTTGCGCGCGATAAGGTAAGCGATAGTGAATACCAGAGCGATAGCGCCTGCCCAGGGCAGCGCCACCGTCGCGTCAGTGTCGCCGAAAGCGTTAATAAAGTTCATATAATCAGCCTTGTTGCTGCCGTCAAAGAAGCCGCCAACATAAATCAGCGCGAATACCGAAACAGCGATAAGGATAATTACGGGTAAAATAAGGTCGATAACTTTACCGTTGGGGTTGGGGGTTTCGCCCTCAAGCTCCTTGTCAACTCTCTCACCTGTGGTGTAGAGGTCATCCTTATACATAGCGTTGTACTCGTGCATTGCCATTGAACCGTAATCAAAGCCCATAACGCAGATGGCGATGATGAATACAAAGGTAAGAAGCGAATAGAAGTTATAGGGGATCGCCGTTACAAAAAGCTTGAGTCCCTGACCCTCGTCCGCATAAGATGATACCGCCGCGGCCCATGAGGATACGGGAGCGATCATACAAACGGGAGCCGCCGTAGCGTCGATAAGATACGCGAATTTTGAACGCGAGATCTTGTGGCCGTCAGTTACGGGACGCATTACCGAGCCGACCGTAAGGCAGTTGAAATAGTCGTCGATGAAAATCAAAACGCCGAGCGCGAAGGTCGCGAGCATAGCGCCCGCGCGGCTCTTGATATGCTTTGCCGCCCAACGTCCGAACGCCTGTGAGCCTCCCGCCTTATTGACCAGCGCGACTATAATGCCGAGCTCTACAAGGAAGATGAACACGCCCGCGGTAGCGCTGACCGCGGCGATCAAGCCGTTGTTGTTGATCTCGTTCATAGCAGAGAGCGGATGGAAATGAGTTCCGAACAATCCGCCCGCCTCGGTAGCGTAGATTACGCCGCCAGCGAAAATACCGATCGCGAGAGAAGAATAAACCTCTTTTGTAATAAGCGCGAGAGCGATCGCGATAACAGGCGGAAGCAGAGCCCACCATGTACCTCTTACCATGCCTTCGCCGCCGCAGGTTTCGCAAGCCGCGTTATCGATCTGACCGTTGCCGCCGCAGTCGGGGCATTTTACGGTACCGAGGGAGCCGCCCGATGTAACCGCGAACACAAGCAGTCCGACAATCACAAGCGCGGAAACGATAAGCACGATTTTCTTTGCTTTTGTCATTTTTGTACCTCCAAAATTATAATTCTTGCAATTTATCCTTACGCGCCGGAAGCTCTGTCTGTGAGAATACTACCGCCGCGAAAACAAGGCAACAACCTATAAACTCCTTCGGCGACAACGCCTCGCCGAGGATAAGCCAGCCCGAAAGCGCCGCGAAAACGCTCTCAAGACTCATAAGCAGGGTCGCGATCGTCGGAGCCGCGTAACGCTGGCCGATGATCTGAAGCGTATACGCTACGCCGCAGGACATAACGCCCGCGTAGAGTATCGTGACCCTCGCGTCATAGATGCTCTGAGCGCTCGGACTTTCGAACAGAAACATACAAAAAAGCATTATCAGCCCTGCCGTAAAGAACTGAGCGCAGGCCATCATCACTCCGTCGGCGCCTCTCTCAAGGAAACGGTCAACAAGAATGATCTGAACCGCGAAAACGGGAGCGCAGGCAAGCGTCAGCCAGTCACCGACCCCGACGGAAAAATCGCCCTTGATACACAACAATCCGAAGCCGATTATCGCCGTCAGAGCGCACAGCCATATCTTCAAGCCCTGCCTTCTGCCGAGTATCAGCTCAAGAAACGGTACGAATATAACGTAAAGCGCCGTGATAAAGCCCGACTTTCCCGCGGTCGTGTACACGATCCCGTACTGTTGGAGAGAGCTGGCGACGCACAGAGCTGTTCCGCACAGCGCTCCGCCGATCAATGTATATTTCAACGAATAATTCTTCGCTTTATTATCTCTTTTCCACGGCTTACGAAACGCCAGGATCACGGGTACAAGCACCACTCCGCCCACAAGCGTTCTCAACGCGTTGAACGTAAAGGGCTCGACGTGGTTCATCCCCTCGCTTTGGGCGACAAATGACGTTCCCCAAATGACAGCCGTGATAAGCAAAATTACATTGCCCTTCAGTCTGTTTTTCATAATTACTCCATAAAACCAAAATACCGAGTAATTATAACATACGCATATATTGTAAAGCAACGATTTTCGGCTTAAAACGCTTTTTTTCTACACTTTATCTAAATGAAGCATTCTCGTTTTATGCAAAATGACTATTCACGGCAAAAGAAAAGCCTTCCCGAAAGGAAGGCTCCGTTGAGTTCAACGCTTTGCTATTGTTTTTTTACGATCCCGTCGCTCGTCATATGCGGGAAAATGAATTTCATATAATCGTCGTTGAAAACGTTATCCGTCAGCTCGTCGATAGCGCTCTGCGCCTTAACTCCCTTGGTTCGTTCGGAATAGCGGTGGATCGCGGTCATAGTACAAAGTCCGTCAAAGGCGAGCAGTATCACCATAATGATCGTCACGATCTTGCCGAACTTCTTGGGCACCTTCTCGATCACGCGGCTGAACGTCGGATAGATATATCTCAGCCACACAAGTCCCAGCAAGCCCCAGATAAGGGCAAAGGTCAGGTTGGTTCTGCCGTCAATATTGAACGGTGTGTCGCTGTAATCCCAGCTAACGGTGCCGAGGAACATCTCCTGAAAATATGAGCAGAAATACTCGAACGTCGCTCCGATCACCGATGAAGCCAAATAAACCACAAGATCGCTCGCCTTGTGCAGCTTATAAAGGCAGAGCGTGATCGCCACGGCTCCGCCGCCGTAAACAGGGATAAACGGTCCCCACACAACGCCGACGCGCATTTCAAAGTGACCCTCGGCGAACAGCGCCCATACGGTTTCCATCATAGTTCCGAAAAGACTGCCGACCGCGAAAAGCCAGAAAAGCTTTGTAAAGCTCAACCCGAACGCGAACGGGCGATCCTCGGGATTCTCGATTTTAGCCTCGTAGACCTCATCGTTACGCCGCTTGACTCCGTTGAGGCGATCCTTCATCTCGAGCAGCTGTTTTTCGTAGTCGTAGCTCTGCATATCGGGGAACGCTCTCACCAATCTGAGCCTGAAGTGCTTGCTCTTGAGCATCTTCTTCTCATAAGCTTGCCTGAGCTGTTCGTTGGTGAGCTTTCCCTCCTTGCGGTGAAGCAGCTTGTAAATATCGCTCATCTGCCTCAGATTTCGGCGCAGACGAGCTATAACCACTAAACTGAGGATCGCGTCAGTAAGGATAAGTCCGCTGATGACGGCGGGGATCAGTATTGAGAGCCACAAAGGCATCGACAAAGCCAGCGCCCTTATCCAATCAAATATCAAAAGCTTCAGCAGAAGCGCCGCCGCGCCGTAGGCGAAAGGCTCCCACACGCTTACATATCCGTTCAAGGTAAGCTTTTTGTTGCGGTAATCACGCCATTTGAATTTGAAAACCCTCTCGAAATACATCGAAACAAAGTATTTAACTACCGTAAGCAAAATCGCGGAGCCAAAAAACATCATCCACGGATTTTTCATATGGTAGGTGATCAAAAGCACCGCTACCGCCGACAAGCCTACCGACGGAAGGAACGGAAGGTTGATAAAGCCCGGGTTAACGAGGCGCTTCTGCTTGATCGCCATGGGAACGGCTCTGCAAAGCCAGCCCACCATGCCGAACAGCACGAACGTCCATAATAATTCGGTCATAAATTTCATAATAATTCACCGTTCAATAGTTTTTCGATCGCTTTGGCGACGCCGTTATTCTCGCAGGTATCGGTAACGTAATCGGCCTCGTCAAGAAGCTTTTGAGAGGCGTTTCCCATAGCGACGGAATAGCCCGCCTTTCTCAGCATATCCAGATCGTTGCCGCTGTCGCCGATAGCCATAACCTCGCTTTTGTCAATGCCGAGCCTGCCCGCCAGTTCAAGAAGCGTGGTCCCCTTTGAACAGTCTCCGCCGATCTCAACGTCGCGCGCGTCCGACGAAGTAAAGTAGATATCCTTTACCCCTCCGATCGCGTCGCGTATCTTTTCACGGATCTCCGTCGTCGCCGCACTGACATATATGTTGTCACAGCCTTCGGAGGCTTCGATAAGACCGCGTATGCTTTGCGTCACCCTGCGGGTGCGAAGCAAATATTTATACAGCGGAGTTCCTCTCCAGTCGTTCAGCTCACGATCAAGATATTTTTCCTCAAGATAACCGTAGCCGTCGATAAACACCGCGTAAAAGCAATCATATTCATTGAGGATCTCGGCAATCTCGGCAGCCCGCTCCCGCGTCATCATATGCGAGATCAGCTTTTCTCCCTTCGGCAGTGAGTACGCCGCCGCTCCGTTAGTATTCACACTGTAAGAGCAGCGCATCGCGTCGATGTATTCGTCGTACAGCCCCGAAAACGGTCTGCCTGTAACAGGCACGACACAAATGCCGCTTTCCTCGCATTTTTTGAACGCCTCGCGGTTTTTCTCGGAAATCCTTTTTTGGGAATCAAGCGCGGTCCCGTCTAAGTCTATGCCGATCAGCTTTATTATTTGCATATCTTACCCCGCTATAATTTTTTACCTATTTAATATATCATAAATCCCACGTATTTTGCAAATTTCTTTTTGTTTTTACGATTTTCGACAAAAAACTCGCGAAGCGTACTGACGAGCGGACAATAAAAAAAGCTCCGAAACGGAGCTCTTACCGAAACGTTCACGAAAACGACGAAAAGCGCCCCCTCAGACGCTTTTCCATCGTTCCTATTTTTCAATACCTTATATGATAAGCAGGAATTCTCTTGATGTACGATTATTATATCACACTTGCACAAAAAATTCAAGTGTTTTTGTGAGAAATAAATAAAATTCTTTTACAGAAGTATAATCTCACCCGGATTTGACTATCTTCCGAGTTTGTGGTAATATATTAAAGCAATAAAGCGCAGGAGTAATGCTATGAGAATTGTAATAAAGGTCGGAACCTCCACCCTCGCCCATCCGACAGGGCTTTTGAACATCAAGAGGGTCGAGCAAATGTGCAAGGTGATTTCCGATTTGAAGAACGCGGGCAACGAAATAGTGCTCGTTTCCTCGGGAGCGATCGGAATGGGACTGGGAAAGCTCGGACTGACTGGCAAGCCCGCGGATATCCCGACAAAGCAGGCAGCGGCGGCGATCGGACAGTGCGAGCTGATGTACACCTACGACAAGCTCTTTTCGGAGTACAACCACACCGTGGCTCAGATACTTATGACCGGAGCCTACGTAACGATCGAGGATTACGGAAAGAACCTCAAAAACACACTTTTCAGACTGCTTGAGCTCGGCGTCATCCCGATCATCAACGAAAACGACACCGTAACGACCGACGAGATCGTTATCGGTGACAACGATACCCTCGGCGCGACCATCGCAAATGAGGTCAAGGCGGATCTGCTGATCCTGCTCTCCGACATTGACGGTCTCTTTACTGGCGACCCGAACAAGGACCCCAACGCCAAACGGATAGACGTTGTTGAGGAAATCACCGAAGAAATCGAAACTCTCGCGGGCAACCGCGGCTCGGTTCTCGGAACAGGCGGAATGATCACAAAAATCAAAGCCGCTAAGCTTGTAGCGAAAAACGGTATCGATATGGTGATCGCCAACGGCAAGAATCCCGAGATACTGTACGATATTATTAACGGCGGGGGCGTATGCACTCGCTTTGTGGGGAAGAAAAAATGACTACAAAAGAATTACTTATCAAAGCAAAAAACGCGAAATCCGAGCTTGGTCTTGTATCCGTAGATAAAATCAACGAGGCTTTGCTCGCTATGGCTGACTGTCTGGTTGAGGACACAGCCGATATCCTCCGCAAAAATGCCGAGGACATCGAAAAAGCAAGGGGCACCGTCAGCGAGGTTATGCTCGACCGTCTCTCTCTTTCGGAGGAAAGGATCGAGGGAATGGCTCAGGGCGTGCGCGACGTCGCGGCTCTGCCCTCTCCCGTCGGAAGAGTTCTGATGAGGACCGAGCGTCCGGGCGGTCTGGTGATCGAGAAAACCGCCGTAGCTCTCGGAGTTGTGGCGATCATCTACGAAAGCCGTCCTAACGTCACAAGCGACGCGGCGGCGCTTGCGCTCAAGAGCGGAAACGTCTGTGTGCTTCGCGGAGGAAAAGAAGCTCACAAGAGTGCCGAGGCGATAGTCGCGGCATTGAGAAAGGGTCTCAAAAGGGTCGGTCTTAACGAGGATTTTGTACTTCTCGTCGAGGACACCACGCGTCAGAGCTCAACAGAGCTTATGACAGCCGACGGATACGTCGATCTGCTTATCCCCAGAGGCGGAAAGGGCTTGATCTCAGCCTGCGTCAGGAACGCGACCGTTCCCTGTATCCAGACGGGCACGGGAATCTGCCACGTTTATGTTGAAAAGACCGCCGATCAGGATATGGCTCTCAAAATAATTGAAAACGCCAAGACAAGCCGTCCCTCGGTTTGCAACGCCGAAGAGGTGCTTGTTGTTGACAGAGAAATCGCGGGCGAATTTCTTCCGAAGCTCAAAAAGCTGCTTGTTGACGACAGAAAGATAAATCCCGTTGAGCTCAGACTCGACGAAGAAGCGCAGAAGATGATCGACGGCACTCCCGCGGGCGAGAACGACTTTGACACCGAGTTCCTTGACTACATTCTCGCGGTAAAGATCGTCGGTAATTACGACGAAGCGATCGCCCACATCAACGCTCATTCAACGGGTCACAGCGAAGCGATCGTAACAAGCGACCCGAACGCCGCGGAAAAATTCACCAAGAGCGTAGACAGCTCGTCCGTTTACGTAAACTCGAGCACGCGCTTCACGGACGGCGGTGAGTTCGGTCTCGGCTGTGAGATGGGAATTTCCACACAGAAGCTCCACGCCAGAGGTCCGATGGGGCTTGAGGAGCTCACGACCTATAAATACATCATCAGAGGTAACGGAAATGTCAGATAAAAAATTCGGCTTCATCGGCGCGGGCAATATGGGCGGAGCTCTCGCGACTGCCGTTTCAAAAGCCAACAAAAACGCCCTTATCGCGGACTTCTTTACCGAAAAAGCCAAGGCTCTCGCCGATAAGCTCGGCGTTGGTTCCGCCGATAACAACACTATCGCCGAGACCTGCGATTACATCTTTCTCGGCGTTAAGCCTCAGATGATGGCGGAAATGCTCTCGGGTATCAGTGAAGCTCTCTCCAAACGCGGCGACGGCGTTGTGCTCGTCACAATGGCGGCAGGGCTTTCGATCACAACGATCCGCGAAATGGCAGGCGGAAACTACAAGGTAATCCGCATTATGCCCAATACTCCCGTCTCCGTCGGCGAGGGCGAGATACTCTACTGCAAAAGCGAAAACACAACCGAAGCAGAGCTTGAGAGCTTCCTTGAAAACATGAAGCACGCAGGCGGCCTTACGCCTATCGGCGAGGAGCTTATGAACGCAGGCTGCTCGGTATCGGGCTGCGGTCCAGCGTTCGCGTATATGTTCATCAAGGGTCTTGCGAAGGGCGGCGAGGGCTGCGGTATCGACCCCGAAACCTCGCTCAGACTCGCGGCTCAGACAGTGCTCGGCTCCGCGAAGCTGCTTATTGAAAGCGGTATCGACGCCGACACACTGATCAAAAATGTATGCTCCCCGGGCGGAAGCACGATTGAGGGTGTAAAATCGCTCGAAGCAAGCGGACTTGAAGATATTATCGCCAAAGCCGTTGACGCTTCGTTCAAGCGTAACATCGAGCTGGGAAAACAAAAGTAATCACGCGCCGTCAAGCGCGATAAACGCAAAAAAGCTCCGACCGCAGTCGGAGCTTTTTATTATGTAATTATTATTTATTGAAGATAGACATAATGTCGTAGAAGGTATCGTCCTCGTCGTCCTCGGCAGTATCCTTGCTGTCGGCAATAACGTTGTCATCCTTGGCGGCGGGCTTACCGTCGGCATTGAAGCCTGTTGCGATAACGGTAACGCTGATAGCGTCGTCCATTTTCTCGTCGATAACAGCACCCCAGATGATGTTCGCGTCGTCGGATACCTTATCCTTGATCATTGTAGAAGCGGCGTCGATATCGTCGAGGCTGATATCGGGTGAAGCGGTGATATTGATGATAACACCCTTAGCGCCGTCGATAGAGGTCTCGAGAAGCGGGCTGGATATAGCGGAATCCGCGGCCTCGATAGCCTTGTCCTTGCCTGTGGCGTAACCCATACCCATATGAGCGTAGCCCGCGTCCTTCATTACAGATGTAACATCGGCGAAGTCAAGGTTGACCATACCGGGAACAAGAATGAGGTCGGAGATACTCTGAACACCCTGACGGAGAACGTCGTCCGCAATCGCGAAAGCGTTCTGGAGAGTGATGGGAGTATCGGAAACATACTTAAGCCTCTCGTTGGGAACGATGATCAGAGAGTCTACGCAGGCGGCGAGCTCCTGAATGCCCTGCTCCGCCTGAGCCATTCTTCTCTTGCCCTCAAAAGCGAAGGGCTTTGTAACAACGGCAGCCGTGAGGATACCCATATCCTTGGCGATCTTCGCGATCACGGGAGCGGCGCCTGTACCTGTGCCGCCGCCCATACCGGCTGTAACGAATACCATATCTGTGTCCTTGAGGATAGCGGCGATCTCGTCCTTGCTTTCCTCGGCGGCCTTCTGGCCGATCTCGGGCATAGAGCCTGCGCCCTTACCCTTTGTAAGCTTCTCACCGATCTGAATGGTCTGCGAAGCCTTTGACAATCTCAAAACGTGGTCATCGGTATTAATAGCGATGAATTCAACGTTCTTTACTTCCATACTTACCATGCGGTTGATGGCGTTACCGCCGCCTCCGCCTACACCGATAACCTTAATAACCGGCATATACTCACTTTCCAACTCTAATGCAAATGCCATTTTTACGTCCTCCTTATAACACTATCTTAAGTGTATTAGATAATTCACAAATATTCAAACGCAGTTATTGCATAATAACTTACCATATTAGATTATCATATTTGTTCTTAAAAGTAAATATAAAAATCCAAACTTTTACCTAAAAACGAAAATTTCTCTCGAATCCGCCTCAAATTTGGCGATTATTACTCTGAATATTCGCTGTTATCCTCAACATAGTCGCTGTAATCCTGCTCATCGTAGTATTCATCGGCGTATTCGGTGTCGGAGTAGGTCTCCTCGGTATCGTATTCATTCTCCGAATATTCCTCGCTCCAGTCGTAGGTCTCCTCTGTTTCATCTTCGTAGTATTCGTCGTCCGCCGAGGGCTCGGTGTATTCTTCGTCGTAATACTCGAAATCGTCGTAGGTTTCCTCCTCTTCCTCCGATGAGGTCGGCTCAGTCGTGGGTTCGGTGGCTTTTTTCTTCTTCTTTGTCTTTTTCTTTTCGGGCTCGGTGATCGCGACCTCGCTGAAGTACGACTTCTTTGATCCGTTGTTGCAGTTGGACACATTGAGAATACCCATAATCGTCTTAGCGTTGTTAGGATCAAGATTTTTGGTGATGATCGTAAACGCGGTACGGATCTTGTAATCAAGGTCATCGGGAAGTCCGAGCTTGATCAATATTCTGTTATCGTATGTGATAGTTATATCGTTGATATTCTTTACACTTATACCCGAAACGTCTGTATAGCCGTTTTGGTTAAGGCTATTGATGATCTCCTCAACAGCCTTTGTGTAACGCTCCTTGTCAAACTTTACAAAGGTACCGACGTCGGTGTTCTTGAGCTTGGGAGTTTCAATGAACATCAGATCCTTCGGCTTTTCATCGACCTTCTCAAGGATCCTGTTTTCCTCGCTGACAAGGTAGTAATCGTCGCCGCTCTTCAGCGAATAGTAAGGCGAGCGGTTCGTGACCGTAATGATCAAGCCGTCGGGAATTGAAAAACCGATGCTTGCGGACTTGATATACGGAAGAGTGTCGGTGATCTCGTCTGTATCGGCGAATAAAGTGGCGGTAAAGATGTTGTCGCCCTTTTTAACGCCCGACAAATCTATAACTGTGCTGTCCTCGTAATACTTATTGCCCTTTACCTCGATACGCTCGGTTTTGAATAAGACGGTCATGGAAAGCACCACGCCGATTATCATTACTGCCGTAATAATCAGAGAATAAACAAGTATTCTGCGTCTTCTTCTCTGCTTTGGAGATATCGGCTTAGGCTGAGCCTTTTGGCGGCGCTTTTTTTGCTTTTCGGCGGTCGCTCTGCGTACTCCGACCTCATTGACATAGTATCCGTCCTTATGGTCGGTCGGGTCAAGATCGCGGACCTTTCTGTCTGTTTCCTTCTGTATAATATCGGGGAGTGTTTTCTTTTTCGGGCGTTTCTTACGCTTTTCGGGAGCCGCGGGGATCTCAACAACTATATGCGAATCCTGTCCGCGCTTGCGCGCCTCGGCTCTCGCCTGCTCGCGGTATTTCGCGTCGCGTCTCGCCTTTTTGCGCTGAAGCTCCTTTTCCTTCTGTTGCTGACGGCTGAGATTCTTTTTTTCCTTTTCAGTCAGCTCTCGTCTGTGCTTCGGTCTTTCGTCCACTTATCTCCCCTCCTTTGTTTTTTATTTCCGTGCCGCGCTCAATGCGGCTCTGTCGTCAATTATATTCCTTATTATCAGTTCACTCAAAAATAAAGCTTGCAGTCCTATATCCTTTTCACTTTCGCTCCGAGCGAGCTGAGCAGAAGCTCAAAATCCTCGTAGCCTCGCTCGAGATACTCGATCCCGCTGATTTCGCTTTCGCCTTCAGCGGCGAGCGCTGCCACAACAAGCGCCGCGGCTCCGCGCAGATCGCGCGCCTCGACCTCGGCGGCGTAGAGCTTTTCTCTGCCGTTGACGACGGCGACCTTATTCTCGACCCTTATATCGGCGCCGAGCCTGAGAAGCTCTCCGACATGCTTATAGCGGTTTTCAAATATATTTTCAACAAACACGCTCGTACCTTTGCCCAAACACGCCGCCGACATCAGCACTGCCTGCGCGTCTGTCGGAAAGCCCGGGTAAGGCATCGTCCGAATCATCGGCATTGCCGACAGCCTTTCGGGCGGTTTTATGAGCATTTTACCCATTTCACATTTTATATAACAGCCGCTTTCCTCAAAAACGGAGATCACGGCGTTCAAATGAGACTGGATCACGCCCTCAAGCACAAGCTGTGACCCTGTCGCGGCAGCCGCGGACATCAACGTTGCGGCAACGATCCTGTCGGGGATCACTGTGTGGTTGACTCCGCTCAGGCTTTTCACTCCGTCAATTACGATAACGCCTTCGCCTGCTCCGTATATCTTCGCGCCTGCTTTATTCAGAAATTCGCACAAATCAACGATCTCGGGCTCTCTGGCGGCGTTAGTCAGTGTAGTTGTTCCCTTTGCCGTTGAAGCGGCAAGGATAATGTTTTCGGTCGCGCCCACACTCGGAAAGCTCAGAGCGATCTTCGCGCCGCTGAGCCCGTTCGGAGCGGAACACTCAATAACACCGTAGCGTTCCTTGATTTGAGCGCCGAGGCTTTTGAGCGCCTTGAGATGCAGGTCGATCGGTCTGGGGCCGAGGTCACAGCCCCCGGGGAAGGTCATTACAGCCCTTCCGTTCCTTGATAGCAACGCTCCGAGAAAAATAACCGAGCCGCGCATTTCACGCATCAGACTGTCGGGAATATCCTCGCGGCACACCGCGTCGCAATTCACAAGCACGGCGTCTCCCTCGCGCCTGACCGAGCAGCCGAGGTAGCGCAGAATATTCGCCGCCGCGCTGACGTCCGACAACCTCGGACAATTAAAAATCACGCTCTCGCCGCCGCACATCAGCGACGCGGCCAAAATGGGCAGCGCGCTGTTTTTTGCACCCTGAAGCTCCGCCGAGCCGCAGAGGCGGAATCCGCCGTTCACTAAGTATTTCGACACCTTTAGCTCCCCCTCAAAAAATCTTACCGATTTATTCTATGGGGAGTTAAGTAATGTGTGAGACGGATTTATCCGTCGCGCCAAACTATTTCAACACCTGTCTGATCACATGGTATATTCTGTCGTTTGCGTCCACGATCGCCATTTTTCGGGAGTTTTCGGAGTATTCTCTGAGTTTTTGAGGATTTCTGAGCAGGCTGTCGACCTTCTCCATAAGAAGCTCCTCTGTCAGATCCTTTTCCTCGATGATCTCCGCCGCGCCGTTATTGACAAGCGCCATAGCGTTGTGGTACTGGTGGTTTTCGGCGACATTAGGTGAAGGTATCAGCACCGCGGGCTTGCCCATAGCCTGGATCTCCGAGAGGGTGATCGCGCCCGCTCTTGAGATAACAAGGTCACATGCCGCCATGCAGGTCGCCATATTATCTATATATTCTCTTATATCAAGGTTATCGCAGTAGCGGATATCCGCGCCTTTTTCCTTCAAAAGATCGGGATAATGCGGAGCGTAACGTCCGTAACCGTGAATATGCTGATACGCGCCGTCGTTTCCGCTTCTCGCGAGCAGACCCGCGACTGTGTCGTTGATTTTCTGCGCTCCGAGCGAGCCGCCGAACGAAAGCACCAGAGGTCGTTCGTCAACGCCGAGCTCCGCTCTCGCCTTTGCCTTATCCGCCTCGATGATCTCGGCGCGGACAGGATTGCCCGTAATGGCGCACCTCGCCTTGCCCTCGAAATACTTTTCGGCGTCGCCGACCGCGAGCATCACGCGCTTAGCGTATCTGGCGAGCATTTTGTTGGTAACACCGGGATAAGCGTTTTGCTCATGGATCACGATCGGATATCCGAGCTTTGCGGCAGTCCTGAGCACGGGACCGCTGACATAGCCGCCCGTTCCGACGCAGATATCGGGATCGAACTCCTCGATTATCGTCTTTGCCGTCTTTGAGGACGAAAACGTCTTGTTGAACGTTTGGACGTTATGCACGAACGCGCTCGGCTTCATCGAACGTCTGAAACCGCTGATCGAGATGAATTTCATCTCAAAGCCCGCCTTCGGGACAAGAGTTTCTTCCATTCCGCCCTTATTGCCGACAAAAAGTATTTCGGCAGACGGGTCTTTTTTTCTGATGAAGCCTGCGATAGCGAGCGCGGGGTTGATGTGACCTGCCGTGCCGCCTCCTGCAAACAAAACCTTCATACGCGTCACCTACTGTTTCTCTATATTAGCTGTTCTCGAAATCGAGAGTATCAGTCCCATCTGAGCAAGCAGCATAATCAGCGAGCTTCCGCCGTAGCTGAAGAACGGAAGACTGATACCCGTATTCGGGAGCCAGTCCGTGATAACCAGAATGTTGAGTACGACCTGTATACCGATCTGTGATGAAAGGCCGATGCCGAGAAGCTTTCCGAATCTGTCCTTTGAACGCAGGCTGAGGGTGATTCCTCTCCACACAAGAAGGGCAAAAATCAGAAGAATGATCATAGCTCCTATATAACCGATCTCCTCACAGACGATCGCGAAAACAAAGTCGTTCTGCGACTCGGGAAGGTAAAGATACTTTTGCCTTGAATTGCCGAGACCCAGTCCGAAAAGACCGCCCGAGCCGATCGCGTACAGCGAGTTTCTGGTCTGCCATGTGGCGTTCCACATTTCGGTGTTCTCCGAGCTTGTGTACACCAGCGCCTGACCCCATCCGTCCATTCGCTGCATGGCGTACGTGAGGATTCCCGTCACCCACGCGACGGCTATCAGCACAGCCAACAGCGCGGCGCCGATAAGCAGATATTTGACCTTCATACCGCTGACATAAAGCATTACGACAATAAGAATACCCGTAATAACGATACCTGAGTAATGAGGCTCCGCAATCAACAGAACCGCGGTTATGCCGAAGATAACGATGCCCGGCAATACGCTGTATTTGGCGTACTGCATTTTATCGTAGAACATACTGCCCCAATGAGCAAGGAACAGAATGATAGCGAGCTTGGCTATCTCGGACGGCTGTACGTTGAACGAGCCGATACCGATCCAACGCTTTACGCCGTCGGGGCTTGGGATTATCAAAACCAATACAAGCAAACCCCACGCAACAGCCATACCGGGAATGGCGAGCTTGTGAAGCTTGTTGTAATTAAAGAAAGAAATGCCTATCATCGCCGCCAGTCCGATAACGGCAAAAAGCAACTGACGCTTGATAAAATAGTAGCTGTCGTGCTTGTTATAATAAGCGTTGGGGAAGCTTGCCGAGAACATCATTATCATTCCGATTATCAGCAGCACCAATACGATCAGAAGGAACGGCAGATCAATGCCCATTCCTCTGTCAAAGAGCTTTTGCTTGAGCTTTCTCTTTTTCTCGGGAGCGTCGCGACGGGAACGCGCTTCACGGCGGTCGCGTCGGTCATTAAATTGTTCGTCATAGACCTTATTTATATCGGCCTCACGCATAACCTGTACGAACGGCGCCATACTTTACCTGCTTTCTATATATTTACACACCGAACTTAACGAGTAAGAACGAAATAATACCGAATACTACCGTAACCGCGCTGAATACGGAAACGATCTTGACCTCGGACCAGCCGCTCATCTCAAAATGATGATGGATCGGGCTCATCTTAAAAAGTCGCTTGCCGTGGGTAAGCTTGAAGTAGCTGACCTGAAG
Source organism: uncultured Eubacteriales bacterium (assembly GCA_900316385.1). Taxonomy (GTDB): domain Bacteria; phylum Bacillota; class Clostridia; order Oscillospirales; family Acutalibacteraceae; genus Ruminococcoides. Next base: position 233,770 of record ONCP01000001.1, on the reverse strand, counting down.
CATTACGGAGAACATCTCGCAGAGATACACGATCCCGAGCGGAAGAAGAAGGATCGGCATATCGACCGCGAACGCGAGCGCGCACACGATACCGCCCAGAAACAGCGAGCCCGTGTCGCCCATAAACACCTTTGCGGGGTGAAAATTCCAAACCAAAAAGCCGAGACAGCCGCCCGCGAGCGCCGCGGAAAGAAATGTGACGCCCATACAGCCGAGAAGGCTTGAGATAAGCAAAAAGAACAGCGCGACAAAGAAGGTGATCGAGCCGTCAAGGCCGTCGATACCGTCCGTAAGATTGACGGCGTTGACTATACCGACGATCACGATCGCGGAAATGATGTAATAGAACCAGCCGAGCTCAACCTTGCCGACAAACGGGATCGTCGTTGCGGTTCCGTGACCTGTAAAGCCAAGCACAGCGAGGTAAGCCGCGGTAGCGGAGAACTGGAGCACAAGCTTCTGGATCGCGGTAAGGCCGAGGTTGCGCTTTTTGACAACCTTGATATAATCATCGATAAAGCCGATAGCTCCGTGAGCTAGCGCGAGACCGATCCCCGCGAAAACAAGCGTAGAGATCCTGTAAGGATCCTCCTGATACACGCCCACAAAACCCGTGCCGAAAATATTATAAAGCGTTACGCTGATAATAGCCGTAACGACCGTGCCGATAATGAACATAATACCGCCCATCGTCGGGGTGCCCTGCTTATCCTTGTGCCACGACGGTCCGATATCGAGTATCGTCTGACCGAAGTTGAGCTTGTGAAGATATTTTATTATCGGCTTTCCGAGCGCCGCGGTGATCGCGAACGCCGCAGCGGCTGTTAATAATGACCAAATACCAAACGGCATTACACATCTTCCCTTCTTTTTTATTTCTCCGCGTCGCACTCAGTGCGGCATATTATCATAAATCCGTTGTTCTGCTTACGACTAGTCATGTACGACCGTTGAACCGCCGAATTCGACGGAGATCACCGTACCCTCGTCGACCTGCTCGCCCTCGGCGATACTCTGTGAGGTCGATACGGACGACGCGCTCGAGGAAACGCCCGAGATACTTACATTTAGTCCGTAGGACGACGCGATCGAGTTGACCGTGGATACCGAGTAGCCAACCAGACTCGGCACTGTTACCTTTTCTTTCTTGGAAGCCTCGTCCGTATACAGAACGACATTTCCGCCTGTCGGGATCTTTGAAGCCGCCGACGGGATCTGAGAAACGACCTTCTTACCCTCGCCCTTGACGGTCACGGTAAAGCCGTCGGACTCAGCCTGCTCCTTCGCCTTGTCGGTTGTAAGACCGACATAGGAGCCCGCGATAGTATCGACATACTGCTTCTCGTCCTCCGAGTATTCAGCCTGAACCTCAAGGTAAGGAAGCACCTCGCTCATAATATTTACAAACACAGGCGCCGAAACCTGACTGCCGTAGTAGAAATCGCCCTTCGGAGTATCAAAGAACACCAGACAAGCGACCTGAGGCTTATCGGCGGGAGCAAAACCGCAGAACGAGGCGATATAGTCCTCGCTTCCCTCGGAATCGGTGAGCTTTTCGGAAGTACCTGTTTTACCGCCGACGCGGTAGCCCGCGATGTAGCCGTTGTTCATACCGCCTGCCGCGGTGTTTCGCTCGAGGTAGTCGCACATCTGCCGTGAGACCTCTGTGCTGATAACCTGACGCTTGACCATAGAATCCGTGGTTCTTACAACGTTTCCGTCAGCGTCGGTGATCGAGCTTACGACGTAGGGCTGGAGCACCTTGCCGCCGTTAGCAACAGCCGCGCACGCGGTGACCATCTGAATAGGCGTGATCGAAAAGTTCTGACCGAAGGAAGCAACCGCGAGGTCAGTCTCTGACATTGAGCCGTCCTCGTTAAAGAAAAGGTCGTCGGACTCACCGGGAAGATCGATTCCCGTCGGCTCGGAGAAGCCGAACGCCTGATAGTATTTATAGAATCTCTCGGGACCCAGCGAATCGCCGATAGCGATAAACGCGGGGTTACAGGAGTTTGTGATCGCCTGGAAGAGCGTCTGCGTACCGTGACCGTCCGTATCATGACAGCTGATCGTATGGTCATAAATCGTAACGGAGCCCGCGCAGTAGAAGGTGGAGTTGTCGGAGATAGTTCCCTCGTTAAGTCCCATTGAAGCGGTACACATCTTAAATACCGAACCGGGATAATATGTATCCGCGATAGCCTTGTTACGCCACTTCTTGCCGAGAGCCGCGCTCTCCGCCTCCGCGCGCTTCTTTTTGGGAAGCTGAGCTATATCGTTGAGAGTGTCCTCGGAGAGCTCATAAGGCGAGTTAAGATCGTAGCCGTCGGTGGTCACCATCGCCTTGATCGCGGCGGTGTTGACGTCCATTATAATACAAACGCCGCGGTTTTTGACGTCGTTGTCAATAACACCCTGCTCCATATATTTCTCGGCTATCGACTGTATAGTCTCGTCGATAGTCAGCTTGATCGAGTCGCCGTCCTTGGCGTCAACGTTCTGCTCATACTGGAACGGCATATCTGTCTGGTTCGCGTTTCTGGCGGTGATGATACGCCCGGGCGTGCCGGTCAGATAATCGTCATACTTATATTCTACGCCCTCAAGTCCCTGATCGTCCATACCGGTAAAGCCTATAACGGACGACGCAAGCTTATTGTAGGGATAGTAGCGCTTGTAATCGTCAAAAAGCGTGATAACGTTAGACAGCTTTGTGTACTTATCGCTCAGCTTTTCCGAAAACTTGAGTATTTTCTCTCTTTCGTCGCTCTCGATCTTTCTCTTCACTATTACATAATAGGAATCCTGCTTGACCTTTTCAAGCACGTTGTCGTAATCAAGATCAAGTATCTTTGAGAGGTTCTTTGCGATATACTCACGCTGCTCATCGGTCTCGATATAGGCGGGCGCGATAACTACCTGCCAAACAGACGCGGACTGAGCGAGGATCTTCCCGTTACAGTCGTAAATAGTCCCGCGCTTCGCTGTAAGCTTTGTATCGACAAGCTGTTGGTCAACAGCAAGCTCCTGAAGCTCAGGACCCTGTATAAGCTGGAGATAAAACAACCTTACCGCGACGGCTCCGAAGCCGACGATAAGGATAACAAGTATTAATATTGTAGTGCGGAATCGGAGCAGCTGCAGCCGACCCTTTTGGGGATTTTTTTCACGGTTTTTTGCCATTCTCCCCTATGCTCCTTTCGATTTACCCTTTGATCATAACACAAAGAAAGAGTTAAGATTACACATCTCAACTCTTATTCCCATAACATATCTTATTAAATTGAATCTGATGTTATGACCAAAGACCGGTAAATGCGTTTATGATTTTTTGAAAAAAGTTTTGGTTCGCATCCTCGGAAATCTCGGCCTTATCGCCCTTTGACAGAGAAACAAACTCCTTCTGAGCGTTTTCAGCCTTACTCATACCCAGGTTTTCCTTAGCGTACTTTTCGATCTCGCTTGTCGAGAGCTTTGACTGAATAGCCATCTGGTTCTGAGTATATGTACTCTGGGAGTTTCTCAGCGTTTCCTCAGCGGTAATAATCTGCTGGTTGAGCTCGGTGAGCTGAACCTGCCCGATAATAATCGCGGCAACGATAGCGGTAATAACCACACCCGCCACAGAACCGACAAACACCTTGAAGGGATTATGACGGCGGCGTCTGATTTTGAATACTTCCTCTTTCGGGATGGTTACTACTTTATCGTCACGTTTTTGTTCTGTTTTTGTTTTTTCCTCAGGCAGCTTCGGAGCCGTGTTATCTCTGAAGAGATTCAGGTCGTAAGCCGCGTTATTTTCATATGCCATTTAAATTACCTCAACGGTTATCTATTGTACACCATAAATTCGTGGTTATATTTCCTTAAGATAAAAATGTTACAATTTTTTAACATTTTCTTTATTTCCGCTACGGAAAATAGCGAAAAATTGTAATTTTCTATATTCGAATAATACAGAATATTGTAGCTTTTTTTCTTATAATCACAATTTCTTGTGGTCAGGTCATTCTTTACAACTTTGTTATATTTTACACCAAATAGTTACAAAAGTCCATACCATATCAAGAATTTTCAAGTATTTTTTCGCAAATTCTTAGTTTTGCACTTCTCGCGCGGGGGTTTGCGGATAATTCTTGGTCATTTGCTACAATAGGCTTTCGGGTGATGAGCTTGGCTCTCGGTTTCTTTCCGCAAACACAAACGGGGAAATCCTTGGGGCAGGTACAGCCTTGGCAAAAAGACGCCATACTCTGCTTCACGATCCTGTCCTCAAGCGAGTGGAACGTGATTATCGCGAGCCTTCCGCCGACCGAAAGCAGCTCAAAAGCGTCCTCTATCCCCTTTTTCAGAGCGTCGAGCTCGTGGTTGACCTCGATCCTGAGCGCTTGAAAGGTTTTTCTCGCGGGATGACCCGCGCGCCTTACCTTTTCGGGCACGGAATTGCGAATTATCTCGGCAAGCTGAAAGGTGGTTTCGATTTTTTGCTCTTCCCTTGCGTTTACAATTGCCTTCGCGATGGAATTAGCGTATTTCTCCTCGCCGTAATTAAAGATGATACGGCTCAGCTCGCTCTGCGGCAGGGTGTTAACCAGATCCGCGGCGGTATTTCCCGCCTGAGACATACGCATATCGAGAGGCGCGTCCTCGTGAAACGAAAAACCTCTCTCGGGTGTATCGAGTTGATGAGATGAAACGCCGATATCGAGCAATACGCCGTCCACCTGACGAATGCACCTCTCCGAAAGCAGCTCCTTCATATCGGAAAAGTTGCCTTTGATGATTATTGAGTTTTCGTTGTCCTTGAATCTTTGCTTAACCGTACAAATGGCGTCGGGGTCTTGGTCGATGGAAATAAGCTTTCCCGAGCTGAGACGGCTGAGTATCTCGGCGGAATGTCCGCCGCCGCCCGCTGTGCCGTCCACATAGATCCCGTTTGGATTTATGTTAAGACCGTCGACAGCCTCGTTAAGCAACACAGGTGTATGATTAAATTCCATATCTTAAAAGTTGAGCATTGAGAGCGCCGCGTCAAGGTCGTCCTTGCTTTGCGCCATCATCTCGTCAAACTTGTCCTTATTCCAGATTTCAATACGGTTGTCCATACCGAGCACCGCCGCCTCTTTCTCAAGCGAGGCGATCTCACGAAGGCTCTGAGGTATGGAAATTCTGCCCGAGGCGTTCGGGCTGACCTCTACCGCTGTGGCGATAACGTTATACCGCAGCGCCGAAGCGGGCTTGGCAGGAAGGGTCTTTATCTGTTCGCGCAGATTTTCAAACTCATCCAAAGAAAGAACCTGAGCGCAATCCGAAAAGCCCTTTGAAATAATAAAGCTCTCGCCAAGCTGTTCTCTGAAGCGAGCGGGCAGAACTATTCTCCCCTTGGCGTCGATCGTCTGAAACGTTGTACCCGAGAACATTCTGCCACCCCCTTCAAAAATTTCATCCAAATCGGCGGCAACACACACAAAAAGTTCACTAAATGACACAATATGCCACCGATGTAACTATTATATATTATTTGTCATTAAAATGCAAGTTAAATGTTACAGCATTTTTACTAAATCTTAAACTGTTTTTTTGTAAGATACGCCAAAAATAAAGCCCCGAGGTAAAATCCTCGGGGCAATGGTGAACGATTTAGTATATTAAGGCTTATTTCATTGAGCTTTTGAGGTTTTGGCGAGCCTTTTTGATCTCCTGAGCATAGGATGTAATGCTCTCGTCGGTACGGCGCATAATATCCTCAACATAGCTGTTGGCGGCCTTGTGCATATCCGCGGCCTTCTTCTTGGCGTCGGAGATGATATCCTTTGCCTTTGCCTCGGCGGCGAGAGTGATCTCGTTCTGGCTTACCATAATTCTGCGGCGCTCCTCGGCCTGACGGATGATCTCCTCCGCGTTTCTCTTTGCCTCGTTGATGATAGCGTCACGATCGGCTACGATATTCTTAGCGACGCTGATTTCGCCGGGAAGGCTGTCCTCGATCTCGTCGAGAATGTCAAAGATACGGTCGCCCGAGATGATAACCTTCTTATCTCTCGAAAGAGGCATAGCCTTGGCGTCGTTGACCATATCCTGTAATTCTAAGATCAAATCCTCTACTCTCTTATCTAATCTTTCCATTTTTTACCTCTCCGTTTTCTAAAAATTATTTTAAGCGGTTTAATATTTCATCATGCACGCACTCAGGAACAAATGAACTGATATCTCCTCCGAGGGATGCGACCTGCTTCACCATGCTGGAGCTCAGATACATAAATTCCGAGTTCGAGGTCAAAAAGACCGTTTCCAGCTCAGGGTTGAGCTTTTTGTTTGTGAGCGCCTGCTGAAATTCATATTCAAAGTCCGATACAGCCCTCAAGCCCTTGACAATGGCGGTGATTCCCTGCTCGCGCGCGTAATCGGCAAGCAGGCCGTCAAAGCCGACGATCTCGACATTCGGCAGCCCCTGAGTCGCCTTCTCAAGAAGCGCTATACGCTCCGCGGTGGTGAACATCGGGCTCTTGGCGAGATTATTGAGCACGCCGACAACAACACAATCGAACATCTTGGACGCTCTCGTGATGATATCGATGTGACCCAAGGTCACAGGGTCAAAGCTTCCCGGACAAATTACCTTAGTGTGCATAAAATTACCCTTAAACAAAATCTCTATGACGATACATAGTTATCTTTATTTTACCATAGTGTTTTTGTCTGTCAAGCATAAATTCGCCAATATTTGAGAAAATTTCTTCATTTTCGCTGTTTTCGGCAATAATTACCCCTGTTTTTTTCATTTTTTCGGCAATTTTCGGCAATGCCTCCTGCAAAATCCCCGTGCCGTAAGGCGGATCGAGGAACGCGATGTCGAATTTTTCCGTAATTGTATCGATAAAAGCAAGGCTGTCGGCATGGATAACGCGCCCTTTGTCGTATAGTCCGACATTGTTCAGATTCTTCCTGACGATCTCGACCGCTTTTCTGGAGGAATCGACAAAGGTCGCCGATTTCGCGCCGCGGCTGAGCGCCTCTATACCCATCTGGCCGCTGCCCGCGAACAGATCGAGAAAGCTTCTGTTCTCTATGTCAAACTGGATCGCGGAGAAAACAGCCTCCTTGACCTTGTCGGTCGTAGGACGAACATCGTCGCCCTCAAGAGTTATCAGCCTTCTGCCTCTGGCTGAGCCTGTAATTACTCGCATATAATTCCCTTCAAATCGTTTTTATTTCAAGTAGTATAACACAGTTTTCTTAAAATTACAAATCCTTGTGAAAATAATTGTAAACGGCGTTCGCCGAATACGCTGTCATTTTGGGACAGCGTTCAAGCTCCTCAAGGTCGGCGTTGCGGATGTTTGATATCGTTCCGAAATGTCTGAGCAGAGCCTTGGCTCTTACCTCGCCCACTCCGTCGATATCGGTAAGCGAGCTTCGAAACGCCGCGTTCTTTCTGCGCTGATGATGATAACCGATCGCGAAGCGGTGCACCTCATCCTGCATCTTGCTCAAAAAGGTGAACACGGAGCGGTAGGAATTGATCGCTATCTCTCCGCCCGAGCCCGTAACGGCTCTGGTGCGGTGCGATGAATCCTTGACCATACCGAAAAGCGGAACGCTGACCTTGTGTTTCCTCAGTATCGGCTCGACCGCGGCGACCTGACCATTTCCTCCGTCGAGCAGTATCAGATCGGGAAGCCTGCCGAAGCCCTCGCCGCTGTCCCTGCTTTTCTCATACTCGGTGAAGCGTCTGTCGAGGACCTCCGCCATTGAGGCAAAGTCATCCTGACCCTCGAAGGATTTTATCTTGAATTTTTTATAAGCCGACTTAAGCGGCTTGCCGTTCTCGTAAACTATCATTCCCGCGACATTTTCTGTTCCCGCCAGATTTGATATATCGTAGCTCTCGATATACTCGGGAAGCTTCTCAAGCCCCAAAAGCTCTCTGAGCTCCTCAAGCACCGAGTATTCCCTCGAGGTTCTCCCCTTTATCTGAGCCAGAGCCTCGGCGGCGTTATTGCGGCACATCGCGACGAGCTGAGCTTGCTCTCCACGCTGAGGACAAGTTATATAAACTCGTCTGCCGAGCTTTTCGGACAGCCACTTTTCGATCACGTCGACGTCCTCGGGAAGCCTGTCCAGAGTAAGGTTGCGCGGAATATCGCGGTTCATTGAGTAGTAACCCGTGATAAACTGGGAAAGCTCCTCCTGTCCGTCCATCGGATTATTTATGATAAAATGCTCGTGATCGGTCAGGCTGGCGTTGCGAAATCTGAAAATCTGAAAACAGCCTCTGTCGCCGTCGGTAAAATAGGCGATGATATCCTGATCGGGCACATTGACCGAAACAACCTTTTGCTTGTCCGCCATCTTTCTGACCGCCGCGATCTTGTCGCGGATCTTGGCGGCGCGCTCAAACTCAAGGTTCTCCGCCGCCAGCTCCATTTCTCGCGTGAGCCTTTTTACCGACTCGCTGCTGCCGCCCTTCAAAAACTCCAGCGCCTGCTCTACGCTCTCGTCATACTCTTTGAAGCTGACTTTCCCCGTACACGGAGCCATACACTGCTTGATATGATAATTCAGGCAGGGACGGCTTTTGCCGAAATCCTCGGGGAATTTTCTGTTACAGGTGGGAAGCCTGAAGATTTTGTTCGCCGCCTCCACGCTCTGCTTGACGTAGAAGCTGCTCTTGTAGGGGCCTATATAAACAGCGTCGTCGGTCTTTTGCAGCTCATAGGTGATCTTGCGCCATTTGTCGTTTGAGACCCTGATGTAGCTGTAACCCTTGTCGTCCTTTAGCAAAATGTTGTACTTAGGGGTGTGCTGCTTGATCAGGCTGCACTCTAGAATGAGCGCCTCAAACTCGCTGTCGCAGATGATATAATCAAAAAAGTCGACGTTCTCAACCATTCTCCGAACCTTTTCGGGATGATTGTTCTGTGAGCCGAAATACTGGGACACGCGGTTTTTCAGCGCCTTCGCCTTACCGATATATATGATTTTTTTGGTTTTGTCGCGCATAATATAGACTCCGGGCGAAAGCGGAAGCGCCATAGCCTTTTTGCGGAGCTCGCGGATCTTTTCATTCATGGCAATCAACAACAGAAAAAAATAAGGGCGGATAAATCCGCCCGAATATAAGCTTACTTATCAGTCGGCAAAACCGCTGTCTACCAAAGCAACCAGACCCTCAACGGCCTCCTCTTCGTCAGAGCCGTCAGCGATGATCTTGATGCTGGTACCGCCGATAATACCTAAGGAGAGTACGCCAAGAAGGCTCTTCGCGTTAACTCGTCTTTCTTCCTTTTCAACCCAAACAGTAGACTTATACTCGTTAGCCTTCTGGATAAAGAAGGTTGCCGGACGAGCGTGCAAGCCGGCCTTGTTTTTCACTAAAACTTCCTTAACGTACATAAGTAAAACCTCTCTAAATTCTTAAACTAGCAACGCGAGCCCTCACTCACGTTCCAATTATTTATTATATTATAACACGATTATTCTCAACGTCAACACTCAAATTTCATTTTTGGTTTTAATTACATTTTACGGCTTTTTCGATAAATTCCGTTTGTGCAACTTAACGAACAATAATTATCACATAGTCATTGTCAACATTCAAATTCTTTGAGTAGACGTGCTTCCTCATCCGAAAGCTCCCTGTTGTCAAGCATATCGGGGCGCTTCTTCAGAGTATTCCTCAAGCTCTGTTCAAAACGCCAGCGGTCGACCTTTTTGTGGTCTCCGCTGTAAAGCACGGGCGGGACCTCAAGTCCGCGCCAGCTCTGAGGTTTTGTGTATTGCGGATACTCCAGAAGCCCATTATAATGACTTTCCTCTGTAAAGCATTCGTCGTTCGAAAGCACCCCGGGAACAAGCCGCGAAAGCGCGTCTATGAACACAAGAGCGGGCAATTCTCCTCCGGTCAGGACATAGTCGCCGATCGAGATCTCCTCGTCGATAAACTCGTCGATGATCCTTTGGTCAACCCCCTCGTAATGTCCCGCGAGAACACAGATGTTCTCCTTTCGGCTCAGCTCCTTGAGCTTTTCCTGAGTGAGAGGCTTCGCCTGAGGCGACATATACACAAAGTACGGCTTACAGCCGCGCTCGGCGCACAAAGCCTCGTAGCAAAGCGCGATAGGCTCGCATTTGAGCAGCATACCCATTCCGCCGCCGTAGACCGTGTCGTCAACTCTGCGGTGCTTGTCAAAGGCAAAATCGCGAAGCTGGCGGCATTTCAGCTCGATCGCGCCGGATTTTCTCGCCCTGCCGATAATGCTCTCGCTCAGCACCGCCTCGCACATCTCGGGAAACAGCGTGATCAAATCAATCTTCATCGCCGAAAAGTCCCTTCATCGGACGAACCAGCACAAAGCCCTCGTCAACATTTTTTTCTGTCACTACCTCGTCGATAACAGGCACCAAAAACTCCCTGCCCGAGGAATCTCTGACGGTATAAACATCGTTCGCGCCTGTCTTGAAAACGTCGGTTATCTCACCGTAGACAAGCTCTCTGTCGTCGGCGTCGAGCACTCTGCATCCGATCAGATCCTGAATAAAATTCCTGCCCTCGGGAAGCTTTATATCCTTGCGGTCGATATACAATATCTTTCCCCTGAGCTTCTCGGCGTCGTCTATCGTGTCAACCCCCTCGAGCTTAACGAGCGCAAGGTTCTTGTGCGGACGCGATTTCGCCTTTATCTCGGTTTTTCCGCTGTCAAACCACAGCTTTTTAAATCCGCTGAGAAATTCAGGGCTGTCGCACCAGGGATCGACCCTGAGCTCGCCTCGGACGCCATGGGTTCCAACTATCCTTCCAACCTCTAAAAACTGTTTTTTCATCCGAAAATCTCCAAAATCCTGTCTTTTTGCTTCATTATCGCGTCATAGCCCTCCTGAATCGTCTCGTCAACATTGCTGATGTCAAAGAGGGCGGTGTTTTCGTTTTTGATCTCAACGGCGTAGTCCGCCATTTTCATCGACTTTCTGGTGCCGTCTATCGAATAAACGTCAAGCGCGCGCCAGATGACCTTGATCAGACCGTTCAGCCCCGGCGTGGGGTCATAGTCCATAATATCAAACCCGAGCGCCAGCACCTTGCCTACTCCCATATCGCGAAGGATCTTGACAGGAAGATTATCCTTTGAGCCTCCGTCGATAAAGTTATAGTTTTTATAGGTGCAGGTTGTGTAAATAGCGGGGAACGACATACTCGCCCTGACGGCGGTCTCGAGCGGAACTCCCGTCAGGTAATGGATATGGTCGTTTTTGAGTTCCTCTTCCTCAGTGGTAAAAATACACTCGTCGGTCGTAAGAGTATCAACAGTGCAGATGGAAAGGTTAATCGGCAGATCGGAGAAGCCGTGGATATTCTTGATATACATTATCTCGCGTATTACGTCCGAGATCAGCTCGCCCGACTTGATCCCGTCGCGGGCGATATTCTTGCTCAAGATGAACTGCGCCAGCGATTTAAAGATAAGACCGTTGTCGATCTCCGCGAGAGTTTTCCAGTGTTTCTTGGCGACCGCCGCCATTTCTTCGGCAGTAAAGCCCATAGCCGTGATCGCGGCCATAGCCGCTCCCGAGCTTGTGCCCGAAACGAACTGCGGGTGGATACCCAACTCGTAAAGCGCCTTGATCGCTCCGATATGCGCGATACCCTGCAAGCCGCCGCCCGACATCGCGATGCCGATGGCGTTCTTTCTTTCTTCACGTGATAATCTCATAACCTTTTCCTCAAAACTTCTTCTATATCCTACTTGTAAAACCTGTATACGTTGCAGTACGACTCGGTTTCAACAAAATAATCGTACCAGTTAAAGAAATCCTCAAAATCATAGTCAGCCTGAATCAGCTCGCTGTGCTTGAAGCCCGTGTTGTCGGTAATGTATTTCATAACCTTTTCACGGTCCGCAAGACGGGAAATGTAAACGGTAACCTCGTCCAGCGCCTTTAGCTTTTCGTCCTTGGAGAGCGTCTCAAGGCTCGACACATAGTCCTTCTTTGCGTCGCCGTTGTTCATATAAGAGTCGGCGAAGGAAGATATCTTGCCGTTAGTCACAACACCGCGCTTGGTAGCGAAATCCTCAAGCTCCTCGCCGAGCTTGGGATCCATATCGGCAGTCTGAACGATCATCGCCTCATCATACTTCTCAAGCTTATCAATGACCTTGTTCCACTCAAGCATCGCGGTCCCTACGAAAACCGCCTTATCCGTCTTTGGCGAATAAAGATTGGTTTTTCCGTAGGTGTAATAGGGCTTGACGGCAACGACCGCGCATACGCTGAGAGCGACTATGCAGGCAGGAACGGCAAGCACAAGCTTCTCTGACTTGAAATGCTTGAAAATCCTGATGAACGTAAAGGCGAAAAGCATCGCGATCAGCGGAAGCGAAGCCATTACATATCTGTCGCTGTTGAACGGCGACAGAAGCGATATTCCGAAGAAGAACGCGACGGGCGGCACAATGATAAACACCGTCTTTCGGCTGAGCTTCTCCTTCTTTACAAAGCGGAAGTAGATAAAAGATCCGAGGGCGACCGCGGCGCAGAGCGCGAGCAGCCAGATCTGACCGAGGAACATATCCTTGGCAAGCACCTCAAAGTAAGTAAAGAGCTTGTATCCGAGATAAGTTACGATAGTGATCAGGTCGATCGATATCTCCAGCGAGCCAAAGCCTCGGTTTCCTCCGAGAACATTCTCGATAATATGCGGATAGATCAGCATTGCGATCCCCGCGCCGACTACCGCGGAGGCGATCACAAACAGCAAGTCCATAAACCGCTTTTCCCTGAGCGTGAACACAAGGTAAACAAGCCCCACCAGTCCCGCGAAAAGGATAAAATAATACTGGGTCAAAATTCCGAAAACAACGATCGGAAGCATTACAAGACAATCGGTGATTTTTACGCCGTTGTCATAAAACCTCAGTATCATATACAAAAACAGCAGACAGAAGAATGTCAGCGTAGCGTACATCCTCAGGTAGATAGTCGTTGTGAAGCACGCTGTCGAAAGCGCGTAGGCTCCCGCGCCGATCAGCGCGTAAAGGTTGTTGTCCGTCACACGTTTGCCGATAAGATACAGCAAAATCAGTATCCCGACCATAGCGACCACATTGATCGAATACGCGAAATAACGGCTGAACTGTCCCGGGAAGAAGGAACAGACAGTGTGGACAAGAGCATAGTAAAAAGGCGGGTGCGACGCGTCGATGACCTGATTCTCGATCACCTGAGCGTAATTGAAACGGTCGTCGTCGCTGACGGTCAGGTACTCGTTAAAGTCGTCGGGCGTGTTCCAGCCGCCGTCAACGTTCAGCTGCTTCTGGGTATTCGCGAGATTGTAGGTGAGCAGCTCATCCTCGTGGTAGCCCTGTTTTCCCGCTATGTAAAATGTGCTTATGCACAAACTCACCGCAATAAGTATGGCGAGGATTATTTTTGATGTTCTGTTGGAAATCTTCATCTGAATCTCCTTAAAGATAATGTATTCCGTCGGTACAGCGCTCGCTTGTTACGACATTCAGCTCGGGAAACTCCCTTTTGAGCCTGTCGCAAAGAGGCGCCGCCACGACGTTCTCGGTCTTGAAATGCCCCGCGTCGATGACCGCGAGCCCCAGCATATTGGCTTCAAGAATGTAGTGGTGCTTGATCTCACCCGTGAGAAGCGCGTCCGCGCCGTTTTCCTCGGCGAGCTCCACAAGGTCTCCTCCCGAGCCCGAGCAGAGAGCGATTTTTCTGACACGTTTATCAGGGAGAGTGTAACGAAGTCCGTCGCAGCCGAGAGCCGTCTTTACCTTTTCGGCAAACGCGCGGTTTGTCATCTGTTCGTCAAGCTCGCCTATGAGCAAGCACTCGCCCTCAACAAAGCCGTAATTCTTCAAGCCGACCGAATCGGCGAGGCAGGTGTTGACGCCGAAATCGGGGCTTAAATCAAGGTTGGTATGCATACAAAGCGCCGCGATATTCTTTTTGATCAGTCTGTAAACCACGCTGTCGTCCGCTATGCTTTTGAGCGGATCAAAAATGACAGGGTGGTGGCTGACGATAAGCCCTGCTCCGATCGCTTCCGCCTCCTCGACGACCTCGGGAGTGATATCGAGAGCTACAAGAACGGTACCTACCTCAGTCTCGGGGCTTCCGACGAGAAGTCCGACATTGTCAAAGCTCATCGCGGTATCGAGCGGCGCGAAGCCCTCGAAAAAATCTATGACAGTCTTAATTTTCATAACCTATTAACGACCTCAGTTCCTCAACAAGAGCCTTGAGACTATGATCCGCGCGGCTCATATTTTCGAGATTTCTGATCTGTTTTTCAATATATTTCACGCTTTCCGCGTCCGTCAAATCAAGCTTTCCCATAATCTTGAAAGCCTCGCTCACCGCCGTTTTTTTGCCCGTATAGCGCGCCTTCATCGCGGTGTAGCATTTGCCCTTTGCGGTCAAAGCCCTTTGCTCCGTGATTTCAAAGCCGTTTTCGTACAAAAAGCCGACGAGCTCCTTTGAGCGCGTCATCGGCTGGAGAATGAGGTCAAGCTGTTTGGAAAGCTCGCTGTCGCGGATTATCGAGGCGATCACCTCGCCGCCCATTCCCGCTATGACCGCGTCGGTAACGCGATCCTCGGCGGTCACGGTGGAAAGACCCGCGCCGAGCCTGAACTCGATATTGTCCGCTCCGTATTTTTCGGCGGTTCTTCTGCCGCTCTGAAGCGGTTTTTCGTTGATATCGGACGCAATAGCAAAGCTGATTTTACCGTTTTTCAGAAGCCACACAGGCAGATACGCGTGGTCGCTTCCGATGTCGGCAAGCCTCGCTCCGTTACGGACGAGGCTCGCGCAAAGCGTCAGTCTTTCGTCAAGACTAAAAAGCTTCATTTATCAGCCGACAACCTTTTTGAGCCCGGCTAAAAGCTCGTCAACATTAACGCCGTGAACCATGCACGCGTCAGCGATGCTCTCGCCTCTGGAAGCGGGACAGCCGAGGCAGTGCATACCGATCGCCATAAATACGGGAGCGGTCTGGGGATAAGCGTCAAGCACATCGCCGATGATTGAATTCTTGTCTAATGTCATAGTAATACCTCCATAAATATATAGTTGTGATCATTGTATCATATATTGTCAAAAAATGCAATTTTTTGCCCTTTCGCGCCGTCTTGAATCGGGCCGCGTCAAAAGCTACTTCAGCTCGACGATCGTGACGCCGCTTTCTCCCTCTCCGAACACACCCAGACGAAAGCTCTTGACGAACTTCACCGTTCTCAGGTGCTTTTGTATCTCGGCTCTCAGCACGCCCGTGCCCTTGCCGTGGATAATGGTCAGCTGCTCCACCTTTGTCAGAAGCGCGTTATCAATCGCCGAATCCACCGCCGCTATCGCCTCTATCGCCGTCATACCCCGAACGTCGATCTCGGTCACGGGACGGATATTGACGTTTGACGGAACGTTTCTGCGGCTGTTTCCGTATTTTACAGCTGGCTTTGAAGCTTTTTTGAGCCTCAGATTATCGAGCGGCACCCTTGTTTTGATTATCCCCGCCTGAACGTAAACCATATTGTCCTTATCGGGAAGCGCGAGCACCGTAGCGTCCTTGTCGATATCGTAGATCAAAACGTTATCGCCGACCTTGAGCGGTCTGGGAAGCTTGTAGCTCTCCGCGTCCTCTCTCTTTCTTACGGGATTCGAGCTGTCCTCGATCTTGTTCAGCTCACGGCGCAGCTTGGCGCGCGCCTCGGGGTCGTCCTTCTTGGCTTTTCTCGCTTTTTCAAGCTCGTCCATAAGGGCATCCGCCTGAGCTCTTGTGCGGGAAACGATCCTTTCCGCCTCTTGTCTCGCTTTTTCAAGCTCATATTCCGCCTGCTGTCTCGCCTTTTGAAGCTCGTTCTCGGCCTTCTGCTTTTCGGTATTAGCCTTTTGGGTCAGGCTTTTCGCGCTTTCAAGCTGTCTTTCAAGGCTCTGGCGTCGGCTTTCAAGCGTTGTGACAACATCCTCGAACTGACGGCTGTCGGAGCTGACAAGCTCCTTAGCCCGCTCTACCACGTTAACGTCCATACCGAGCCTTCGGCTGATTGCGAAGGCGTTGCTCTTTCCGGGAACGCCGATCAGCAGTCTGTATGTCGGACGAAGCGTCTTGATATCAAACTCACAGCTGCCGTTCTCTATCCCTGCTGTTCTCAGAGCAAATTCCTTCAGCTCCGCGTAATGAGTGGTCGCGGCGATTTTCGCTCCCTTTTCCCTGAGCCTTTCGAGAATGGCGATCGCGAGAGCGGCGCCCTCTACGGGATCCGTGCCCGCGCCTAGCTCGTCGATGAGCGTGAGCGTAGAGGAATTTGTTACCTTAAGTATATCGATAATATTCGTCATATGCGCCGAGAAGGTCGACAGGCTCTGCTCTATGCTCTGTTCGTCTCCTATATCAGCGAGGACCCTTCTAAACACGCTGAGCTCGCTGTTGTCGCCCGCGGGAATCATCAGTCCGCACATCGCCATCAGCGTCAGAAGCCCGATGGTTTTGAGCGTTACGGTTTTACCTCCCGTATTCGGGCCCGTGATAACAAGCGTGTCAAAATCCTTGCCGAGGGTAACGTCTATGGGCACGACCCTGTCGGCCGGGATAAGCGGATGACGCGCTTTTTTGAGGTCGATCACGCCCTTGTCGTTGAGCTTCGGCTTGACCGCCTTCATAGAATACGCCAACTCAGCCTTGGCAAAGATGACGTCAAGCTCGACAAGGCACTTGTAGGAGCCGATTATCGCGTCGGCGTAAGAGCCCGCAAGAGCGGACAGCTCAAACAATATCCGCTCGATCTCGGCTTCCTCCTTCGCGACCAGCACCCTGATGTCGTTATTTGCCTGAACAACGCCCATAGGCTCGATAAAAACGGTCTGACCGCTCGCGCTTGTATCGTGGACAAGTCCGGGGACGTTTCCCCTGCACTCCGCCTTGACGGGCACTACGTATCTTCCGTCACGCTGGGTCACGATCGTATCGCGCAGATATTTCTGATATGTTGAGCTGTGTATTATCTTGTCGAGAACCTCTCTCGCCTTTGACGACGCCGTTCTTATTTTTCTCCTGATATCGGCAAGCGCGGGAGACGCGTTATCCGAAAATTCCTCGTCGTTAAGAATGGCTCCCGTTATTTTTTCTTCAAGGAATTTGTTGGGCACCAAGCCCTGAAACAAAAAATCGAGCGAGGTCGAGGTGTTCTCGCATTTTCCCTGCCACTGCTTCACGCCGCGTATCACGCGCAGTGTTTCCGCGATCCTGAGCAGCTCTCTGGGAGAAAGGATACCTCCCGCGTCGCCTCGTCTCAGCTCATTAGCCACGTTGCGAAGCCGCCCGAAGTAGGGCGCGCCGTATTTCCCCGACAGCACATACGCGTCGTCGGTCATTTTCAGGTTCATTTGGGCTTTTTTCAGGTTGCATTCGGGTTTTAGCGACAGCGCCGCTTCCCTGCTTTCGTCTCCCGAGGTTTTCTCGGCGAGCAAGCCCAAAATCTTATCAAGCTCCAACGCTTTTCCGTGTTCCATCTTGTTCTCCTCGACCTTAAATTTTCACTGTTTCATTATCACTTTCCGCATTACAGATCAAGCGCTTTCAGAAATTTTAATGTTTTAAAATTCTTTTCAAGAATAAAGCGTATATATTCCTCCGAACAGAAATTCAGCGTCCGCAGATCGGGATCGGGCAGTGAAAAGCCGAAAAGCTTTTCCATATCCGCGTAACAGCAGTGTCTCAGCGCGGTAAGCGTCGCTCGGTTAAGAGCTATTCGGTGCTCGGAGCAGTTTTTTTCCTCGTAACAGCCGCGGCACACAAGCTGACCCGACCTCGGCAGAAAAAACATACTTTCCTTCTCATACTCGCCGCAATCCCTGCACATCATAATATCGGGCATATAGCCCGACAGGCACATCAGCCTGAGCTCCACGCACGGCTTTACAACGCGCATATCGCGTTTGTTCTCCGACAGCAGATACAGCGCGTTGAGCACGACCCTGAGCTGTTCGCCCGCCTCCTGTTCCTTGGGGCAGAGCGAGGCCGCAAGCTCGCAAAAATACTGGGCGCAGTACATACCCTCTATTGTTTTTCCGAGTCCCGAAAAAATCTTTATCGTTCTCGCGTCGCCGACTATGTAGCTGTCCTTGCCTTTGTGCAAGGTCAGCCTCGAATAAGCCAAAAGACCCGTGCCCGCGCGCTTGGCGCTTTTGATGTCCTTCGCGCCGTGAGCGAACGCCTTGACGATCCCGTGGCTGTCGGTCAGCGCGGTGATTAGCTTGTCCTTCTCACCGATATTCTGTTCTTTCACTATCAGACCGTTGGTCATAAACTTCATTTTTTGTCTCCGAAGTATGGTGCTCGGTATTTTCGTTGTGGATGCTCTTGTAGAGCAGGTAGTCATAGATCCTGCCGCTGTACCAAAACGAGCTCCACGCGTCAAATTCATTCATAATATCACCCGAATTAGTGTCTTACCGTTTCGGGCGAATATGATTAGAAATAATTGTTATTTTCGGTTTTCAAACCAAGCTTTTTAGTCAAAATCCTTTTCGTCGTAGCCGAAATTCCTCATAAGCTGAACGCTGTTGCGCCAGTCCTCCCTGACCTTGATCCATGTCTGCAAAAACACCTTACAGCCGAAGAAACGCTCCATATCCTGACGTGAAAAAGTCGATATCTTCTTTAGCATAGAGCCGTTTTTGCCGATCAGTATCCGCTTATGCGTTTCGCGTTCGCAGTAGATCGTCGCGTCTACGTCAAGAATATCCTTACCCTCGCGCATACGCATTTTCTCGATGACCACGGCGATCCCGTGGGGGATTTCCTTATCGCAGAGCCTGAGTATCTTCTCTCTTATCATCTCGCTCGCGAGAACGCGCTCGGGCTGATCGGTCAGGGTGTCGTCCTCAAAGAAGTGACCGCCCTCCATCGCCTGAGCCATCAGCTCGTCCTTCAGGTCGGAAAGTCCGCTTCCGTCCTGAGCGGAAACGGGAACGACCGCGGCAAAATCGCACAGCGAGCTGTACTCGAGGATCTGCTTCATCAGAACATCTTTTTCCTTGAGAGTGTCGATCTTATTGATCGCAAGTATCGCGGGGATATCCATTGATCGTATCTTGTTGATAAGCCTTTTCTCGGTTTCGCCCGCCTCTCTGCCCGCCTCCGCGACGAGCATAGCGCAGTCAACTCCGCCGATACTCTCGCTGACGGAACGAACCATATATTTTCCGAGATTGTTTTTCGGCTTGTGCATTCCCGGAGTATCCACAAAAACCAGCTGGGTATCGCCCTCGGTGAGCACGCCCGTTATGCGGTTTCTGGTGGTTTGCGGCTTGCTTGACACTATCGCGACCTTAGTGCCGAGAAGCCTGTTGAGGAGCGAGCTTTTGCCGACGTTCGGTCTGCCGACGATCGCGATAAACGCGGATTTTTTCTTACTGTCTTTCATAAAATCACCTGTTAAAGAAAAAAGCCGATCCAAAGGAATCGGCTCCTATTATTTTTTAAATTTGCCGATGAACACTACTGACATTATAAGCGAAATGGCAAATAAAATCAACAGCCACACACGGTTTATAAAGAATAAATATATTTCGTAAAGCTTGCCCAAATCAAAGTAAAATACAAACGCGATCGCGACCGCGAAAATCGCCAGCACCAGCACGGCCGCCGCGGAAGCGTCCTTCGCCGCCTTGATTTTCGGGTCGATCTCTCCCGTTATTCTGTCGCAGGCGTTTTCAATGGCGGTATTGATCAGCTCGGCGGAGAAAATCGCTCCTATCAAAAGAAGCAAAACCGCCCACTGCGCCGCCGAAAAATCGTAAAAAAAGCTGAACAGTATTACGTAAAAGGACGCAACAAGGTGAAAGCGAAGGTGTCCCTCGCTTTTCACGGAATCAAAAAAGCCCTCAAACGCCGCTTTAAAGCTTTTCAGTTGTTTTTTCATTCCTCAACGATGTAGCTTGAGGACGCGGGAAGACCGAGTCTCTCCATAACGAGCTCTTCCTTTTCTCTCATTCTGACCTTTTCGAGCTTTTCGATGTGGTCGTAGCCGAGAAGATGGAGAACGCTGTGAGCCGTAAGATATCCGACCTCGCGCTGGAGGCTGTGACCGAAAGCCTCGGACTGTTCCTTCGCTTTTTCAAGCGAAATAACAACGTCGCCGAGAATTTTCGCGCCCGTCTCTAGGTTGGTGTCATACTCGCCGTTCTCGCCCATAGGGAACGACAGAACGTCCGTCGCCGAGTCGATGTTGCGATACTGGCGGTTGAGCTCGCGGATACCCTCGTTGTCGGTAAATGTCACGCTGATTTCGGCGGGCTCACTGAATTCCTCGAGCTGCAGAACAGCGTGGCAGCAGCGCCTGATGAGCATACGCATACCTGTGGGGACCTTTATCTTTTTCTGGTTGTTTGCGATAATAACTCTTAGCTTTTCACTCATAATGCTTTACCTCGCTTTATATAAACTATTCCTGATTCTTTTCGTAAGCCTTGATGATATCCTGTACAAGGCGGTGTCTGACAACGTCCTTCTCATTGAACCTGATTTGGGCGATGTCGTTAACGGATCTCAGTATCCTGAGGCTGTCCTTCAGTCCGCTCCTGACACCTCTGGGAAGATCGATCTGGGTAATGTCTCCCGTAATGACCATTTTTGAGTTGAAGCCCAGTCGTGTGAGGAACATCTTCATCTGTTCCTTGGTGGTGTTTTGCGCCTCGTCAAGAATGATAAAGCTGTCGTCAAGCGTTCTGCCTCGCATATACGCGAGCGGAGCGATCTCGATATTGCCCCTTTCAACATACTTCTGATAGGTCTCAACGCCGAGCATATCAAACAAAGCGTCATAAAGCGGACGCAGATACGGGTCTACCTTGCTCTGCAAATCTCCGGGCAGAAAGCCCAGCTTCTCTCCCGCCTCTACCGCGGGTCTGGTGAGTATGATCCTGTTGACCTGCTTGCTTCTGAACGCCGTGACCGCCATCGCGACGGCGAGATAGGTCTTGCCTGTGCCCGCGGGGCCGACGCCGAAGGTGATGGTGTTCTCCGCGATCGCCTTGCAGTACTTTTTCTGACCGATCGTTTTAGGCTTGATGGGCTTGCCCTTTGCCGTAATGCAGATACAGTCGTCGGCAAGCTTTGAAAAATCCTCGTCTGAGCCGTCCTTTACCATCGAAATGCAGTAGCGGACGTTCTGCTCGCTGAGGTTTTCGCCACGATTGATAAAATGCATCAGCGCCTCGATCACCTTTGAGGTCTTAAAAACGCTCTCCTCGTCGCCCGAGATTTTCAGCTCGTCGCCTCTTACCGTGACCCGTACGCCGAACTCCCGCTCGATAAGCTTTATATTCTCGTCAAAGCTGCCGAACAGCGCCACGGCGTGCTCGGTTCTGCCTATACTGAAAAATTTGTCCGTAATAATTGCCTCCTAAAGCAAATATTTGGTATATTATAGCACATTTATATTAATATTTCATTATTAATAAGAAATTTTTGTTTGTTTTATTTAAAGTTTGTAAAAAATGCCGTAAAATCCGCTCTAAAACAGTGTTTCTGATATATATATTTGATAGAAATTGAGAGATATTTCGGTATTTTTTATCTCGGTTTTACAGAGTTTTCGGGATTTTTGTTTCTACGATAATAAGTGTTGACATTTTGGGCTCAATATATTATAATACTGAACTGTAAAGCTTTTTACTTTACACTAAAGCGGTGATTGAATGGAAAAAAATATTGAAATCTCCCTTTTATATGACTTTTACGGTCAGCTTTTGAAAAAACAGCAGCAGGAGGCTGTCACGCTTTACTACAACGACGACCTTTCCCTCTCGGAGATCGCGTCGCAGCTCGGCATTACCCGACAGGGCGTCAGGGACTGCATCAAGCGCGCCGAGGAGAGGCTTTACGGCTTTGAGGAAAAGCTCGGGCTTAAAAAACGCTTCAACGAGGTCGAGGCGGGTCTCAGAGAGATCGAGGAGCTTGCCGAGACTCTCGGCAACAGCGAGCGCGAAACGGCTGACAGAATAATCTCCGTTGCGAGATCATTACATGAATAGAGGTGAACGCGGTGGCATTTGAAGGTCTTTCCGAAAAGCTATCGGGCGCGTTTAAGCGTCTGAGAAACAAGGGCAAGCTCAGCGAAAGCGATGTTAAGGAAGCTATGCGAGAGGTGCGTCTGGCGCTTCTGGAAGCCGACGTTAACTATAAGGTGGCGAAGGAGTTTACCTCCAAGGTCACGGAGAGAGCCATCGGCTCGGACGTTATGGAAAGCTTGACGCCTGCCCAGATGGTAATCAAAATCGTAAACGAGGAGCTCACGGCTCTGATGGGTTCGGAAACCGCGAGGCTCGAGTTCGCGTCCAAGCCCCCGACGGTCATTATGATGTGCGGTCTTCAGGGCTCGGGTAAAACCACCCACAGCGGCAAGCTCGCGCTTATGCTAAAGAACCAGAACCACCGTCCTCTCCTCGTAGCCTGCGACGTTTACCGTCCCGCCGCTATCGAGCAGTTGAAGGTCGTGGGAAGCAAGGCAGGCGTGAGCGTGTTTGAGATAGGTCAGGATAAGCCCGTAAAAATCGCTCGTGAAGCAATAAAGCACGCCAAGGACTACGGCAACGATATCGTTATTCTCGATACCGCGGGTCGTCTGCATATAGATCAGGAGCTTATGAACGAGCTCAAGGAGCTCAAGGCGGAGGTCAACCCCAATGAAATCCTGCTTGTTATCGACTCAATGACAGGTCAGGACGCGGTAAACGTCGCCAAAAGCTTTAACGAGCTTCTTGAGATCTCGGGCGTTATCGTTACCAAGCTCGACGGCGACACCCGAGGCGGCGCCGCGCTGTCGGTCAAGGCTGTCACAGGCTGCCCGATCAAATTCGCGGGTACGGGCGAAAAGCTTGAGGATCTCGAGCAGTTCCACCCCGACCGTATGGCGAGCCGTATTCTCGGAATGGGCGACGTTCTCACCTTGATAGAACAGGCGGAGGAAAAGCTCGACGAAAAGAAGGCGGAGGAAGTCGCCAAAAAGATGATGCAGAACAAGATGGACTTCAACGATCTGCTCGATCAGTTCAGGCAGATCAAGAAAATGGGTCCTCTCAAGGGCATTCTCTCAAAGCTCCCGGGGCTTGGCAACAAGCTGGATAACGTTGACATCAACGACAGGGCTCTCGACTGGACAGAGGCGATTATTCTCTCAATGACGCCTGCCGAAAGAGCAAAGCCCGACCTGATCAACCCCAGCCGCAAGAGAAGGATCGCGGCAGGCTCGGGCAGGAGCGTGGAAGAGGTCAACAGAATTCTCAAGCAACTCAGAGATATGCAGAAGATGATGCGTCAGTTCAACTCAAAGAGCAAGAAAAAACGCGCGATGCGTATGCCTCCGGGAATGGACAATATGATGGGAGGCGGCGGTTTCCCCGGCTTTTAAGCCGTAATACGCCGAACAGGTTATTAACCCAACCCGAATAACACGTTGGTTAATATACAATAAACCCGATAACGTCCGACGCCCGACGCGGCAGGTACGTTATCTAAATTCAAAAGCTTTGAATCACTATTAGCTTATGGAGGTGAAAACAATGGCAGTAAAAATCAGACTCAGAAGAATGGGCGCAAAGAAGGCTCCCTTCTATCGTGTAGTTGTAGCTGACTCCAGATACCCCCGCGACGGTCGTTTCATCGAGGAAATCGGCACATACGATATTCTCAAGAACCCGTCCGAGTTCAAGGTTGACGGCGAGGCTGTTAAAAAGTGGATCGCCAACGGCGCTCAGCCCACTGATACCGTAAAGGCACTTCTCAAGAAGAACGGCTACATTGACTAATTTTATCCCGAAAGGAAAGTTAATTATGAAGGAATTACTTACTATTATCGCCAAGGGCTTGGTAGAGGCTCCCGAGGCTGTTGAGGTTACCGCCGACGCTCCCGATGAGGAAGGCACGGTAGTATACCACATCCACGTTGCCGAGGACGATATGGGTCGAATCATCGGCAAGCAGGGCAGAATCGCCAAGGCTATCCGCACGATCGCTCGTTCCGCCGCTGTAAGAAGCGAGCAGAAGATAATGGTCGAGATTGACTGATCCAAAACGGAAAGAGGCTCCGCAAGGAGCCTTTTTTATTTGGCTGAAAAGTACAGAAATCTGATATTTGCAACTGTGATATAATACCAAAATAGTTTTAATAAACCGTTGAGCTCAGCGCTTTTTACGCAAAACAAAAGACCGCCGTCGGCGGTCTTTCGGTTTATTTAACTCTCTTATTTGATAAGCTGGATCTTGTAATCCTTGCCATAGTCGGACTTCAGCTCAGCGAGAGCCTCGCTCTCCTTGGAGAAGCTGCTCCAGGAAGCGGAAGCGTCCTCATACTTGAACTGGTCATCTTCCTTCTCCTCGTAAGTATCGATATAGCAGTTCTTGAAGGCGTCCTGATAATAATAGGTGTAATTGCCCTTCTTATACTTGGAATAATAGATGTTGATGATATAGTTAACATCTTCCTCTTCCTTATCCTTCGCGGTAAGCAGATAGCTGGAAACGACCTTAACATCATAGCCTGTGGACTTGTGATCCTTCTCGGTCTTTTTGATAAGGGTGTCGATGTTCTTCTTGGCTTCGGCGGCGGTGATTCCCGACTGAGCCTTGACGTCATAATCCTTAGACTTGCTCTTTACCTTGATGGGTGTGTTGTAGATAAAGGTATCGTCGTTGTAATCGGAAGAATAGGAAAGCGTGATAGTGGACTTTCCGCCGTCCTCAACATAGGAGCTGTCAGAGTATACGTAAACGGTAGTTACTTCCTTGCCGTCCTTCTTGATCGTGAACTGACCTGAGGTATCCCAATCGCTGCCCTTGAAGCCCTCGAGCTCTAAGGTGTAATCGTCGACCTTGTACTCGCCGCTCTTCATATTTACATAGACCTTCGCGGGGCTGATACCCGTGTTGTAGTAATTCTCGTCAAGATACTTGTAGAAATCAACCTCAACAGGCTTCATAACGTCAATGCTCTGCGCCTTGATCTCGTCGGCGAGCTTGACCTCTACGGTCTGCTCCTGGTCAAAGCGAACTCCGAGCTTGCCCTCAAGATTCGCAATATTTCTGCTGTCGGAAATATACTTGAAGGGTTCCTTGATAACATCAGAGGCAAGCTTATCCTCGAATTCCTTTGAGAAATACTTGAAGTAGCTGTTGAACTCATACTGAGGAACAGCGTCCTTGTTCTCTACGACAGTGTTGTAAGCCTTGTCAAGGTCAAGAGTGATGTAACCCGAGATGTTTCCGTCAACAAAGCTCTCGCTGTTGAACTTTGCCTTTACGAAGTCGGACATCTTAACGTGCTTGGCAACAAGCTCGGGGAAGAATACAGTAAAGAACACGATGATACCGATGATCAGCACAAGACCGATGGAACCGAGAATGATCGGAACCTTGAGGTTCATCTTCTTCTTGGGAGCCGCGGGAGCTGTCCCGGCGGGCTGAGCGGGAGCCGTGTACTGAACAGGCTCTGCGGGCTGAGCGGGAGCTGTGTACTGAACAGGCTCGGCAGGCTGAGCGGGAGCTGTATTCTGAACAGGCTCGGCAGGCTTGGGAGCCTCAGCCTTGGGCTCTTCCGCTTTTACGGGTGTGCCGCAGGAAGTGCAGAACTTGGAGTCCTCATTCAACTGCGCTCCGCAATTTGTACAAAATTTCATAATTATCCTCCTTTTAAAAAAGAAAAGCAAATGCTTACATTCACATTTTAATTGATTAAAGCAAATATGTCAATCCATAATATTGATATTCTTTATACAATATTTCACAGTGGATTTGTGTTATTTTCCAATATCTCCGCAAATGCGCACCTCAAAAAATAAAGATTGCAATATTGAAATAAATTTGTTATAATGATAAACGTATAGTTACGTTTAACAGGAAGCTGAGATTATCAAGTGAGAATCAGAAAGAAAAAATGGGCTGAGCCCGAGCTCAGTGTGTGCGATTTCTACGTCGCGGAGCCCGAGGAGCTTCGCGGAAAATGGAAAAGCCGCTTTAAAAACGACAATCCCATAATGCTCGAGGTCGGATGCGGCAAGGGCTCCTTTGCGGGTCAACTGGCGCTCGCGCACCCCGAGATCAACTACATAGCCGTAGACATAAAGCTTGATATGCTCGGCGTTGGCAGGAGAAACATTGTTAAGCTGTTTGAGAACAGCGGCCGCGAAGTCGATAATCTTCTTTTGACCCGCTACAATGTTGAAATGCTCGACAAGATCCTCTCCCCCGACGATCACATCGCGAGAGTATACATCAACTTCTGCAACCCGTGGCCCCGTCCGAAGCACAACAAGCGCCGTCTCACCTATCCCAAAAAGCTCAGGATGTACCGCGAGCTGCTGACAGGCGGAGACGAGCTTCACTTCAAAACCGACGACGACGCGCTGTTTGCCGATACTCTCGGTTATCTCAAAGAAGAGGGCTTCAGCGTAAAAGTCATCACCTACGACCTTCACGAAAGCGACGTTGATCCCGCCGAAACTCCTATGACGGAGCACGAAAAGATGTTTTCCGACGAGGGCGTCAGGATAAAGTATCTGGTCGCGGTGAAAGGATAAACAATACGGTATTATATGAAAAAAACAATTTTTACTGCAATTCTGCTCGGCGCCGCGGTCGCGCTGTGCTCGTGCTCTCTCGGCGTTGACAGCCGAGGACTTCTCAGTCCGCCGAAAACCACGGGCAGAGAAGCCGCTATCGAGAAGCTGGTCGAGGAAGCCTCGGGCGGAAACTATCAGCTCAAATATCCGAACAGCGGAAGCTACCGCTCCGCTATCATTACAGAGGATCTTAATCAGGACAACAACGACGAGGCGTTCGCGTTTTATACCTCACGTTCCGAAAACACCGTTCATATGCTCGTGATGTATTCCGAAAAGAACGAGTGGAAAATCAGCGGCGATTTCAAGACGGATCATTCCGATGTGGACTGCGTTATGTTTGCCGACTACGACTTTGACGGAACGCTGGAGATACTCGCGGGCTTTTCGGGATCGGCGGAGCTCAACGAGCTCAACATTTTTGACTATGACCCCGAGAAAAAGGTCTCGGAAAGCATCGACTTTTCCGCGTCATACTCGGGCTTCAGCGCGGGCGATTACGACCGTGACGGCGGCAGCGAGATCCTGACCCTTTCTCTGAGCGTAGGCGAGGATGAGGCTCAGGCGAGCCTGATCGACTATGACAACAACACGCTGTACACGCTTTCGGACTGCTATCTTGACCCATCTGTTACGAGGTTCGAGAACATCACCTCGGGGCTTTTGGACAAAAACACGATGGGAGTCGCGATTGACGGAGCGCTTGACGGCGGTTTCAACACTCAGGTGATTTTCTACGATGCCGACAAGAGCGAGCTTGTTTCCTTCCCTTCCTCCGAAAAGAAGGAAACGTCCATCTTCAGAACCTACAACATCAACTCTCAGGACATCAATCACGACGGCTTTATCGAGATCCCCGTCGCTTACGCCGAGGCGGGACCTTCGACCGAGAAAACCGCTCC
The DNA here is from genome assembly GCA_900316385.1 of uncultured Eubacteriales bacterium. Lineage (GTDB taxonomy): Bacteria > Bacillota > Clostridia > Oscillospirales > Acutalibacteraceae > Ruminococcoides. The sequence goes on along the minus strand of ONCP01000001.1, from coordinate 206,240 downwards.
CGTGATCAACTGGCGTAATCTCAACACAAAGAAATCCAAGCTCGTCAACAGCACAAGGTGCGTAAACAACCTTGACTTCGGCTTTTACTTTAAGCTTCCCGAGTATTTTTCTGACGCGGTATTTGCTACTCTCAGCGAGGACAGCCGCGAGATGAAAATTTACGCCGAGGAAAACGATCTGCTTTTGACCTTCAAGGTTTTCGACGTGGGTGAAAGCTCCGACAAAATGAAGGAATTTACCACGCTCGAAAGCTATAATCAATACATATATGCTTACCAAATCGGCGAATCGACGACGTTATACGTTGATGACGATATAATCAGAGATAACTTCGCGCTGATCGATATCGGCGCTTAAACCTATAAATAAGGTTAACAGGAGGTTTTTGAAATGAAAAAAGTACTTGTATGCGAGGATGAATCCGCTATCCGCGACTTCGTCGTTATCAACCTGCAAAGAGCGGGCTACGAGGTAGTCGAGGCCGACAGCGGCGAATCCGCACTAAAAAAGTACGAGGAGAACGGCGGCGACTTTGACGTTGCGATTCTTGACGTAATGCTCCCCGGAATCGACGGCTTTCAGGTTTGCAAGGAGCTGAGAAGCAAGAACGGCGGCATCGGAATCATTATGCTTTCCGCCAAAACTCAGGAAATGGATAAGGTCACGGGTCTGATGCTCGGAGCCGACGACTACGTTACCAAGCCCTTTTCTCCCTCGGAGCTTCTGGCGCGCGTAGACTCGCTTTACCGCAGAGTCTCCCTCGCTCAGGCAAACGCCGAAAACAACTTCAAAGAGGAGCTTCACTCGGGTGATTTTATTCTCAATCTCCGCAACCGCGCTCTTATGAAGAACGGTCAGACTATCGAGCTTACTCAGGTCGAGTTCCAGATTATGGAATACTTCTTCTCCAACCCCGGAGAAACCCTCGACAGAACCGATATTCTCAGCCATGTTTGGGGCGACGCTTATGTCGGCGAGGAGAAGATCGTTGACGTTAACATCCGCCGTCTGAGAATGAAGGTCGAGGACGAGCCTTCAAACCCCAAGTACATAGTTACCGTATGGGGACTCGGCTACAAATGGGACGCTAACGGCTGATTCCGAAGGAGGCATTACGCTTGTTCAAGGGTATTACAAGGCGATGGTTTTTCTCGACCATGCTCGTCATATTTTTAATAATAGCTCTTATCGTAACGGGCGTAATTTTCTCGATTGTTTATCTTTTCAACAACGAGGTTGAGCGCGAGCTCAGCACGGTTTCGACGGAGCTTTCCGCCGTTTTCGACGGCTACCGAACCGACAATTCCTCCACCTTCGCCTCGGGCGCAAAGGAATATGTAGAGGACTTCCGCCACAAGGAAGAAATGGAGGTTATGGCGATCAATTCCGCGGGCAGGATCATCCTGACCTCAACGGGCTTCTCCTATGACGAAAACGAGGGGATGCCCGATTTTGACGAGGCAAAGGAGAGCGGTTCGGGCAGCGCCTTCTACAAGGGCGCGCTCGGCTCGGGCGAAAACATCTCGGCGCTCACCCGCGTTATCACCAATAAAAACGGCAGCGTTATCGGCGGCGTGCGGTATATCGTATCCGTTGACAACGTCAACCGCACCGTTGCGCTGTATTCCGCGTTCGTTGTTGTCGCGGGTCTGGCTATCCTGTTTTTAGTTGGCTTTACAGGCTCGTACTTTGTTCGCTCAATCGTTACTCCCGTGCGGGAGCTCAGAGAGAGCGCGGACAAGATCGCTCACGGTGATTTTTCCGCAAAAATCGAAAAACGCTACAACGACGAGATTGGCGACCTCTGCGACGCCTTCACTGATATGGCGAAGGATCTGGAGGCGACCGAACAGATGAAGAACGACTTTATCTCGCGCGTTTCTCACGAACTCAGAACTCCGCTGACCGCTATCAAGGGCTGGGCGGAGACCATGCAGCTTTCTTCAAAACGCAAGCTTGACAGAAAGACCTTTGACAAGGGTATGAGCGTCATCATCAAGGAAAGCGGACGTCTTACGGGTATCGTAGAGGAGCTTCTTGATTTCTCCCGTATCCAGACGGGTCGAATGGTGCTCCTAAACGAAAAGCTCGATATTCTCGCCGAGCTTGACGAGGTCATTTATATGCTGCGTGACAGAGCGGTGAGCGAAAACAAACACCTGCTCTATGACGAGCCCGAAGCGGTATATCCGCCTGTTTACGGCGACAGGAACCGTTTGAAGCAGGTATTCATCAATATTATCGACAACGCCCTCAAATACACCCCCGCCGACGGCGTGGTTGCGATCGAGGTTAAATACAACGCCGAGCAGGATCCCGACAACATTCTGATCATTGTGACAGATACTGGCTGCGGTATTTCGGCGGAGGACCTGCCAAAGGTCAAGGAAAAATTTTACAAGGCTAACCAAAAGGTCAACGGCTCGGGCATCGGTCTCGCCGTTGCCGACGAGATCATGCAGCTGCACAAGGGCACGCTTGAGATCGAGTCGGGCGTGGGAGTAGGCACCACCGTTACGCTCACTCTCCCCGTTCTTAAGGACGGCTGATAAAAGAAGGTATATAATGAGTAAAAAAACCGAAACGAAAAAAATCACCTCCATCGGAGGAAGCGCGCTGATCGAGGGCATTATGATGCGCGGACCCAAACGGATCACCGTGGCAGTCCGCACGGGCGAGGACAGCATTTACACCGAGGATATCAGTATCAAGTTCCTCGGTCAGTCCTCAAAATTCTGGAAGATCCCGTTTTTCCGCGGCGTAGCGGGAATGATCGACTCAATGCGTCTGAGCTACAAGAGCCTTATGCTTTCCGCGGACAAGGCGCTTGAGGCGGGCGAAATTGAGGAAGAGGAGCCCTCCAAATTCGAGAAATGGATCGATGAAAAGCTCGGCGACAAGTTTATGAAGATACTTATGGTATTCTCAACGATTATCGGAGTCGCTCTCGCGATACTTCTCTTCTTCTTCCTGCCGACGTGGATCTTCAATCTTATCGGTCTTGCCGTTCCCGCAATAAAGCAAGGCGGTGAAACAGTGGTTTTCTGGCAGTCGGTAGCGGAGGGTCTTTTGAAAATAATCATTTTCTTATCCTATATCCTTATCGTATCTCAGCTGAGCGATATGAAGCGCGTGTTCCAGTATCACGGAGCCGAGCACAAGGCGATTTTCTGCTACGAAAACGATCTCCCGTTAACAGTTGAGAATGTCAAAAAACAGCGCCGATTCCATCCCCGCTGCGGGACGAGCTTCATCCTTTTGAGCCTTCTTGTCGGAATAATCGTGGGACTTTTCATTCCTCACGCTCCGTTCGGGATAACATGGCTCAGACCCGTGATCAAGCTCGCTCTGCTTCCGATCACGATCGGTATCGGCTATGAGCTGATCAAATTCTGCGGAAAACACGACAATACCCTGACCCGTATCATCGCCGCCCCCGGTCTTTGGGCTCAGAGGATCACTACAAAGGAGCCGAAGGAGGATATGTGCGAGGTCGCTATCAAGGCGATCGAGGCGGTCATCCCCGACGACGGCTCGGATATTGTGAAAAATGGCTGTTGTTAAACAATTACACGAAAAAACTAAAGACAAATTTGATAAGGCAGGAATAGACGCTCCTGCCTTTAATTCATTATGCCTTATCGAAAAGGCGTTCGGCGTCTCCCAAACCGATCTTCTCGCCGACGGGACTCAGACCGTCGCGGACACGGCGGAGTTTGACAAACTCGTTGAAAGACGGCTTTCGGGCGAACCTCTCCAGTACATTCTAGGCGAGTGGGAATTTTACGGCTATCCGCTTAAAATCGGCGAGGGCGTGCTTATCCCGCGCGACGACACCGAGGTTTTGCTGCGCGCGTGTCTGGAGCTTCTTAAACACAGACGCGGCGTCAGAGTGCTCGACCTCTGCTCGGGGAGCGGAGCTCTTGCCGTCGCAATCGCGGGCGAAACAGACGCCGAGGTTTACGCTGTCGAAAAATCCTACAAGGCTCTGCCCTATCTTTACGATAATATAAGGCTGAATAATGTTAAAGTCAAAGTCATTGAGGGCGATATTTTTGAATGTCACAAAGACTTTGAGGACGGCTTTTTTGACCTTATCCTCTCCAATCCTCCCTATATCAGATCCGATGAGATCAAAACGCTCCAAAAGGAGGTCGGCTTTGAGCCCGAAATGGCGCTCGACGGAGGAGCGGACGGCTATGACTTTTACCGCGCTATTATCGGTAAGTGGAGTTCAAAGCTCAGGCAAAACGGCGTAATGGCATTTGAGCTAGGAGAGGGACAGCTTGAGACCGTAAAAGAGCTGATGAAGCTACGCGGCTTTACCGAAATTCGCAGCGAGCAGGACTTTTCGGGCATTCACAGGGCTGTTTATGGGACACTGAACTCAAATTAGAAAATTTGTTCGAATAAAATCCCTCGTTAATATTGATTTTTTTACCGATATATATTAAAATAAGTTGAAGAAAAAACAAATCGAATGCAAACCCTGAATTTGGAGGTATACTATGGCAGTTGATAAGAACAAGGCGCTGGAAACCGCGCTCGGACAGATCGAAAAACAGTTCGGAAAGGGCGCTGTAATGCGTCTCGGACAGAATCAGCATATGAATGTTGAGCATATTTCAACAGGCTCTCTCTCGCTCGATATCGCGCTCGGTATCGGCGGTCTTCCGAGAGGCAGGATCGTTGAGATCTACGGACCCGAGAGCTCGGGTAAAACCACACTCTCGCTCCATTGTATCGCAGAGGGACAGAAGAACGGCGGTAATGTCGCTTTTATCGACGTTGAGCACGCGCTCGACCCCACATACGCTTCCGCGCTCGGAGTTGACGTTGACTCGCTGCTCGTTTCTCAGCCCGATACAGGCGAGGACGCGCTCGAAATCGCCGAGGCGCTTATCCGCTCGGGAGCTATCGACGTTATCGTTATCGACTCCGTCGCGGCGCTCGTTCCCAAGGCGGAGATCGAGGGCGAAATGGGCGACAGCCACGTCGGCCTCCACGCAAGACTTATGTCGCAGGCGCTCAGAAAGCTCGCAGGAGCGATCAACAAGAGCAACTGCGTCGCTATCTTCATCAACCAGCTCAGAGAAAAGGTCGGCGTGATCTACGGCAATCCCGAGGTCACCACAGGCGGCCGCGCGCTCAAGTTCTACTCCTCCGTCAGGATCGATGTAAGAAGGGTCGAAACACTGAAACAAAACGGTGAAATGATCGGCAACAGAACCAGAGCAAAGGTTGTAAAGAATAAAATAGCTCCTCCCTTCAAGGAAGCGGAGTTTGATATTATGTACGGTCAGGGAATCAGCCGCGTAGGCGAGCTGGTTGACCTTGCCGCAAAAGCGGACGTGATCCAGAAGGCGGGCGCGTGGTTCAGCTACAAGGGCGAGCGTCTCGGACAGGGGCGCGAGAACGTCAAAGAGCTGCTCACAAACAACACCGAGCTTGCTTCTCGAATCGAGAACGAGCTTTGGGAAAACATCGACAAGCTCGCTCCCAAGAAAAAAGCCGCAAAGGCAAAAACAACGGTAACCCCCGTTGAGGATAAATCCGCGGACGCTAAAAAGTCCTCCGCCAGCATTGATATCTTAGTAGAAGACTGATGACGATCACCGATATCGTTCCCAAGAGAAAGAAGCTCTCCGCGATCTACATCGACGGCGAGTTCGCGATCAAGCTCGATACCGAGACCGTGCTGGCAAGCCGTTTTTCCGTCGGCAGTGAGATTACGGACAACGAGCTGAAAGAACTGATCGAAGCCTCGAACGAAAAGCGAGCCAAGGAAAAAGCTTTATGGCTGATCTCCTACCGCGACCACAGCAAGCGCGAGCTTGAGGAAAAAATCAGGCGAACCTCCGACAAAGCCTCCGCAGCGAAAGCTGTCGAGAGAATGGAAGAGCTGGGGCTTGTTAACGATGAAAAATATGCCCGCCGCTACTGTGAGGAACTGATTTATCACAAGCACCTCTCAAAAAAGGGCGCGATGTACAAGCTTTCGGAGAAAGGGATCGATAAAGAGCTCGCCTCCGAGATACTCGACGAGCTTGACCCCGATCCGAGGGAGCATATCGCTATAATTCTTGATAAGAAATATAAATCCGTCTTGAATACCGAAAAAGGCAGACGCAGAGCCGTCTCGTCCTTACAAAGAATGGGGTATTCGTGGGGCGACATAAACGCTGTACTCAGCGAATACGACACTGAGGAAAATACATATGAGTTTTAAGATAGGAATAGTCTCTCTCGGCTGCGCCAAAAATCAGGTTGACGCCGAAATGCTGCTCAAAAAGCTCGGCGACGCTGAGTTTGAATTTGTTGAGGACGTAGCCTTCGCGGACGCGGCGATAGTCAACACCTGCGCCTTTATCGAGCCTGCCAAGCAGGAGAGCATCGGAGAGATACTCGAGCTTGCCGAGCTGAAAAAGGAAGGCAAAATCAAGTGCATAATCGTTACGGGCTGTCTCGCGGAGCGTTATCAGCACCAGATAATGGAGCAGCTTCCCGAGGTAGACGCGTGCGTAGGTATCGGAGCCAACGATCGAATCGCCGAAATAATCACGGAAGCTTTAAACGGCAACAAACAGGAATGCTATCCGCCGAAGGAGAACCTCTCTCTTGAGGGAGGCAGGATTCAGAGCACCCCGAGATACTACGCTTACCTCAAAATAGCCGAGGGCTGCGACAATCACTGCACCTACTGCGCGATCCCGATGATCCGCGGCAAATACCGCAGCCGCAAAATCGAAAGCCTCGTAAAGGAAGCTCAATGGCTTGCGGAGGGCGGCGTCAAGGAGCTTATCGTTATCGCTCAGGACACCACCTATTACGGCACGGACCTTTACGGCGAGCCGAAGCTTGCCGAGCTGCTCAGAGAGCTTTGCAAAATCGAAAAGATCAGATGGATACGCGTTCTTTACTGTTATCCCGAAAGGCTGACCGACGAGGTTATCAACACGATCGCCGAAGAGGAAAAAATCGTAAAATACCTCGATTTGCCGCTCCAGCATTGCAACTCAGAGGTGCTTAAGCGTATGAACCGAAAGGGAAGCCCCGAATACCTGCGCTCCCTTTTGAATAAAATCAGACAGAGGATCCCCGAAATAACACTGCGCTCAACCTTTATTACGGGCTTTCCGGGCGAAACCGAGGAACAGTTTGAGGAGCTTGCGGAGTTCACGAGGGAGATACGCTTTGACCGTCTGGGATGCTTCCCCTATTCTCAGGAGGAGGACACCCCTGCCGCAAGGCTTCCCGAACAGCTTGACGAGGACACAAAGAACCGCCGCGCCGAGATCATAACGGATCAGCAGCAGCTCATTATGGAAGAAAGAGCCGAGTCTCTCGAGGGCAAAGAGCTTGAGGTGCTTGTTGAAGGCTTTGACAAATACACCGAATGCTTCTTCGGAAGAACCTCGGGCGACGCGCCCGAGGTTGACGGAAGCGTGTTCTTCACCGCGTCCGACGTACGTCCGCAAGCGGGGGACTTCGTAAAAGTCAGAATAACAGACCACTTGGGCATTGACCCTGTCGGAGAGATGATTTAATGAATTTACCAAATAAGCTTACATTGCTTCGTATTATTTTAGTTCCGTTCTTTGTGGCGGCTATGCTTATAGATTTTCCAATGCACTATCTTGTCGCGCTGGCGATTTTCGGCGCGGCGAGCCTTACAGACCTTTTTGACGGCAAAATCGCGAGAAAACGCGGACTTGTTACCGATTTCGGTAAATTTTCCGACCCGATCGCCGACAAGATCCTTGTTATGTCTGCGCTGTTGTGCTTTGTCCAGCTCGGACTGAGCGATTGTGTTATCGTGATAATCGCGCTGTTCCGCGAGTTCACCGTGACCTCGATCCGCCTGCTTGCCGCGGGTGAAGGAAAGGTCGTCGCGGCCAACATCTGGGGCAAGGTCAAAACAGTGACGCAGATGGTAGCGATCATCGCGGTGCTGGTAATGCGGATCATACTTGAAATCCTCAACCTTTCGGGAGCAAGCGTTCCGTGGCTCGGCGGCGTGTTCTACGTCGCGGGCGAGATCCTGCTTTGGATCTCCACGATATTCTGCTTATTATCGGGGGTAATATACCTCGTTCAAAACAAACAATATATTTCTATGGAGTAACAAAATGATTTTATACAATACCTTAGGACAGAAGAAAACCGAATTCAAACCGCACAGCGATAATATCGTAAATATGTACACCTGCGGTCCGACAGTATATCACTTTGCCCATATCGGCAATCTGCGCACCTATATTATGGAGGATGTGCTCGAAAAATATCTGCGCTACTCGGGCTACAACGTCAAGCGCGTTATGAATATCACCGACGTGGGACACCTCACCTCCGACGCCGACACGGGCGACGACAAAATGGTTGAGGGCGCGAAACGCGAGCACAAGACTGTTATGGAGATCGCGAAGTTCTACACCGACGCGTTTTTCAGCGACTGCTCAAAGCTCAACATCAAAACTCCCGACGTAGTCGAACCCGCCACAAACTGCATTGACGAGTTCATCGCTATGGTTCAGACGCTGATGGACAAGGGTTACGCGTACTTCGCGGGCGGCAACGTTTACTTTGACACCTCAAAACTTGACGATTACTATGTTTTCGGCAATATGAACGCGGACGATCTTGACGTAGGCGTGCGCGAGGATGTTACCGAGGACGAAAACAAGCGCAACAAAACCGACTTTGTGCTTTGGTTCACCAAATCAAAGTTCGAGGATCAGGCGCTCAAATGGGACAGCCCGTGGGGAGTCGGTTATCCGGGCTGGCATATCGAGTGCTCGGCGATAAGCATCAAGCACAACGGCGAGTATCTGGACATCCACTGCGGCGGCGTAGACAATGCTTTCCCCCACCACACCAATGAAATCGCGCAAAGCGAGGCTTTTCTCGGTCACAAGTGGTGCCCGCACTGGTTCCATGTGCTCCACCTCAACGACGCCCGCGGAAAAATGAGCAAATCAAAGGGCGAGTTCCTGACTGTTTCACTGCTTGAGGAAAAGGGCTACGATCCGCTCGTATACCGTCTGTTCTGCTTACAGAGCCACTACCGCAAGCCGCTGACCTTCTCCTACGACAGCCTTGACAACGCGGCGAAGGCATACGAAAAGCTCACAAAACGCGTCGCTTCGCTGAGCTCCGACGGCGAGATCGACGAGGCGAAAGCCAAGGAGCTGGACGCGAAATTCCGCGAGGCTCTGGACAACGATCTCAACACCTCGCTTGCGATCACCGCGCTTTACGACACTCTCAAGGCTGACACTAACGACGCCACAAAGCTGTATCTTGTCAAGGAATACGACAAGGTGCTCAGCCTCGGACTTATCTCGGACAAGGTTGAGGAAAAAGACCTCGGAAGCGAGATCGAGGCTCTCATCGCCGAAAGGCAGGAGGCAAGAAAGAACAAGGATTGGGCGACGGCAGACCGTATCCGTGACGAGCTTGCCGCGCGCAACATCAAGCTGATCGACACTCCCGACGGCATCAAGTGGGAAATAACGGAATAGTTTTTCCTGTTTTCATTATCCCCTATCGAAAACATCTTTCAACTTAAAAAGCTCCCTAAATCGGGAGCTTTTTTATATGTCCGCGTCGGGTCGAATAAAATGAGAAAGGAGAAAGAAGAAAGAAGAAATAAAGGTCGGGGAGAAACGTTCGCAAGAGCAAAAGCCTTCGCGACCCGAATGTATAAATATTGCTGTAATCTTTTTTATCAGAATTACATCCATTATCAATAGCTCGGGAACCGATTTATGAGAAAAAACGACTTATGGACTCGACAACCATTTCTCATTTTCTCATTTCTCATTTACTTCAACTGCCTACTGCCTACTTCACCTTGACCTTCACACTGACGGTTTTTGCGAGCTTATTGTAGTTCGCGTTGCCCTTGGCGGTGACTGTTACCTTGACCTTATTGGCAATGGTCATAGCGCCGTTCTTGACAGTAACTTTCTTGTTATCTGTCTTGTAAGTCACATTACCCTGAGCCTTCTTGACCGTCACAGCCGCCTTGATCGTTGTCGCCTTCTTGGAGTTGGCGGTAACGGTCTTTTTATTCGTTACGGTCATCGTATTATTCGCCTTGTTGATCTTAAAAGTCTTTTTGACGGAACCCTTGTAGGTGCCCTTTCCCGTAATAATCATTGTCGCGGTGCCCGCGTTCTTGTTGTTCTTGTAGCTTACTGTATAATCGGTGCCGTTCTTGAGTGTCTTTGTGCCGTACTTAACGGTGACGCTCTGGGTCTGAGCCTTGCCGTTATATGTTTTGGCTTTTATGCCGCTGATTTTCGCGCCCGATATTTCCTCGCCCTCATTGTAATTGGTTTTGAAATTGTAATAGGCGACCTTGATCCACAATTCGTTAAAATAATTGTTGTACGAAAAATAAACGTCGGTAGCGCTGTCTCCGTTGAGGCTCAAGGTCAAGCCCTCGATGTCGCTCAGCGGCGTGTATGAAAGGTGTTTTTTACAGCTGTTCACAAATTCATACCCCTCACGGACACTTACTATATAAAGAATATAATACTTATTATCAGCGCTGATCTGCTCATCAAAATGAACAGCTATCGGTCTGCCTATTTTATAATCATATCGGTTAATAAACAGTGTATCCGCCCATCCTTTATCGCAGCCCTCGGTAGCTATACCCGTATTTTCGGGAACAGAAGACACGCTGCCTATCGTTTTTGCGGTGTCGAAATAGAGCTTATCGGTATCCGCTGTCAGATCGATGTGATTTATAACCTTTTTGGGGGCTTCTTTTGCAAAGCTGTTATTGTTTGCGTACTGCGCCGCCGCGGAACCGTTGGAGCAGTATATTCTGAAATTATCCACAGGCGAATAGTTATACAGGTGCTTGTTTTCGTTATAGCCCAGACAATAGCTTCCCAGCTTCGTAACGCTGTCGGGAACCGATACCGAGTTTAATCCTGTGCTCAAAAAGGCGTAATCTCCTATTTTCTCTACCCCATCGCATATAGCGGCATTCACGAGCAACGAGCAATCCATAAACGCGCACTCGCCGATTTCTCTCACGGTCGGTGAAATATAGACGTAGACGGATCGATTATTTCATATCGTTTTCCTCCTTAAATGAGTTGTTATTATTATAGCATAGATAAAAAGGCTTGTATATCACCTCAAATGGTGATTTTGGGTTCCAAAAAACAAGGTGAATATTTGTGCATTATGCACAAAGGGACGCGTTTTGACATATAACCGACAAACAGATCGGCGTTTTTATTCTTAATTTCAAAACCGCCGCATATTCTCTAACGGTGATCCATATGAAATTCTTAATACTAACCAAAAAAAGTCTCCTTATAATCGCTCTGTGCGCTGTAATGGCAGTCGCGACGGCTTCCGTCGGGATACAAACCGCGTCGAGGGCAATCTCTGCCGCCTCGACCGACAGAAAGATCCCGATCTACTGCGTTGACACGGACAAAAAGGAATGCTCGATCTCCTTTGACGCCGCGTGGGGCAACGAACAGACCGACACCTTACTCGATATACTTGACGAGAACAACGTCAAAACCACCTTTTTCCTCGTCGGCGACTGGGTGAAGAAATATCCCGATTCCGTAAAAAAGATTGCCGAAAAGGGACATGACGTCGGCAATCACAGCTCGACACACGCATATATGACACAGCTCCCACGCTCAAAAAAACTCGGCGAGCTGAACGATTGCAACAGAGAAATAAAAAAGCTGACGGGAAAATGCCCGACCCTGTTCCGTCCGCCCTACGGCGACTATGACAACGACGTTGTCGACGCGGTCAACTCGCTCGATATGTACTGCGTGCAGTGGAGCATAGACTCCCTTGACTGGAAGGATCCGTCGGTTGACCAAATCGTACAGAATTGTGTGCGAAACCTCGACAACGGCTCGATAATCCTGCTTCACAACGGCGCGAAAAACACCCCCGAGGCTCTCCCGAGGGTGATAGAGGCGATCAGGGCGAAGGGCTTTAAGCTCGTCCCGATCTCCAAGCTTCTCCCGAAGGGCAAATACACAACTGACATTCAGGGGAAAATGATAGTAAAAGGCGAATAAAACAGGGGTTGCCGCTTTGCTGCAACCCCTTGATAAAACGTTGTTTAGAATACGATTACGGGCATTCCGACGTAAGCCTGAGAATAGATCTGAGACATCTTGTCCATCGGTGTGTTAACACAACCGTGAGAACCGTCGCCCTTGTAGATCTCGCCGCCGTAAGCGCCGCGCCATGTGCTGTCGTGGATACCCTGACCGTCGCCTGTGAAGCCGAGCCAGTAGTTAACCGTAACATCCCATGAGCTTCCGCCGTAGGAGCCTGTGAGCTGGCTGGGAGACTGCTTGCTGAGCACGTGATGGTAGCCGGGAGTAGTCTCAAGAGCGCCGCCGTAGTTACCTGTTACAACGGGAGTGGAGAGATAGAATTTATTGTTCACATACATAATGAGCGTCTGAGCCTCGGTGCAGACCTCGACCCATGTGCCCGAAGGTCTGTTGCCGTAAGCGTTAGCGTTGATAGTAACGCTCGTGGTCTTTGTAGCGCCGTAAACTCTTTCGCCGTTCGAGGAACGGAAGGAGCAAACCTGATACTTGTAGGTCTTGCCCGCGGGAAGCTTGGAGGAGATAAAGCTCGGGCTGGATACCGTAGCGATCGCCTTGTAGCCGCCGTTGTCCTTCTTTACTCTTACCTCATAGCCCGACGCGCCGTCAACGCCGCCCCATGTGAGGATAGCGTGGCTGAGCACGGACTTGGAAGAAATACCGTAAATCGAGCTTGTCGCGGTAGCCGCGTCCACATATACATACGAGCTGTAAACAGTGTTCTTACCGACCTTACGTACAGTTCTGAGCCTGTATGTATAGTCTGTGCCGCTGCTTACGCTTGTATCCTTGTAAGAGGAGCTCTTGCCCGAATACTTGGAGCTGTAATTGGAGCCGTAGGTCTTTCTGGCAAGCTCATACTTCGTAGCTCTCGCGACGTCGCTCCAATCAAGCGATACTGAGCTCGAGGTCGCGGATGTCACCTTGAAGTTCTTGGGAGCCGCGAGCTTGGTCATATTTCTTGCCGCCTTACCTGTGCTGACGCGGGAAATGCCCGCTCTGCTGCGCTTAACGACAACCTTATATCTGTAAATTTTGCCCTCGTCGAGCTTTCTGTCGGTGAAAAAGGTCTTGCTGCCTTTGAAGCTCTGGATGAGCTTGTACTTGGACATACCCTTGGAGGTTTCCTCTCCTCTGAAGATAAGGTAATTTGACGCAAGGTTGACCTTGTTCCAGCTTACCTTTACAGAGTTCTCCTTGTTGTTTGAGAATTTGATCTTGGATACGTTCTGCGGCTGAGTGAGAGCAACTACCTGAGACATCTTGCTGCGTGTTACAACGCCGCTCTTTACTCTGACCGCCTCGATCCTGTACTTATAGATCCTGCCGGGAGTGAGCTTTGTCTCGGCGAGAGTGAGCTTGCTCTTGGAAGAGATCGTCTTGTATCTCTTGTAAGCGCTTGTCTTGCCCTTTGAATTTTCAACGGAACGGTAAATGATGTACTTTGTCGCGTACTTGGAAGCGCTCCAGTTGAGTCTGAGTGACTTAGCCTTTACATTAACAGCCTTAAAATTCTTAACGTTAGCAGGTGTGTAAACAGGCTTCGGCTTTTCGGTAGTGGGCTGAGCCGTTGTGGGCTGCTCCGTTGTGGGCTGAGCCGTTGTAGGCTGAGCCGTTGTGGGCTGAGCCGTTGTAGGCTGTTCTGTCGATGACGGTTCTGTTGTAGGCTGTTCTGTCGAGGACGGCTCCGTTGCGGGCTCCGTGGTCTGAGGCTCGGTAGTAACATCCTGACCATCATCTAAACCTGTGGAAGCAATAACTGTCTGTTTATTATTCTGACTATCGTCCTCCGCGGCGAAGGCTGTTAAGCTAATCGGAAACGCGGCGCAAACAATCATTACTGCGAGGATTACGGAAATAAATTTTTTCATAATACCACTTTCTCTCTTAAAAAATTGTTTCTAAATCTAAAGCATTATCTCTGCTTGTAAGTGCTATTTTACTACGATTTTTCGGGATTTACAAGTAGTTTTCCCGAGTTTTTTCAAATTTATCAAAGTGTACAAAAAGCAAATATTTCAGAGGATTTTTCTTCATTTTTTTATGTCGGTTTTTGGGATCTATGTAAAAAATAACCAAAAAAATACCGTTCCGAAACAAGGTTTTGGAACGGTTGTGTTTTGTATAAAAACTAAAGCAGACACCATGAGATTGCCTCTGGAAATACTATTCGCCAGAAAGCCTCGTTGTGAGCGGCGTTTTCCTCAGTTGAACACTTCATTTTGCGGTATCCGAGCATTTCCAGCCTGTTGTACATAGCGATAAAATCGGGGTACAGTTCATTTTCATAGTCGCCGTTGCCGTTGTAGAGGTAAAGAGCGGGAATTTGCTCCGAGCTTAAATCGAACCGTGAAAGGTAGCTGTCCCAAACGCTGTCGTCAAAAAGCAGGAACGCGGGCGACAGCGCGCCTATCATCGAGAATTTGTCGGGATTCTCCAGACCGATATAGAACGCCTCCAGTCCGCCTGAGCTGGAGCCCGCGATCATATTATCGTCGGGGTGTCTTGAGGAATTATAGTTCTTCTGAACAAACGGCATAACCGTGTTGACAACAAAATCGGAGAACTGCTCTCCCGTGCGCTTGGAAAATTCCTTGCGGTAACTCGGAACGACCTCGCCGAGATCGGGAGTCAATTCGCTGTCGCGGTAAGAATTTCCGTTATCGATTCCGACGATGATCACGCCTCTGCCGCCGTTCGACATCATTGATTCGACCGCGTCGGTGACCTCCCAGCCGCCGAAATTATCCTGATGGTCGCCGTCAAAAAGATTCTGACCGTCCATAACATAAACAGTTCTGTATTTTTTTCCAGTTGCGCGGTAATCCGCGGGGGTCCAGACCCATATTTTCTTATTATATCCGCTCGGATAGCTCAAAGTCGTCGTCTCGATCGTGCCAGCGTCGGCTCCCGTATAGGCATAGGTGCCTACGAGCATTGCCTTTGAGTTGCTGCTGTCGGAAATAAAGAATCCCGAGCTGGCTCTGCACAGCGGAATATTCACTGTCTGTTTATTACCGTCGGTGAAGATTATTCTGTCATAGGTATCGACATTGACGGTGCGAGAATAGACCTTTTCGCCGCTTTCGTTGAGCGTATAGCTCGTCACCTGTCTGCCGGGCCACGCGGCTTCGGCGCTTTCCGTCGCGCTGTTGTAGAGATAGAAATACACCTTTGACCAATTTTTGTTATTGGAAAAGTAGATTTTCACATTCGCGCCGACCGTCGGATTCGGTGATTTTTCGGCAGGCGCCTGCTTGTAATCGGCAAGGGTCATCTGAATTTCCGTAACATCCAAGATATTCACACTCCCGTCAAGATTATAGTCGGCAAGCTCCGCCTGAGCGCTGTCGAGCTTTTCAAGGAAAATCAGCGACCTTTGGATCAGATTTGCGTCGCTGATGGTAACGCTTCCGCTGCGGTCAACGTCTCCGTTGTCATAAAGCTCAGAGGTAACGCCCGAAACGCTTACGGCTGACATTGAAAACGCAATTATGAGTAATACTGCCAAAATCTTTTTTATAATAATCACCATGATCCTACTTTGTGTTCTCCACGGTCAGCTTTACCGCCGCCTTGAGCCTGTCAAGGTGCGTAGTTCCCGGAGGGAAGGAGCGAAGCTCAAGCTTTTTGGGCTTGATATTGCTTGCTCCGGGTAAGGTGTGCATACGCATATTTATTTCCTGTTCCTTTACAAGCTTAAAGAGGTCGCCGATGTTTTTCGCCTCGTCAACGGCGCGCAAAAGCTCGTTTTTATTCATTTTCTTTGCCACAGCGACTCTCCTTTCTACTGCAAACGGTATTACCCCATATTATCTTTGTATATAATTATACTGTAAAATACGGATTTAATCAAGATTATATTTTATCATTTCTTCACATTCTTTAAAAAATGTGAAAAAAATCCCCGTTTCGGAATAGAAGTAGAACGCCGCGCAAAGAATAAAGCATAACAGAAAAACGCCGCCGCGTCAAAACGACCCGACGGCAAATTTTTCCAATGCTTTGAGTTGGTTATTTAAACATATATTGCGCCGTATCAATGATCTGTCCCATAGCGTTCATCGCCTTGTGCGCTTTTTTTCTGAGCTTCGGCTTTTTGTCGATCATCGTTTTTCCGATCGCGCCTACCGCGACTCCCGCAAGCATTCCGCCCGCGACGCCTTTGACGACGCTCATCGCTCCTTTTGCCATTTTTATCACCTCGCTTGCAAAATTTATTATTTCCGTTTAAAATATAAATAGAGGTGATAAGTTTTGGCAACACTGAATATAGTTTTGGTCGAACCCGAGATCCCTGCGAACACGGGCAATATAGCGCGCACCTGCGCCGCTACGGGCGCTCGGCTCCATCTTGTAAAGCCGTTCGGTTTTTCGCTTGACGACAAACATCTCAAGCGCGCGGGACTTGATTACTGGCATCTTCTCGATATTTCCTACTACGAAAATCTTGACGATTTCTTTGAGAAAAACAAGAGAGGAAAATTTTTCTATTTTACAACGAAAGCGCTCAACCGTCACACCGACGCGGAATACGAGGACAACTGTTATCTTGTTTTCGGCAAGGAGACGCGCGGACTGCCCGAAAGTCTGCTCGTTAAGAACAAGGAAAGCTGTGTGAGGATACCTATGATCGAGGAAGCGAGAAGTCTCAATCTTTCCAACTCGGTCGCGATAGCCGCATACGAGGTTTTAAGACAATGGGATTACCCCGAGCTCCTGACTCACGGCGAGCTGCACAGACACAAATGGACATAAACTAACGGCTCGGAGACCCGAGCCGTTTTTCGTTTATTATTATGTCGATCAATTATTATTGGTTCTTTCCATCTTATAGCTTACATCGTTCTCAAAATACGTGTAGCCCTTGCCTACGAACGGTCCGAACAACGTGTTGATATCCCAGCCCGTACCCTTTACGATGTAGACGTATTTGGGCATTTTTTCGGGATTCTCCTCCCAGTAATCGAGAAGCCTTTGGCTGACCTCGGATGCGCTTGTATATCGGTCGTCCCCTATCCACGCCGAATAGCCCGCGTAACGCATATCGTTGAGCTCAAGATATATCCACGGATTCGGATAGATAACAAGCAGATTGTCGGGTTCCTTGCTCTTATAATACTGAATATCGTTGTATATGGTTTCGTACTTATTGACTGTATAATCAGCCGAGTAAAGACCCTTCGCGGGACCGTCCTTAAACTCTACGTCGAGCGTGTCGATACCGAATTCCCAGAAGGAATACACTCTCTTTACGTGAACCTGGACCCAAAGCTGAGTACCGAGAGTCGCGATCACCATAACCAGAGCGGCGATCCTGACCGCCTTGAACGGAAGCTTGATTTCCCTGTCCTCAAACATTTCTTTAAGAACCTGAGCAAGGAACACATATCCCGCCATATTAGCGGCAGTGAACGCTACGCAAATGATGTGGATGCCCTGATCGGAGCCGAGGAAGGCGACGAAGGAGTAAAGGATACCCACAACGAACAGCGAGGCAAAAAGCTCTCGGGGCTTGTTTTTACAAAGAATATACGAGCTTATGCTGACATAGAGCATCGGGAGCATGATCCCGTTGAAATAAACCTCGGTGGATTTGGGGATAATGAGAAAGAGCGTATACAAGGTGCACAACGCCGAGACCGAAAGATAGATACCCGCGCGCTTGCTTCTGTTGCGGTCGATCACCATCACAAGAGTGTTCACGCCGAAAACGATAAGACCGATCATAAATCCGTCGACAAGCGTATAGATCGAACGGAAATACGAGCTGACTCTCATTCCGAAGGTGTAGCCCTGAAGTCTGGAGTAGCCCATCATACGGTTAACGCTCTCGAGTATCTCCCCGATACTGACTCTCGGAAGCAGCCAGACAAGGAACACGACGGCAAGCGATGCCGCGCCGACCGTGCACCAGAGGAGAGTTTTGACCGAGAACATCTCGCTTCCGATAACAAAGCCTTTGAGTATGCCGATTTTCTTTAAAATATGATGAACAGCTACGCAAAATACATAGAACATGTACACAAAGAGCATATACGGACTGCAAAGCACCGCTCCCGCGAACATCAGACCGCTGAGGATCAGCGGAAGCTTTTTTTCATAGTTCGCCGTCGCCAGTACGACACCGCTCAGAGTGATAAGGTCGAGCGCCATCGAGTTGTAGCTGTACGCCATAATGCTGAACGGCGAAAAAAGGAAAAACATTACGCAGGCGAGCGCTATCACATAGCTTCTTCTCTCGCGGAACCTCAAATATATTATAACCGCGACTCCCGAGTGGAGCAGAGTGTAGACGGTTCTGGCGGCGAGGATTATCCCTTCCGTACCGCCCGTGATCCACGTGTAGAGCTTTACAAACGGAATGAGCAGGAAGCCCGCCATCTGTGAAAGGTTCCACTCGTGCTTGAACATAACATCACCCTGACTGAGCCTGTGAGCCATCGAAAGGAAGAATGTCTCGTCGTAATCGCGGTAGCCGTAGTGGGTTTTCCACAAGGCAAAAAACAAAGCCGCGATCATCATAGCGCCGAAAACAAAATCAAGCTGTATACGCTTTTCGCGTTCACCCCTGTTTTTCAGTCTATCCGAGAGAACAGTTTGTTTTGGGGCGGGATTATTTTTGGTCTTTGAACTCATTTTTTCACTTCTTTTTATGTTGATTTGTGTACAAAACGTACATTTTATTTTAACACATTTCCAAAATTATTACAACCATTATTTTATTGATAGGCGATTTAAAAGGAATACGCTCTCAGTGTGATTGTAAATACTCAAAAATTTAGATAAATTGACGGAATTTTACCGCTTTGCTATTGCTAAACAGAGCGTTTTGTTGTATAATGACAGTAACTGTAAAGTTATTTACCCAGAAAGGATTGATGTAAAATGAAACTGAACAAAGTAACCGTTGATGATATCAACGTAAAAGGCAAAAAGGTACTGGTAAGAGTTGATTTTAACGTTCCGCTCAAGGACGGCGTTATCACCAACGACAACCGCATCACAGCTGCTTTACCCACGATCAAGAAGCTCATCGCCGATGGCGGCAAGGTGATCCTTTGCTCTCATCTGGGCAAGCCGAAGAACGGCCCCGAGGAGAAGTTCTCCCTCGCTCCCGTAGCGGTCAGACTTTCCGAGCTTCTCGGTCAGGATGTTGTTTTCGCGAACGACGATGAGGTCGTAGGCGAGAACGCTAAGGCCGCCGTAGCGGCTATGAAGGACGGCGACGTCGTTCTTCTCCAGAACACCCGCTTCAGAAAAGAAGAAACCAAGAACCTCGAGCCCTTCGCGGGCGAGCTTGCTTCTCTCGCGGAAGTATTCGTTATGGACGCGTTCGGCTCTGCTCACCGCGCTCACTGCTCCACAGCGGGCGTCACAAACCACATCAAGGACACAGCCGTAGGCTATCTTATGCAGAAGGAGATCGACTACCTCGGAAACGCGGTTGAGAATCCCGTAAGACCCTTCGTTGCCATTCTCGGCGGCGCTAAGGTAGCGGACAAGCTCAACGTTATCTCCAACCTTCTCGAGAAGTGCGACACTCTCATCATCGGCGGCGGTATGGCTTACACCTTCTTAAAGGCTCAGGGTATGGAAATCGGCAAATCGCTGGTTGACGACACCAAGCTTGACTACTGCAAGGAAATGATCGAAAAGGCAGAAAAGCTCGGCAAAAAGCTTCTTCTCCCCATCGACACAACGATCGCTTCCGACTTCCCGAACCCGATCGACGCAGAGATCGAGGTCAGCTCCGTTGACGTTGACAGCATTCCCGCAGATATGGAAGGCCTCGACATCGGCCCCAAGACCATGGAGCTCTTCGCCGACGCGGTCAAGTCCGCAAAGACTGTTGTTTGGAACGGACCTATGGGCGTATTTGAGAACCCGATCCTCGCAAAGGGCACGATCGCGGTAGCCAAGGCTCTTGCCGAGACAGACGCGACAACGATCATCGGCGGCGGCGACAGCGCGGCCGCGGTTATCCAGCTCGGCTTTGCTGACAAGATGAGCCACATCTCCACAGGCGGCGGCGCTTCTCTCGAGTATCTCGAGGGCAAGGTTCTCCCCGGAATCGACGTTATCGCCGACAAAGCGTAATAAAGCATAATCAACAAAACCGCGCGGGTGGGTGAATATCTGCCCGCGCTGTTAACAATTTACCGAAAGGAAGATTTTATTATGAATAAAGCTAAAAGACAGGCTGTTATCGCAGGCAACTGGAAAATGAACAAGACTCCCTCCGAGGCGAAGATCCTTTTAGAGGAGATCATCCCCGTTGCGAAGGACGCAGGCTGCGAGGTTATCGCGTGCGTTCCCTATGTTGACCTTTCCGTCGCTCTTGACACAGTAAAGGGCACTAACGTAAAAATCGGCGCTGAGAACTGCCATTGGGCGGAGAGCGGCGCTTTCACAGGCGAAATCTCCACAGGTATGCTCAAGGAAATGGGCGTTGAGTATGTTGTGATCGGTCACAGCGAGCGCCGTCAGTACTTCGGCGAGACCGACGAGACCGTAAACAAGAGAACAAAGGCCGCTCTGGCAGCGGGTCTCAAGCCCATCGTATGCGTAGGCGAGCTTCTTTGGGAGCGCGAATGCGACATCACCGAGGAGGTCATCGCCCGTCAGATCAAGCTTGATCTCTACGACGTTTCCGCTGAGGACGCCAAGAAAACCATCATCGCTTACGAGCCCGTTTGGGCTATCGGCACAGGCAAAACCGCCACAGCCGAGCAGGCAGAAGAGGTTTGCGCGTTCATCAGAGCGGAGCTTGCCAAGAAATATGACGAAGAAACAGCTCAGGCTATCACTATCCAGTACGGCGGTTCAATGAACGACGCCAACGCCGCGGAGCTTCTCTCCAAGGAAAATGTCGACGGCGGTCTTATCGGCGGAGCTTCTCTCGTTGCCGCTAAGTTCGGCGCGATCATTGACGCGGCTACAAAGGGTTAAGGTGAACCTTATATGAAAAAGCCTTTATTACTTATGATACTTGACGGCTTCGGCATAGCGCCGCCCGAGGGCAACGCTATCGCCGCCGCCAAAACCAAGAACCTTGACATCCTCTTCAGCGAGAATCCCCTCACACAGATCGGCGCTTCGGGTCTGGACGTTGGTCTGCCCGACGGTCAGATGGGAAACAGCGAGGTCGGTCACACCAACATCGGCGCGGGCAGGATCGTTTATCAGGAGCTCACAAGGATCACAAAAACGATCGACGAGGGCAAGCTCGGTCAAAACGAGGCGATCGTTAATGCGATGGACAGCGCTCTCAAGAACGGCACAAGCCTCCACCTGATGGGTCTTATGTCCCCGGGCGGAGTCCACAGCCACCTCACCCACCTTTACGGCATACTTGAGCTTGCTAAGTCAAAGGGTCTGGAGAAGGTTTACGTCCACGCTTTTCTTGACGGTCGTGACGTTCCTCCCGCTTCCGCGAAGGAATATGTCGCAGAAGCTGTCGAAAAGATGAAGGAGATAGGCGTCGGAAAGATCGCCACTGTCTCGGGCCGTTACTACGCTATGGACAGAGACAACCGCTGGGAGCGCGTTGAAAAAGCGTACTCCGCGCTTGTTTACGGCAAGGGCGTTGAGGCTGATTGTCCCGTTCAGGGCATTCAGGACAGCTATGACAACGAGGTGACCGACGAGTTCGTAGTTCCGATCGTAGTCAAGGGCGGCGACACGATCAAGCCCAACGACAGCGTTATCTTCTTCAACTTCCGTCCCGACAGAGCCAGAGAAATCACCAGAACGCTCGTTGACCCCGAGTTCAAGGGCTTTGAGCGAAAGAACGGTTTCTTCCCTCTCACCTACGTTTGTATGACTCAGTACGACGCGACTATGCCCAACGTTGAGGTTGCGTTCAAGCCGCAGAGCCTTGAGAACACGCTCGGCGAGTACATTTCGAGCCTTAATATGCGTCAGCTCAGGATCGCCGAGACCGAGAAGTACGCTCACGTAACGTTCTTCTTCAACGGCGGTGTAGAGAAGCAGTACGAGGGCGAGGACAGGATCCTCGTTAAGTCCCCCGCGGTAGCTACCTACGACCTCCAGCCCGAGATGAGCGCTCCCGAGGTCACCTCGAAGCTCGTTCCCGCGATCGAGAGCGGCGAGTACGATATGATCATACTCAACTTCGCAAACTGCGATATGGTAGGTCACACAGGCGTGTTCGACGCGGCGGTCAAGGCTGTTGAAGCGGTTGACGAGTGCGTCGGCAAGGTCACCGAGGCTGTCGCGAAAATGGGCGGCGTGACTATCATCACAGCCGACCACGGCAACGCCGACAAGATGATCGACGACGACGGCAAGCCCTTTACCGCTCACACCACAAATCCCGTTCCGTTCTGCGTGATCGGACATGAGTGCGAGCTCAGAGAAGGCGGCGTTCTCGCCGACATCGCTCCGACAATGCTCGAGATCATGGGTCTCCCCCAGCCTCCCGAAATGACAGGCAAGAGCATTATCAAGCATTGATCCAAATACACAAACAAACAGGAGCCGTCCTTATGACGGCTCCTTTCTTTTGCGTTTATTACTTATTTTCGGCTTGCTGCTTTGCCATTTCGCGCAGTGTTTTCCGCTTCATCATTTTACCGTTAAAGAACAGGTATTCATCGTCGTCCTTGTTTTCGTCAAGGTCGAGCGTGGAAAAATCGAGGGGCTCTTCCTCCTCCTGCTTTTCGTTTTCCGCCTTGATCCCCGCCGAGACAGCGCCGTTTTCCGCGATCATATTAGCCATATCCTTAAAGCAGTAGAAATTTATGATAAAGAACACCGTCGCGGGAACGACCAGCGCGATTATCGAGATAACCACGATATTCCTGATCAGCAGCTCGGGGATCGCGAGGTAGATCGTCGCGATCACGAGAAAGGTCAGCGCGAGACCGACCGTGGAGAAGAAATTGTTCTTGATCTCACCAAAGCTCATCAAAAACGAGTTTTTATAGATCGTACCCATTCCAAGGTCAAATGTAACGGTCATCGTCGGAACGTTGTACGCTGTGAACAGCGCGGCGATCGCGATCATTATAACAATACCGAGCGGAATGTAGAAAAACGCGTTGTTCTCGCCCAGATTCCAGTAAAGCGCTATCGACGAGTAACAGAAGAAATAAGCCAGATAAAATACAACGCCGTGCACGAAAAACCGAAGAAAGTTTTCCCTGAGCGCCGAGAAGAACAGCGACAAAACGGGAACGCTCTCGTCTCCTCTGGCAAGATTACGCGTTACGACAACTACTCCGGGCAAAAAAGGAAAACAGAGAATTATCGGTAAAAACGCGATAAATCCGTTGTTCAGACCCGAAAGCGTGTTTATCAGGATCACAAGCGTGATGATCGCCGCCGACGGCAGAGAAAACAGTAAATTTACCGCAAGCAGCTTGTGAAAGCTTTTGAAATACCCGTTAAAAAACCGGACGAAACCCAGTTTTGTTTTTTCCAAATCCAATCCCTCATTTTCAGAAAAATAATCCCGCGAGACAAGCCCACAGCGCGGTATCGATCAGCGCCGCGGCAAGCGAAGCCGCCAGATACCGCAAAGAACGCCTCGAATACTCACGCAGCGCGTCCTTAAAGAACGAGCCGCACGCCTTTGAGAAAAGCGATTTGAGTATTTTTCGGTACATATGATAAGCCGAGCCAAGCTCGTAGATCAGCGCCATGCTGAACACAACGATACCCGGAAGCAGGGCCGTAAGATAAAAAACCAAACCCTTTAGACCATAGGTCATAAGGAGATATCCCGCGCTCACTCCGACGCCGTAGCCCTTGAAGAATGCGACGAACGGCATTGCCGCCGCTCCCCAGAGGCTGAGCCCGAGCAGAAACGCGGACAAAAGGAACAGAAAGCCCGAGCCGAAGCTCGCGGTAAAAGCGTTCAGCGCTCCGCCCGATAATCTGTCAGGCAAATTTGTGGTAAAGAAAAAATCAAGATTTTTCAACGTGTCGGGCTTTAGTCCGCCTGCCGTAAGACAGCCGCACAGCAGTCCGCCCGCCAGCGCCGCCGAGAAAAACATCACGGCGCCCCATTTTGCCAGCGCTTTTTTTATTTCGGGCGCTTTTTCGCGGAGCTTTTCGCTTCGGCGCGTCCTTTTCTTTCTGTATGTAAACACTAAGCCCTGCATATAATCCCTCTTTCGGTAACTTGTCCTACTGAAAAATATGCGGGACTTATTCAATTTATACTATCCTATTCCGAAACCCGGGCTTTTGGGACAGTAATAGCGCATATTGTATTTGTTCTCGCTGCCGTCGATCTCGTAATCGTTGAACATAAACATCTCGACCTCGTCGATCCTGCGGTAGAGAAGTCCCCAATAGCAGCTTCCGCTCGCGTGGTGCCGCGCCAGCATCCAGTCGCGGAATTTAGAGTAATTGATATTGCGAAGGTCGCGTATGGAGGTTGAGGTAGTGCGTCGTGTAACGTACCCCTTCTTTACGTAGCCCTCCTTGTTCCCGACCTTTACGTTGAACCAGCAGTTGTTGTAAACCTTGGTCGAAACGAGAGTCACGGTCGTGTAAGCCGAAAGCGACTTAAGGTTTGTCGAGCCTGTGTCGGGCTTTTCCCTGAGCGCGACGCCCTCGCCGTTTATGTAGCCCTTGAGCTTGTTCGAAGCCTTGCCGTAGGTGTTGTTGAGGATCCCGATGATCTCATCGTCGCTCTCAAGCGCGTATGCGCCGAGGTTGTAGGCAAAGCACACAAGCGCGTCGAACTGAGGCTGGTTGTACTTGATATTATTGTCGTGAAGAAGCTTGTTCGTTCTCGCGGTAAAGCCTGAATCGTTGACGGTTTTTACGAGATACGCGAAAGCCTCGTCCTGCGTCATAGAGTTATAAAAGGTCGTGCCCTCAAAAACAACTCTGCCGTAACCGACGGTCGGCGTGTCCGCGACGAGCTCGTCGGGCGTGACCTTGGGAAGAAAGCCCTCAAACGTTGCGATATCCCTGATCAGCGCTGTGGTGGCGCGCCTCTCGCCGTAGGTCGTGGTGAGCCTGTCAGAGGTACTGCTGACGAAGAAAGTTGATTTGCCGCCGTTAGAGGTGCAGAATTTTGCGCCCGAGCTCGAACGCGAGTACGCCTCGATGGTGTAGGCTCCCGCCTTTGTCATCGTAGTCTCGGCAGTCCAGAAATAACGCGAATCCTTTGCTTTTTTTGTCGCGTTCTTGACCCATGTCACGTTGCCGCTCTTGTCGGTCAGCTTGAACTTGACCGCCTGACGCTTTGTGTCGGTGATCGCGTAAAGCTTTGCTTTTTTGCCGAGCAGAACAGAATTTTGAGAGGTATATACAAACCTGACGGGCTCGGCCGATTTGACCGTGATCACGCAGTCGCGCGCGCCCGAGGAATTTGAGGCGGTGATGATCACCTTTCCTTTTTTTACACCGTGTACAAAGCCTTCATCGACCTTCGCGATCGAGGTGTCGCTCGACTTCCACGTTACGCTGTCCGAGGCCTTGAGATAGAGCGTGACCCCGGCGTAAATCGTCGCGGAATCCTTGGTTATGCTCAGACCCGAATTTGCCTTGACGGTAAAGGTTTTGGTCTTTGTCAGGCTTCCGCTTGTTACCGTGACCTTCGCCTTTCCTGCCGAAACTCCCTTGACCCAGCCGTTTTTATCAACAGTCAACACGCCCGTATCGCTGCTCTTGTAGCTGTACGCGTACTTGCCGCCCGATGGCGTGATGACAGCGTAACAGTCGGCATAAAGCGTCGTTTTGGTTACGCTGAGGTTGATCACGCGCTTCTTGACCGTAACGGAACAGGTCGCGGAATCGGATTTGCTCTTGACCGTGATCTTAGCGCTTCCCGCCGCTACGGGTGTGATCTTTCCGCCCGAGCTGACCGTCACGACATTTGTGTCGGAGCTGGTGAGATTCACGGGCTTGGCGCAGTGATAAGTCAGCGAAACGGGGTCGTCATCGGTATAGAGCTCAAGACTTGTCGCGGAAACTGTGACCTCGGCTTTTTTGATCGTAAGCGCGGTGGACGCGCTTTTCGAGCCCGCCTTGACGGTTATCGTCACACTGCCCTCCTTATGGCAGGAGACAACTCCGTTTTTGACGGTGGCGAGCTTGGTGTTTGAGCTTGTCCATTTTGGTGTAGAACCCGTAGTGTTCACAAAATTAGTATATGTGACCGTATAGCCCGCGTATCCCGATGATTTTGACGGGATATAGAGCTGGTTTTTGTTGATCGTCAGATAATCGTGGTGCACATAACCCTTCTGACCCGAATTAAGCTTGATGTGATACCAATCGGCGTTAAAACGTCTGCCGTTGAGCAAAGTTACCTTTGTGCCCTTGCCCACGTTCGCGATGATACTGTGACTTGTGCCCGCGCCGCTCCTTATATTGACCTCGGACGTATTTATGTAAGCGGACGGATAGTTCTCCGCGGCAGACGCGCTCAAGGCGGCCGCCGTGAGAATAACGGCAATCACAGTCAGCGCTACGGTCAGCTTTTTAATTAACTTCATATCCATTACCTATTTCAAAACTTCAATTTTTCTTACTTTATTTTAAACAGCTTGTTTCTTACTCTGAGTATGTAATTTGTGACAATAACAGTCACGCACATATCGTAAAGAGGGAAGAAAACCTCGCCCGCGATCAGAAACGCCCACGGAATATAAAAACCTCCGATGGTGAACTCCTCGTCAGGGATCATTAAAACAAGCTTACAGACAAAGAACGCCGCGATTATACATACGTTGAATACCGCGTACTTGATCAAATACTGGACCGCGCGCGACTTGAGCCGTTCGATACAGCTCTTGATGATCGGGTAAAAACCGAAAAACGCGATAAAATAGACAACCGCCTCCTTGTCTCCCGCCAGAAACAACGACAACAGCGAAACAGCGGCAAAGGCGCCGAAAGCCCATTTCCATCCGAATTCGATCACCACCGCTACAAGCAGCACTCCCGCAATAACGGGAAACGTGTAGGTCCCTACGGGGATCAGCGAGGTCATCAGCATAAACACAAGCGACAGAGCGCTGATCAAGCCGCAGAAAGCGATCCTGAAGCTATCCTTTTTCATCAGCAGCAACCTCTGCACAGGCAGTCCATACACATAAGTCCCGCGCAGACGTCGCAAACTCCGCACTGGCTCTGCTGGTTCATACCTGTTGTGTTATAGCCGCCGAAGCCGTAGCTCTGCTGACGCGACATATTGTTGAGCGCCTGACGATACTCCATATTGTTCGGCTCCATCGTGCACGCGCGCTGAAAATGCTGTACAGCCTGCTGAGCCCAGCCGCGTCTGTAATAACACATTCCTCTGAGGAAGTACCACTCGGCGGAGTGGTCGCCCGTTACGGAATCGAGTATCTGCTCTGCCTCGTCAAGACGGTTCTGCTGAATCATCATCCTCACGTTAGCGTACTGAGAGGAAGCGTTATAGGCGTTGTTGTACGCACCGCCGCCTACCGAGGAGCCGCCGTTCTTCTTCTCCTGCATAATGAAGTCGTAGGCCTCGTTGACCTCCTTCATCTTTTCCTCCGCCAGATCGGCAAGAGGACTGTCGGTGTAGTTGTCGGGGTGATATT
The DNA here is from genome assembly GCA_900316385.1 of uncultured Eubacteriales bacterium. GTDB lineage: Bacteria > Bacillota > Clostridia > Oscillospirales > Acutalibacteraceae > Ruminococcoides. The sequence goes on along the minus strand of ONCP01000001.1, from coordinate 178,566 downwards.
TCTTGGCGAGCTCACGGTAAGCGGATTTGATCTCGCTTTCGCTCGCGTTTCGGCTCACACCGAGTACTTCATACGGATCCTTCATATTTCACCTTCACTTTTTCAATGATCTCAGCCTGAACGGAAGGCAGACCGAGTAAAATAATATTGTCTATAATCCCCTTGAAATCCACAAGCTCCAAAAGATTGTACGCGTCAAAAACACTCGCGAGAGCTTGGGAGAGATTATTGTTCATAACTTCAATTTTGTTTTCCCGCGTCGTTTCAAACGGGTTGAAATTTCCCGACTTAATATCGTCGCAATAATCGTCTGCGGCGTCGATAAGGTAAATAAACCGCCCGAGTCCGTAGCCTATTTGTCGGTAAATACGGCTTTCGGTCTCATTTTTCGCCTCAAGCGCGAGAACGTCCGAGAGCATAGCGGCGGTCGGGTCGGCAGCCATATCGAGCCCGCAGCCGTCCGTTTCCTCGGCGACAGCCTGAGCCTTCATCATCCTTTCGGCGATATCGCACAGCTCGGGATAACGTTTGCGCGCCTTTTTGAGCTGTCGGGAGAAAAACGGTCTGACGATCTTCAGCCCGACCCGCTTGAAGAACGAGCCGTCGCGGATATTGTCATCTAGCTTGTGATACGCAAGTATCACGCTGAGCGCCGCCGCCTTTCTCATGGCGTCGTCGCGGCACTGACAGAAGGAGCATTTTTTCAGAGGATTGAACCGACAGCGCTTTCTCTCAAAGCCCGGGCAGGAACGCCTCAGCGACATCAGAAAGATCGCGTAAAAGGTGCAGTCGTAGCTTAGTATTAACCGCGTGAGCACCGAATAATCTTTGCCGAGCTGCCTGCAAAGACCGCAGTAGGCGCTTTTGTAAGCCTCGTACTCGCGCACAAGCAATTCGCTTTTTCGGATTTTGACGTAGCCGAACACAGCCTCTCTCCTCTAACACATATATACTCATAGTAATTATACAGCAAAACAGCCCTCTCGACAAGAGCTAAAACGATGAAAATGTACGTTTATATTGAAAAATCCGCCTTTATACAGTATAATAATAGCCGAAAAACGAAAAAACAGGTTGAGATTATATGAATGTTTACGATTTTGACAAAACGATTTACGACGGCGATTCGACGATGCACTTCTATCTTTTCTGTCTGAAAAGACATCCCGCAATTTTTCCGCTGATGTTCCCGCTTGTAAAGGGAGCCGTCAAGTATTATGTGCTGAACCGCGGCACCAAAACGATGATGAAGGAAAAAATGTACCGTTTCCTGAGAAAGATCGACTCCGAACGTGACGTCCCCGACTTCTGGAAAACTCACAAGAGGAACATCAAAAGGTTTTATATTGAACAGCACCGCGACGACGATCTGGTTATTTCGGCGTCACCGTACTTTCTTTTGCGCCCGATATGCGACGAGCTCGGAATAAAAAACCTAATCGCCTCGCGCGTCGACGTAAAAACAGGGCTCTACACAGGCGAAAACTGTCACGGCGACGAAAAGGTCAGGCTTTTCAAGGAAAAATACGGCGGCGAGATCGAAGAATTTTACTCCGACAGCCACAACGACGACCCTCTGGCAAAAATGGCAAACAAGGCCTATATGGTCAAGGGCGAGAAAATATCCGAATGGGTTTTCAGAAAAGCCAAATAAAAAAACGAAAAGGACTGCCGAAGCAGTCCTTTTTTGATTCAAAGCTTTGTTATTTTTCAAATACCGCGCCTGTGGAGCCCGAGGTGACGAGCTTCGCGTAGCGCTTGAGGTAACCCGAAAGCTCCTTAGTCTTAGGAGTGAAGCTTTCAAGTCTCTTAGCCATTTCCTCGTCGCTGATATGGAGAGTAAGAGCGCGTCCCGTGATGTCAACCGTTACGGTGTCGCCCTCCTCGATGATACCGATAGGACCGTGAGAAGCCGCCTCGGGGCTTACATGGCCGACAGCCGCGCCCTTTGTCGCGCCGCTGAAGCGTCCGTCGGTGATGAGCGAAACGGAGCTATCAAGTCCCATTCCGACAAGCGCGGAGGTCGGAGCAAGCATTTCTCTCATTCCGGGACCGCCCTTGGGACCCTCATAACGGATAACAACAACGTCGCCGGGGTTGATTTTTCCGCCGTAGATCGCGTCGCAGGCGTCCTCCTCGCTGTCAAATACACGGGCAGGGCCTGTGTTCTTCATCATATTGGGAGCAACGGCGCCCTGCTTTACAACAGCGCCGTCGGGAGCGAGGTTGCCGAACAGGATCGCGATACCGCCGTCCTGTCTGAGCGGATTCTCAACGGTGTGGATTATCTCGCCGTCGGGAGCGGGAGCGTTCTTGATACGCTCGCCGACCGTGCCCTTAACGGTGATACAATCCTCGTTGATGATGCCCTTTTTGGAGAGCTCCTTCATAACAGCGGGGATACCGCCTTTTTCGTTAAGGTCGGTGATAAATATTTTTCCGGCGGGATTGAGCTTACAGATCTGGGGAGTAGTCTTGCTGATTTTATCGATCACGTCGATATCAACGTGAACATCCGCCTCATACGCGATAGCAAGAAGGTGGAGAACGGTATTGCTGGAGCAGCCGAGCGCCATCTCACAGCGCAGAGCGTTCTCAAAGCTCTTTTCGTTGATGATATCTCTGGGACGGATATCCTGCTTGAGAAGCTCCATTATCCTCTCGCCCGCTTCCTCGGCGAGCGCGCGTCTGGCGCCCGAGATCGCGGGACGGGTTCCGTTTCCGGGAAGTCCCATACCGATAGCCTCTGTGAGACAGTTCATTGAGTTAGCTGTATACATACCCGAGCAGGAGCCGCAGGTGGGGCAAGCATGATCCTCATAAGCCTCAAGCTCTTCGTCCGTGATCTTGCCCGCGGCGTGAGCGCCTACGTATTCAAACATCTCGGAAAGTCCGTATTTCTCGCCGTTGTACTCACCGGGGAGCATGGGACCGCCCGAAACAAATATAGCGGGAAGGTTAAGACGGCAGGCCGCGAGCAGCATACCGGGAACGATCTTGTCGCAGTTGGGGATGAAAACTACCGCGTCGAGCGGATGAGCCGTGAGCATAACCTCGATAGAGTCGGCGATAAGCTCGCGCGAGCAGAGGCTGTATTTCATACCCTTGTGGTTCATTGCGAGACCGTCGCAAACACCGATGGTATTAAACTCAAAGGGAACGCCGCCCGCGTTGCGGATACCTTCCATAACCTTCGCGGAAATATCGTTGAGGTGCTTGTGACCGGGAATATAATCCGACTTGGAGTTTACGACCGCGATAAAGGGACGCTTGATCTCCTCGTTGGTAAGACCCATAGCCTTAAGCAGCGAACGCTGAGGAGCGCGCGTCGCGCCTGTTTTCATTAAATCTGATCTCATTTTAAAGACCCCTTTCAAAGTTTCGCTTTTATCAAAGCCGACTGAGAGGATCGTATCCGACCTCTGAACCGAGATGATATCCCCTACCCTGTATCACGGGGACATTATCTGTTTTGATATATTATAAAAACAATATTATCACAACGCAAGCATAAAATCAAGTGTTTTCCCCCGCGCGCCGCGCTTTGCGCTTCAATGTTGAAAAAGAGCTCCTGAGGAGCTCTTTTTCTTCAGGTATATTTTTCTTAAAACAATCAGCGCGATAAACGCCAGCACGCCCGCGGCGCTCATCAGCAGTCCGACCTTGAGCCACGGAGTGTCGTAATTGAGGCGGATCTTGTGATTACCCTTTGTAAGCTTGAGCGCGGAGAACATCGTGTTACCTCGGATCAGCTCAGCCTCCTTGCCGTCCACGTAAGCCTTCCAGCCGTTTGAGTACGGAATAGAAAGAAGCAGGACTTTGTTTTCTTTTAAGGATATCTCTCCCGTGATCTCATTCGTCGCCTTGCTCTCGGGCAGGTAATGGAAATCGACCTTTTGGAGCTTGTCTTGCTTGAGAGCCTTGACCTGATCCGAATAGTCGGTCATAGGCTGACAGAACACCTTGATATCGTCAAACTTATAAGTGCCCGCGTAGGGGAACTTGAGGACGATATGCTTCTTCGCGTCCTTCTCATAGTCAAGGTTGATAAGGAAGTCATGCTTGCCCTCGTACCAGTTGTAACGGGGAGTGTTGTAGAGCACCGACTTAGCGACCTTCTGCTTTTTGCTCATTCCGATAGCCTTGAAGTGGATCTTGGTCGGCTCGTAATATTCCTCACCCTTGCGGCTGATTTTGTCGCGTCTGATCTTGGGAAGATCCTCCCATTCCTCGGAGGTATATACATTGTTCGGATCAATGCTCTCGTCGTCGTTGTAAAGGTCGGCGGGGTTGGTTCCCTTGAAATCGACGCCCTTGAACCAGACGTAGGTCTCGCAGTTTTCCATACCCTTGAGATCGAGCACGATCTTGGCGCCTTTCTTGACGGTAACAAAGGTATTTTTGTCAACAACAGCCGCGGTCTGACCCTTCGCTCTTACGGTATAGGGTATCTCCACGCCCGTAAAGCTCGGGTCAGCCTCCTTGATATCGGAGGTTTTCTCGTCGAGAACCACACCCTGGAGCATAGCCTCCTGCTTTTGCAGAGAGGTCAGGCTCTCGTATTTTTCACGCGGGATATAGCTGTCGTAGGTGTAGCCGAACGGAAGTCTGTCCTTGTTTGTGTAGACGGTAACGGCGTTGAGGATATTGTAATCCGAAAGGTCGTTGACGCCGTCGGCTCTTTTCAACTCGCCCATAGTGTTGAACACCCAGCTCTCGCCGTTCATGTTAAAGCCGTAGGGCACACGCTTTTTGTTCTTGTCCTTAACGGTGTTGTCGGGCTTGACCGTGCCATATGCCGAAGCGAAGTATTTTACGTTTGCGAGGGTATTGAGCGCGGCTCTGTCGTCAAGGTCATAATATAGTTGACCCATCGAGATATTGACGTCAAGCTCGTTGAAGAACTCGAAAATATTGGGATTTGAAAGGCTGAAATAATACTGCGTCGAGGAATTACCGTTGAGAAGTGAAGAGTTTTTGGTAAGCTTTGCGCCAGTATAGCGGCAGAAGTTGCCGTTATCGTAATGCTGCTTGAGCAGATTTGCTTCGTTGGCGGTAAAGCGCGTTTTATGGTTGGAAAAATCGTCGTACTTATTAAGGAAATTGCTCTTGATATCCGACATTCCAAAATACGCGCTGAAGTTCACTCCGATTACAGCCGCGGCGAGAATGACAGCCGCCTTCCTTTTGTCAAAGGATATGCTCGGCTTGTCGGCTGTGCCGATAACGAGAATAGCAAAAAGCGTGAGCAGAGCGATGATGATCTGTATCTCGGCGCCCTCTGTCAGCGACAATCTCAGCACAGCGCATACCGCCGCGTAAATCGCGATAAACACACCGCACTTTATCAGATCCTTGCGGCTGAGGCTGAACATATCCTCCGCCGTGTCGGTCACGATATACGCGCCGAGCAGACCGTACGCCCAGCACCAGCGGTTGGCGGCGTAGCTCATACCGTTGAGCATATGTCCGACGGTCGGAATAACGAGGAATGCGGTCATCGCGATAAAGGCGATCTTGAGCTCAAGGCGCTTTTTTCTGCCTGCGAACATCGTATATAAGGCAGGCAGGAACAAGCCCGTAAGTCCGATATACGTCCACTCTCTGTTGGTGCTGCCCAGACCGAGAATAGTGCCTAGCAGTCTCTTGTAATAAACTATATTATACACGAGGTCGTACTTCATTCCCGCTCCCGCTCTGGGATCGCTGAGGAACTGGAGCACAACGGGAAGCAATATAACGCCCGCCATAACGACTCCGAGCACAGCGTAAATGCCGAGCCTGAGAATAAAGAAGAAGCCGTCTTTGAGCGTGAGCTCCTTGCGTGTTGTGATCAGCTTCACAAGCACATAAAGCACCGTGAAGATAACTATCATATAGAAGAAATAGAAGTTGCTGACAGCAGAAAGGAAAACTCCGAGAATGAACACAACGGGACATTCCTTGCGTCTTATCTTCTCAACGCCCGCTACGATCATCGGGAAGTAGATCATCGGGTTGATGAAATACGGATGACGCGACGCCGTAAACAGCGCGAAGCCGCCGAAAACGTAGATCAAAGCGCCCGCGAGCACGGGGGACTTTGCCCTGTCCGGCTTAAAGAAGAAGCAGAGCTTAGAGAACGCAAGACCCGCGAGATAAAGCCTTACTACGATCAAAAACGAGTAGAGGATATAGGTCTGAGCGCTCGGGACGAACACCGACAGCAGGTTCAGCGGATCGCCGAAAACATAGTAATGCAGTATCTGCACAATATCTCCGCCGTAGCCAAGACCGAAAGAATAAGTCGCGAAATTAAGCGAATGATTCTTGAACAGCCCTCCGAAGGTGTCTCTGAGCCATATTCCGAGGAACGACAGAGAGGTCAGGTGCTGGTTTTTCGCGTCCGAAAACCAAATCATCAGCTTTCCCGAGAAGAAGAAATAGCTGTATGTCAGCGCGAAAACTCCCGCAAAAACGAGGGTGTAAATTAGCCAGTAGTTGGGCGACTTTGAGCCGATCCGCGGCGCAAAGCGCTTTCCTTTTGATTTTGCCATAGCCATATACGTACTCCTATTTTTTAAAAATATCGGAATTTGAAGCCGAGTAGGGATTTTTGTTCTCGCGGTGAGGAGTTTCGTAGCTTCCTCCCCACCTCGCGAAGCCGATCAGCAGATAGCGGATAACGCCCGCGAGTATCCACACGGCAAGCGTCAGCCAGAACCAGTAGATCGGCAAGCCGACGGTAAAATGCAGTATCAGCGTAGCCCACATCGGAACCGAGCAAAGCCACGAGCTTATTCGGAAAAACAGAAAAAAGAATAATCCAAACAAAAACTGCATACTTATCCCTCCCCTGATGGTTTATCATACGATATTATACCACATAGTACCAAAAAAAACAATCCCCCAAAACGCTTTCAAAGACTGTCATTTGAGCTTCTTCTTACATTTTGGGTTATTTTTCAATTATTTCACGTAACAGGATTTTTGCCCGTTACTTTTTACGCTTATTATTCAAAACAGAAGATACTATTGCGTATATGATAGCTAAAACGGCAATTGGTATTACAAGCAAGCCAATGTTACCGTTTTGAAAAAGCACAGATAATCCGATGATAACAAACGCAATACTTAAAACACAAAATACGATCGCTGACTGTCGGTAATACGGTTTTTTATTCATTGTTTTCCGTTCTTCTTTGGTTGCATAGATGTAGGCGTTATTGAGTAAAAATCCTCGTTCCATAAAGCTTCTGATCCCAAAAAGCAATAGTAATCCGGCAACAGCAAAAAACACAATGGCAAAAACTATTTTAACGGCAGTCATTTGATTATCTCCACTAGATTCCGATTTGTTTTATATAATTATATCACTTCAGCCTGCTTTTGTCTATCCGTCAAACAAAAGCAGGCAACCTTATTACAAGGCTGCCCGCAAAAAAGAGAGTGATAATATTAGTGTCGTACAAATGCTGTCAAAACAAGCTTTAAGTCACTATATGAGAGATTTTTATATTGTTTCCAAGAAGGATATTTATCCCTCGTGAGTAAAGGAAATACACCGACCGATCAAACATTTTTCGCTTCTCTTCCTTTCCTCAATCAACGAACGGAACTTTTGAGGGCTAAATACCCACGATGTGTCGTTTATCCTGAATGTTGTATATGATTTAGATTTTTCCATTACTACCAACTCCTTAAAATTTATTAAGCAACGTTACTTTAAGCTATTATCATATCATCCTTGATATTTAAAGTAAAGGGAGATGATGGGGAGATGTTATCTCCCTAATAAATATAAAAAAGACCTTGATGAAAACTACTCCATCAAGGTCACATAATAAAATCTATAAAAAAGCAAGCGCCCGGATTTGCACCGGGGTTTCCGTAATCACGGCGTTGTCCTCCTGAACCACGACTTGCTATTAATAATATATACGCATTTTGTTTCAAGGTCAATGTTTTAACCAAGATTTAACGGCTGACTATTGTACTGTAAACTCTGTCCATTCAATATGGTTGTACTGCATTACATCGTCTGACTTTTTCATACTGAGTTTTTCATAAAACGGAATGGCGTTTTCGTTCGCGATCAAATATACAGCTATATCCTTCTCTCCGCCCGCAATTGAGTGAGCGGTTTTCATAAGTCGTTTTCCTATCCCTTGTCTTTCATATGCCCTGTCAACTCCCAAGTCGGTTACATAGAGCCAATACGCAAAATCGGTCAATCCGAACAGCACGCCGACAACTAAATTGTTTTCATTCCTTGCAACAAGACTTACAGAAACATTGTCAACCAGTTTTTTGATTCGTTGTTCAAAGCGTTCCTTGGGATATTGAGAGCCTAAGTCTGTTCTTTTAAGGAAATCAATGTATTCCTCTGGCGACAGGCGTTCTTCCCTGATTATTACAGAATTGTCCATATTCGCACCTCCGCTGCATTTCGATTTATTTTTCCATAATTATATCATTTCAGCCTTGTTTTGTCTATCTGTCAAACAAAAAAGACCTTGATAAAAACTACTCCATCAAGGTCAAATTCTTTAAAATATGCGATTGTTTTTGCCTTGCACAACTTTCTGAACCGTTTGGCGTAAGTTTCATAAACATAATACAAATGAACTCCCCGAAAGCCGCAGAAAGCGGCTTTCGGGGAGTTTTAATGTCAATTATTTCTCAAGTTTATCCGCTTCCTGAGCTGCCTTACATTCCTCCTGAGAGGGGCAAGTAAAGCAGGCGCACTCAAAATCTGCGGGCTTCTTTTCCGCTTTTTCTGCCTTCTTCGGCTGATCGAGGGATTTCATCGTCGGGATATAAGCGATCTTGATGTTATAACCTTTTATAAGCTGTTATATCCCGTTATAATCGGATTTCTACAAATGCCGAGATTTTATAAGTTATTATAACCTATTATTTGTATTGTTTAAAAAGGTGTACATTTTGGTGTAAGGGAGTTATTCTTTAACGCCCTCAGCCTTACACCTTTCTCCATATAGCCTATCTAACCATTCCGGCGTTTTCGACATTTCATCTTTAATCTTTATTAAGGTTCGTTTGCCGACCCTTCTGTCTAAAACGGCAAACATATTCTGTATCGGATTATCGGCGGCTAAACTTTCGGCAATATCACTGTTTCTGTACGCTTGGAGAGCTTCACTAAATTCATCATCTGTATATTCCGTACGCTCATTCATTGGCGCCTTTTCAAGCGTTTCCAAAAAGTCCTCCCAATATTCGGGTATACTCAGCGGATGAGGTTTTTGCTCAACTATACCGTTTTTGATAAAGTAAGACTGTACAGTTTCCAGCGAAAACTGTTTGTAGGTTTTACCGTCAAGAAAAACCTCAAATAACCCGCAACCATCCATATCCGGAAAAGTAGTACATCTATACCTTATTCTGCCTTTCATGCTTTCCGCAAGCATTTCCTGCTCAAGATATTTTCGCATTCCACTCCATGAGCCGAGAATTTTTCCTCCCATAAGCACCTCACCTTAACAGCCAACTGTAATTCTCTCTGCAATCAATAATATACTCTACATAAACGGTATCATCTATAATTTGATAAAGTACAAGATACCATTTCTCGATATACATCTTGTGGTATTTGCCTGATTTGATATAATCGCTTTCAAAAAAAGGAAATCTTGCGGGCATATCAGATAAAGAACGTAATCCTTTTATTATCTCGTTTTTCTTATTCCTTGCCGAAGCTTTATTAACCTGTGCAAGAAAATCAATATGCTCATCCAGCATTTCCTTCGCCTTCGGAGAAACTAACACCTTATATTTACACATTATTATCTCCTAATATTTTGTCCAGCGAATCCTCAACTTCATCTAAAGTATAATATTTCGCTCCTGCTTCTCTTTCCCGCTCGACTGCAAGCAGTTCGCTAACGAGTTTTAATTCAGCGTGGAGTTTTTCATATTCTTTAATATCTAGGATAGCGTATCTTCCCCTGCCGTTTTTTGTCAGGAAAACAGGCTCACCGACAGCTATATCGCTCAACACCTCGTTGTAGTTTCGTAAATCCGATACCGGTTTGATATTTGGCATAGTACAACCTCCTTGTATTATTTTATGTATTAATTGTAGCATAATTCTTCGTAAAATTCAACAACTAATTTCGCTTAGCCGATTGTTATCTGCACAAAATGGTGTAAATTTTGGTGTAAGCATAAAAATTCGAAAAAACAGCAATCCCCGAAAGCCGCACAAAAACGGTTTTCGGGGATTGTTAATGTCAAATAGTAGCCTATTCCGCTTCCTGAGCCGCCTTACATTCCTCCTGAGAGGGGCAAGTAAAGCAGGCGCACTCAAAATCCGCGGGCTTCTTTTCCGCTTTTTCTGCCTTCTTCGGCTGATCGAGGGATTTCATTGTCGGGAACAGCAGAACGTCGCGAATGGCGGGTGAATCGGTAAGGAGCATTACCATTCTGTCAATGCCGTAGCCTATGCCGCCTGTGGGAGGCATACCGATTTCAAGAGCGTTGAGGAAGTCCTCGTCGGTGGTGTTCGCCTCGTCGTCGCCCTGAGCGAGAAGCTCCTCCTGAGCCTTGAAGCGCTCGCGCTGGTCGATCGGGTCGTTGAGCTCGGAATAGGCGTTCGCCATCTCCCAGCCGTTCATAAAGAACTCAAAACGCTCAACGTAGTTCGGGTCGCTCGGCTTCTTCTTTGTAAGCGGAGAAATCTCGATCGGGTGATCCATTACAAATGTCGGCTGGATCATATGCTCCTCGGCAAACTCCTCAAAGAAGAGGTTGAGTATATCGCCCTTCTTGTGTCTTTTCTCGAACTCAACGCCCTTTTCCTTGGCAACAGCCTTAGCCTCGTCGTCGGATTTGATCTCGTTAAAGTCAACGCCCGAGTACTTCTTTACCGCGTCAAGCATAGTAATGCGCTCAAAGGGCTTGCCGAGATCCATCTCAACGCCACCGTAGGTGATCTTGGTTGTGCCGAGAACCTCCTGAGCGACATGACGGTAAAGGCGCTCGGTCAGATCCATCATACCATTGTAGTCTGTATACGCCTGATAGAGTTCCATAAGCGTGAACTCGGGGTTGTGGCGCGTATCCACACCCTCGTTGCGGAATACTCTGCCGATTTCATAAACTCTTTCAAGTCCGCCTACGATAAGTCTCTTGAGGTAAAGCTCAAGAGAGATTCTCAGCTTGAGATCCTCATCAAGGGCGTTGAAATGAGTAAAGAACGGTCTTGCCGCCGCGCCGCCCGCGTTCGCTACGAGCATTGGGGTCTCGACCTCCATAAAGCCCTCGCCGTCAAGGAAACGGCGAATAGCGGAAATGATCTTGGAACGCTTGATAAATGTGTCCTTGACCTCGGGATTCATAATGAGGTCGGTATAACGCTGACGATAACGCAGGTCTGTGTTAGTAAGTCCGTGATACTTCTCGGGAAGAGGCTGGAGCGACTTGGAAAGAAGCTTTACCGCTGTGGCGTGGACGCTGATCTCGCCCATCTGAGTCTTGAACACAAAGCCCTTGACCTCAACAATATCGCCGATATCCCAGCGCTTTAAAATAGCGTACTCGTTCTCGCCGAGGTCGTCGCGCTTAGCGAACACCTGCATTTTGCCCGTGAGGTCGTGAACGTCGAGGAATGTAACCTTGCCTTTGCCTCTCTTGGACATAACTCGACCCGCGATGATCACGGTCTTGTTCTCAAGCTCGTCGAACCTCTCGGTTATTTCGCCGCAGGTAGTGTCGCGGTCGGAGGTTGTCACCTCAAAGGGGTCGCGACCCATATCCTGTAAAATTCTGAGCTTGTCGTAGCGAGCCTTTACGGGATCGCTCGATATCTGGATCTGCTGAGTATTGTCAGCCATACTAATCGTCCTTTCTTTGATTACTTCCGCAAATTACAAATCGCCTGATTATTATGCCTTGGAGATCTCGAGAACCTTCATGGCGATAGAGCCGTTGGGAGCCTCCGCCTCAACTACATCGCCGATAGCGTGACCCGAGAGAGCCTTGCCTATGGGACTTTCGTCGGAGATTTTGCCCTCGGAGGGGTTGACGTCGTTAACGCCGACCATGGTAAACTCGCGAGTGGAGCCTGTGGAGAGCATCTCTACCTTAACCTTGGCGCCGAGACGGACGTGGTCAACGTTCTCGTCGCTCTCATCTATGAGCTCATAGTTTTTGAGGGTAGCCTCGATATCGCGGATCTGCGCCTCGAGAACCGCCTGCTCATTTTTAGCCTCGTCATACTCGCTGTTCTCGGAAAGGTCACCGTAGGAGCGCGCGATCTTGATTTTCTCGGCAACCTCCTGACGCCTTACACCTTTTAAATAACGGAGCTCTTCCTCCATTTTCGCAAGGCCTTCGGCGGTAAGCATGATCTTCTTCATAAATATATCAGTCCTTTCAGTTTTCAAAAAATACACACTTAGTAATTATAGTTTTTTTGCCTTGATATGTCAAGTTTTTTTTGGAGCCGCGTGAACCGCGGACAAATAAAAGCTCCCGATCTCTCGGGAGCTCAAAAAACATAATCAATACTCGCTCATCGGGTCGTAGGCTTCGCCGTTCAGACGCGTCTCAAAATGAAGATGAGCGCCCGACGACCAACCCGTTGAACCGACATAACCGATAACCTGACCCTTGCTCACGCTCTCGCCGTCGGATACCGCGGTAGAGGTCATATGACCGTAGGTGGTTGAATAGCCGTTTCCGTGGTCTATCATAACATAGTTTCCGAAACCGCCGCCGCAACCGCAGGAGCCGTCCTTGCCCCAGTTATGAGTACATTCGTTACAGGAGGCGATAACCGTACCGCCCTCGGCGGCAACGATCGTGTCGCCCATGGAAGCGAGAATATCGATACCCATATGGTTGTAACCTCTGTCCTCGCCGAACGGTGAACCGACATCATAGCAACCGGGAGTAGGCCAAGTGTAGCCTGAACCTGAAACATTTATCGAACCGCCGCCCGAGCCGCCGTTATCGTCGGATGAATTACCGTTTTCGTTGTTATTTTCCTCGCTTTTAGGCTTTTGCGCGGCGTAGTAAGCTTCAAGCTGATCTCTGATCTCGCTTTCCTTCGCCTGCGCGTCGGCAAGAAGTTCCTTAGCGTCGCTCTTTGACTGATAGAGCTCGGCGAGAACCGCCTCGTTCTCGCCGAGAAGTTCGCTCAGCTTTTCCTGCTTGCTTTCAAGCGCTTCCTCGTCCTCCTCAAGCTCGGAACGATCCTCGATAAGCTGTTCCTGCTCGTCAGAAACCTTGTCGAGACGCTTTTGGATTTTATTGATAAGCTTTTTGTCGGAATCCGAAAGAGTTTTTACCAGCTCGACCTTGTCAAGGAAGTCCGAGAAGTCCTTAGCTCCGAGAATGATCTCAAGATCGGACGTCTCGCCTGCCTCATAGATCGCAACAAGGCGTTTTCTGAGAGCCTTCATCTGATCCTCAACGTCAGCGTTAGCCTTGTCGATTACCGCCTGTTTGTCTGCGATATCGTCGTTGAGCTCGGCAATCCTGCTTGTATAGACGCTGATCTCCTCGTTAAGCGTTTCAACCTGCTCAACAAGGGTTTCGCTGTACGCTTCCTTGTCGCTGATGTCAGAGTCGGCGGCGTCAAGCTGCGCCTGATATTCCTCTTCCTTCTCGGCCAGCTCCTCGAGCTGCGCCTGATAATCGCTTTCCTTGTCGGCGCTCGCTGTCGGAATCATAAACGGCGAGCACATCATCACAAGGGCGAAAAAAGCCGAAAGCAGCTTTTTAGTCATATTTATCGCCATAGCCTTTCATCCCACAAACAATCATCAAAAACCTACGGCCTTACCGTGGGCAGATAAGGCGTAAACGGCTCTCAAGCCGTTGCTCGCTGCCGCTTACGGCAAGCTGAGCGGATATCCTTGAATCAATCAGTTTTTACCAACCTAAAATCTCGTTGCCTTCCTTTTTCAGGTACTTTCTCAGCGAGATAACGCCCGAAACGGCTCCGATGAACATACCCGAAACAACAAACGCTCCCGCGACATAGAGGATAACATCCGTGATCGGAATAGCCGTGAAGGGAATAACGTTGGTGACGATTCCCATAACTCCGTCATAAAGGAAGATCATCGCGACAGTCGAGATGACGGCGGCGATCAGGCCGAGCGTCATACCCTCGACAACGAACGGTATCCTGACAAAATGGTTTGTCGCTCCGACGGACTTCATAATACTTATCTCAAAACGGCGGCTGTGCATAGTCGCGCGGATCGTATTCGAAATAATAAACAGCGAGATGATCGTAAGCGCCACAACGATCCAAAGGCTCATCGTCTGGACAAGATCGTTTATCTTGGTGAGCTTCTTGGCGGTTTCGCGGCGGCTAGCCACCTTTTTTACGCCCTCGATTTTGAGTATATCCTTTACGGTCTGATCGTATTTTGAAAGATCCTTCATCGTAACGATATACGCGTCGGGCAGCGGATTATCCTCGCTCATACGCTCAAAAATCTGTTCTCCGAGCGTCTTTTTGTACTTTTTGATCGCGTCGTCCTTTGAGAAATACTCAACATCCGAAACATTCTTTACCTTCGCGATATCACGTCCGAGGTATACCGCCTCAACGCGCGAGAGGTTCTCCTTGATATAAAAGGTGGTTTCGTTGCTGTCGCTGACCGAGTCAACAACCTTGGCGACGTTTCGGGAGAAAAGCACAGCCGAGCCTGTGAGCACAAGACACGAAACAAGCACGCAAACGGAAGCGATGCTCATGATCCTGTTGTGCCAGACGTTTTTGAAGCCCTCTTTAATGAGGTAGCCGAGGCCTGTTATTTTCATAAGCTCTCCTCCTTAGGCAACTCAATTTTGGCGGTCGCGCTGATATCCGACAGCACCTCGTCGATGATAACCTCGGGGTCGGTCTCTGTCGTCACGGTGAGATATTCCTCCATATTGTGCTTGGTATCGCTGATGACCCTGCCCTTTTCGATCTCGATAACGCGCTTGTTAAAATGGCGCACGAGGTCGTGCTCGTGGGTAACGACAAGGATCGTCGTGCCCTGAGCGTTGATTTCGGAGAGAAGCTCAATAATCTCAAAGCTCATTTCAGGGTCGATGTTTCCCGTAGGCTCGTCCGCGATGATGATCGCAGGATTGTTGACGAGCGCTCTGGCAAGACTGACGCGCTGCTGCTCGCCGCCCGAAAGCTCCGACGGACGTCGGTTCGCTTTGCCCGAAAGCCCGACAAGCTTTAGAATATAGGGAACTCTTTTTCTGACCGCCGAGGGAGTCGAGCCGATCGCTCTCATGGCGAAGGCTACGTTATCGTAAACCGTCATTTTGTCGATAAGACGGAAATCCTGGAAAACTATTCCCATATTTCGGCGCAGATAAGGCACCTTGCGGCGTTTCATATCCGAAACATTAATGCCGTTGACCATAATGGTGCCGCGCGAGGGTGCTTCCTCGTGCATGATAAGCTTCAGAAACGTACTTTTGCCCGCGCCCGAAGCGCCCACGATAAACACAAACTCGCCCTTCTCTATCTCAAGAGAGGCGTTATTGAGCGCGTGGGTACCCGAGGGATAGGTCTTTGATACGTTTTTAAACTCAATAATATTGTCCATAATTTCACCCAAAAAAGACAATGCCCGCATAAGCAGCGGGCATTAAATAACTCAATTCAGCTTCCGCCCAGTATTAATACTTCGTTGGATTAGCTGTTAAATACTTCTTGACCATAAGCGCTACCTTGAACACGATGGCGTCCTCAAACTCTCTGAGGTCAAGACCCGTGAGCTTCTTGATTTTCTCAAGACGGTAAACGAGAGTGTTGCGGTGAACAAAGAGCTTACGCGAGGTCTCGGAAACGTTGAGGTTGTTCTCAAAGAACTTCTGGATGGTGAAAAGCGTTTCCTGATCCAAAGTCTCGATGGAACCGCGCTTAAATACCTCTCTGAGGAACATATCGCACAATGTGGTCGGGAGCTGGTAGATAAGGCGCGCGATACCGAGGTTATCGTAGCTGATGATATGGCGCTCATTGTCAAATACCTTGCCTACCTCAAGAGCCACCTGAGCCTCCTTGAAGGAACGGGCAAGATCCTTAATGCCCGAAACCGCCGTACCGATACCGATCACGCAGTGAGTGTAGAACTCGGACGAAAGAGTGTCGGCGATAGAGCTGGCGAGCTTTTCAAGGTCGCGGCTCTCGGTTGCCTCGGCAATTTCCTTGACGAGGGCAATCTCGGTTTCGTTGATATTGATAACAAAGTCCTTGGACTTATCGGGGAAAAGATTCTGAATAACATCCAGCGCGGAAACCTCGGTCCTCGAGGTGATCCTGATAAGCAGACAAACTCTGAGAACGTCGGAATTAAAGTGAAGCTCTCTCGCCTTGAGATAAATATCTCCGGGCAGGATATTGTCCATAATAACGTTCTTAATGAAGTTTGAACGGTCATACTTCTCGTCATAGTACTGCTTGATGTTGGTCAGTGAAACAGCGAGAAGCTGAGCGTACTTCTGTGCAATCTCGTCGTTGCCCGAAACAAAAACCGCATATTCGGCTCTGGAGTTTGTGCCGAAGGAACGGTATGTGGCTCCGTTGGCTACGAACGGAACGGATGAAATAAGAGTTTCACTGTTAACGCTCTCGTCAACCTCGCCGATCTTACCGAGGTCGGAACAAGCGATAACCACTGAGGTCTCGTCAATAACGCCGATAGTTCTGTCAACGGCGTCCTTCATCTGATGAATGATTCCCTGAAATAATCTGTTGGACATAGTTAATTCCTCGCTTCGTAAATAATATCACAAAATGACACACTATAAACTTATTGCTATTTATCATTTTACACAAATCAAGCGAAAAAATCAACCTTTATTTACAAATTTTCTGTTTCTTTTTTATCGATTTTGACGGAAGGGGCGTAAATGTGCAATTTTCCCGTCATTTTTTGCCTTTTAAAGGTCTGTAAGGCACGCGTCGAGCTCGCGCGAGATCTTCTCTTTGTCAAGATTCTGGCCGATAAATACGAGCTTGATCATTCTGTCACCGTATTTTTCGTCCCATTCCTTGCGGAGAACGGGGTCCTCGCCGAGCGCTTTCTTCTGTACGGCGATGGGAGCGGAGGCGATCCACTCGGCATAATCGGTGGCGGTCACCTGCTTGCCTGCCTGCTCGAGCATATACGCCCAGTCCTTGTCCTCCTTGAACCAGAAAATACCCTTTGCGCGGATAATGTTCTTAGGGAAGTTCTGGAGCCAGCGGTCGATCTTGTCGCGCTCGAACGGCTGACGACGGAAATAAACAAAGGTGCCTATGCCGTACTCCTCAACCTCTCCCTCACCGTGATGATGGTGATGGTGATGATGACCGTGACCGTGCTCATGCTCGTGTTCATCGTGGTCATGGTGCTCGTGCTCGTGTTCATGCTCGTGTTCATCATGGTCGTGGTGATCGTGGTGCTCATGCTCGTCATCGTCATCATCGTCGTCGAGGTCAGCGTTGAGCTCCTGAACCCACGCGGGAGAATTGCAGACTCTCTCAAAGTCGAAGGAATTGGTATTGAGTATCTCGCCGACATCCACCTTACCGTAGTTGGTCTCGATCAGCTTAGCCTCGGGCTGGAGCGCTCTGATGACCTTTCTTACCTTTTCAAGCTCCTCGGGGCTTACGGAATCGACCTTATTGATAACGATGGTATTACAAAACTCGATCTGCTGAATAATAAGATTCTCGATATCCTCCTCCTCGATATTATCCGAGAGAAGAGTTCCGCCGCAGCCGAACTCGGTCGACAGGCGCGCGGCGTCAACGACCGAAACGATATTGTCAAGTCGGCAGAGCTTCGGAACGGACGGGTCGTTCATCGAGCCGTCAAGATAAGAGATCGTCTGCGCGATCGGGATCGGCTCGCAAATGCCCGAAGCCTCGATCAGAATATAGTCAAATTTGTTCATTCGTATCAGCTCGCAGATCTGCTTGATCAGATCGGTTTTGAGCGTACAGCATATGCAGCCGTTCTGGAGAGGAACAAGGTTGTCGTCCTGCTCCGCGACGATTCCGCCCTTCTGGATAAGCTTGGCGTCAATATTGACCTCGCCGATATCGTTGACGATCACGGCTACCTTGTAGCCCTCCTGATTATTAAGAACATGATTAAGAAGTGTGGTCTTGCCTGCGCCGAGATACCCTGTAAGCAGAGTGATCGGCATGATCTTTCTTTTACCCATAAAAATCACCTTTCTTTTTTTTATTTCCTCGTCTGGTTTGGTGCGGCTCGGTCAGAAATGCGGTTTCCCACTGACGCGCGTGCACTCACCGACTTGCTGCGGGAGGATAGGTTCATCTTTTTATTCTTCCGCGTCCGGTTTGGTGCGGCTCGGTCAGAAATGCGGTTTCCCACTGACGTGCGTGCACTCACCGACTTGCTGCGGGAGGATAGGTTCATCTTTTTATTCTTCCGCGTCCGGTTTGGTGCGGCTCGGTCAGAAATGCGGTTTCCCACTTACCTGCGTGCACTCACCGACTTGCTGCGGGAGGATAGGTTCATCTTTTTATTCTTCCGCGTCTGGTTTGGTGCGGCTCGGTCAGAAATGCGGTTTCCCACTGACGTGCGTGCACTCATTGCGCCTCACGGGTCGGCTTTTTTGCTTTCAATTCAGTATTATACCACCGTTTCAAAAAATTAACAATATAGTTTTTTCGTGTTTTGTACGCTGTCATATTCACAAAAACGGATAATTATACAGCCCAAAAATAAAGAATTTGCACAAACTTTCAAATAATACGTAATAATTTTAGAAAATTGCTTGCAAATTTATTAATTTTGTATTAGAGTATGTATGCTGTTTTTTAAAAATAATATTATTAGAAAAGAGGAAAAACTATGAAAAAAATCGTTGCGATTTTACTCGCTGTTGTAATGGTTGCCTCCTCCGCTTTTGTTCTTGCCTCCTGCGGCGACAGCAAGACGGATAGCAACGCTTCAAAAATCACAAAGGCAGACGACCTCAAGGGCGCTGTAATCGGCGTTCAACTCGGTACAACAGGCGACATCTACGCCTCCGACTACGAGAAGGACGGCTCCAAGATTGAGCGCTTCAACAAGGGCGGCGACGCTGTTCTCGCTCTCACACAGGGCAAGGTCGACTGCGTTATCATCGACAATGAGCCTGCTAAGGCTTTCGTAGCTCAGAACAAGGGCTTAAAGATCCTTGACGAGCCCTTCGCCGAGGAAGAGTACGCTATCTGCACAGCTAAGGACAGCGAGCTCACCGCCAAGATCAACGGCGCTCTCAAGGAGCTCACAGACGACGGCACTGTAAAGAGCATCATCCAGAACTACATCGGCGACGACACAAAGGGCAAATCCCCCTATGAGTCTCCCAAGGATGTTGACACCTCCAACGGCGAGCTCCACATGGCGACAAACGCCTTCTTCGAGCCCTACGAGTTCTACGACGGCGATAAGGTTGTAGGAATCGACGCCGAGATGGCTCAGGCGATCTGCGACAAGCTTGGCTACAAGCTCGTTATCGACGATATGGACTTCGACTCCATCATCACAGCCGTTACCTCAGGCAAGGCCGATTTCGGTATGGCGGGTATGACTGTTACAGACGAGAGAAAAGAGTCCGTAGACTTCACCGACAGCTACACAACTGCTACTCAGGTCATCATCGTTAAGGAATAATTGAATAACGCCAAATAAACTCCGCAACCGTCCGAGGGCGGTTGCGGTTTTTGGATATTTTACAGGGTATTTATTTTATGGAAGATTTTTTCAACGATATTGCGTCAAGCTTTACCAAAACTTTTATAACAGACGACCGCTGGCTTATGCTTCTCAAGGGTCTCGGAGCGACGCTTGAGATCACTTTCTTCGCACTTCTGATCGGTCTTGCTCTCGGCTTTTTAGTCGCGATCATCCGCTCGACCTACGAGCTCAATCTCAAGGGCAAAAAATCAAAATCCGCGGGCGACTTTGTTATCAAGGTCTTTAACGTGATATGCAACATCTACATAACCGTTATACGCGGAACGCCGATGGTCGTACAGCTTATGATAATGTACTTCTTGGTGTTCGCGAGCTCCCGCGACGGTATGCTCGCCGCGATACTCTCCTTCGGCATCAACTCGGGCGCTTACGTCGCCGAGATCATGCGCTCGGGAATTATGTCCATCGATAAGGGTCAGTTTGAGGCAAGCCGTTCGCTCGGCTTTAACTATTCAAAAACAATGGTTATCATCATTCTGCCTCAGGCGCTGAAAAACGTGCTTCCCGCGCTTGCCAACGAGTTTATCGTGCTTCTTAAGGAAACCTCGGTCGCGGGCTATGTGGCGATCCAGGATCTGACCTACATCGGAAACCTTATCCGCTCACGCACATACGAGGCGTTTTTCCCGCTTATCACGGTAGCGCTGATCTACCTCGTAATCGTACTTATTCTCAGCTTCTTCCTCAAGAAGCTTGAAAGGAGGCTGCGCAACAGTGACCACTGATAATGATGTGCTGATCAAGGTGGAAAACCTTGAAAAATCCTTTGATAACGTTGACGTTCTCAAGGGCATAAGCCTTGAGATCGACAAGGGCGACGTGGTGGTGATCATCGGAGCCTCAGGCTCAGGCAAGAGCACCTTTCTGCGCTGTCTGAACAGGCTCGAGGAGCCCACGGGCGGCAAGATATTCTTTGAAGGAACGGACATCACCGACCCCAAGGTAGACATCAACCTTCACCGAAGGAAAATGGGAATGGTGTTCCAGCAGTTCAACCTGTTCCCTCATATGACGGTACTCAAAAATATGACCGTAGGCCCGACAAAGCTTCTAAAGCAGAGCAAGGATGAAGCCGAAAAGAACGCCATGGCGCTTTTGGAGCGCGTAGGTCTTGCCGACAGAGCCGACGCTTATCCGTCGCAGCTTTCGGGCGGTCAAAAGCAGAGAATAGCTATCGTAAGAGCGCTGTGTATGAACCCCGACGTGCTTCTCTTTGACGAGCCCACCTCCGCTCTCGACCCCGAAATGGTCGGCGAGGTGCTTGAGGTTATGAAGTCGCTCGCGAAGGAAGGAATGACCATGGCGGTAGTGACCCACGAAATGGGCTTTGCCCGCGAGGTCGGAACACAGGTCGTTTTCATTGATGAGGGCGTTATCGTAGAACAGGGCAAGCCCGACGAGTTCTTCGAAAACCCGAAAAGCCCCCGACTCAGGGACTTTCTTTCAAAGGTTCTTTAATAATCATATAATCATAATCAAATAGGCTGTCCCGCGACAGCCTATTTTTTATCCTAAAAGCTTTTTTCTGATTTCCTTTACCTCGTCCACACTCAGACGGCACGAGTAAAAATAGTTCTCTACGGTCTTGTATTGAGAGCAAATGTACGCGAAAAGCTGATACATCGCATCGCGCGGTGTGAACAAAAACGGGTGATCGGGTATCAGCTTGCCGTTTTCGTCCTTAAGATAAGAGTCCCACTGCTCCGCAAGCTGAGAAAAACGCGGCTTGAGCATAGCGCGGCTGATACAGTAATCAAACGCGATGTCATTCAGATCAACTCCGCACACCGCGAGCACAAGAGCGCTGATAACACCCGTTCTGTCCTTGCCCGCGTTGCAGTTGAAATGACACACGCCGTCCGTGCTCACTAGCTCGCGAACGACGTCGCGGACCCAGCTCTTGTAGGTTTCGAGCCAGCCGATATAGGTTCTTCCCCATCCCGAAAAGCGGCGGAGGATATCGTCAACGCTCTGCTCAAAGCCCATAGCGTCCGCTCTGCCGAACATCGGAAGATGAATGTACTCTATCCCCTCGGTATCGAGCGAGCTGGGGAATTTTTGAGTGTGACTGTCGCCGCGGAAATCGAGCGATTTTGTCACTCCGTACTGCTTAAGATATTCAATATCGCGCTCGGGAAGAAAAACAGGAGCCTCGCTCCTGACAAATACCCCGAACCGCGTAACATTTCCGAATTTTGTCGGATAACCGCCGAGGTCACGGCAGTTCGACATTCTCTCCAACGGAAGCCGTTTTGAGTATTTCACGCTAATTTCCATTGCCTTTCCGCCCACAAATCATTAAAGACATTTACAGCCTTAACGTGAGCGGATAAGGCGTAAATTCGAGAGTGTGATTTTTACACTATCATCACTATTAATTTACTATAAACGAATCAAATTGTCAACAACGCCGTGAGCAAAACAAAGCCGCCTGTTTTTTCAACAGGCGGTCGTTTCTTTCTTTATTCGCAAGACTGAAAATATTCGTCTTTCAAAACCGCGTAACGGCTCTCGTCACAGATACCCTGCATATTCTTTCCCGATTGCCTTGAGGTTCCCTCGTATCGAAGACCGCATTTTTTCATCACATCGCCCGAGTGAGGATTATTCGGGTCATGTACCGCGGCAATACGGTTAACGCCGACCTGCTCAAACAAAAAGCGTATCACTCGCCCGAAGGCTTCGCTCATAATGCCCAAATGCCACCATTCAAAGCCGAGGCAGTAGCCGATCTCAACTTCTTCAATATCTTCTCTGAGCTTGACGACGCCGATTGAGCCGATCGGCTCTCCCGATTCCTTAAGCACGATCTTCCAATCATAAAAATCCTTCTTCTTTTGGCTTTCAAGCAAATATTGGTGATATGTGTTTTTCAACTGCTCCGCGCTTTCGTACGGCGCCCATGTCAAGTATTTTGTGACGCGTCCGTCGCCTGCCCAGTTTTCGAACATCGGCTCATAATCGGACTCAAGTGTTTTTCGCAGTAACAAGCGATCCGTTTCAAGCGTGAGCGTTCCCAAGTGCTTCATATGATTTGTCCTTTCCGCAGAATAATGCTGTCGTTGTTCAGCGCCCCTTGACCGACCTGTAAATCTCAATATGGATCTGGTGCTTCAGCCGAAGCGGCTCAGTGTATTTATTCAGAAGCTCGCAGTACTCGCGTTCAAACTCCTTTACTTTATCATCAGGCAGGCTCGCGCCGACACCGCGGCAGGTTTTGATCCTTCCGATCCACGCTTCCTTTGAAAACTCAATACTCGTATCATATGAATGGAGCGTTTCGATATTGAATTTCCCCTCCGCCCATTCGGGATAACGGTATCTGTATTTATCAAAGCCGTTTCCGCTCCATAGGGGATTGTATTTTAACACAAGCTTTTCCATCTCGGCTATGATCTCATCCTCAAGCGGCAGCCAATCCATAAATATCTTGCAAAACAAGCCCTGCGGCTTCAACACGCGGAATATTTCAGCCGCAGCCTTCTCGGCGTCAAAATACTGAAAGCACTGAACCGCCGTTACAACGTCAAAGCTGTTATCCTCAAAGCCTGTTTCCTCAGCGGAGCAAACCCTGAAGCTAATGTTGTCGATTTCCTTTTTATCAACGATCAGTCTGCCGTGCTTCACTTGGTTTTCGGAAATATCGGTGGCAAAGAATAGCGCTCCCGTATGGCAAAGATTAACGGGAAGAACAGCAGTACCGCTGCCGAGGTCGAGGATTTTTTGTCCCTTTTTCCCGATACCAAACGAAATCAGCTTGTCGTACATATCCTTGGGATAGATATCCCTGTACTCGGAATATTCCGCGGATGTTCTGCCAAAATCAAAATCGTTGCCCTTATCTATGGATTGTGAATTCAAAAAAGCTCCTCCTCATTTTTCGCCCAGCTGCTTGAAATGTGTATGTGACATTTTCATCGTTCCTTTATGAATTATTGCGGTGTGATCTATCTTTCTTTCGCCTTGCACGAGAGCTTCTCGACCTTGATTTTAAAAACCGCAGTATTACTAAGTGTTTTTTCCTCGTACGAAAAACCGCTCTTCCCTGTGAGCTGCTTCATCAGGCAATTGAGCGCTTCTGTTTTTTCCTCTTGATCATAAACGACAGAAAGCTCGCCGTTGCCGATGACGCTTTTATAACGCGCGGAATAGCCGCAGGCTTTTTCGGCAGGCAGCAGCGTGTATTCTCCGTCTATCTCAAATCCGACTTTCGGCTTTGACTGCGCGAGCGAATACTTCCTACCCGCCTTCGCGCCGTGAAAATAGAAGGTGTATTCACCGTTTTCTGTTTTGAATCCGTAATTGACAGGCACGATATACACCTCTCCGTCATCAATAATTCCTACCCTCATTATCCGCTGTTCGGAAATAAAAAGCTCAATAGCCTGACTGTCCGTTATTTCGCGTTCGTTTCTTCTCATTTTACGCCTCCGAGTTTCTTTTGGTATTCAAATCAAACGGAAATCGTATCACGTCGCTGGATTTAGATAATTACCGCCTATTGACTCTTCATTGTTATCATATCAGATTCACGCGGAGTTGTCCATAGCGCCGCGCGAGGTCGGCATAAAAACAGTCCGTTAAATCGTCGTGTTAATATGGTCGGAGTGAAGTACCTTCCTTCTTTTCTTCCCTTACTGCTCGTTTTCGGCGGCGTGTTTGAGTGGATAACTTTGTTGATCTCGGCGGCTTAAAAACAGTCCTCAGGACTGTTTTTACCTTCGCCATTCGCTCTCGCTTATGGCTCGGCACAGCCTGTTCTGAAGTACCTTCAGCTTTCTATAACTTCCTCCTCGCTTGTTGCGGTGTGTGCGGAGCTATCTGTTTCATCTGCGCGGCGGGCTGAAAACGCTTCCCCGAAGCGTTTTCACCTTCGGAATTCGCTGTCGCTTATTCCTCGGCACGCCCTGTTCGAGTCTCTTCACTTCTCCGTTGCTTGATTTTAATAGTTTAGGGGAATATCCGTCAAGGATATTCCCCTAAACTATTATGGTCGGAGTGAAGGGACTTGAACCCCCGACATCCTGCTCCCAAAGAAACAGAATAGTCTGATAATAATTCCATACAACAACATATAGTGGTTTCCGTTCCGCAAAACTTGCTGTTCAGCGCTCTTGCCTGCACTGTTTCCAAGTGCTCCGGACGGCGATATGGTCGGGTATGTGGTCAAGAGAAACACTATCTCAGTATGTCTCTTCCAAACAAATCCTGAACTTCCGGAGACTGTTCGGTAAGAAGATTTGTTGTCAAGCGAAGATAAACCAATAGCTTTTCTAAATCAGATCTATCAAAACAAAGAGAAATATAGTTTGCTGTGAGTCCCCCATTCCAAAAGTGAACATGCAAATCCGCATAAATATCCACTATTTCGTGTTCCAGATCAATATAAGAATACCTTCCGGAGTCGCGTAAATCCTTTTTGGGATTTAGAACGAAAGTTAAATCAGGTTCGATAAACTCAAGTTCTTCTTGTTCTGTCAATAAGTCTTGAATCAATTTCTCAATATTATCTCGGAGTTCTTCAACCTCGCATGAAAGCAAAATGTCCGATGAGATATGATAGTCTATCCAATTAGGACTTTGAAGTGTTACATCTACTTTACACCACTGTTCGTCCCAATTATCACGATTACTTTTTTGATAACCCGTTATTTGAAAGTGAAAATCAATTCCATCCAGATTAAGTTTTATCCACATAATTGTTTACCCCATATTTCACCATAGAAAATCAATATTTCTAACCGTATTTGATATGCTGTAATCAAAGATTACCGCTGAATATGTCAGCGGTTATTTTTTCAGTTTATATATTCTGTTTCGATTAGAGCCCTCGGCGATAATTAAATCTTTCTTTACTAACTCTCCAAGGTAGTCTCTGGTGCGTGACGGTTTAAGGTTGATTGCTTCGGCAACATCATGCGCTCTCACAAACTCCTTGTCTTTCATATACTCGAGTATCGCCTGTTTTGTCCGTGTATTTATCGCCGATTTTTTATCGCCGATTTTTTTGTTATCGCCGATTTTTTCAGTCATCGATAAATCCGCTCCGATTAACAGATATCGGTTTTTCATCTCGTTCTTTTCGCCGAGAATAAGATTCCTGAAAAACTTTTCAAGATAGCTTTTATCCTCGTAAATGCCATTTTGAATATCAGCGTAATTCGCTCTTACAAGAGCGTTTCTAAAATACCACGAATTGTCGGCAAAAAGAGTATTTGCAACATCAAATCCAAGAGAGCGAAGATATTTGATTGCGAATACAGCGGTGGCTCTGGTGTTACCCTCACCAAAGGGATGGATCTGCCACATATTCGCGATAAATCCGGCGATGTGTTTAATGCTCTCATCTATGCCGAGAGTGCTGTAATCGAATTTTTTCTCCAAATCAAAATCATAGTTCAAAGTATCTTTGATAGTATCCGCACCCGCGTATACAACCGATTTGCCTTTCAGTATCCATTCCTGTTTTAAAATGTTATAATCACGGATTGTACCCGCAAATTTATAAATGCCGTCAAACAGCCTGCGATGAATGGAAATCAACTGATTAGGGGAGAAAACAAATGCGTCTTCGGAGAGAATCTGAGCAATACGAGCAGAAACCTTGTCCGCTTCTTCTGTACGGCTTTCTGTGTCAATCCTCGCGATTTTGCTCTTATAGTAGCTGTGAATCAGCTCGTTGGCTTCTTCGAGAGTGATGTCGCCGTCAATATTCTTTTTCGCAGTCTCAATTAAGTATTCGGACGGTTTCAGACCGTCAACGTCCTGTAAACCGATAGCTGTCTGCCATATATAACCCTTTTGCTGTTTGTCAGGCTCGCTCTGACGGATATATTCGTCAAAATCGAATGGAATTTTATCGCTCATTTTCTCACCGCCTTTACTCTATAATTATACCATATTTTCCGCTAAATAACAACAGTTATATGTGTCAAAAATTGATACGCTGTAATCAAAGATAAACCCACAATAGTGGATTACATTCCTGAAAACTTACTATTCAGCTGTCTTACCAGTGCTGTTCCCCGGGTAATCCGGAAGCAATTATGATCAAACATGTGATTGCAAGAAAACACTCCCGTAGTAACGGTATATTTGCCTTTTCTCAGGAGTGTTTATATCGTAGCTCTCTTTTGCCGGGAAGCTAATGCCTTTATGGGGGAATTCTACTCGCTTTTTTGCGCCACATTAGACAAAGAGCTCGATCAAGTCACATGGACATACTATACGAATAGATTTGTTCTTGCCACTGTAAAGAACAAAACGAATAATGATGAAATTACAAGATTTATTCCGAATTTAATTGAGAATTTTGGGAAGGTATGGTATAATATCATATCATATACTGCTTGGTAAATCCAATGGCAGAAAGTTATAAAAGCTCTTCAAACTGCTGATTGACCGTGAAATGAAGGAAAAGGAATTGACGGAAGCTGCGGGATTGTTTTAATGTATTATGTATATTTTGATTATTTGGAGGTAAAAATGAAGCTTATTTGTACCGATATTCTACCGATTGGACTTGAAAATAACCAGCAATCTATAATAGACTGTTTTAGAGAACAAGCAGAAAAATCAGATCGGATAGAAATCGCTGTGGGATATATTTCTCGAGCATCGCTGATCGAATTGGACACCATTGTTTCGGAATTTGGTATCTGCCATATCTGCCTCAATATTGGCATGTATTACATTGAGGGAATGCCAGAGAGTTCATATCATACTGCGCTGGAACTTAATGCAAAATGGAAAGAGTCCGGTATTGGCGAAATTAGGCTTGTTCGGGCATTCAAGTATCATGGCAAGACCTACTGCTTTTATAAGAACGGGGCGGTTATCTCAGCCATTATTGGATCGGCTAATCTCGGTGTCTTAAAGCCGGAAGCGTCCAACCGCAGGCAGTTTGAAGTTGCTGCGATTACCGAAGTGCCGGACGAATGCAGTGCAGTAGCTGATTTGGTCGACCGATTAAAATCAGATGTATGCTCCGCGAACATCGAGGATATTACCGGCATGACGCTGATTCGTGAGGTCAACACCTCTCTGAACAACATCGAGAATGTAACGCAGATTCCGCGCACGGAAGTAGATTTGTATGCGGAAAGCCAGACTGAGATCTCTTTTGTGCTTCCCCTCAAGGTTCCGGCCTATGCCGAGCGCATGATTGACGATGGCAAGCATTTCACAAAATCTAACCTTAATGTCTGTTATGCGGCTCCACGCAATGCGCGGAAAGCCAGAGATTGGTATGAAACACAGCTTACTGTCAGCAAGAATATTACCCAAATGCCAGGATATCCAGATAAGAACCAGCCGTTTTTTGTTGCTACTGATGATGGATACTGGTTTAAGGTACACACCACCAGCGACGGCAACAAGCAGTTCAGCGCTGTTGGAAATGAGCTGATCATGGGGCGCTGGATCAAAGGCCGTCTTGCGGCGGCTGGGCTGGTGACTCCAGTTAATAACACGGGGGCTGATACCGAGCGCACCGGTATGATTACGCAGGAGATGCTTGAGGCTTATGGCTGTGACCGACTGGTACTTACAAAAACGACAAGAAAGGCTGCTGACGAAGATGGGAACGAGCTTGACGTTTGGCTGTTCTCATTCGAAGCGGCACAGGAGTGATAGAGAATGCCGTATCTTAAAACATACTTGAAAACGATTACGGATCGAGGTAATCCCTGCCTCGCGGAATCCATATCCGGCACAGCAGAAGATGTAGGCGGGAAGTACCTGAAAACTTTCAGCTTCACTGATCATGAGATTGGACTGCTGTTCGGTAATGTTCAGTCTGGCAAGACGGGCCAGATGTTTGGTGTCATCTGCAAGGCCGCAGATCTTGGCTTCCCTGTATTTCTGATTCTTACCACTGACAACATCGTCCTCCAGCAACAGACACTTGACCGTGTCAAAGCCGATTTGGATGGATTCTGCATCTGCGGCGAGAATGACGGAGGGCTGTTCCAAGAGAATAACCTCCTTGAGCCGACAATTATCGTTCTTAAGAAGAATGTCCGTATCCTGAAACTGTGGGCGGGAATTTTGAACTCTACGGGTTTTATGAAAGGCAATCCGCTGTTTATTATTGATGATGAGGCTGATGCCGCTTCTTTGAACACCCTTATAAACAAGAACCACCAATCCTCAATCAACAGATACCTCGACTCAATAAAAAATGAATCTTCCAGCAGTATCTATCTCCAAGTGACTGGAACCCCACAAGCAATTTTCCTCCAGACTCTAAATTCCGGTTGGCATCCTTATTTTACATACTATTTTCAGCCCGGAGCCGCTTATCTCGGAGGCGATTTCTTCTTCCCAAAGAACCACAAGGCAGATTGCATCAGCTATCTGGAACGGATTGCCAATCCTGCGCTCTCGGTCGTGCTCCATCATCTCTGTGTCTCCGGACAGATTCTGGCCTCGGGCGGCAAGGTCTGTAACTGTCTTGTTCACCCAAGTGTGCGCCAGAATGTCCACGAAAAGCATGCAAGGGAAATAAGCGAAGCACTGGTGTGGTGCAAAGAACATGCGACTACTAACTTTAAGGACAAACTTCGTGAGGTCTACGATGTCATTGATCCGCAGAAGTATGCAAAGCTGTCTTTCGAGGGGGCATACAGCACTGCAGTTGGCCTGCTTGAATCAGATCAGATAAAGGTACTGGTTATGAACGGCAAAACCGAGGTTTCCAGCGAAGAATACTCTACCGGCTCCAATATTGTGGTTGGCGGCAATACACTCGGCAGAGGCGTAACTTTCCCAGGACTGCAGACTATCTACTATACCCGCTCCAGCAAGAAACCGCAGGCGGATACTATGTGGCAGCACAGTCGTATGTTCGGTTATGACCGTGATCCGGGCATGATGCGCGTATTCATTGATGAACCGCTGTACAAGCTTTTCTCGGACATCAATGCCACGAACAATTCCATCATTGCACAGATTGAAAATGGGGCCGAGAAGATTAAGATTTACTATCCCGAGGGTCTTAATCCGACAAGGCCGAACGTCCTCGATAAGAAGAAAGTGTTCACGCTGTCAGGCGGTACCAACTACTATCCCTTTGATCCGGATAATGACTCGATTGATGAGTTGGACGAGCTTTTAAAGGTGTTTGATGATAAGACGCCGTCGTTCCAAGTTAATCTGCGCCTCATGAAAGAAGTTTTCCGACATATCACCTCTGCTGAGGACTTCAAAGTTGATAGTGTTGTTTCTGTGCTGGATACAATTCTGGCTGAGAAACCCGCCGCGCAAGGCGTGCTGATTGTCCGCAGGAATAGAGATGTTGCCAAAGGCACCGGTGCCTTGCTGTCTCCGAATGACTGGAATCTCGGAGCTTCAATAACAGATAAGGTTGTTCTTACGATGTATAAGATGACCGGAACAAAAGGTTGGGGAGGTCGGCAGCTCTGGGTGCCGAACATTAAGCTCCCGAATGATATCGTTTATTACGATATTTCCGATGAAGAAGTGACCGAAGGATGAGAACAGACGATTTGACCCCGGAGCAGCGTCGAAAGAATATGCAGGCAATCAGAAGCAAAGACACGAGCATTGAAGTTGCCTTACGCAGAGCACTGTGGCAGGAGGGTATTCGCTACCGCAAAAACTACAAGGAACTGCCAGGAAAGCCCGATATTGCCATCACCAAGCATAAAATCGCTGTTTTCTGTGATTCGGAATTTTGGCATGGATATGATTGGGAAAACAACAAGTACAGAATTAAATCCAACCATGATTACTGGCTGCCGAAAATTGAACGAAATATTCAGCGTGACCAAGAAGTTAATATTCAGCTTGAAAGTAAAGGATGGATTGTATTGCGGTTTTGGGGTTTTCAAATTAAACAAGATCTTCCTGAATGCGTTAACCTTGTTAAAGCAACCATTTTTCAACGCTTGAAAGACGGTATCACACAATACCTTGAGGAGCATACACAAATATGATTATTAGAGACATAAAGCAGACAATATTGTTTGAACCTTTAGGAGCTGATGTAAATGAGCTTTTTATCGTTTCCGGGTACGCCACTCCTAACATGTTGTCGTGGTATATAAAAAACCTTGAAGGAAAAACGAGAACGCCGATTAAAATTCATCTGCTCATAGGCATGATTCCATACGACGGTATCAGTGTTGGCGCACACGAGGGGTTTGTTCAGTTGATTCGTGATGACAAGCCAGAAGAAGTTGATCAACTGGAATGCAGTTATCTTTTTGATATGCCTGCAGTAAATTCAAACATTTATATTTGGGCTAAAGATGGCAATCCTGTGTCGTCCTTTGCAGGTTCTGCTAATTTTGTTCAAAACGCTTTTGTTGGCACTCGTCGACAGGAAGTTATGATGTCTTGTGCGGTTGATGAAGCGATGAGAGAATATGAATCATTAATTGGGCGCAGCATATACATTAATCATGCTGAGATAGAAGAGTACATCACAATCCACCCGACACAGCCTGTTTTTGACCGCGAGAATAATCTTGTCGAGGGTGTAGATGCGCTGGAGCGACAAGGGTATCCAGTAGTGCATCTCAGCCTTGTGATGAGAACAGGTGAACCAGGAAGACGCTCCGGGCTTAATTGGGGACAACGCCCGAATCGGAATCCCAATGAAGCATATATACCATTGCCTGTTAGAATCGCAAGAAGAGGTTTTTTTCCATTGGAAGGAGAACGTCATTTTACAGTCATTACTGACGACCGGCGTCAACTAATTCTTCGCGTCGAACAGCAAAATGATAAGGCTATTACAACTCCAGCAAGAAACAGTGACTTGGGGGAATACTTTCGCAATCGTCTCGGTCTTGCAAATGGTGCATACGTTGATCGTGCATCATTAGATGCATATGGACGGACTGACGTTGCTTTTGTAAAGCTAGATGAAGAAACATATTATATGGATTTCTCGGTTTAATCGCATTAGCAGTTCTGCAGTACAAAGTGCAGACTGAATAATAAAAAAATAAAAGATAAAGGAGCAAGCAAAATGGCTAAAGCAGGAGATTATTATGAAATCACTCTCAAACAACCACATTTGGAGTGGGGAGAGCATAGGTATACTGACTCTCGCGGGATTGTTTATGGAGAAGGGTATATACCAATACCCGCAGATATTGCGTATTCTTTTGGACTTCTAAATAGTAATGGTACCCTAGGCGTAGATATACTTGGCAAGAACCTCTTTAATTGTATATCTTCCGATGGATACTATAACGGAGTAGTTCGTGCTCAAGGAAACCAATCAGATGAAAACTACGCAAAGCAGTTTTCCGGAAATAAAGATCTTAAAGCAATCGGGGATTGGTTTCATCAAGTTGGTGCCTCTGTAGGCGATAAGGTTTTGGTGGAGTGGATAAGCGACACTGATATTGAAATTACGAAAAAATAAAAACAATGTCACGGCAGATCAAAAGTCGGCTGTGACATTGTTTTCTATTCTTCAATTGTTGCAGGCACCCATTCATAGTCAATTCCAGCAAATGTTCTCTGAACCGCTTCAAAGATTATCTTAGCTCCTCTACATGGAACTGCCATTCCTATTTGTTTGCGGACACTTTCTTTACCGCCGACAAAGTGATATGTATCAGGAAATGTCTGTAATCGAGCACGCTCTCTATTTGTAAGTGCTCTCGGCTCTGCCCAATGGTATATGTGTGTTCCTCCGCCTCCGCTTCCAGTTACAGTATATGCTGGTCTATCTGGGTCAAGGCGCTTATAGATTTGACTGATTCTCGCACCATTCACATTTAAACGTAATTCTTCAGGTAAATCAGCAGTAAAGGCATTCTGCCCAGGCAAAATATGCTCCAGTCGTCTTACAACGGTGGGGGACTGCCGTGTGAGTTCATTGTTCAAAGCATCTGGTGGAATTGGCGGTACTTCAATTGCGGTTCTGCATGAATTATCTACGCCAGCATATGGGGCAAAGGAAGGAACACGGTATTCAAGATCAATGTCATTCCTTATTCCGATTATTATTATCCGGTGCCTGGCTTGAGGAATACCATATTTTTCAAATTTATATAGATTTGGAACAATGTGATACCCTGCACCTTTTAGTTCTTCAATAATCTGTTTAAAAGCACGACCATCATTTGCATTTCGCAACCCACCAACATTCTCAGCTAAAAACCATTGCGGCTGGAACAATTCTAAAGCGTGAACACCATACCGATATAGCGGCCCGAAAACGCCATCCATTCCTCTCTGCTCCCCAACCACACTGTAGTCGTTGCACGGAAACCCAAAAGCAAGAGCATCAATTGGAGCGAGATGTTCCATATTGAATGTGCGAATATCTGCATGATAAACAGTTTCCGGGTGATCGGGACAGATATTTTCGCGGTAAGTATTGCATGTATCCTCATCATAGTCATTTGCCCATTGATGGACAATAGCATACTCCGGGTTACCAATATCGGCATTTATTGCACCCCATGCTATTCCGCCAGGACCACAAAACAACTCACCTAAACTAAACGGCATCTTTAACCCTCCTTATAAGAAGTACATGATTTGCGGTAACTCAAATAATCCACAAACAACTGGACAGCAGACAATTCCTCGTCCGAAAGATTTTCGATTCCTGCTATGCTTGGCCTGGAATGTTTACAGCTTGAAGTGAATCCTGCTATTGATAAAAACTCTTCTTCTGAAAAATCCAATGCTTTTACCAGTGCGCAAACTGTGTCCCATCTAAGATTAGGGCGCTCCTCATTTTCGATTTTGCTGATAGTGCTGTCACTAACTCCACTTATTCTGCTGAGATCTTGTAAAGATAGGCCAGCGGATTCGCGGTGTGCTTTTATTATTTGTGGAATACTACACATACTTATCACCGTTTTTATTTTACCTCAACTGCTGCGTTTTGTCAACATTTATTTAATATTTGCTGCGAATAGGCAGCGAATATACAATCGTTTTTTCTGGACTTCCGCTTTTCTTTGCAGTATGTGTTTGGATCATAAAGGCTGTACGGTATCAGTCTTTCGGTAATATATGAGAGAGTTTACGACGTTCCCGGTTCGAAATACGCCTTTCCGAAAATGGTCAGAACTTCCCACAGAGAAAGTTATCTGTTCAGGTCTTCAATCAAAAAAATGATTATTAAACATTGTTTCTCTATGTACAGAATTTATGTTTTATTATCTTTAATGATTACATAAAAGCCATAGACTGTCCATAACCCAAATTAATATACCGCAACTAAGTGCAACTCCTTGACTATTCGTAACGAATAGCATAAAAAAACAGATTCGAACTTTAATTATATAGTTGGCTCGCCTTGACTTATGTTATCATATATGATAACATAAGTATAATGATAAAGAAGGTGAAAAAATGGCTGACAGAAATGACATTACCTCAAAACGTCAGGAAATCATCGCCAAGCTGACGCAGGCGCGGCTTGAAAAGGGTTTGTCTCAGGCGCAGCTTGCCGAATTGGTCGGCACACAGCGCTCAAACATCTGCCGTATTGAGAACGGCGGTCAAAATCTATCTCTCGATTTACTGATAAAGATTTCAAATGCGCTCGATAAAAACGTCAGCGTTTTGTTAGAAGAAAAGCGCTCACAAACGACTAACACTTATTATCTAAAACTTTATGATGAAGTTCTCGTCACCTTTTCTCTGCAAGAAAAAGGCTTGGAAGGCTTGGTTGCCGAAATACTCTCCTATGATGAGAGTAAATTACACTTGCTGCCCGTCAATATGGAGCTGACCTCAAAAGGAATTGTCAAATGGCTTTCGCATCGCGTGATTCCAAAAAACAGAGCGTTTGTAGACGAGATTCTAAAAACCTTCGGCTTAAGCAGCAACGATACGAAAGGAATCATTGACGTATGCCTGGGGCTTTCTTTGAACGACAGCTATTGGGTAACACCGGTGGAGTTCAACGGAAAATTCGCCCTATACAACCTGTTTGCGAATCCGTTTTCGGAGGCGTTGTCTCTGGTGGCATATACAGGCGTAGGAAGTGCCGATAAAGCGTTTTCCACCTCTCCCGAGTTCACGACAAACGGCATGCTGCGCAAGGCATGGCGGAATATCGAAGATGACGGAATCTATCTGTACAAGGGCGGTACAGAAGGCGCGGCAAACGCCGGAAATGAGCCGTACAGCGAATACTATGCCTATCAAATTGCAAAAGCGATGGGGCTGGACTGTATTGAATATGACCTTGAAAACTGGAAAGGTATTCTCGCCTCAAAATGCCGCCTGTTTACGGACATCAACACATCTTTCGTACCAATCAGCAATTTGATAAATGACAGGACACTGAAAAACGCGCTGGATTATTACTCCTCGCTTGGCAAGGAGTTTTACGACGCGATATGCAGTATGTTGGTGTTTGACGCGTTAATTTACAACGAGGACAGACATTTCGGTAATTTCGGCGTATTGCGTGACAATCATACAGGCAAAATTCTGAAACCCGCGCCGATATTCGATAACGGATTATCCTTGTTTAACTTTGCAATGAAAGACGATGTTAAAAATCTCGGTGAGTACGCAAAGACAAGAACAACACCCTACGGCGTTTCCTTCGAGGAAGTATGCAAGGCGGTAATGAGTAGCAAGCAAAAGTCGCAGCTCCGCAAACTGCTGAATTTCAAATTCAAACGACACCCGTTCATCAATCTTCCGGAAGAACGCCTCATAGCAATTGAAACGCAAATCGCTGTCAGAACACGAGAGTTGATGTCGATTCCGATTGTCAAGAGTTAAAACTTATATTCTCGGAATACATGTAAAACATCTTTATCTATATGAAATAAAGCATCTGTCCATGTGGTTTTTATGCGTGTGATAGATGTTTTTTTATTGAGCTATCCTAATTAAACCTCCTGTTAAATTATTATAAAAATAGATTTACAGACTTGTTTACCTTTTACATCTTAATTATCTCATATAAGGTGTCCAATAAAACGCCCTATGCTCTTTGCGTTTAGTACGAAAAAGGTTCGAAAAAATCTGGCGGAGTCGTAGCTCCGCCAGCGTGAATTGGTTTATTCACAGTAAGATTTTATACACGCCGAAACGAACTCCGCCGTGCCCTCGCTGTGTTTGTCGATGTTGGTTTTAAAGCGTTTGTCGGCGACATACATCTGACCGAGTCCTGCGAGGATTTCGTTTGTGCAGGTGTAGAAGTTATCGGTGATACACTGCTGTAATCTCTCGACCTGTACTTTCGCTGCTTCATCGTCGGGTAAGATGCTGCTGCGGTTGAGCTCGGCAAATTCTTCAAATACTGCGTCGAGTAAAGCCGCCGACTTGCTGAAATCCGTGTTGCGGCTCTCGCTCTCTTTGTAAGCGTCGGTGTTACCCCAACGCTGTTTGACTTCCTCCGCGTATTTGTTTTTCAGTTTTTCATACTCATTGTTTTTCATAAAACTTTTTCCTTTCTCCACGTTGTCGATTGCCACAATCAACTGCTCCAAGCGTTCCTTTTTCGCGATTAAGAGTTGCCGCTGACGTGACAACGCCTGCTGTTTGTCATAGTCGGGTGAGGACAGAATCTGCATTATGGTTTTTAGAGAGAAATCCAGCTCGCGGTAAAATAATATCTCCTGCATTCTCTCTAAAGATTTTTCGTCATAAATACGGTATCCGTTTTGCGCGTCGACCTCGGACGGTTTCAGCAAACCGATTTCGTCATAGTAGTGAAGCGTACGCACACTCACACCCGTCAGCTCCGCGAATTCTTTAATCTGCATTTTCATTTTCCTCACCTCGGGTTCTATGATAACCTATGACGCAGCGTCAGAGTCAAGTGTTTTCTGAAAATATTTTATAACAATTTTTTCGGGAACGCAACTGTTGCATTTTTTCTTCGCGCGTACTATAATGTGAAAAAGGAGGCAAACAGTATGGACTGTGTTTTTTGTAAGATTCTCAGCGGAGAACTTCCGAGCTCCAAGCTGTACGAAAACGATACCATGATTTCAATCATGGATATTGCGGACGACGTTGACGGACACATTCTCGTTATCCCGAAGATGCACTTCAAGAATATTCTTGACTGCGACAGCGATACGCTTCACGACATGATGGATACAGTGCAAAAGGTTTCCCGTCACCTTGTCGACAACTGCGGTTACGACGGCGTGAACCTGCTCAACGCAAGCGACGAAAGCGCAGGGCAGTTGGTGCCGCATTTCCACATCCATATCATTCCACGCAAGCGCAATGACGGCATTGACGGATGGCCTGTCTTCAAGGGTGCAAAAAAGAGCTATTCATATCATTTTGAAAAATTGAAATTGAACGGTTGACAAATCCCTTTTCAGAAATTATAATAAAACCAACCTATAAAGAGTGCGCGAGAGACAAGCTCGTTGACCGCACACCAACCTGCATTGTGTAAGGTGGTAAGGCTTGAATGATGGGTGTGATTAATTTGTTTCTAACGCTCATCAGACGATGGGCGTTTTCTTATGTCCTCCTTATAGGGAATATTATTTTGGAGGATTAAAAATGAAATCAATCGAAAGTCTAATCAACACAAACAAAAAGGTCTATGTCAGAATGAAGAACGACGGAATTTGCAAAGCGTTTTTCACTCAGGCAGAAAACGAGGGATTTCTCTTCGGCGACGGTGCGAAACCTACAGAAAAACACCCCTCAGACCTTATCGCAGTGCTCCCGGACAAGACGCTTTGCTATGTCGGTACCTACGGCAGAATAGCGGCGCAATCAGGCGCGGAAAATATTATTGTATATGACTGCGAAAAACTATTAGCTGATTAAAAACTGCTACGACACCGCGCTGATTTATGTAGGCGCGGTGTCTGTATTTATACCTCAAAAAATTAATTTAAGTTTCCGAACAAATATTCTAATTTACTATTGACACGGGTTTCCGAATGTGTTAAAATATATAATAGAAAATTGAATATTATCTTTTACATATCACATAGCTTGATAATTTATCTTCAAGCAATATTTTTTGAGTTTGACTCGCTTACTTTTTACATATCACAATCGCACCAAGGGAGACGTGCGTGCGTTGTGACTTGACAAGTAACGGGTCTTTTTTGTTGCCCGAAAGAAAGGAAAGGTAAATTTGGTTTACAAAACCTATGATGAACTTCCGTTGTTCATCGACGTGAAAACCGTCTCGAGCGTGCTCGGCATCTCGCGCTCGGGAGCGTATGAATTGATGCACGAAAAATCTTTTCCGACCTTGAAAATCGGCGCGCGTATGGTAGTGCCGAAGGAAAAATTTATTAAGTGGGTGAATGACAATGTCGGCGGGTGATTTTGTCAAAACTCTCTGCAAATTCTTTATTTACAAATCTCCGCCTCGCGTTGGAAACTTCTTCCCTCTTCCAAATGAGATCTTCAATATGGATCTGTGCGCGGGAGAAATCGCGCTGTACAGTTATCTGATGCGAATGGAAGACCGCGAAACTTATTCTTGCTATCCCTCGTTCAAAACAATCGGCGATGCTCTTAAGATGAGTAGGAACACTGTGATGAAATACGTTCACAGCCTTGAAGAAAGAGGTTTGATAACCACCGAGCATACGAGTGTGATTACGCAAGCAGGTATTAAGCGTAACGGAAATTTGAAGTATCAAATTCTTCCGATCAAATACGCGGTGGACGAGTTCCACCAAAAGCAAATCCTTAACGGCGGAATCAATAACAAGGTCGAAAAGTAAGCAGGAGAAAGCATAGGCGCTTACTTAGGCGCCTATGCAGACCACTTCAGCCGGCAATGCCGACTGTTTAAGCCGTTTTTACGCATTTTAAAAATGCGTCAAGCTGTGTGTCGTTATTTACCCTTTGGTGCCGAATCAGGCGCATATTTCGAGGTGAAATCACGAGTTTCGGCAGTTTCAAGCGGTTTTAAAATGGGTTAATTTTGATTAACACGGTTTTTTGGAGGTATTAATGGATTCTGAAAATATGAAGCGCGTCGGTCTTTATTTGGACAAAGATTTGGTAAATCGCGCGGATGATATGGTAAAACAATTTCATTTCAAATCGCGGAATGAATTTTTCGCGAAGGCGGTTGAGTATTATATCGCCGACTATCTGCTCAGCTCTAACGAGTCTGCCGTCAGCGATAAGCTCGGACAAGCCATCGCAAAATACTCTGAGGACAACGCCAAAGCAATCTCAAAAGGACTGTTCCGCTACGCTGTCCAACTTGAAATGATGTGCAGGGTGCTCGCGGCGACCAATGATATTGATAAGGATTGTCTCGAAGGTATGCGTCACGAGGCGATCAACAATGTCCGCAGAACGCGCGGAAAAGTTAGATTCGAAGAAATACTTGACGGTTATTATGATGATTAGGTCTGGATATGTTTCAAAACTTGTGGTATCCTGTGTTGCTGAGGAGGTGGTATAATGTCAGGAAAAAGACCTGACGGCGACGGACTTGTCCGCAAAAGAACTGACGGACGATGGGAAGGCAGAATCGTTATCGGTCACAAGGACGACAACTCTCCCATATACAAAAGCGTGTTTGCCAAAACACAAAAGGAGCTTATGCCGAAGCTCCGCCAAGCGATCGAAGATTATCAAGGAGCGGACTTTTCCGAGGAAAGCAACATCACGCTCAACGAATGGATGAAGAAATGGCTCGCGGAATACGCTGAGCCCGCTCTGCGCCAAAACACTGTGACCGGCTATAAACGCAATATAAAAAATCATATTGCCCCCGCGCTCGGCAACAAACAGCTTCGGTTTATAACGTCGAGGGACGTGCAAAAATTTTATAACTCTCTGAGTCGCAAAGAGGTCAACAAGGTCGGCAATCACAAAACTCTTGCGGACTCAACCGTCAGAGCGATCCACATGCTCCTGCATGAAATTCTTGATTCTGCGGTCAAGGCAAATCTGATTTTCAAAAACCCGGCCGAGGGCGCAAAGATCCCGAAAAACAATTACGCGCCGAAGCGCATCCTCAACGAGGAACAGCTCGAAATATTTATGAAGGCGATTCTCGACGAGCCAATGTGGCACGACTTCTTCTACACGGAGATCACAACAGGTCTGCGGTTGGGAGAAATCTGCGGACTGAAGTGGAGCGACCTCGACGAGAGCACCGGAAAACTTAAAATTCAGCGTTCGGTTTCTCAGGCGGAAGGCGGAGAAGTTAATATCGGCGAGACAAAAACCGAGAAAGGAACGCGGACGATCCTCCTGCCGAAAGGCACTCTCAAAATCCTGACAGAGCGGAAGAAAAACTCCGTGAGCGAGTGGATATTCCCAAGCCTGCTTGCCCCGGAAAAGCCGACCGCTCCGAGTTCGGCATACCACCGTCTCAAAGTTATTTTGAAAGGCGCGGGACTTCCCGATATCCGCTTCCACGACCTGCGCCACACCTTCGCTACCCATGCGCTGACAAGCGGAGTAGACGCGAAAACGCTGTCGGGTATCCTCGGTCACACAAACGCGAGCTTCACGCTCGACACCTACACTCACGTCACCACCGATATGCAGAAAAACGCTTCCGCTGTCGTCGGCGATTTCATAGATGAAATATTCGGAGGTGAATTGTAAATGGCAAAACGAAGAAAAGCCGGACAAGGCACTCTGCGCATTAGAAAAGACGGTCGCTGGGAAGGCAGGATCGTCGTTGATTATAAAGAAAACGGCACGCCTAAAACCAAAAGCGTGACCGCGAAAACCAAAGCAGAGTGCCAGGCAAAGCTCGAGGAGCTGAAACAGAAATGCGGTATCGTAACAGGCAAGGCGAACCCCGATATGCCCTTCGGCGACTGGCTCGACCTCTGGTACAAAACCTATTCAAAGCCGACTATCAGAATCACGACTCAATTATGTTACGAGGACAGGATATACCTGCACATCATTCCCTCGATCGGTGATATTCCGCTGAACAAACTTACGCAGAGCGACCTGCAAAAGTTCTACGCCGATCTTAAAAAGAACGGACGGAAAACGAAGGTTGAAATTTACGGACCGGGGCTTTCAGACAGAATGGTACGCTCCTGTCACGCAACGTGCCGTTCCGCTCTGCAAAAGGCGGTAGAAGAAAACCTGATAAAAATTAATCCCGCCGCCGGCTGTAAGCTCCCGCCGAAAAAATCCCAGGAGATGCAGGTGCTCACTCACGATGAGATGCGCAGGTTCCTGATTCAGGCAAAGCAGGACGACTTCTACGAGCTCGCCCTGCTCGAGCTTGCCACAGGTATGCGACGAGGCGAAATCTGCGCGTTAAAGTGGGATGACCTCGATTTTGAAACCGGAGCGCTTCACATCCAGCGCCAGGCTTACCACGTTAACCACGGCGTAATAATTTCCGCACCGAAAACCAAGCAGTCAAACCGCTCGATAATCCTTCCGCAGTCCGTGCTTAACGTGCTGAAATCCCACCGCGAAAAGGTTGATTCGGAATGGATTTTCCCATCTCCGGTCAAGAAAGGCGAGCCGATTGACCCACAAAGCGTGTACCGCAAAATGGTCAAGATTTTAGACCGAGCGCAGTGCAAGCGCGTCCGCTTTCATGATCTGCGCCACACCTTCGCCACCACCGCGCTCGAGCACGGAATGGATATTAAAACGCTCTCGGCGATCATCGGTCACGTGTCGTCCGCGACCACGCTCGACATCTACAGCCACATTACAGATGAAATGCAGAAAAGCGCGGCTAACAATATCGACAAGCACTTCGCCAAAAACGAGCCGTTTGAGCACGGTGAGTACGACAACGGAGAAGTACCCGAAAAAGCCGTAAACGCGCCGTGTCAGGCGAATTTCGAGCCGTATAAAGGCAAAATCCGCAAGGCAGGCACCGGCGGGATTTATCAGATAAGCGACAACCTGTTTGAGGGGCGGTATTCCCCGACCAACGCTCACGGCAAGCGCGAAGTCCATACCGTCTACGCCAAAACGCGCGAGGAATGCGAAAAACTCCTCGAAGAAATGATTCCCAAAGTCCGCGCTGAGATTAAGGCGGAGAAAGACAGACTGAAAGCTGAACAAAATCAGTTGACATGTCAAAATTTGTGACGCTGTAATCAAAGATAACGCGAAAATGATATAGAAAAAGAATAAGCAAAAACAGAGCAGCGCAGTGCTGCTCTGTCGATTGTCAATCCGAATTTTTATCAAATACCTTTTGAAAAACGAGGAAATTGTGAGACGGCTTTTTTCCGCAAGCTACGGCAAATTCAACCGTTTCAAATCTGTTCCCCAATTCTTTAACAACAGATTGGAAAGCCTCTGCAACCACCTCCGGCGGGTTCATAAACGCGCCGCACCCGAAAGCTCCCGCAATCAGCACCTCATTTTCGTTTTCCGCCGCAACTTCAAATATTCTGCGAATCCTTTGCTCATGAAGTTTTCTTAAATCATTAACAGAAATCTCAGCGGCTTTATCACCGGCATCGGGGTTCATTTCATTGCTCGGGATCCTCCTCAAATTAGGCGCGGCACAGGTGATAACATTAACCTTATACCAATCCTCTTCTGCAAGCATTTCGGCTTTTGCGCTATCGTTTTTTATAACACAAACACCGGGAGAATATATGATGTCATCGTTATAAAGCGGATTTCTTGCTTTTCTATGCGGCATATAAAAACACTTCCGCATCTCAGGAGTATTCAAGCAAAAATACAGCGTGCTGATTCGGCAAAGCGCTTCCTCCTGAGCGTTAGAGCCGCGTTCAACTCCTCCGCCCGGATTCGTGGCAGAGGCAAAATTCATTATGCAAACCTTTTTACCCTTGTAAGAGGAAGCGGCCTCGAGAGTCCTTTTGCCTGACACAAAGATTTTCGCATTCTGAACGTTTCCCTTTTCAAGAATAATTGCACTGTCGGCAGGATATAGCTTTTGTTTCTTGATTGTATTCTCAACAGATTCAAGCAGAGTTTTGTTTTCCCGAACGGTTCTCTCCGTGTCTTTAAAAATCTCCACATTGGTTTCCCTTGACATAAAAATTCCTCCTTGTTTGATATACTCTGATTATACCATATTTTATATGATAAAAACAGTGCATTATACAAATGTAATTCTAAAAACCTATTGTGTTTTTTTGGTCTGTATGCCTTTGCCGCATTGATATCAAAATCACAGGCAGAGAACAACAGTACAATACTTTTTCGATCTTTGCATTGACGTATTCATTCACAAAGCGTGAAGACTGCTTGATTATTGCCTGATTAAGCTTATTTCGCACAAATCTGCCGACCAGATTCTGGTGTCCGCATTCACTACGCAAAAATGCGCGAGAAATGTGAAAAGCTACTCGAAGAAACAATATCCAAAGTCCACACAAAGATTAAAGTGGAGAAAGACAGACTGAAATCACAAAACGATACAGCGCAGGTATAAACTCCTTGCGCTATTGCTTTTGTCGTGATAAAATAAAATAAATCTAAATGAAAGAAGTTCTACCGCATGGATAGTTCCGTTATCAATTCCGCAATTCAATATATTAAAACCTTATTTCAAAACAATTCCGACGGGCATGACGTACAACACACTCTCAGAGTTTATCATAACGCGTTATTGATTGCGGAAATCGAACCGGACTGTAATCTGTTTATCGTATCGTTAGCCGCTTTGCTTCATGACGTTGATGACCATAAGTTATTCAGGACAGAGAACAACGCAAACGCAAGAACTTTTTTATCATCTCAGCATATTGAACCGGAACATATTGATTATATATGCGATATCATTAACTCAGTTTCGTTCAGTAAGAATCATGGAAAGAGCCTGGCTTCTATTGACGCGAAAATTGTTCAGGACGCAGACAGATTGGACGCTATCGGTGCTATAGGAATCGCTCGTACCTTTGCCTACGGCGGTAAATGCGGAAGAACGTTGGAAGATTCAGTGCAACACTTTCACGATAAGCTTTTGCTCCTTAAGAGTGAAATGATTACAAAACGTGCAAAGGAAATTGCTGAATTACGCCATGATTTTATGGAGCAGTTTCTGCGTGAGTGGGATAAAGAAACCGCGCAGGGGTAAGGTTGACAGTCTTATCCTGTGCGGTTTCTGTTTATTGCCTTCAAACAGAATCATTCAATTCCGCAATAAACGCTTGCATTCTGTCTGTTACCAATTCACTCTTTTTCATGTTGAGCAGTTCGTCTTTCGTCACCCACTTATAGTCAGAAGTTTCTCCGTCCTGCAATATAATGCTGTCTTTATCACAGTCTGTAACGCATAGATATTCAATATAAAAGGACTGCTCGGAATTTCCGACCACTCTGCCGACCTCGGTCAGATTCACAGCGCATATGCCTGTTTCCTCTTGCAACTCGCGTATAGCACACGCAAGCGGTGATTCTCC
This sequence comes from uncultured Eubacteriales bacterium, assembly GCA_900316385.1. Taxonomy (GTDB): domain Bacteria; phylum Bacillota; class Clostridia; order Oscillospirales; family Acutalibacteraceae; genus Ruminococcoides. The sequence goes on along the minus strand of ONCP01000001.1, from coordinate 134,543 downwards.
CTGCAAAGCGGAGCCGCCCGCTGTAGCTTCCCACATTCCACCGTAATGCTTTCTTTCATCTCTCTTCATCAGCAGATAGGTGCCGTCTGTGTGTCGGACAATAATATCGCACACCAAATGATACATTCCCTCGGGGATCGCTTGTCCGCGTATCAGCGTTTTGCCCTCTATTTTATTTAAATCGAAATCGTAAGCATCCCACTGCTCAAACATAATTTCTTTCAAAATTTCCCTTTCAATCTTGTCCCATTTGTCCGTCACATCATAAACTCTACAATTGCAGTCAATATTAGACAATACAAAATGGTCATAGGTATATCGGTTCTCCCAAAATAAAATATCTGCGTTATCGGGAGTATTTTGACCGCGATTATGATACGCGGTTTTCAACTGTTTCTCGATATCATCGGTCTGCAAATAGTAAAGCTCATATTCCGTTTTGCCGAGTGAATCAAGCAGCTTTTGGGTATGCGTAAGTACCTGCTCCTTTGTCGCGCTGTAATTACGAATCATATCGTTAATCGGATGATGCAATAGTGAGCCGTCAAAAATAATAAAATCCACATCACCACTCAACGAAGCAACAAAATTCTTCCAGACAGATACATACGCCTCGGAATAATCTTCAAATGATACGGGATTTCGAGGATTATAACAAAACTCTCTTTCCATGAATTCGGATAGTAATGGTTCCTCAAACAAGGGTGTATCCTCGTTAAAATAATGAATCAACCGTGCGTTCCCCGCGTGAACCGTATTCGTTTGTATTGTTTTTTCATGCTGCGGATATTCCGCAAAAAGCGTTTCATATTCCTCTGCACTGTAGTAAGCTACACAATAAAAATCAATCGGATTGGTGTAATCGAATTCAACATAGACCTTTGCGTTTTTACCTTCTGAACGCAAATCCTCACACAGTTTTTTCGCCATAGTGGACTTTCCAACACCCGAAACGCCTTCTAAAAATATTAACTTCGTCATCATTTTGCTCCTTAGTTTCTTCCGTTTATATCATACACTACTTTGACGAAGATTGCAATTATTTACACCATGTTACACCAAATTTCGCTATCTGTGGAATTTTTAGTGTGATCAAGAAAATGGACTCCGATGATCAATTTGAGATGAGTTTTAGCATTTGTTGCACTTTGCGAGAATTGTCAAAATCCAATATGCTGTAATCAAAGATAATGCACATAAAAATTCACCTCTCGTTTTTAATGAATGAGAAATTGGTGGATTTTTAAGAAGCAAAAAACTATTGGCATTTTGCATAAGTACATATTGGACATAAAATATAAACATTATTTTTATGTCAGAGATTTAGAAACTATAAATATATTCGTAATTCGCAACTAATGGCATTATTAGCAACAAAAAAGAATCATATTGCACGAGTTACATTATGTTTAAAACAACTGTCCAACTTTGTCCCAAAACCCACTTGACAAAGCAGGCGAAACTGCGTATAATTTAATCAAGATGTACGACGATGTCCAAATTAGAGGTGTAATATGAAATCCAGATTAGTTGTTAAATTGATTCAAGCTCATAGTTCAGGAAACGAAGACGCATTTAAAGACGCAGTAAATATTTTGGCGGATGATGAAGATAAAAAAGGAAATTCATCCACAGCAATGTTGCTACGAAATGCTTATTCATCAAAAAAAAGACCTATAAATTTTGGAGATAGCCCTATATCAGAAATGTCTTTTTATGTCCAAAGTGTTTCTCCTATGCCTAAAGATAAAGACAGTACTTTGGATTTGCTAGAAATTTTAACTCCAAAAGTAACCTTTAATAATGTTGCCTTACCCGAAAAAACATTTTTAGCATTACAACAAATAGTTGCTGAACAAAAGTCTTTTGGTAAACTCATGGAAAAGGGGATATTTCCTGCTAACAGATTATTGCTTTGCGGGCCTCCGGGATGTGGCAAAACATTGACTGCAAATGCCTTGGCAGGTGAACTTAAAATTCCAGTAGCGTATGTCAAATTGGATGGACTAGTGTCTTCTTATTTAGGACAAACTGGTGCAAATATCAGAAAGATTTTTGATTTTGTTAAAAACAAAAGAATCATGTTGTTCTTGGATGAGTTCGATGCCATTGCTAAAAAAAGAGACGATTCTAATGAACTGGGTGAGTTAAAACGAGTAGTGACCACACTATTGCAAAATATGGATTCCATGCCCGCAAATGTGTTTTTGGTTGCTGCTACAAATCATCATCACTTATTGGATCCTGCAATATGGAGACGTTTTAATTCTTCGATTTTGCTTGAACTTCCAACCGCAGAGCAGAGAAAACAAATAATTGAAAAGTACTTTATAGAAACTCTCCCCGAATACACTGTTGATCTAAAAACATTAGTTATCTTATCCGATGGGATGAGTGGAGCAGAACTTCAAAGTTTTTTGCAATCATTAGCGAAGTATTGTGTGTTGAACTGTATTGGAAATAGTATTTCACAAAAAGAAATTGCAGAAATATGGTTGCAACAAAATACTTTATTTATTAGCGAATGTAGTGACGATTTTATGAAAGCCTTGTATAAACTTAAAAAGAATGGAATATCCCTTAGAACACTTGAGGAAATAACAAAAATACCAAAATCCACTTTAGATTATAGATTTAAAAAGGAGGTCATGAATGATGACGAATAAAGAACGAAAAGAGCACTTGTGGATTCCTGACGAAGAAGTTATTAGATTGGACAAAACATTAACAGCAAGAACTACGCCTAGAAATATTTCATTTTCTGAACATGGACAGAAATTAAGTCGTAGTCTGCAAGCAGTTAAAGAAGTTATAGATAGTGTAAGCGATGATAGTTCTCTTGTCGATACCAATTTGATGATTTTTAAAATAGAACTTCCTGATGGAGAAAAAATAAAAGATAAAAAAGACTTGTTTGCATCAACAGGAATGCAGGTAAAAGCTGTAAAAAGTGAAAACAAAGCAATTGTCGCGACAACAAAAACTCAATTTCGGTCACTTAAAAATAGGGTTGACAATTATGCTCGATCGGGCAACGGAAAAACTTATTTTGATTATATTGCCGATTTTAAGCCTTATATTGGAAGCGAAAAGAATTCAAGCTCCTTACAACGAAGAACATGCGCTGAGGTTGTACCTTCTCGTGTTGATGTTCAGCTCATGCTTCTCCCAAATCTAGATGCACAAACTTATGAAGGTGCAATTAGTAAGCTTATAGGTAAAATCGCTAATCTAGAAGGCAATGTACAGGAAACACCTTATCTATTGTCGGATGATACTCCAGTAATACGAGCAATCATTCCTTCTGCAACACTTTCACATTATGAAAATGATGTTGCAATTTACAGAATAGAAGAGACAGATTTTTTTAGTGCAGATGCTACGCCTGCGGGGACAATTGATTTGAATGATTTAGAGCTTGACGATGATGTTTTAACAGACAGTCTTCCGGTTGTAACAGTTCTAGATTCTGGAGTTAATTTTCCAGCTGGATTAGAAAGCATAGTGCTACGTCATTGGACCGATGGAACAACTGTTGGAGGTGATACTGAACACGGAACTAAAGTCGCAAGTAGAGTGGCTTTTAAGTATATTTGTGATCAATTGCCCGCTACCAAAGTAGTTCCCCGAGCTCGTATCATTGATTGCAATATTTTAGACGGTAGCGTGCCTGTAAATATTTTCATAAAGAGGATACAAGCTGCAGTTACTGCTTTTGCTGAGATATCAAGAATTTATAATTTATCATCAAATGCCAGAATGCCTATTGAAGGCGATGAAATGAGTATATTAGGTTATGAATTAGATGCTTTACAGCTTAAAATGAATGTCCAGTTTGTTGTATCAGTAGGTAATCATAATCTATGGGAAACAGAAACAGGTTTGGAAGATATTTTGGATGACGATGACTCTAGAATATCAGCGCCGGCAGATTCAATGCTATCTATTGCCGTTGGGTCAGTAGTTGGAGAAACGCATTCCAACAGTTTATCAGCAATCAACGAAATAGCCTCATATAGTCGCAGAGGACCTGGTTTTAACGGCTTTTCGAAGCCCGACTTAACGGCATATGGTGGAACTATAACAAATATTGCTGGATCAGTATCTGTTCCTGAAGACAAATACTCATTGCTTTTGGACAAAAGCGGTAAGTTGACTCCAGATGCAGGAACAAGCTTTACGGCACCTGCCGTTGCAGGCGATCTTGCTGAAATCTTAAGTATTACGCCCAATCAAGATATATTATTGGCAAAGGCATTATTATACCATAATGCGAAACCGATATGGGATGAAGATAGTATAACAGATGATGAACTTACTTTCGCTCACAATCTATATGGAAGAGGTTTGTCGAATGTTGATGATAGTAAATACTCTTCACCCTCAAAAGTTACTTTTGTAAGAACAGGAACACTTAACAAGACTACCAAAGAGCGGGTAACAATATATATGCCCGAAGTGCTGGCAGCGCAAGTGGGAAGAAATGTTGCAAAAGTTTCTGTGACTTGCGTGTCGATGCCACCAGTTGATAGAACAAAAGGCACAGAGTATTTAGGCGCATATGTTAGAGCCTCTCTAAAGAAAAACAGTCCTGATGGACGCCTTTTACCGGTTCAACAAAATTTTAAAGAAGGACGTCAGAAATGGGACATATGCCATCAATTTTCAAAACTATTTTCAACATTTGTTGCTGGAGATTGGCAGGTTTGGCTCGAATTGTTTTCTCGATGGGAAGAAGAGAATGTTGATGTTCCTTATGCGCTGGTGATCACTATAGAAGATGTTAGCAACACTTTAGATATATACAGTGAAATCGCATCATTAAACAGATATCGTGCAATCAATACTTTAAGATTGCGTTATGACTCTCAATTTTAATACTGTTGTGACTCGTGTTTGCTATATACTTTTATCCCCCGATTATCTATTAATTGATAATCGGGGGATAATTATACATGTTTGAATTATTATCAGCGTGTTTTTAAATTACCTTGATAGTTCTAATGATGTATTGTTTCGTATGATTCTTAGAGTTGTCCGAAATCTACCGAGGATAACTACATAGCCAATACCCGAAAGGGCATAGATGTGAAATATATTCCCACAGCAAAGTTCGCATAAGTGAAAGTGAGCAGGCACAGCAACCTGCTCATTACATACAAATCATAAGAAATTGAAGAATGAGTGTCCATAACTTAAATTCATTATGAACACTCATACTGGTCGAGGTGACAGGACTTGAACCTGCGGCATCTTGGTCCCAAACCAAGCACTCTACCAAACTGAGTTACACCTCGAAAAGTTATTTAATTGTCTGCTGTTGTGGTCAGCTATGTGGTCAAAGCTGATTTTTGACCGAATTATCAGGAAACTGAAAATCCCCGAAAGCAAGGTATAATGCGGAGTTTGGGGATTTTAAAAATCTCTACAACCCCAAAGCCGTATACGCTCCCAAAGCAGGCGCGCTACCAGCTGCGCTACACCCCGAATTATTCAGCCTATTAATTATATATTAACAATCAAAAAAAGTCAAGGTCACTATGCTTTGCGTTTATCCAAAGTAAAAAAGCCGCGCCGAAGGCCGTTTCAAGACTTTCGGACGCGGATTTTCAAAGATTTGATTCGTCTGTGATCAATAACCCTTAGAAACGATTTCCCAACCGTCGTCCTCGGTTTTGGCTACCCACCATTGGTAGTCCTTGTAGTCCTTATCGGACTCAAGGGACGTATCACCCGTATTCTTAGGAGTATGGAAATCCATAAGGAACTCGGCGATCTGTGTGAGCTTATCATCACCCGAAACCTCCTTGAGCCATTTCAGGTTCTTGTCGGTAACAGCCTCGTCGCCCGCGTAGCGAATACTTTCAAGCTTACATTCAGGCCAGAAGGCGAACTCGCACTTGATCTGGATGACCGCTTCTTTCAGATCCTCATCGGAGTAAAGCTGTGAGCTGCCGTAATCTATCGCTACCTCGTCCTCGTCGGCTGTATTGAGATAGCCCTCAAGAGTGATTCCCTTGTCAGTGATTTCCTTGGCGATATCCTTGTTGTCAAGGTAGCGGATGTGCCACGGCTCATATCCGTAACCCGTGATATGCTCCTTATCCTTGAGATAGCGCAGAATAAAACCGTATTCGGGGAGCTTTTCGTGGATTTTCTCCCAAATCTCGGGGTATTTCTCCATATCCTCGTTCTCGGTCACATCCTTGCCGTCGATAATAAGATACAAATCAAGCGCGAGACCTGTGTGGTGCTCGGAATATCCAGGCTTTGCGACGGTCTTAGCGGCATAATCGGCACCAAATCCCTCGGTAAATTCGTCCATGATCCTCTGCTGGTCAGCAACACTTCTGCGCGCGGAGTCGAGGTCAACGAAAACGTCCTCCTTCTCAAGCGCCTCTTTGAGCTTTAGGTACGCGTCATACGCCTTCGTTTCCGTCTCTACCTCATCACCGACGGAATTGGTCATTTTAACGGTCTCAAGATTCTTTTCCCAGTTATCGGGGAGCGGATGAGTTTTGTTGACAAGCGCCATATAATCAATACCGTCCACCGCGGTTGTCGTCGTGGCAATTGTCTCTTTTGCGTCCGTTTTGCTTGACGAGTCAGCGCCGCAGGATGTAAGCAAAACCGACATAGCGAGACACAGACACACAAGCAAGCTTAAAAGATTTTTCTTTTTCATAAGTTATCATCCTTTCATTTTTATAATCATCAAAGTATATTTTTCGGATCACTCCAGCTCTCCGAGCATTTGCGCAGGGTTATCGGCAGCCTTGACCTTTCCAAAAGCCTTGACGATAACGCCGTTCTCATCGATCAAATATGTAGTGCGTACAACTCCCATACTCACCTTGCCGTAGAGCTTCTTTTCCTTCCACACGTCATATGCCTGAATTACACTCTTCTCGGTATCGGAAAGTAATGTAAAAGGCAGACCGTATTTTTCCTCAAATCGTTTATGAGAGGCTACCGTATCCTTGCTTACGCCGAGCACGACCGCGCCTTTCTCAAGAAACTGCGGATAAAGCTCGCCGAACGCGCACGCCTGCTTTGTACAACCCGAGGTCATATCCTTCGGGTAAAAGTAAAGCACGACCTTCTTTCCCCTGTAATCGCTGAGCGATTTCGGCTCTCCGTTCTGGTCGGGCAGGGTAAATTCAGGCGCCTGTGTTCCGATTTCCAACATATCAATCATCCTTTCTCTCGTCAATTCTGTTTTTGATAATGTCATATGTCACGCCGTACTTTAGCGCGATATCCTTTGCGTAGCTCACACCCTGAGGCGGAGCGATACTGACCTTGAAGCTTCTTCTGCCGTCGTGAACTCCCGTGATCATACTCACAGCCCTGCTCTTTGCTCCTGCCTCGAGGTTCAGCTCCTCAAGACAGCGCGCGAGCTCGTGCATATGTGTATTGAAGATCGCCCTCGCGCCAAGGTAAATCATCGACTTTACAACGTCCTTCGCGATGAAAAGCCCCTCCGCGACGTTGGTTGTCGCGAGGCTCTCGTTGAGCAGAAGCAAGCTTTTCGAGGTAGCGACGTCAAAAATCTCTGAAAGCCGCTTGCTTTCCTCGCCGAGACGTCCGAGGTCAACGGTGTTGTTCTCGTCGGCGGGAAAATGCGTGTAGACATTGTCGCAGGGACATACGAACGCCTTTGACGCGGGCACATACACGCCCCACTGCGCCATAAGCACCGCCAGACCGACGGCTTGAGTGAAAATCGTCTTTCCTCCTCGGTTCGGTCCCGTTAGAATGAAGATCCTCTTGTCCTCGTCAAAATCGACCTCGTTTGTCACGATGTCTATCCCCTCGCCCGCGAGATTCTTGATCGCGAGCTTGAGATTATATATTTCTTTGAAAGAAAATTCTCTCCTGCCTGCCGCGCCGATCTCAGCCTTGCACATCGGCATACCGAGAGCCGTGATCCTGTCGGTGAGCTCCGCCCAGCGAATATAGAAGATGATCTCGGGCGTAAGGTTGATCAAAGCGTAGCCGCTGATATTGACATACTTTTTGAGTGTGGACTTGATGTCCTTGACTGTCTTTTTCAGGATATTGGTAACGGTCTTTTTCAGCGCGTCCGAGAGCGGGTCGGCGCCCGTGATGTCATTGGTCTCGATATGAACACTGTGGTTTGCCGCGAGCTGAACGGTGCCGAACGTTGCCTTTGAGATCGAGGGATTGGCAGGGTGGTAATTTTTTATATCCGCAACGTTTGTACCGTGATGAAGGTCGTCCTTGCTGTCTGCAAAGCGCATAAAGCGCTTCATCAATCCCGAGCTTGAAAACTCGGTGTCGTTAAGCGAGAGCACCCCCGCGTCCTTGGGTCTGAGGAGCTTGTCAAGGTTGACGCCGATAGTGATACTTCGAAGCTTTCGCGCTTTCTCAAAGGTCTCGTCGATGTCCTTCTTGAGCTCGGGGAATCCGCTTGCCGCGTAAATATCGCTGACGATCTCACGCAGTCTGATCATACCCTCGGAGCGTATGTCGAGGCTCTCGAGGATCTCCTTTATACGCGTAATGCAGGCTACGTACTCGTCGATCTCGCGAAGTCTGTTGATCAGTGACCAAAGCGCGGAAGCCTCGCTGTCCTTCTGGAAACGCTCGATCTCGCGCAAGTCGGTCAGTTTTTCGAGCAGCGCGCCCATCTCTTCTCGGAGATCGGGAAATCGCAGAAAGTCCTCAAAAACATCACGACGGTAGCGGATTATCTCCTCATCGTCGGTTATCTGAATCATAATTTTCCGAATAAGATTTCTTTCGTAAGCGTCCTCGCTGAGAGCGTCAAGGATAAAGTCAAGCGAAAGATCGTTTTGCGCCTCGTCGGTGAGCGTGTTAAGTTCCCTTAACTTGTTTTCTGGGAACATCAAGCTAAAATTGTCCATCATAATTCCTCGCGTCACGTAATTAAGGTGTGAAGAAAACCCGTTCAGCTTTTCTTACACGGTCGGTTGAGAGTTCTCTGTTAATTTTACAATACAACAACGATTATTTCAATGACTAAATTGTCTTTTAAGGCAATTAAATTCATTGACAACGACACATATCTGTGATATAATCTTTTCAAACATTAACGGGGGCTTAGCTCAGCTGGTTAGAGCGTTTGCTTGACATGCAAGAGGTCACTGGTTCGAGTCCAGCAGTCCCCACCAGTTTAAAAATAAAACATTCCATTAGGAATGTTTTATTTTTATATATAAAGGACTGCCGGACTCGAAAGGCGGAAAAAGAAAAAGGTCCTGTGTGACCTTTTTCCCGCCGTTGGATTCAGCGCGATTTTTAGCTGTGCGCCGATTTCACAAGCGCGGCAGGTGTTCTCGCATTAAATAAACATAAGCAGTCCCCACCGGTTCGGACTGCCGGACTCGAAAGGCGGCAAAAATTGCAGATAACTATTCGTTTAATATTACGGCGGTGATCATATGGCGTATTTCGGAAGGTTTTATCTCGACAAGGAAAAAGACATTATCGTTGAGCTTTCTATGGAGCTCAGCGGACTTTCCTATGTGATCCGCACCCCTAACCACGCCAAGGGCAATCTTATCACCAACCTCGCGAAGGTTTGCGGACTTCCGCTTTTGAAGGACGAAAACGGTCTGAAAATCATCAAAGGCGAAGCCGCCTGCTATATTGACGAGCGCAACCGCGAGGTTTATGTACTCAGGCTCGCCGACACCAAGGTCGCGAACATCTATCCCAACGGGATAATCGAGCGCAAGGCATACATCCCAGCGATCTCAAAAACGCTGATGAGTCAGACAAAGGACTACGACCTTGACATAAGGAAAACTTTGGTCAAGACCTATATCCGACGAGAATATAAGTTCAGAACCGACCTTCACACCCATATGAACGCAAATCTCGATCCCGATATTCTGATCGCACTCGGAGTTTTCCATGGGATCCGCTATCCGCTTTACTACATAAAAAAGCTCAAGCTCCGCCTAACCGAAAGCCAGCGCGAAAAGCTCGACGCGCAGCGCAGAGAGGTCGCTAAAAGGTTTGACAGCTCACCTTTAACGGGCAAATATCTTACACGAAAGATCGACGACAACACCTTTATAAGCTTTACCGATCTTATTCTCGGCAACCTTGAGGACGCCGCCTACAACATTCCTCGGATACGCGCCTCGCTGACGATACTCAAGGACGGGCAGGCTGTATTTACCAACCTCGAGAAGGTTTACATATACCGTTACGTTTTCGCGAAGGGACAGCCCTTCGGCGAAAAGTTTTCTCTTGACAATTACAGGGACATCCCCGATCCCGATATCGTTTTTGCCGTTTCAAAGATGATCTCGGACGGTGAAAGCGAGGAATACAAAAATAACACACTGTTCCAGAACAAGCTGCTTTGGATAGCCCGAGGTTTTCGTAAACGCGGCATTTCCTATGCAGAGATCTCAGACACCACTCTTGCCAAGCCCGAAGCGGCGGTCGAGGAGCTTAGACAGATACACGAGATCATGCCTGCCGTCACGAGAGAAACGGGCGTTACTCTGCGGTTTCTCGCCGCTCTCAGGCGCATTCCGCTGACGATCATCCGCGACAAGGCGTCTGCCGACAATATCGGCGCTCAGCTTGCCGCGATCAGGGCGATATCAGCCGATCCGTACGTCGCGGGCAGCGACATAGTCGGCGAGGAAATCAACGATATAAGGGAGCTCAAGGGCGTTATCCGCGAGCTTGTTTCGATCGCTGACAGCGAGGATGGCTTTGTTATCCGAATACACGCAGGCGAAAACGACAGCCTTCGCGACAACGTCGCCAACAGCCTTGCCTGCGTTCGTGAATCGCTGAGAGAAGGACAGAAAATGCCGAAGCTCCGTATCGGTCACGGACTTTATACCGCGAATCTGCGCTACGCAAAGGGCAGACAGCTCATAAAAGAGCTCCGCGAAGACGGGGTCGCGCTGGAATTTCAGCTCACCTCGAACGTGCGGCTCAACAACCTGAGTTCTCTGAACAATCACCCTCTCAGAGAGTATATCAAGGGCGGCGCCGACTGCGTTCAGGGCACCGACGGCGGCGCGCTTTACGGCACAGACTCGATCGACGAACAGCTTGCTTTGGAAAGACTGCTGGACTTAAGCAGCGATGAAATGCTCTCGATGAGAAAATCCGAGGACAAAATCCTCGAGCGCAGTATGAAGGGCTTTTACGACAAAACACGGCGCTTTGACGCTCTGCTTAACGGCGACAGCGTTGAAAGCTACCTCAATACGCGGCTCGAAAACTGCGCAAAGGTTCCCGAGGACGCCGCTATCGCGCCGACAAAGCTCGACAGCGAGCAATGCTTCAAAGGCTGTATCCGCGAGATACCCGCCGACAAAATCCCCGTTATCCTGCTTGGCGGCAGCTTCAACTCGGGCAGACACTCCACCAGAATGACCGAGCCGCTCAAAGAGCTTCTAAAGGAACTGACGCAAAGGCTTGACCCGAACGACGTCTGCTTCGTTATCGGCAACCGTCTGACAAGCTACGAACGCGAGCTCGTTGAGCTGTGCGGCGAAAGATTTGAGATTTTCGCGATCGTCCCCACCAAAGTCACAAGGTCGGAAGCACGCAGGATCAAGGAAAGCGGCGTGGCGGTCAGAGTTTCCATCGAACCGTCGCGTATGGGACTTTACAAGAGCTTCGCGTACGAGATCTTTAAGCGCAGACCTTCCGTTGTGATCGCTCTCGACGGCAACTCCGCGGGCGCGAACACGATCCAGGAGGCAAAAAACGGCAAGAAAAAGGCAAGGATATTCGTCAACCGCCACTCGCGCGTTCTCAACGCCAAGGCAAAGACGATCCAAGGCTACGTCCGAATTTTCGAAGGGCGCGAGGCGCTCGGCGAAATCGTAAAAGCCGTGGAAAAATGCAAACAATATTAAAACAACACTATCAGCGCCAGTCCGAGGATGTAGTGCGGCACGCACACGCCCCAGATTGAGCGCTGTTTTATATATATCAGACCGAAACACGAGAGCAGAAGCACCGCTCCGCTCATATACACAAGCCCGAGGTGAACATGTACGGCGCCGAAGAAAAGCGACGAGATCGCGAGCGGCAAAAACCTCTTTTTCCCCGTCACTCGTGAAAGTCCCTCAAACAGCACACAGCGCGCGATGAACTCCTGCCAGACAACGCTGACCGCGTAAAACGCGTCCCATGCCGTCAGCACGCTGAAATCAAAAAACGGTCTGTCCCGAAGCATATTCGGACTGACCGTCATAACGACCGCCTTCAGCCCCGCCATAACGGCAAGACAAACAAAAGCGAGAAAAAGCCCCTCGGCAAGATTTTTGCCGAGGTTTTTCACACTCAGACCTTTGCTTTTCGGTATGGGAATAAAGAATAGCAGAACACCCGAAAGCAAAAGCAGAAGGTTGGTCAAAAATATTGGCGGAACGGGACACCCAAGGCTGAGCCACACGGCGTACACAAACACCCACAGGCTCAGAAACGCCACGATCCCAATCAGGAACCGCACTGTCTCGCTCCGTCGTTTTTCGGTTATCAGTATCAGCTTTTCAATATTCTCCGTAATAATCACCGAGAATAGCTTTCGCCGTACCGATCGTTTTTATTCTCTTATCTTTCGCACAGCACGACGTATCTGTCAAAGCCGCCCTTGCCGTTGTCGATACAGGTCAACAGCTCAAGCTGCTGACGGTCGCCGTCAAGCACAAGATCCTTTGTGTCGTTCGGCTTGATCACCGTATGACCCGTGACCTTGTAGGTAAGGGTGTTCCAGTAGGTCGTGACCTTGACCGAGTCGCCCTTTTTGAGATAACGGATATCATCAAAGAATATACGTCCGATATACCCCGTGTGACCCGCGATCGCCGCGTTTGTCGACTTGCCGCCGATCGGAAGCGAGGTCCCGAACATATGCGCCGCGCCGTAGCTCATCTTTGAATCCGAGCTGCCGAGGTAAACAGGCAGCTTCATCCCGATAGCGGGAGCGGAAATATAGCAGTAAACGCCGTCAAATATACCGTATCGCTCGAGCTTGAGCGCCGATTTCTCGTAGCCGATCATCTTCTCGGTGCCCTGAGCGTTGAGCAGCTTTCGGTTGTATTTTTCGCTGTCCTCTCTGAGCCTCTCTATGTCCTTCTCGAACACAACGGGCTCGCCGCTTTCCTCATCATAGATCCAGTCGGTCGGCTCCTCCTCCAGCTCGGTGACGGAGGTTATTTTTTTGCCCTTGACCACGACCTCTTTTTTGGCGCTCTGCTTGACCTCGTCAAGCTTTTCGGCGGCTTTCTCCGCCTTTATCCCGCCTACACAGTTTGAAACGGGCGGAAACGCCAAAAACCCGACGCCGAGCACAAAAACAAGCGCGGCAAGGACAGTCAGAAGCTTAAGCTTACGGCTCATTTTCGGCTCTCCTTTTCCGTCTTTTCGCGATGAGAACGACCGAAAGAACAACTATCAGCACAAAGCCCGCGATCACGATCCCGGCGACAACGTACGGTATCTTGTAGCCGAGGAAATAAACCGCCTGATCGCCCGCCGTTACTGTGGTTACGGAGAGCTCCTCCTTCTCGCTGTAAGGCACGCGCTCGCCTCTGACAAGAAGTCTGTGCGTGTTGACGGAGTACGGCGTGCAGGTGAGAAGCGTGACGTAGTCCTTTTCGGGGTCGATGTGAAGGTCGGAGGTGTTCTCGGGAAGCACTACCTTGATTTGATCCACCTTGTATTTAAGCGTGCGGTTGAGCACCTTGATGTAAAATTCGTCGCCTTTCTCCAGCTCGGTCAAATAGTCAAAAAACGTCTGTCCCGGGAACGCGGAATGAGCCGAGATTACGCTGTGAGTGCCCTTTCCGCCGACAGGGATGGATGTATTCTCCAGATGACCCGCTCCCTGAGCGAGAGTTTTGTCGTCGGTACCGTGATAGATCGGCAGACTGACGTCGATCTTGGGTATCCTGACATATCCGATCGTTCCCTTCGGATCGGTGCTGAGAATGGCGCGGTACTCCTTGTTCATCTTGTTGTACGCTTCAACGTCGAACGGGTCGGTGATGATCGCCTTGCCGTAAAGGTGCTTGTTGTAATCTTTGGCTTTCTTTATCATCGCGGTCATCTTCGCGTCGCCCATTTTCTCGGCTTTTTGGTAGTAAACGCCCTCGTCGTTGCGCGACTGCATATTGTTGATAACAGAGCTTATGAGAGGATAGGAGAGTATCCACAGTCCTATCAGGAACACCAAAGCAACAGCGATTATTGGCAGAGTTTTTTTCATATCGATTCACCATATCCTATATCGGAAAACGCAAAAAGCGATTACCGCTTTCCGATTATTACCCGCATATCACCACTTTGGGGCTGCCGCAAAGCGACAGCCCCTTGATAAACAGTGTTTTAATTATTTAGCTGTCTTTCTCTTCTTGAGAATTACGAGCATCATAACGCCCGCGAGAACGATAAGAGAGCCGCCGACGATCGTGAAGATCATTGTGCCCATACCGCCTGTGCTGGGAGTCTTGATGGCATAGTTCGGGAAGTTCTCAGCTACGTTGATTGTGCCTGTCGCAACGTCGTTATCAGTGATTGTAACGGTTACGGTAGCGCTGCTCTTGAGGAAGCCTGCAACCGTGCTCTCTTCCTTGATGGTGTATGTACCGGGAGCGAGCTTGTACTCCTTGGCGTTCGCGCCGCTTTCGCCTGCCGCGAGGAACTTAACGGTACCGTCGGCAGCGGATGTACCTGTCGCGAGCTGTGTTGTGCCCTCATAAATGCCGAGTACGCAGCCTGCGAGACCCGCGTTTGTAGCACCGTTGACCTTCTTGATCCTTGCCTGGCAGGTGTAAACGATTCTCTCGTCGCCTTCCTTGTTGCCGTTCGCGTTGTACTCAAGACCGTCCTTGTTGGGGTTGCCTGTCTGGCCGATGTTGGCGTCCTTGTTGATCTTAGCCTTGTATGTAACGTAAACTCTTGTCTTGCCGTAGAAAGCGTCGTCTTCGAGAGTGGTGTTTTTCGCTGTGATCGTGATGTATGTACCGCCCGCGTATTCGGAATCCTTCTGCGCGTCGTACTTAGCGTGAGCTGTTGTGAAGCTTTCGGTGTTTACTATAAAATCATCGTCCGCAGCGTTAGCGTCGGCAACCCTGTTGTAGTAAACCTTAGCGGATTTCGCAACATAGGAAAGACCCTTGCTCATCTTATCCCAGATGATGTACTTTGTAGCTTTCTCTGTTGTGGAACCTACGATAGAAGCGGAAAGTGTGAAGCTTACTTCCTTGTTCATACCTGAGTTCATTGTTGTTGTGGTGTCGTCCTTGCCTGTGAAGTTCTTGTCAACGGATACATTACCGAAGTCAACCTTTGTTCCGAGAGCGAAGGTGTACTTGCCGTTTGTGCCGTAATCCCAAGCGTTGTTCTTGTACTCAGGCCATACGATTACCGCGTTAGCGACCTTTGTCTTGTTGGTGTGCTCCTTTGTGCAGCGAGCGTAGTAGATACCGGGTTGGTCAATAACCTTATTCGAGCCCTTCTTTACAACACCCTGAAGCGCTGTACCGACATTGGCGGGGGTGGCATCATACGCGGTGTTAAGAGCGGAAAGGAACGCGGCGCCTGTCTGGTTGGCTGTGGCGATAGCCGCCTTTACATCATCAGAGCAGGTAGCCTCGGGTGTGTACGCGCCTGTATCTGTGCTTGCGAGAGAAGCGACCTTGTAGATCGTAAATTCAAACTCATCCTTGTCACAGGTGATTGTGAGCTCTTTATCCGCGGCAAAGGCTGTGGGAACCGTTGCTAAGAGGAAGAGAGCCGCGAGTACGACTGCTAAAATTCTTTTTGTGTGTTTCATTGTTCTGAATCTCCTTCTAAATAATTATAATATTTTTATACCCTTTTACGAGCATGTTTTAACGGTTTTCTGTTCTGACGCGCAAAGTAGAAGATCATCGAGATCATCGACAGGATGACGAGCGCGATACCGAACGGCGCTACCGCCGAGAATACGGAACCGCTGCTCGGTGACTTGAGCGCGCCGTTTACGTAAGTAAACTCAACCTCGTAGGTAGGCTCTGTCGCGCCGTCCTCGAGCTTGGGCAGACGGAAGTAATATACGGAGGGATCCTGCTTGTAGCCGTTCTTGCCCGTGGTCTCCTTGACCGCGTACCACTGATAAGGCATCAGTCCGCTGTATTTTCCGTTCGTCTTTTTGTAGATGTCAAGGTTTCCGAACTCGACCCTACCGTTTGTTGTTGTCTGTGAACCGACAACCTCGGTGGTCGGGGTGATCGCCTCGTTTTCCGCGTCGACCTTGTAGAGGGTGAATTCTACGCCGTCAAGGGAGTTCTGCGAGTCGGTCTTGATGATCGTGCACTTGCCGTGCTTTTGGATCGGGTTGTCAAACTCGACATCGGAGGGATCGACCTTGTTGGAAGCGGCAAAGCTCGCGGCCGTGGGGCCGTTGCCGTCCCAAGTGAAGTACTCGATATTGTCGGGAAGCACCTCGAGGTCGCCTGACGTGGAGTTGACCGTTACGGTGACCTTGACAAGGTATTTCTGAGTACTTACGCCGATATCGTCCTTGTATGTCTTGAGCGCGTCGTTGGAGGTCTTGTTGTTATCAACAATGATTCCGTTCTCTACGATCTTGTAGAGGTAAACGCCCTCCTGAGTGAAGTTGAGGAACTTATCGGAGGAACCGTGGTTCCCGAAGGTGATCGTACCGTCGGCAGCGACAGGCTGTCTGGTCTTGAAGGTGTCGGAAACGTCGATGCTCTCGTTAGTGCCGTCGTACTTGATCTTTCCGAGGCCGTATGCCGTAAAGCTGAACAGCTCCTTGTTGATACCTTCGTCAGCCATATAAACTGTCTTGACGGTGTTGTTTGACGCGTCTGTGTCGGTTATATATTTCTTCGCGTAAAGCTTTGTGGAGATCGGCTTCTCGCGGTTTGTGAAGGCGATCGAGCTGTCTGAGGAACCGATCGTTCCGCTCATAACGCCGCCCGAGAAATCCGAGTCGTTGCCGTTGTCAAGCTTGAATCTCAGCGGAGCGTAACCGGGAGTGTGGAGCTCCTCGATCTGATAGGTTGCTCCTACGGGAAGACCCTCGATCTTGACTTGATCCTTTGCCGAGAAGGAGAATACGCCATCGTCGGTCGTGCTCAGAGTCGAGGTGTCGCCGTCGGCGATGACCTTGTAATTAAGCTTGTAGGGCTGATAGTTTGTGCCGCCGTCAACGTCGACCTTGATTTTGAACTTGAATTCCTTGTCAACGTTCGCCACGTCGGCGGTGTCGTTCTCGTTTCTGACCTTTTTGGAAAGGTTGAGCGACTGAACGCTCGGTGTATTTACGACATTGACCTGAAGCTTGGCTGTGTTGGTATCGATAACCGAATCCTTGAGCACGAAGCCGTCGGTCTGTCTGCCGTTCTTATAATTATCCGAGCCTGTCGGGAGTATCTTTGTACCGTGGGCGTTATCAACGACCTGCCACTTTGTGGAGTAGCTTACGCCGGGCGTTCTCTCCTGCTCGACTACGGTCATCGTGCTGCCTGTGGTGTACTGATTGTCGAAGTCGGCTACATCCTGATCTTTCAAATCATAGTAGCCTGTATCCGAAATCATTCTTGTTGATGTTTCGTTGTTCAGAGTGTAGCGCGTAATGTAGTTTACGCCCGAGGTCGCGCCGACCTTGGTCTCGTAGTTCGAGAACTTGAAGCTCTGATTCTTGAGCGCGTTTTCAAGACCGGGGTTGACGTCGGAGGTCTCGACGATCTTCTTGACCTTGAGGTCGTTACGCGCGGGAGTCATTGTGAAGGACATTGAGCAGTTGGACTCGATCATACCGCGCTCCATATAGAATACGGTCATATGGTATGTCTTTGTGGGATCGAGCTGCTCGTAGGATGTGCCGCGCTTGGGAGTGAAGCCGAAGTCCGTGACCTTGTCATCGGTGGTGTAAGTATAAAGTTCGTTGGCGGAATCCTGATCGATCCAGTTAACATTATTTGTGTATGTCTTCTTGCCCCAGTGGTTGGCGATCGTGTCGCGTCCCGTGCCGTAGTTATCTTCTGTTGCGTGGGGTTTGCCGTCAAGGTTGCCGGCCGCTCTTGCCGACCAGTTTGTGTCCTTGACAATAGCCATCATTGTCTTGGAATCGAAACGGTCGTTGTTGGTCATATCCTTCTGGTCCGCGGATACGTACCAAACGTTGGAAGTGCCTACTCTTTTAGCCTGATACCACTTTCCGTCACCGGTATTGTTCCACGCCCATACATAAACGCTGCCCCAGTTAGAGACATCCTCAATGTATATCCTGTCTCTCTTGTAAGTGTCGCTTTCCTTGAGCTCAACTACGCCGCTTGTGGCGGTCGCCTTCATCGTGTTGAAGTTGATCTCACCCTTAGCCTGCTTGTGGTTACCGCCGAGGTCGAGGGCAAGCCTTGAGTTTTTGAGGTTGCCGTTATCGTCATACTCGGAAATGTATACCCACAGATCGTCGTCTCCCGAATAGGTAAACTTTACGTCTTCATTGTTGGGAAGCTTGCCGTTTTTGGGAACGCGGAAATCCATATTGATCTTGATACCGAAGCCGTAGTCAAGATTAGAGGAATTGTTGAGTCTGTTGCCCCATGTTTTTGTTGTGTTGTTGAAGGGGAAGATGCCGGGACCCGCGTCTTTGTCGCCCATGAAGTTACGATAGCCGTCCTTGACCTCGTAATCCGTGCCTCTGCCGTAACCGACGGAGTCGGGCTTGTCGCCCGTCCAGTTAAAGAACACGTTGTCCGACTGACCCGAGGAGGGATTGGAATCGAATTTATATGTAGTGACCTGACTTGATCCCGAGCCCGAAACTGATTTATAGAACGGGAAGGAGGAACGCATAGTTTTGCCTATGGGCTTCTGACCGACCGTCTGGTTCTTGAGCCATGCCGCGTCAAAGTAAGGCATCGTCTTGCCCGCGGCGTACTGAATGTTACCGTCGTCGCTCAGCGAGCTCTGTCCGTCCGTTGATGTTGAATATGAAAGTCCCTGTACGCCGATGTGGTTGCTTGCGTCAATCTGATTGGCGTTGGGCTTTAAGCCGTTTGAGTTGTTTACAACGTAATCAAAGCGTGTAAGGCCTGTCGCGTTGGGGCCAAAATAGCCTATGTTCATAGCCGAGCTGTGCGTATCGCGGCTCGCGGGCGAGTTCTTGTTGTTAAGGAACGCGTCCCAGTTAGCGCAGAAGTTGCCGAAATAGAGCGGGTACTTCCAGCTTGAGTCGCCTGCCGCCATAGAGCTGATTCTGGAGTTGAGTGTATAGAACTCGAACCAGTCGTCCTCGGCGCCGTCAAAGTTATAACCCGAGCCGACGTTGGTGGGCTTTGTACCCGCCTTGATCGGACGGAGCCAAGAAGAATAATTAAGCTCCTCGTCGGAGAGATAATCATAGTAAACAGCGTCTGTCCAGAAGGTTGTGCCGTCGTGCGAGTTGTTGCTCGTTCCGCTTTCTACGGGAACGAGGAAGTCCGTAGCCTCGCCGAGAACGTCCTTGAGCTGACACCAGATATTGGCGCTGTTCTTGAGATTGTAGCACATATTATCCTGACCCGTGGGGACAGTGGTCACGTTTGAGGTCGCGAGACCGTATTTGAACTGGATCTTCGCGTCGTTCGGAACCGTGACCTTGAAGAAGCCGTTCGGCACCGAACCTTCAAACACGCCCGCGGGCTTGTTATCGTCGGTGAGCTTCTCCATTGTAACGGTTGTGTTGTAGGGGTCGTTGAGATCCCAGACTACCTTTACGTTGGAAGCGTTTGTCCAGTCGGGGTTATACATATATATAACCTGAGTGTTGGTGTAGCTTCTCGGATTGGCGTCATCGTCCGTCTCACTGTAAGAATACTTACTGAGCTTGAGCGAATCGTTCTTCTGGGTGTAGATGTCGTTACCCTTATCGCCGAGGCTCACAGTGCCGTATTTCTTGTAATACGGAGCCGACTCCCACGCCGAGCCCGTCGCCTTTGCGAAGACGGGGTTGTCCTTTTCGATGACGAGGTCCTCGGTCTGTACAAGCTCGTTGCCCTCCTTGCCGTTATCAAAGATAACGTTCGGGAAGGGAGTATCGTAATACCAGTATGTGGTGCCGTCGATATGGGTCATCGGCAAGCCCGGCCATGTGTGGTTACGGTCGGAGTCGCTGTTACCGGCGCCTGTCCACGAATAGATGTACGGTGTGTTCCAGTTAGCGGAGGCGTTGTTGTAAAATACGCGCTTCTTGCCGTCTGTGGGGATCGACGCGATCATCTTGGTGTTCTTCCTTACGAGGTAGATCTGGATCTTAGCCGCGTCGCTCGGAACGCCCGTCACCTTGTAGAGGTTGGTTTTGACGTTCTGGAATTCGAACTTACCGCCCGTCTGGCTTCCGCCTGAAGTCGTAAAGGTAGCGCACAGGCTCTCTCCCGTGGCGGGATTCCAGTCGGTGTTGGAGCTTGTGTCAAGGTAATAGGTCGACTGAGCGCTTGCCGAAGCTATGGACACAACGGCGAACATAGACAACGCTATTACGGCGGCTACCAAAAGCGAAAGCGCGCGCTTGCCAAGCAAAGCGGTTTTTCTGCTTCTTTTCCGCAAATTAATTCCTCCTTTGCGATTTTCGTTTTTCTTTTTCCTTCTAAATTCACAAATATCTGAAATCGAAAAATCTGCTTATAAAGAATTATATCACACTTGTCCAGCAAAGTAAATTCTTTTTGAGAAAAAATTACTAATTTAATTTCAATTATGTTATAATTTTTGTAACTGAATTTGTATAAATCTACAAAGGTATTATTTTTCTAAAGCTGTTATTGTTGTTGTGCACAAAGGACTTTGAACAATACTGGAAATTTTGCTGAAATCGAACAATGGAGTAATTTCCCTCTTGAAAAACTCGAACGAATGTGCTATTATCATTACAGAACATTTGTTTTAAGTGAGGCGAGTCTTGTGGGAAGCTTTATCGCGATCGATCTAAAGTCATTTTACGCCTCGGTCGAGTGCGTTGACCGAGGGCTCGACCCTCTTGACACGAACCTCGTGGTCGCCGATATCAGCCGAACCGAAAAGACGATCTGCCTCGCCGTGACGCCGTCGCTGAAGGCTTACGGGATCTCTGGCAGAGCAAGGCTGTTTGAGGTTATCGCCAAGGTGGCGGAGATAAACGCCTCGCGGCGTGCTCTCAACCGCGGCAAGCCGTTTTCGGGCTCCTCGGAGTTCGCCCGCGAGCTTGCGCGCGACCCTTCGCTTGAGCCGGCTACATAGCCGCCGAGCCGAGAATGGCGCGCTACCTTGAGGTAAGCGCGAAAATCTACTCGATCTATCTCAAATACATCGCGCCCGAGGACATTCACGTTTACTCGGTGGACGAGGTATTTATTGACGTTACCCATTACCTCAAAAGCTACGATATGACGGCTCGCGAGCTCGCGAGCGTGATGATCCGCGACGTGCTCGGTCAAACGGGTATCACAGCCACGGCGGGCGTGGGCACCAACCTTTATCTGTGCAAGATCGCGATGGACATAGAGGCAAAGAAAAGCCCGCCCGACAAATACGGCGTGCGGATATCGGAGCTTGACGAAAAAAGCTACCGCGAACGGCTCTGGGATCACCGCCCGATCACCGATTTCTGGCGGATAGGACGCGGATACTCAAGAACTCTCGCGCGTTACGGGATGTACACAATGGGCGACGTCGCGCGCTGCTCTCTGCATAACGAAAATTTGCTGTACAAGCTGTTCGGAGTAAACGCCGAGCTCCTTATCGACCACGCGTGGGGCTTTGAAAGCTGCACGATGAAGGACATAAAGTCCTACAAGCCGAAAAGCCAATCGCTTTCCTCGGGACAGGTGCTCAAAAAGCCCTATCCCTACGACAAGGCCGTGCTTATTATAAAGGAAATGACGGAGCTTCTGTCGCTTGATCTGGTCGAAAAGGGACTTGTGTGCGATCAGGTCGTGCTCACCGTGGGCTACGATATCGAAAACATCGAAAAAAATAAAAGCTACAAGGGCGAGATCACGGCGGATCACTACGGAAGGCTTGTCCCGAAACAGGCTCACGGCTCCGAAAATCTCGGCAGATTCACGGCGTCCTCCAAGCTGCTGACCGCCGCGGTCACGAAGCTTTTTGAAAGAATAGTCGACCCCTCGCTGCTTGTCCGCCGAATGTACGTCGTCGCGAATCATATTATATATGAAAAGGAGCTCAGCGCGTCCTCAAACGGAGGTCAGCTAAGCCTTTTTTCGGACGTGTTTGACAAGGAAGCCGCGAAACGCGAGAAAAATCTCAGCCGCGAGCGCGCTATCCAGAACACTGTCGTCTCGCTTCGCAGGCGCTTCGGCAAAAACGCGGTATTCAAGGGAATGAACCTCGAGGACGGAGCCACAACATTGGAAAGGAACCGCCAGATCGGCGGACACAAGGCGTAATGAACAACTACAAAGATATAATTGACCTCTCGCCCGTCCGCAAGGCTCACAGGCTTTCCGTCGCCGACCGCGCCGCTCAGTTCGCGCCGTTCGCGGCTTTGACGGGCTTTGGGGCGCTGATCGATGAGACAGGCAGGCTGACGGACAGCCGCCCGATACCCGACGAGGAGACTTTGGCGTTTCTTAACGAACAGCTCCGCCTTATAAATGAAAACATCCGCCAAAGGCCCGAGGTCGTGATAACATACTTCGTCCCCGACAATCGCAAGAGCGGCGGCTCGATCAATTTCTTTCGAGGAAGAGTCCGCAGAACGGACGAGGTCGGGCGCGAGCTGATTTTCAGCGACAAAACGCGGATCGGCTTTGACGACATAATAATGATCCAAACAGTTGATAACGGCGCCGCCGTATGATAGAATAAGAAAGGGTGAAGCTTATGAAAAAACTATTCGCCGCGGCTCTCGCCGTATTATGCGCGCTGCTGGCGGCCTGCTCCTGCGTTCCCGAAACTGCTCCCAAGGGCGCCTCGGGCTCCGCGGTACTGGAGAACATTCCCGAATACAACGGATATCCTTACGTTGAACTTGACGGCAACAAGCCCGATTTCAGCGAAAAGGACAGACAAAAGACAAAATCCTTTGAAAAATACTCCCGTCTTGACAGCCTCGGACGATGCGGAGCCGCTTACGCGAACGTATCCACCGACACAATGCCGACCGCTCCGCGCGAGTCGATCTCGGCTGTGAAGCCCTCGGGCTGGAACCAGAAATACTACTCCTTTATAAAGGACGGCTACATCTACAACCGCTGTCATCCGATAGGCTTTCAGCTCACGGGCGAAAACGCCAACGAGCGCAATCTCATAACGGGCACACGGTATATGAACGTTGAGGGAATGCTTCCGTTCGAGAATCAGGTCGCGGACTATGTGACGTCCACCAAGCATCACGTGCTCTACCGCGTGACGCCGATCTTCGAGGGCGACAACCTTGTCGCGAACGGCGTCGAGATGGAGGCGTGGTCTGTTGAGGACAACGGTAAGGGAGTTTGCTTTGACGTTTACTGCTACAACGTTCAGCCGGGCGTTGTGATAACCTACACGAACGGCAGCTCAAAAATCGACAAAAGCAAAAAAATCACCGCGAAATCAAGCGTCAGCGGCTCTGTGAGCAAGACCGAAAAGATCAAGACCTACATTATTAACAAAAACTCGGGCAAATTCCACTATCCCGACTGCGACGCGGTACGACAGACAAAGAAAAAGAATAAGGAGAAATTCACGGGCAAACGCAGCGAACTGATCAAAAAAGGCTACTCCCCGTGCGGACAGTGTAATCCCTGATGATAAAAGCAGACCTTATCACGGGCTTTCTGGGCTCGGGAAAAACGACCTTTCTGAAAAAATACGTTGAATATCTCGTCCGCTCGGGCGAGAAGGTCGGCGTGCTCGAAAACGACTACGGAGCCGTCAACGTAGATATGATGCTGCTCTCCGACCTTGCCGAGCTCGGCGCGGAGCTTGAGACCGTCGCGGGCGCCTGCGACTTTGACTGCCACAAAAGGCGGTTCAAAACCAAGCTCATCGCCCTGGGTATGAGCGGTCTGACGCGCGTTGTCATCGAACCGTCGGGGATTTTTGACGCGGACGAATTTTTTGATTCGCTTCGCGAGGACCCGCTTGAGCGCCTGTACGAGATCGGCAGTGTTATCACGGTCATTGACCCTGCGGAAAATTCCTTTTCCGAGCTTTCCGATTATATCCTCGCGTCTCAGGCGGCGTGCGCAGGGACCGTGGTGTTCAGCAAAACTCAGCTCAGAAGCGAAAAGGACATTCGCGACACCGTGAGCAAAATAAATAAAACCCTCGGAGACAACAACTGTCCCCGAAGGCTTGACAGCTTTATCGCGAAAAGCTGGGACGACCTGACGGACGCGGATATGAAGCTGATCGAAAACAGCGGCTGGCACCCTGCCGATATGATAAAACGGCATATCCCCGAGGACTGCTTCGGCTCCGTTTACTTTATGAACAGGAGCTTTTCCGTAAAAAGCGCTTCCGCGCTGGCAAAGCGGCTTTTGTCCGACGATTCTTTCGGCTCAGTCAGGCGCGTCAAGGGCTTTATCAACGAAAACGGTTGGCTGGAATTCAACGCCACCGCGTCGGAGCTGACGATCTCCCCGATAAAAAACGGCCAGGATATAATTATCGTAATCGGCGAATGCCTTGACGAGGAAAAAATCAGACGCGCGGCCGAGCTTTGATCATCCGAAAACAGTCTCCACCGTTTTCACACAGCCAGCGGGCGAATAGGTAAAACGGTCGATGTGGTCGGCGGCGACAAAATACTCGGGCGGCTTAGGCGCGCAGGAATAAGGGAAGGTGTCGATCACGATCAGCTTGATCTTCATTTTGCGCGGTATCACGCTCTTGATGAACACGCTCGCCTGCATTCCCTTTTCGACCGACGGATTCGGCTCCGCCAGTCCTGCCAGATTCGGCGTAAGCTCGATAAACGAGCCGTAGCTCTCCACGCTTCGGACTATTCCCGTGACCGTCTCCCCCGCTCTGAACATTTCAGCGTTTTCCTCCCAAGTTCCGAGGAGCTCCTTATGGCTGAGGCTGATCCTACCGTTTTCGGCGGACCTGATTACTGCCTTTATATTCATTCCGACGCTGAACCGCTCGCGCGGGTGCTCGATCCTTGAGACCGAGATCGCGTCGATCGGCATAAGCGCCGCGATACCGCAGCCGATATCCGCGAACACTCCGAAGCTCTCAAGTCGAGTGACGCGCGCGTCTACCACATCGCCTGCCGCGAGCGTGTCGATATAATTCGCGTAGCAGAGTCTCTGAGCCCGTTCGCGTGAAAGCACCGCGATCGGCTCTCCGTTTTCGTCGGAGGTGATATCGGTCACGACGAAGCACACGGGTCTGTTAACGCGCGAGATCACCGCGATATCTCTGACAGTTCCGTCTTTGATACCGATCGCCCCCTCTTCTCTGGGGATAACGGCTCTCATACCGCCGAGAACGAGGTGCAGATTGTGAGCGCGATCGCACAAAAGCGCCTTCGCCTCCAATATCTTTCCTCTCCTGAGCGCTTCCTCAAGCTTTTCGGGATCATTTATGTAAGAAAGGTTCTCCTTTGTGTTGATAAGGCTGCCCTCCGGTAAAAATAACGACATTTCTTTTCCTCCGTTCTTCATAGAATAATATGTTGAACGGAGTTTTTTTATTACTCTCACTTGCTTTTTGTATTCTTTTATAATACAATGTAAAATGGATTTTTATTTGAAAGGAAGATAATTATAATGAAAAAGTACTTAGCATTAATTCTCGCTTTGATAATGGCTCTGTCGCTCGCGTCCTGCGGCGGCGACGGCGGCAAATCCTCCGAGCAAAGCTCCTCGGCGTCCGAGACTCAGGCGGAGCCCGAGGTTCAGGAGCCGACTCTTACCGCCGAAAAGGGCGAGGTCAAGGATTCCAGCCCGGCGCTCGATCAGCTCAAAAAGGCCGGCTACGATGTTTCCCAGCTGAACGTTCCTCAGGTAAACTACGCCGACAAGGACTTTGGCTTCCAGCTTGACAAGCCCGAGAAGGGCGACACTATCGCCGTGCTCCACACCTCAATGGGCGACATCACGCTGCGTTTCTTCCCCGATTACGCTCCGAACACAGTCAACAACTTTATCGAGCTCTCAAAGGCTGGCAAATACGACGGCGTTACCTTCCACAGAGTTATGAACGACTTTATGATCCAGACAGGCGACTACGAGAACGGCAACGGAACGGGCGGAACAAGCATATACGGCGAGGCTTTCGCCGACGAGTTCTGCGACAAGCTTTGCAATATCCGCGGCTCGGTCGCGATGGCTAACAGCGGCAGAGACACCAACGGCAGTCAGTTCTTCATCAACCAGAGCAAAAACTCCGCTTTTGAAAACTACAAGACAAACTGGGCTTCCATCGTTTCTCAGTACTCCGAGTACAAGGATCAGCCCAGCATTCTCGCAGGTCTCAACAACTACGGCACGAGCTGTCTTGACGCCGACGCGGTTCCCGAGGCTATGGCAAAGCTCTACGAGGAAAACGGCGGAAACATCTGGCTTGACGGCGCGTACAACCCCTCCGACGCGGGTCACACCGTTTTCGCTCAGGTCATCGAAGGAATGGACACAGTGGACAAAATCGCCGCTGTCGAGGTAGATTCCTCAAACGCTCCTCTCGAGGATGTAACGATCGATTCGATTGAAATCAAGGAATATTGATATGCGTCCGATAATCGCGATAATGTACGACTTCGATAAAACGCTCTGCACCAAGGATATGCAGAATTACCGTTTTATCCCAAGTCTGGGTCTGAAGGTCTCGGAATTCTGGGACTACACCAATGAAATACAGAGCCGCGAGAAAATGGACAGCGTGCTCGCGTATATGTACGCCGCGATCAAGCTCTCAAGAGAACGCGACATTCCGCTCAAGCGCGACAGCCTCTCGGAAAACGGCAGAGGGATCGAATTTTTCCCCGGGGTCATCGAGTGGTTTGACCGCATAAACCGCTTCGGCGAGGAGCAGGGCGTCACGATCGAGCACTATGTTATCTCGTCGGGAATGAAGGAGATAATCGAGGGCACCGCGATCAGCTCTGCCTTCAAGAACATTTTCGCCTGCGAGTATCTGTACGGCGAGGACGGCAGCGCCGTGTGGCCTAAAACAGCCGTTAACTACACCAACAAAACTCAGTTTGTCTACCGTATCAACAAGGGAGTTCTCGACGTATCGAACGACGACGACCTGAACCGCTCGATGCCCGACGACAGCAAGCGCATTCCCTTTACCAATATGATCTACATCGGGGACGGACTCTCGGACGTTCCCTGTATGAAGATGATGAAGAGCTACGGCGGACGGTCGATCGCGGTCTACCAGACGCTCGACGAAAAGGTAAAAGAGCTTCTCAGAAAGGACAGGGTCGACTTCATCTACCCTGCCGACTATCGCGAAAACGGCGGACTTGACCGCACGGTCAAGGACATAATCAGAAATATGGCGATCGCCGACAAGCTCTTTGAAGAAAATTCAAGACAGTTAAAAAGCCTTCCCTGAGGAAGGCTTTTTTATTTGAGTTGTCAGCTAAGTCGCGCGCCGAGCGCTTTCTTACGGCAATATTATTTTTTGAGCTTTCGGAAGCACCGATATCTTCGCTTTCTTCACCCTGAAGATCTCGCCGTCTATCCCGATGTCCGTTTCCTCGTCGCATTCATACTCAACTTCTCTGCACTTCTGCCAACGGATAAAATCCGCCTTCGGGTTGTCAAGGTGTCTGCCCTTTGCAAAGCTCGGCAAAAGTCGAATGAATTTGAACACGCCGATAGTCGGGATCAGCATAAAGTCAAGGTACCCGTCGCTGTTGTCGGCTCTGGGCGCGCATTTGATACCGCCGCCGTAATATTTGCCCTTGGCGCACAGCGACAAAAGATATGTGCCCTTTCTCTCAAGCCTTTTTCCGTCGACCGTAACGTTGAAATAATGCTTTCTGCCTCTGAAAAGGCAATAAAAGATCGAGAGCTTGTACGCGAAGCTCGAGGTAATGAGCTTCAGCTTCTTGAATTTCGAGACGTTCGCGGCGACAGCGCAGTCATAACCGATCGTGACAGAATTGCCGCCGACGCGCTCGTTGCATTTGATAAGATCGATTTCGGTCACGCCGCCGTTCATCATTTTGTCAATATCAAGAAAATCCTCATTCTTCCTGTCAAAGCTGCGGACAAAGTCGTTTCCGCTGCCGACGGGAATTACTCCGAGAGCGCAGTTGTCGAGATCATATATGCCGCTCAAAACCTCGTTCACGGTACCGTCGCCGCCGCAGGCGTACACACGGACCGACTCGTCCGCCGAGCTTACAAAGGCTCGCGCTATCTCGGTCGCGTCGCCCGCCTTCTCGGTAAATTTCATAACTGCGTTGCCGCCCTCAAGCTCCCTGAGCCGAGCGAGAACTCTCTCACTTTTCTTTGATTTTCCCGCGTTTTTGTTGATGATGAATAGGTGGCGCACTCTGACCTCGCTATCTGCTCCTCGCTCCGAACAAAAGCTTTAGAATATAAGCCAGAGCATAGGATACAAAAGTAAATAAACAGAAATTAAGCATTTTAGCTCCTCCTTTGTAATGTCTTTAATTACATTATAAAGGAAGAGCTGTCCCATAAAACGGACTGTGAACTCAGTCCTGATTTTGTTTTATATATTCCGTTTCGGTGATATAAAGCTTACCGTCCTTGAGAATGTAGTCGAGCGTAACGCTCTTCACCGTCTCCTTCATATATTGGATGGTTATGACATTCTTGTCGGTCACGCTCCAAACGCCCTCTGTCGTGGTACCGCCCGTCACGCGGAAAACGATTCCGTCCTTTTCAAAGCGATAGCTCTTTTCCTCGTCCTCGTTAACCCAGTAGCCAAAGAGCTTTTTGTCAAGCTTCAAATCCTCGGTCGGAGTGAGCTTTTTCGCCTTGGCTGTGGCTGAAACGAGCTGATATTGAGAACCCGATTCGATATTCTTGAGCGTAAGGGTGTAGCCATCGTCCTTATTGCCTGTCACGTCAAAGTAATAGGTACCCTTGATACCGTTATCAATAAGAATATAAACTATGTTTTTATCGTCCTCCGACAAGTCCTTGTAGGTTCCCGTCGAGGTAATGCTTCCGTAGTTTTCCTGAGCTACGCCGTCCTTCGCGAAGCTGTAATACGGGATCGCGCCCGTTTCGCTCTCCTCGCTGCCCTTTATCTTCCAGCTGCCCAGAAGATTCTTGATCGTCACCTTTTTGACTGTGTTTTTAACGGTCGTTTCCTGAGTTTCGGGCTCGGTAGGACTCGTTGTTACATGGTATTCGGGGACATACTCGACATGTGTGCTCTGAACGAATTTCAATGAAAAGACGGTGAACAGAGAAACAACGAGTATGAACACGATCGCGATTACAAAAATATTGAATTCTGCAATATTGAAATATTTCGGCGTATAGTTGATGGATTCGGAGGTGTCGGCTTCGTTCTTGGTTCTGATCTCAACAAAGCCGTCCTTGCGAAAGTCGTTGAACTCAATGTTTCTGTCAATATCCTGATAACAGAACGGACAAATGGTTTCCGTATCGGAAATCACCTGACCGCATCGCGGACAAATCATTCCTTCCCCTCCCCGTAGATTTTCATAATACTTTCCACGCGCTGTCTGAAGCGCAGTCTTACATCCTCGGGTCCGACGAGCTCGATCTTGTCGCCGAGCGCGAAAAGCCAGCCAAAGAACTGACCCGAGATATTTACCCTGACCTTTAAAATAAAGCGGTCATCATTGTTTTTGTCACTTGTGATAAACACATTTTTGCCGAAGCGGTCGGCGATAACACCGACAAGGCTCTTGTCCACCGACAGCGTCAGCTCCTCGCTTTCTCCCGCGAACATGGAAAAAGTGGATTTCGCGTAGTCGGCAAGGTCGATTTTTCCGACCTCCTCCGCCCCGCGGCGCCTGTCGTCAAGAACGGTTATCTTCTCCATCTTGTCGACTCTGTAATGGCGGATCTGTTCGCTGTTTTCATCAAAGGCGATGAGATAATAATTCTCGTCGTCCCAGCAGAGCGCCCACGGACTGACCCGATACAGGGCTCCTCCGCGGCGCTTTCTGAGTCTGAGCTTTTCAGTCGAGCCCAGACACAGCGACCATTCGTTGTAGCAGAACGTTACGGCTCTGTTCTTGTTTATCGCGTCGTGGAGCCTGTCCACGTTATAGTAGATCGTTTCGTTAGCGGTCTTTACCCGATTGCTGATAATGACCTGATTTTGCAGCAGCTTAGCCTCGTTTTCGCTTGCGAGCGACTCGACCTTTCTGATCAGCTCAAAGCTCTTTTTCTCGGTAATGAATTTTGAGCTCTGAACAGCGTCGACCAGAAGCTTGAGCTCCGAGATCTGAAAGTCGCGCGAACCGATATAATAGCGTGTGGTTTTCGATTTTTCGGTGCAGATATCAAGCCCGAAGCTTTCGAGGATATGTAAGTCGTCATAAATACTCTTTCGCTCCGAGGTTATTCCATAGCGTTCGAGCTCACTGATGAGCTCGTTCACGGTAAGCCCGTGGTTTTCATCTGTTTTTTCGAGAAGGATCTTACGAAGATACAAAAGCTTTTGCTTTTGTCCTGAGTTTCTCGGCATAACATACCTCTTTCGAAATCCGTTTCACGCCTGTGAATAATCATACATAGTTATTATAACAGCTATCGCAAAGAATTACAATAGTAATATTCACCCTTTTTCGGGACTGAATTTGGCCTCAAAAAAAGTGCGCTGTAATTTGAAAGGTCAGTTTTTATCGAAAAAAACGGCATTTTCTCTTGTCATTTTTGCATAAAATCCATTTTTCTTATTGTGCAATTTGGACAATGTCACAAAGTTTTTTAAATTCGTTGACTTTTAAATTATTCGTAGTATAATAACGATTGTAAACAAAAAATGCTTTACGTTCTATAAATTCATTTTTAGGAGGGTCATCAAATGGCTACAAAGAAGACAGAAACAAAGACAGAGGCTAAGGTCGAGGCTAAGGTCGAGGAGACCAAGGCTGCCGCTAAGACAACTAAGGCTGCCGCTGAGAAGAAAACAGCTGAAAAGAAGGCTCCCGCTAAGAAGGCCGCCGCTAAGACAACTAAGACAACTAAGACTGCTGAGAAGAAGACAGCAGAGAAGAAGACTGCCGAGACAAAGGCTGTTGCCGAGACAAAGGCTCCTGCTAAGAAGGCTGCTGCCAAGGCTCCCGCTAAGAAAGCAACAACCGCCAAGAAGGCTGCCGCAACTAAGGTTGAGGTATTCGTAGAGTTCGGCGGAGTTCAGGTTTCCATCGACGAGATGGTTAAGAACATCAAGCTCACAAACGGCAAGGCAGCTAAGGAGATCACCGTTTATCTCAAGCCCGAGGAAAGCAAAGCTTACTTCGTTGCCGACGGCGAAGAGAAGGAAATGGATGTATTCTTCTGCTAATAGCTTAGAATGTAATATCTATAACATAAGGAGCTGTCATCTCGACAGCTCCTTTCTTTTTATTTTTTCCGCGTCGCACTCAGTGTGCCTCTATCAAAAGTCCGTTATCCCACTTTTATGGGTTCACTCACAAGCTTGCTGCGGGAGGATAGGTTCATCTCTTATTTTTTCTGTCTTGCTCAGTGCGGCATTATCAAAAATCCGTTATCCCACTTTTATGGGTTCACTCACAAGCTTGCTGCGGGAGGACAGGTTCATCTTTTATTTTTCCGCGTCTTGCTCAGTGCGGCTCGGTCAATAGTCCGTTATCCCGCTTAACTACACGTCGTGG
Organism: uncultured Eubacteriales bacterium; assembly: GCA_900316385.1. Classification (GTDB taxonomy): domain Bacteria; phylum Bacillota; class Clostridia; order Oscillospirales; family Acutalibacteraceae; genus Ruminococcoides. The sequence continues at coordinate 102,778 of ONCP01000001.1, read as the reverse complement.
CTCACGGGCAAACCGTATTGCGATATCCGATAATATATGCTATTATAAAAGCGGTGTTAATAATGAAAGTAAACAAGAAGTACAAGGGAATAATACTGATTATAATCTCGGCATTCTGTTTCGCGCTTATGAATATGTTCGTCAGACTGTCGGGAGATCTTCCCACGCCCGAAAAAGGCTTTTTCCGCAATCTTGTTTCGTTTTTCTTCGCTCTCGCGATAATGATAAAAGACAGGCGTGAATTTCATTTTGAAAAGAAAAACCTGCCGTTGCTTATCGGCAGGTCGCTTGCGGGTACGATCGGCATTCTCGGCAACTTCTACGCCGTTGATCACCTCGCGCTCGGCGACGCCTCGATCCTCAACAAGATGTCGCCGTTTTTCGTTATTCTGTTTTCGCTGGTATTTCTGCACGAGCGGCTTAGACCTCCGCAGGCTCTCATAGTGCTCGGCGCGTTTGTCGGCGCTATGTTCATCGTCAAGCCGACGTTTCAGAACGCCCAGCTAATACCCTCCGTCTGCGGATTCATCGGCGGAATGGGAGCAGGCGCGGCATACTCTATGGTAAGAGCGCTCGGAAAACGCGGAGAGGCTGGCTCGTTCATCGTTTTGTTCTTCTCGGGCTTCAGCTGTCTTGCGATGGTACCGTTTATGTTCTTCAGCTTCAGACAGCCCGAGCTTTACCAGCTTTTGATGCTTCTGCTTGCGGGGCTTTCCGCCGCGGGAGGACAGTTCGCCATAACAGCGGCTTATACTCACTCTCCCTCCCGCGAGATATCTATCTACGACTACACGCAGATCATATTCGCCTCGGGGCTCGGCTTTATAGTTTTCGGCGACATTCCCGACCTTTACTCGATCATCGGCTACTTCATCATAATCATAATGGCGATACTAATGTTCCTGTACAACAACAAAATAACGCAATAAAGGGAGCCGTCGAGCTCCCTTTTCATTCAAGATACTGCTTATTAAACAAACACAAGCTGAACCAGCGCCATATATGCCGCGGTGCTTACACCAATGCTGAGAAGCACGTTGCCCTTCCAGATGTGAAGCAGAACGGCGATCGCTATACAAATCAACTCGGGCGCGCCGTGCCAGCCGCCCAGAAAATTGACCGAGCTGACGCAATAAACGAGCAGAACGCTCATCATCGCGGGCGGCAGAAACTTTCCGAGAAACTTGATCCAACCCGCGGGCTCCTTTCCGCGTCCGAAGAAGATGAACGGCGCGTAGCGGGTAACCGCCGTCACCAGCGCCATCGCGGCGATGATCGCTACGCTCGTACCAAAATCGCTCATAGTCTCTCCTCCTTTTCAAGCCTCGGTCTGAGGCACAGCAGGATCGCCGACACCACAAGAAGCGACGGGATGAGAAAGTGATCCGCGCCGAGCGCGATAAGGCTGACGATCGGCACCGCAAAGCCGAGCAAAGCGGGAAAATGTATCTTGTGAGCCTTCCACTGTTCAACCACGATCACGGCAAAGAGCGCCGTCATAACAAAGTCGATACCCTTGGTGCTGAACGGAAGCACTCCGCCGATCAACGCTCCGAGCACCGAACCGATGATCCAATAGCAGTGGTTAAGAAACGTGACCGAGGTATAGAACGCCTGACGGCTGATCCCCTCGGGCGGCTTTTCCGTGGAGAGTATCGCGTAGGTCTCGTCCGTAAGCCCGAAAATCAGATACCACTTGTTTTTCCCTATTTTGTGGTACTTGTCAATCATTGACAAGCCGTAGAAAAAGTACCGCATATGGAGCAGGAACGTCATCAGTATTACGTTCGGGATCGTCGCTCCCGTCGCGAGCATTGAAACGATCAGATACTGTCCCGTTCCCGAAAAAATAAAGATACTCATAAAAAACGCCCACACCGCGTTATATCCAGCGGCCTGGAGCATTACTCCGAACGCGAAGCCGAGCGGGATATACCCGAAAAATATCGGCACTGAGTATTTAAAGGATTTTTTTAACGCTGTCAGCAAATAATATCACCACTTATCATTCAGGGGTCGGCTCGTCTTGAGCCGACCCCGATATCATTCGATCGCTTTGTTGAGCTTCGCAACCTGTCTGCCGCGCTTGTAGCGATAGAGAATATTCTCCGCCCATTCGCGGTCAATACGGATAAATCCCTTGAGCTTCTTGTCCTTTACGGCAAGCTCATTGACCACACTGACCGACTTTCCGTAAATCTCAAGTCTCGCGCTCTGCACATATGGCTCGCGCTCCTCGCCCAAAAAGAAGGTAAAGCCCATCGTGTTGTTCTCGCTGTTGTACATCGATAGGTAGCCCTCTTTGATATCGTCGCGTCCGAGCTTACGGGCGACCGCCTCGCTTATCGCGAGCTTTGTCAGCTCAACAGCCATATCGTCGAGCCCGCTCTCAAAAATGAATATCTTTTCCTTAAATGTGTTGAAGTCGGGAACGATACGCTTGTGTATCGGCTTGAGGGTTTTGAACTGCTCCTCAAGAGATTTGTCCGCGAGCTGAAAATGGTCGATCCCCGGGATCAGGTAGACCATAAATCGGTTTTTCATATCGTTGTAGAGCGTCGGATAAGTCAGTCTGGCGGTGTGTCCGCAGCTGCGGCACGTCCACTTGAACAGCGACTCGTTCATCGTCTGCTCCCTGAGCTCCTTGTGATTGGTAACGTTTATACTGGTGTAGAGCGTCGCCTCGGAGCTTTCCTCACACATCGGGCAAACTATCTTTTTCTTTATAATATTGGAATATGCCATTTCCATAACCCCATTTCCGCTTTATTATATCATATTTGCCCCGACAAAACAATAATAATAAATAAATGAAAAGTATTTTTCAAAAAAACATTGATTTATTTTCCGTTTTCTGTAATAATAATAGGTAGAAAAAATCGATAAGGAGATTTTACCATGGCTTTTTTGGATTCAGTAAAAAACGGTCTTTCTACCGCGGTCGATACAGTTTCGGGCATTACCCAGACTATAATTGAAAAGAACCGCCTCAACGCTCAGCTCAACCGCCTTCGCGCGATTATGAAGAGCGAGTGCGAGATGATCAACCGCGCTTACATCACTCTCGGAAAAAAATATTACGAAAATAAGGTCAACAACAAAACCGACGCCTGCGAGAACGAGGCGGAGCTGTTCCTTATTATTGAAAACTCCAAGGAGCAGATCAAGAAGGCCAGAGAACGTTACCGCCGTTTGATCGAGGCTCAGACAATTGAGACGGTCAGGAAATACAACGTCGAGGAGCTTGAGGATATCACGGTAGCCTGCTCCAATGAGGACGAGTATGAGGAGAACCCCTTCGTTGCCGAGGACGCGAAGGAAGCCGAGCCTCAAGAGGAAACGTCGGAACAGCCTGCGGCAGACACGGAAATCGCCGAGGATGATATGTTCTGAGTATAAAACAGTGTATTTTTAGGGGATCACAGCTCGTGATCCCCGTTTTTTTGCGTAAAAACAGCCCAAAAACCGCTTTTTTTCAATTTTTTTCGGCGATTTTCTATTTTTCAGGTAAAAGAAATCACATAAATATCACCAAAACACAGCGTTATGCACAATAACTGGGTGACGTAACATCACTTTGATTTTTTCGTCTGGAGAATTAAGGGCAGCTTTTGACAAAATAATAATTCTTTATGAGAAACTCTTGGTAAAAACTCCATAAATTTTCACGCTTATTGACAGTTAGTTACAGGTTTGTTACAATGCCATTGTTGTTTGTGGTAACCGAATAAAAAAGCACGATACAGTTTTACCCGACTTTGATTTAGAAGTGATTATGGTTTAGAAGTAGTCGGGTAAAAGAATTGATTAAGGAGTTTTTATGAAGAACACTAAAACAATCATCGCCGCCGTGGCGTGCGTTGTCACAGTACTGACGACCACCATCAGCGTTATGGCTCTCGGCAGCGACGCGGAAGAAGTCAAATCCAAAACACAGGCTAAGCCCGCGCAGACAGAACACACAAATGTGAAAATCGAGGAAGAAGTAGTAGAGCTTACATTAAGTAAGACAAAGGTTTCGGGTACAGAGGGCAAGACCTTCACCCTGAAGCACGAGACAAATTCAGATGAAAAGGTAACCTACCGCTCCACAGACAAAAAGGTAGCTACCGTAAATAACAAGGGCACCGTTGAGCTCAAGGGCGAAGGCAACGCAAAAATCGTAGCCGAGACTGAGGGCGCCAAGGCTGTTTGCAAGGTCAATGTTGACCCGATCCCGGGCAATATGATCACCGACAGCGAGATGGCTTCCATCGCCTCCGAAATCGGCTGTCAGGTTGACTACGCTTATGACGAAAGCACCGTTATGTGCTCGGCGTATTCGTTCGCATATGCTTATTATCAGGTAACAGGCACCGCGATCTCCCCCGGCAGCGTATGGTATGACGGCTGCACATGGGACGGCGGCTCATATCTCCACTGCGGTTCAGAGGAGAATATGCTCGCGACTATCAAGGAAGAAATCGACAACAACAGAGCTTGCGTAGGTCTTCTGTCAATGGACAGCTCGGCTACCCACTACGTAACCTTCTACGGCTACACAGGCAACGGCGACACACTCTCTGATTTCCAGATCCTTGACCCCTGGGAGGGCAACCTCACCACAGGCGCAGGCTACGGATACAGCTACGATGGCTGTGATGTCGTTGTGATCAACTGATACATGTAAGCTTTATTACATCAAACTCAAAGAGCTTTGCGTGATGCAAGGCTCTTTTTTCTTTACAAATACAAATATTAATGTTACAATCATATTAACAAGATTTCCTTTGGAAAGGATGGTTATTATGGGACTATTTGATAATATTTTTAACGCGGGCAACAATATCGCGAAGAATGTTGGCGCGTCTATCGGCAACAAAAGCGAGACCTTCAGCTTTCAGCGCCTTCCCGAGAGCGTTAACGAGCTCAGAGCATTGCCCGAGGCAACGCTTGACGATCCGTTCAAGACAGCCGCGCTGACCGTCTGCGCGCTTTGCGCCTACGCCGCGTCTCCCGAGATAGGCAAAGAAATGCTCAATTTCCTCAAGGGACCCGCTCCCCTAACGCCGTACGAGATCCAGTTCCTGACCGACCGCTTCAGAGACGGCAAGCACATTCCGTTCTCTTACTTTGCGGGAGCGACGCCCGACAACAACTACACTCCTCGTGTTCCGTTCACGGTTACGATCACCTCAAACCAGTATTCCAAGCGCGACGAAACGCATATGACGCTCTGGCTGCGCTCGGGCGGAGCAGACAACCCCAGAGAGGTTTCGCTCAGACTGAAGCCCTCCGAGGGCAAATGGTATCTCAACGAGCAGTTCCTTCTCGTAGGTATCCGCACGCCTAAAGCTGCCGATCCGTGGGCTTAACGGCATAATCCAATAAAAAAGGTCTCGCTTGAGACCTTTTATTTTTTGTTTTATTACAGACGACAACGCCGCGGCGCTAAAATAATCGGGCGATCCTGTTTCGGTTAATATTCTTTCCGAACAAATAAGTAACAACTTACCTCCTTCTCCATACAATGAAGTGTAATTAAAAAAGGAGGTAATTACTTATGCCGGATATTCCCTTTAATTCCGCTGAAAACAAAGCCGCGCAGAGCGCCGATCAGAGCTTCTGTGTGGACGCCGACAGAGTTTACGATTCCTGCGGCGACAAGGACTGCCTGTCCGATCTGCGGGTTTTCTTTACCGAAGCAGATCAGCAGATCATCAACTCCGCCGTCTCAGCGCGGATCAGAGAGGCAAACATCATCAACACCGCGGTCAACGTTGAGCCCGTGACCTATCACTGCGGCTTTTACTCCGTGGATATGACATTCTATTTTGAGATCGTGCTCGACGTTTATCAGAACGGCGGCTCGGCTCCCTCGACCGTCAGCGGTCTTTCCGTATTCGCAAAGCGCGTTATCCTTTACGGAGGAAGCGGCAACGTCGCTGTATTTACGAGCGAAAACGAAAGCGGCTGTGTTGACCCGTCCGAAAGCGCTCTGCCGACAGCGAAGGTTCAGGTAGCCCAGCCGATGGCGCTGACCGCCTGTCTGACCGAATGCTGCAGCCCGTGTATGCCGTCCGCGGCGATACCCGACTGTGTGACAGAGTATTTCGGCGGAGCGATCGTCCCCTCTCAGGCACGCTCCGTGCTCGCAACGATCGGCGTTTTCACGATCGTCCAGTTGAAGAGACGTGTGCAAATGCTGATCCCCGCGTTCGATTTCTGCGTTCCCGACAAGGAATGCGTCACCTCTACCGACAATCCCTGCGATATGTTCTCGCGCGTTGACTTCCCTGTTGAGCAGTTCTTCCCGCCCAACCTCGCGGATATCGACCCCGATAATATCGAAACAGGCTGCGGCTGTAATTAATCGGTATTACTTTCCGCTTTCAACTTTAAAAGTCGGTGAGTGAACCCATAAAAGTGGGATAACGGACTTTTGACAGTGCCGCCCTGAGCGCGACGTCGAAAAACAAATAGATGAACTTATCCTCCCGCAGCAAGCTTGTGAGTAAACCCATAAGAGTGGGATAACGGACTTTTGACAGTGCCGTCCCCAAGCTTGTGAGTAAACCCATAAGAGTGGGATAACGGACTTTTGACAGTGCCGTCCCGAGTGCGACGTCTAACAACAAATAGATGAACTTATCCTCCCGTAGCAAGCTTGTGAGTAAACCCATAAGAGTGGGATAACGGACTTTTGATAATGCCGCCCTGAGCGCGACGTGGAAATATAAAAAAAGCTCCCGAAAAGGATCGGGAGCTTTTTTCAATTTGATTAAACGAGCTCGATGACCGCCATTTCTGCGGCGTCACCGCGGCGGGGACCTATCTTAGTGATACGGGTGTAGCCGCCGTTTCTGTCCTTATACTTGGGACCGATCTCGTCAAACAGCTTCTTTGTTACGTCCTCTTTTGTAACGAATTTCATAACAAGGCGCTTGTTAGCGAGAGTGTTCTCTTTAGATATAGTGATCATCTTCTCAGCCATAGAGCTTACCTCTTTGGCACGGGTGAGAGTAGTCTCGATTTTTCCTTTTTCCAAAAGGAAAGTAACCATTGCGCGAAGCATAGCTGTACGCTGGGCAGTGGTTCTTCCAAGCTTTCTGGTACCTGGCATTATAATTCACTCCTTTTCTCTTATTTCTGATTAAAGGATTTTATTCGTCTTCCTTCTTAAGGCTGAAGCCGAGGCTCTCGAGCTTGAACTCTACTTCCTCAAGGGACTTTCTGCCAAGGTTACGAACTTTCATCATATCCTCTGTTGTTTTGTTTGTAAGGTCTTCGACTGTGTTGATACCCGCTCTCTTCAAGCAGTTGAAGGAACGAACGGAGAGGTCGAGCTCCTCGATAGTCATCTCGAGAACCTTCTCCTTGCCCTTTTCGTCCTTCTCAACCATGATTTCGGAGTTTGTGACGCTGTCGGAGAGGTTCACAAAGAGGTTCAGATGCTCGCAGAGCACCTTTGCCGCAAGTGAAACTGCCTCCTGAGCGTTGATAACGCCGTTGGTCCAGACGTCGAGCGTCAGCTTGTCGTAGTCGGTGATCTGACCGACACGGGTGTTGTCAACTGTATAATTAACCTTTAAAACAGGTGTGTAAATTGAATCGATGGGTAACACGCCGATCACATTATTGCCTGCGAGCTGCTTGTTGCGCTCGGCGGGGATGTAACCTCTGCCGCGATCGATAGTGATCTCAATATTGAGCTTGGCGTCATCGGCGAGGCTGGCGATGTGAAGGTTGGGGTTAAGGATCTCAACCTCAGCGTCGTGCTGAATGTTAGCGGCCGTAACCTCGCAGGGACCCTCCGCGGAAATCTCAACTACCTTGGGAGCTGTATCAAGAAGCTTGGGAACAAGGCTCTTGATGTTGAGAACGATCTCTGTAACGTCCTCCTTGACTCCGGGGATCGTCGAGAACTCGTGGAGCACGCCGTCAATCTTGATAGATGTGACCGCGCAGCCCTCAAGCGACGAGAGAAGAACTCTCCTGAGGCTGTTACCTAATGTATTTCCGAAACCTCTTTCGAGGGGCTCTACGACAAATCTGCCGTATCTGCCGTCGTCGGTCAGTTCTTCGGTTTCAATTCTGGGCTTTTCAATCTCTATCATAGCGAATCCTCCTTATTAGGCGGCGAAAAACGCCGTCGTAGTGTAATCTGCCTTTAAAAACGTGTGTAGGATTACTTGGAGTACAACTCGACGATGAGATGCTCCTCTACGGGGAAGTCAATGTCATCTCTCTCGGGCTCCGCGATAACCTTTCCGCCTAACTTGTCGTTAGCCTTCTCAAGCCACTTGGGAGCTGTAACTGTGTTGTTCTCGGCAATAGCCTTGAAGCGGTTGGAGCCTCTGCTGGACTCCTTGACCTCAATCACGTCGCCAACCTTAACGAGGTAGGAAGGAATGTTGACCTTCTTGCCGTTAACGGTGAAGTGAGCGTGGTTAACGAGCTGACGAGCCTCTCTTCTGGTGGAAGCGAGACCGAGACGGAAAACAACATTGTCGAGTCTGTGTTCGATAAGAGTAAGGAGAACCGAACCGGTCTTGCCCTGAGCCTTTTCGGCCTTCTCATAGTAAGAGCGGAACTGCTTTTCCATAATACCGTAAATAAACTTTACCTTCTGCTTCTCTGTAAGCTGGAGGCTGTATTCACTTTTCTTTCTTCTGGAGTTACCGTTGGGGTTTCTGAACGAAGTCTTGCCCGAGTAACCCATAACTGCAGGGGAAATGCCGAGAGCTCTGCAGCGTTTAGCGATAGGCTGTCTGTTTTTTGCCATCTTATATTTCCTCCTTTATACTATACGCGTCTTCTCTTGGGAGGACGGCATCCGTTGTGAGGGATCGGAGTTACGTCCTTGATCATAGTAACCTCGAGACCCGCGGACTGAAGTGCGCGGATAGCCGCCTCACGACCCTGACCGGGTCCCTTTACGTAAACCTCTACGCTCTTCATACCGTAGTCCATAGCTGCCTTAGCGGCTGTCTCCGCGGCAGACTGAGCGGCGAACGGAGTAGACTTACGGGAGCCGCGGAAGCCGAGCTCGCCTGCGCTTGCCCAAGATACCGCGTTACCGTTTGTATCGGAAATCGTAACAATAGTATTGTTAAATGTAGACTGAATGTGAGCGCTGCCTTTTTCGATGTGCTTTTTCTCACGACGGCGGCGAACAGTCTTTTTACCCTTAGGTGCTGCCATAAAAGCAATTCCTCCTTACTTCTTCTTGTTGGCCATAGTCTTGCGGGGACCCTTGCGAGTACGGGCGTTCGTCTTGGAACGCTGACCTCTTACGGGGAGACCCTTTCTGTGGCGAACGCCACGATAACAGCCGATTTCAATAAGTCTTTTAATATCAAAAGCGATATCACGACGAAGATCACCCTCAACGCGGCAATTCTTCTCGATATAATCTCTGAGCTTGGATACGTCGTCTTCAGTTAAGTCCCTGACGCGAGTGTCGGGGTTAACACCTGTTGCAGCAATAATGTCTGTTGCAGTTTTACGTCCGATACCGTAGATATAAGTCAAGCCGATCTCGACTCTCTTATCTCTGGGTAAGTCAACACCTGCTATACGAGCCATTTAGCGCACCTCCATTAAAATTTTATAATAGTTAGTAATTAGCCCTGACGCTGTTTATGCTTAGGGTTTTCGCAAATTACAAGGATCTTGCCTTTTCTCTTGATTACCTTGCACTTTTCGCACATTTTCTTTACAGAAGGTCTGACTTTCATCAATAATCATTCCTTTCTTGAAAAATCAGTTTTCTTAGATAATTTACTTGGTTCTCCAAGTGATTCTTCCTCTGGTAAGGTCGTAGGGAGACATTTCCACAGTGACCTTATCGCCCGGTAAAATGCGGATGAAGTTCATTCTCAGCTTACCGGAAATAACAGCTAATATTACATGGCCGTTCGGGAGCTCTACCTTGAACTGAGCGTTAGGCAGGGCTTCAACGACTTTGCCCTCTACTTCAAGCACGTCCTGCTTAGACATAACTAATCCTCCTTAGTAACAGCGGCGAACTCTTTCAGCCGCCTTTTTAACTCTTTGTTGGATAAAGGCAATTCAAAGACGGTTTTTGTCGGCGCCAGATGCGCGGGGTTTTTCGGCTTTGGGTTTTCGACCTTACGGCTTTTGCCGTCGGCAACGAGCACCCTGTCGCCCGATGTCCCGATCACCGCAAGGAAAGCGCCCTTGTCCTTGCCTGCCTTCGATCTTACTACGGTTCCGACGGTGATATTCATAACTCAACATCAACCCGCGACCGTAAGGATAACGGGCCCGTCGGGAGTGATCGCGATCGTGTTCTCGTAATGCGCGGCAAGCTTGCCGTCGCAGGTGACTGTTGTCCAGTCGTCGTCAAGAACCTTGACCTCGTAGCCGCCCTCGCACACCATTGGTTCGATGGCGATCGTCATACCAGGGAGAAGTCGCACCCCTCGTCCGGCTGTACCGAAGTTGGGAATGCTTGGGTCTTCATGTAACTTCGCACCTACGCCGTGGCCTACGAAATCTCGTACCACCGAGTAACTGCGAGCTTCGACATACTGCTGGACCGCGTGACCGATATCGCCTACGCGATTAAAGGCCAGCGCCGCCTCGATTCCCTTTTCGAGGCTTTCTCTGGTGGCGTCCATCAGCTTTCGGGCGTTTTCGCTCACCTTGCCGCAGGCAAAGGTGTAGGCGTTGTCGCCGTGATAGCCGTTATAGAACGCTCCGACATCGACAGAAACGATGTCGCCTTCCCTGAGAATGATGTCCTTGCTGGGTATGCCATGGATAACCACATCATTTACGGAAATACAGGCGCTTCCGGGAAATCCGCCGTAACCGAGAAACGAAGGCGTAGCGCCTTGTTTCTCGATATAATTACGGACTTTCTCGTCAATCTCCAGAGTGCTTACACCCGGCTTGACGTATTCTCCCGCAAGCTCCAGCGCGTTTGCCGAGATTCGGCACGCGTCCTTCATCAAGGATATTTCACGCGCTGTCTTGACTATGACCATCTCAGACTCCGAGTGCCTCGAAAACGGCTTCGGTCGTAGCCTTTACCGTGTCCTTGCCCTCGACTACCTTAAGCTTGCCCTGAGCCTCATAATACTTTACGAGGGGCTCGGTCTCCTTGTGGTAGATCTCGAGACGGTTCTTTATAGTTTCGATCTGGTCGTCCTTGCGCTGAACAAGGGCGCCTGAACAATCGTCGCAAACTCCCTCAACCTTCGGCTTTAAGCTTTCGGTGTGATAGGGTCTGCCGCAATTTTCGCAGACGCGGCGTCCGGACAGACGTTTAACGATGACCTCGTCCTGCACTTCGATATCTACTACGCAGGTGATGTCAGCGCCCATAGCGTCCAGAGCCTCGGCCTGAGGGATGGTTCTCGGAAAACCGTCAAGAATGTAACCGTTCTGACAGTCGCTTTCCTGGAGTCTGTCCTTTACGATACCGATGACGACCTCGTCGGGGACGAGCTGACCGGCGTCCATAAAGGATTTTGCCTTGAGACCCATTTCAGTGCCGTTTTTCAGCGCTTCACGGATGATATTACCCGTGGAAATTGTAGGGATATTGAGCTTCTCACAGAGCACGGCGGCCTGAGTGCCTTTGCCCGCGCCCGGAGCGCCTAACATAATGATATTCATAGTTACCGTCCTTTCTTAATCAAGGAAGCCCTTGTAGTGGCGCATCATCATCTGAGATTCCATCTGCTTCGAGGTCTCAAGAGCAACGCCTACGATAATGATGATCGAGGTACCGCCCATAGAGAGCGAGCCCATTCCTGTGAACGCGGAATAGAGAAGCGGGAATTCGGCGATGAAGCCAAGGAACAAACAGCCGATGAGTGTGATCCTGGAGAGAATCTTTCTGATAAACTCAGCAGTCGGAGCGCCCGGACGGATACCGGGGATCGTACCGTTGTTCTGCTTGAGGTTATTAGCCATTTCAACAGGATTGTACTGAATGGTTGTGTAGAAGTAACCGAACATTATGATCAGAATGAAGTACAATGTCATATAGAGCCAGCCCGTGGTCTCGAAGGCGTTGAAGAAGCCCGCCCAGAAGCCCTTTGTGGGGTTAACTCCGAATGCTCTGATCGTACTGGGGATGGAGAGGATGGAGGAAGCGAAGATGATGGGAAGTACGCCGCCGAGCGCAACCTTGATGGGAAGGTGGCTGGACTGACCGCCGTACATCTTACGTCCTACAACACGCTTCGCGTACTGGATCGGGATTCTTCTTTCGCTGTCCTGCATAAAGGTGATTACCCATACGACAATAAGGAAGATGATGATCCACAGCGGAACGAGGATGAGATACTGAGGCTGGCCGTTCTCCTGGATACCGATGCCCCAATATTTGGAGAGAAGGTTGATCGTGTAGGGGAAACGAGCTACGATACCCGCAAAGAGGAGGATCGAGATACCGTTTCCGATACCCTTGTCGTTGATCTGCTCACCGAACCACATCATTACCGCGGTACCCGCTGTGAAAGCGAGGATGATAACGATGGCGGAGAAGATCTTTGAGAAGCCTTCTGTGTAGGTTGTAACGCCCGAAGCCTGGAGATACCACCAGTAAGCGAAGCCCTGGATAAGACCGAGGCCTACGGTTACGTAACGGGTGATAGTCGCGATCTTCTTACGACCTGCTTCGCCTTCCTTCGCCATTCTCTCAAGAGGAGGAATAGCAACGGTGAGAAGCTGCATAATGATCGAGCTGTTGATATAGGGTGTTACGCCCATCGCAAAGATCGTCGCGTTCGAGAACGCGCCGCCCGACAGAGTGTTGAGGTAAGCCAAAGCAGAGCTGCCCTCGTTGGCTCCGTTCGAATTCATCAGGTTCGAAAGGGCGTTCATATCAAGAAACGGAACAGGGATTACCGAACCGATTCTGAAGCAAATGATAATAAAGATTGTGAAAAGAATCTTACGTCTAAGGTCGGGGATGCCCCAGGCGTTTCTAATTGTTTTGAACAATTAAATCACCTCTGCCTTTCCCCCGGCAGCCTCGATGGCCGCTTTTGCTGATGCAGAGAAAGCCGAAACCTTTACGTTGAGCTTCTTCTCTAATTTTCCGTTACCGAGGACCTTTACAGCGTCAAAGGAGTTCTTTACGATACCCTCCTTTGCGAGCGCCTCGATCGTAACATCCGCACCGTCGTCAAACTTGCGGTTAAGCTCGGAAAGGTTAACAGTAACAACTTTCTTGGCGAAAATGTTATTGAAACCTCTCTTGGGAAGACGACGCTGAAGCGGCATCTGACCGCCTTCAAAGCCGGGGCGAACGCCGCCGCCCGAACGCGCCTTCTGACCCTTGTGACCCTTGCCGGCTGTTTTTCCCCAGCCTGAACCGTGGCCGCGACCTACTCTTTTGGAGCTCTTTTTGGAGCCCTCGGCAGGTGAAAGTTCATATAACTTCATAATTTTCGCACCTCCTTATGCTTCTGTAACCTCTACGAGGTGGTTGATTTTTGCTACCTTACCCTTGGTCGCGTCGTTGTCGGGCTGAGTTGTCTCGTCGCCGATCTTCTTGAGACCGAGAGCGTAAGCGGTAGCGATCTGATCCTTTTTAGAACCGATGAGGCTCTTGACTAATTTAATCTTCATCACGGGCCTCCTTATAAAATTTCCTTAACGGACTTTCCGCGGATCGCGGCTACCTCCTCGGCGTTTCTGAGAGCGCCGAGCCCCTGAAGCGTAGCTCTTACTACATTGCAGGGATTGTTGGAGCGTAAAGCCTTTGTACGGATGTCCTTGATACCGACAGCCTCAACGACCGCACGAACGGGACCGCCGGCGATAACGCCTGTACCGGGAGCGGCAGGCTTCATCAGAACTCTGCCCGCGCCGTACTCGCCGATGATTTCGTGAGGAATGGTGGTGCCTCTGAGACTAACCTTGATAAGGTTCTTCTTGGCGTCCTCGATACCCTTGCGGATAGCGTCGGGAACCTCGCCCGCTTTGCCGATACCGAAGCCTACGGTACCTTCGCCGTCGCCTACTACTACTAAAGCGGCGAACTTATAGATACGACCGCCCTTTACGGTTTTGGAAACTCTGTTGATGGTTACAACTCTCTCAACGAGCTCCTTGTTTGTTTCAACATTATTAGCCAAAGTAATTCCTCCCCTTCCTTAGAAATTGAGGCCGCCCTCGCGGGCGCCTTCGGCCAATTCCTGAACACGGCCGTGATAGATGTTTCCGCCTCTGTCGAATACGACTTCGGTGATGTTCTTCTCGGCAGCGCGCTGAGCGACAAGCTTGCCGACAGCTCTGGCTGCTGCTTTGTTTCCGCCGTTACCCTCGATGGACTTGTCGAGGCTCGAAGCCTGAGCAAGAGTAACACCCTTTACGTCGTCAATGATCTGAGCGTAAATGTTGTTGGTGGAGCGGAATACACATAAACGCGGACGCTCTGCGGTGCCGCTGATCTTACCGCGGACTCTCTTATGTCTTTTAAGACGAGCCTTTTTAGTATCTGGTCTGTTTACCATAAGTCATTCACTCCTTAATTATTTACCCTTACCGGCTTTGCCTTCCTTGCGGCGGATATATTCGTCAACGTACCTGATACCCTTGCCCTTGTACGGCTCAGGCGGACGTTTCTCTCTGACCTCGGCAGCAAACTGACCTACCTTTTGCTTGTCAATGCCTGAGATCACGATTGTGTTGGGATCGGGAACTTCGATCTTGATATCGTCGGTATCCTCAACGATGACCTTGTGAGAATAACCGAGGTTCATCACGCACTCCTTACCCTTCTTCTCAACACGGTAGCCAACGCCGTTGACCTTGAGGGTTTTCTTGTAGCCCTCGGTAACGCCTACTACCATATTGTGGATAAGTGTGCGGGTGAGTCCGTGGAGCGAACGATTTTCCTTAGCGTCGTTAGGACGTGTAACGTTGATCTCTTCGCCCTTTACTTCAACCTGCATGGCAGGATTGAACTTGTAGTCAAGCGTGCCCTTGGGTCCCTTGACTTCGATAACGCCGTTGTCAACTGTTACGGTAACACCGGCGGGAATATTTATAGGTTTTCTTCCAATTCGAGACATTTTCGCACCTCCTATTACCAGATATACGCGAGGACCTCGCCGCCAACGTGCTCGGCGCGAGCCTTGCGGTCGGTCATAACACCCTTGGATGTCGAGATGATAGCGACGCCTAAGCCCTTCATAACCTTAGGCATATCCTCTACGTTTGAATAAATACGTAAGCCGGGCTTGGAAACGCGGCGGAGACCCGTGATAACGGGCTTCTTGCCCTCAAGGTACTTGAGAGTAACCTTGATAATGCCCTGCTTGCCGTCCTCAATAACCGTGAAGTTCTTGATATAACCCTCGTCGAGAAGAATCTGACAGATGTCCTTCTTCAGGTTTGACGCGGGGATTTCGACTGTGTCGTGCTTCGCTGAGTTAGCGTTACGGATTCTTGTAAGTAAATCAGCTATTGTATCTGTAATCTGCATACCTTTAACCTCCCTTACTTACCAGCTGGCTTTCTTTACGCCCGGGATCTCACCCTTGTAGGCGAGCTCGCGGAAGCAAATACGGCAAATGCCAAACTTACGGAGGTAGGCGTGTGGTCTACCACAGATTTTACATCTTGAATATTCGCGAGTAGAGAACTTCTGCTTTCTCTGCTGCTTAATTTTCATAGCAGTCTTAGCCACAACAATCCCTCCTTACTTAGCAAACGGAGCGCCCATAAGCGTTAAGAGCTCGCGGGCCTCTTCGTCGGTCTTGGCGGTAGTAACGAATGTGATGTCCATACCGCGGACCTTGTCAACCTTATCGTAGTCGATTTCAGGGAAGATGAGCTGTTCCTTGAGGCCCATGGAGTAGTTGCCTCTGCCGTCGAAGGAATCAGCGTTGATACCTCTGAAGTCACGTACACGCGGGAGAGCAACGTTGAAGAGTCTGTCTAAGAACTCATACATTCTCTCGCCTCTGAGCGTAACCTTAGCGCCGATGGGCATACCCTCACGGAGCTTAAAGTTAGCTACGGACTTTCTGGCGCGGCATACAAGCGCCTTCTGTCCTGTAATAATGCCTAAATCGTTAACGATGGCGTCGATAGCCTTGGAGTTTTCCTTTGCCTCGCCGGCGCCTACGTTTACAACGATTTTGTCAAGCTTCGGAATCTGCATAACACTCTTGTAGGAGAATTTCTTCATAAGAGCAGGTGCAACTTCTTTAGCGTAGAAATCTTTAAGTCTTGCCATATCTTATATCCTCCCTGTTAAATTACTTCGCCGCATTTTCTGCAGATACGACCCTTGGAGCCGTCCTCGAAAATCTTGTGGCCGATACGAGTCGGCTTCTTGCAGCGGGGGCAGACAATCTGAACCTTGTCGGCGTAAAGCGCGCCCTCAGCCTTGATGATGCCTCCGGGCTCGCCCATTCTCTTGGGCTTTACGTGCTTGGAAACCATATTTACCTTTTCAACGATAACCTTGCGCTCCTGAGGGGAAACCGCGAGAACGGTGCCCTTCTTGCCCTTATCCTTACCGCTTAATACTACTACGGTGTCGCCTGTTTTTACATGAACCTTATTCATTTGTGACACCTCCAATTAAAGTACTTCGGGAGCGAGGGATAAGATCTTGAGGTAGCCCTTATCTCTGAGCTCTCTGGCAACAGGTCCGAAGATACGTGTGCCCTTCGGGTCCTTGTCGTCCTTGATGATTACCGCGGCGTTTTCGTCGAAGCGGATGTATGTGCCGTCGTCGCGGCGAACGCCCTTTGCGGAGCGTACTACAACTGCTTTAACTACGTCGCCCTTCTTAGCTACGCCGCCGGGAGCCGCTTTCTTTACGGAAGCGACGATAACGTCACCGATGTTGGCGTATCTTCTTCTTGTACCGCCGAGAACACGAATGCACATAAGTTCCTTTGCGCCTGTGTTGTCAGCGACCTTTAATAAAGTTTGCTGCTGTATCACAGTGTGTTCCTCCTTATTTAGCTTTTTCTACGATCTCGACGAGACGGTGTCTTTTATCCTTCGAAAGAGGACGGGTCTCCATAACCTTAACGCGATCGCCTACATGGGCTTCGTTGTTCTCGTCATGGGCCTTAAGACGGCGGGAGCGCTTAACAACCTTTCCGTAGAGCGGGTGCTTTACGCTGTCTTCGATAAGTACCACTACGGTCTTGTCCATTTTATCGGAAACGACGCGGCCGATCGCGGTTTTTCTCATATTTCTTTCAGCCATTACTGTGTCCTCCTTCCTTAAGCTTCGCCTTCGGCGATCTCGATCTGACGGATAACGGTCGAAACTCTGGCGATATCCTTCTTGACCGCCTTGATGCGAGACGGGTTCTCCAGCTGATTAACAGCGAGCTGGAAACGCAGGTTAAATAACTCTTCTTTCAGATCCTTGAGCTTAGCCTGAAGCTCGTCAATAGAAGATTCTCTTAACTCGGATGCTTTCATTACTGCTCAACCTCCTGATCTGATTTTTTAACAAACTTGCACTTGATCGGGAGCTTTGTGGCAGCGAGACGCATAGCCTCACGAGCTGTCGCCTCGTCAACGCCGCCGCCGATCTCGAACATAACTCTGTCGGGTTTTACAACCGCTACCCAGTACTCGGGAGAACCTTTACCGGAACCCATTCGGGTCTCGGCGGGCTTCGCCGTTACGGGCTTGTCGGGGAAGATCTTGATCCAAACCTTACCTACACGCTTGCAGTAACGAGTCATCGCTACACGGGCAGCCTCGATCTGGTTGGAAGTGATCCAGGCAGGCTCTAATGCCATCAGACCGAAATCACCGTAAGTAACCTTGTTACCGCGGAGCGCTCTGCCTGTCATACGTCCTCTGTGAACACGTCTGAACTTCACACGCTTGGGCATCAGCATTATTTTCTGCCTCCTTCCTTGCGGGGTCTTCTCTCTCTTCTGGGTCTGCTCTCGTTGAGAACCTCGCCCTTATAGAGCCAAACCTTGATACCGATCTTGCCGTAGGTCGTGTCGGCCTCGGCAAAGCCGTAGTCGATATCGGCTCTTAAAGTCTGAAGCGGGATCGTACCCTCATGATAAGTTTCGCCTCTGGCGATCTCAGCGCCGTTGAGACGGCCTGAGCACTGAACCTTGATACCTCTTGCGCCGAGCTTCATGGCGTTTCTGATAGCCTGCTTCATAGCGCGGCGATAAGCGATACGCTTCTCAAGCTGAGCGGCGATGCTCTCGGAAACGAGCTGAGCGTTGAGGTCGGGGTTTTTGATTTCAACAATATTGATTGCGACGGGCTTTTTGAGGATGTTCTCACACTGTACTCTGAGCTTCTCGATCTCGGAGCCGCCCTTGCCGATAACCATACCGGGCTTAGCGCAGTGGATGTGAAGTCTTACTCTCTTGCCGTCGCGCTCGATCTCGATCTTGGAGATACCTGCGGGGAAAAGCTGCTTCTTTAAGGTTTTACGAAGGTTGTAATCCTCAACGAGAGTGTCGCCGAAGTCCTTCTTGTTTGCGAACCAGCGTGAATCCCAGTTCTTGATGATACCTACACGTAAGCCGTGCGGATTAACTTTCTGTCCCATACTATTAACCTCCTTATTCTTTTTCCTTGAGCACAAGGCTAATGTGGGATGTTCTCTTGTTGATTCTGAACGCTCTACCCTGAGCTCTCGCGCGGATTCTCTTAAGGATAGGGCCTGCTGTCGCGTTAGCGGACGCGACGTAAAGTCTGGATACATCCATATCGTGGTTATTCTCAGCGTTAGCCATAGCGGACTTGAGCACCTTCAAAACGGGCTCGCAAGCGGCCTTGGGGGTATTCTTAAGAATAGCCTCGGCAAGAGTAACATCCTTTCCTCTGATCAGGGAAAGAACAAGATTTACCTTGCGCGGTGACATACGGACATATTTTGCATATGCCTTAGCTTCCATTGCAATACTCTCCTTCCGCCTTATGATGTCTTGGAACCGGCGTGTCCCTTGAAGGTTCTGGTGGGCGCGAACTCGCCGAGCTTGTGACCAACCATATCCTCGGTAACATATACCGGAACGTGCTTACGTCCGTCATGGACTGCGAATGTATGACCTACGAAATCAGGGAAGATTGTCGAGCTTCTCGACCAAGTCTTGAGAATTCTCTTCTCGCCCTTTTCGTTCATCTCTTTAACCCTTTTTAAAAGCTTAGGCTGGACAAAAGGGCCTTTTTTAGTACTTCTACTCATAATTAAGCTCCTTTCTCCTTACTTACCGTTTCTTCTGCGAACGATCAGACGGTCGCTGCTCTTGTGCTTCTTACGAGTCTTGTAACCGAGAGCAGGCTTACCCCAGGGGGTAACAGGACCGGGACGGCCGACGGGGGATTTACCCTCACCACCGCCGTGGGGATGGTCGTTCGGGTTCATAACGGAACCGCGGACTGTGGGTCTCCAGCCCATATTTCTCTTACGACCCGCTTTACCGATCTTTACATTCTCGTGATCGGTGTTGCCGACCTGGCCGATCGTAGCCATGCAGTTGTCGGGAACGTTGCGGAGCTCGGAGGAAGGAAGTCTCAGAAGCGCGAGACCGTTCTCCTTAGCCATAAGCTGAGCCATATTACCGGCGGAACGGGCGAGCTGAGCGCCGCGGCCGGGATAGAGCTCGATGTTGTGGATGAATGTACCGACAGGGATGTTCTTGAGCGGTAACGCGTTACCGGGCATAATGTCCGCGTCGGGACCGGCCTCGATCTTGTAGCCGATCTTTAATCCCTCGGGAGCGAGGATATAAGCCTTATCGCCGTCTGTGTACTCAACAAGAGCGATGAAAGCCGAGCGGTTCGGATCGTACTCGATAGAAACGACCTTACCCTCTACGCCGAATTTCTGGCGCTTGAAATCAATAATACGGTACTTTCTGCGGTTACCGCCGCCCCTGTGGCGAACGGTGATCCTGCCGTAGCTGTTACGGCCGGAATGCTTCTTTAAAGGAGCGAGAAGGCTCTTTTCGGGAGCAACCTTTGAAAGTCCGGAGTAGTCAGTAACCGACCTGTTTCTCATAGAGTTAATAGTCGGCTTGTAAACTTTAATAGCCATTTATTTCACTCTCCTCATGATGGCTTTGCGGGGATATGGCATTCCCCATACGTTCATAAAATCTGAAGCTGTGCATGATAATGTCTATACAGACGTTTGTGATATCAAGCTTCTCTGCGCTCCGCTTTTCCTCGTATAACTCTCACTCGCTTAATCTGTTGCGAACACTTTGTGTTCTTCACAGATTAGTGCTCGTCGGTCGTTATCCGAGGGCTCCGCGCGTCAACTCACAGATTTACATCATGCCTTCAAAAAATTCAATAGTCTTGCTGTCTGCGGTTAAGGTTACGACAGCCTTTTTCCAGGATCTTGTGTAACCGCCGTTGTTCCTGCCCTGACGGCGGAACTGACCGCGTACGTTGATTGTGTTAACCTTAGCCACTTTTACCTTAAAGAGCTCTTCGCAAGCCTTTGCGATCTCAATTTTGTTAGCGGATTTGGCAACCTCGAAGGTATACTTCTTGTCTACGGCTCCGAGCATACTTTTTTCAGTGATGATCGGGCGAATGATGATGTCCTGAGCTATCATGCGTAAACCTCCTCGATCTTACTAACTGCGTCCTTAACGATGACGAGCTTGTCGGCGTTAAGAATGTCGTAAACATTAAGCTCGTTGACCTGAGCGGTCTTGACGCCCTTAATGTTGCTTGCGGACTTGATGACCTTTTTGTCTACCTCGGGCAGAACGATCAGAGCCTTCTTGTCCACGCCGATAGCCTTGAGCATCTCGGCTACAACCTTTGTTTTATACTCATCGAGCTTGATTGCGTCAAGTACGATGATCTCGCTCTCTGCTGCCTTAGCGGAAAGTGCGGACTTCATAGCAAGTCTCTTAACTTTCTTGTTTACGGAGAAGCCGTAGCTTCTGGGCTTGGGAGCGAACACGATACCGCCGTGAGTCCACTGGGGAGCTCTTGTAGAGCCCTGACGGGCGCGGCCTGTGCCCTTCTGTCTCCACGGCTTTTTGCCGCCGCCGGAAACCTCGGATCTTGTAAGAGCAGACTGTGTGCCCTG
The DNA here is from genome assembly GCA_900316385.1 of uncultured Eubacteriales bacterium. Classification (GTDB taxonomy): domain Bacteria; phylum Bacillota; class Clostridia; order Oscillospirales; family Acutalibacteraceae; genus Ruminococcoides. The sequence continues at coordinate 81,744 of ONCP01000001.1, read as the reverse complement.
ACGCTGGTTCGCGAGGTAGCTGACTACCATCTGATGCATAACAGCTTCGTTAGGCTCAACAGCAAAAACGGATTCGGCCAGATCAACCGTGCCGACCTTCTTGCCTGTCATATCTAATACATTAATGCTTGGCATTTAAAGTCCTCCCTTCTTAAGCTTTTACAGCATCTTTGATAACTACGATGCCTTTGTTCGGGCCCGGAATGGCGCCCTTAACAGCGATGAGGTTGTTCTCGACGTCAACCTTAACAACCGTAAGGTTCTGGATCGTAACCTTCTCAGCGCCGAGACGGCCGTTCATCTTCTTGCCCTTGAAGATACGGGAAGGGGACGAACACATACCGATCGAACCGCCCTTACGAACGTTCGGGCCTGTACCGTGGGATTCCTTGAGTCTGTGGAAGTTCCAGCGCTTGATAACGCCTGCTGTTCCCTTACCCTTGCTGGTACCTGTTACGTCGATCTTGCTGCCTGCCTCAAATACGTCAGCCTTAACGATGTCGCCTACGTTGTAAGCGTCGGTGTCGTCAAAGCGGAACTCCTTGAGAACCTTCTTGGGAGCAACGTCGTTCTTCTTGAAGTGACCCGCCATCGGCTTTGTTACCTTGTTGGGCTTGATGTCGCCGAAACCGAGCTGAACCGCTGCATAACCGTCGTTTTCTACTGTTTTCTTAGCGGCTACCACGCAAGGGCCTGCCTCTACGACAGTAACAGGAACGACTTTACCTGTCTCGTCGAAAATCTGTGTCATACCGATTTTCTTACCGATGATCGCTTTCTGCATTGTCTATTTCCTCCTTATTAGGTTATTGGTCGGAAGCGTGAAAGCTGAAGCCTCCGACATTTACCCTGTCTGCTTGTAGGTTGGTACCGTGATTATAATTTGATCTCGATATCAACACCGGCAGGGAGCTCTAAGCTCATAAGAGCCTCGACTGTCTTGTTGGACGGTCTTAAAATGTCGATAAGACGCTTGTGAGTTCTCATCTCAAACTGCTCACGGCTGTCCTTATACTTGTGAACAGCACGGAGGATCGTAACGACCTGCTTCTCTGTGGGAAGCGGAACGGGACCCGACACGCGAGCGCCTGTTCTCTTTGCGGTAGCTACAATCTTCTCAGCGGATGAATCAACCAGCTGATGGTCATAACCCTTTAATCTTATACGAATTTTTTCTTTGACTGCCATTATCGTCGCCTCCTTAAAAAATTTGGCGGGCGTTCTTAAACTTTTTCCACAAACCCGGGTGTTCCCTGTCGGTCTGTTTTTAAAACCGATTAACTTTTCAGTTAACCGGGCAGTTTAAGACGTAGTTCAGGCATATAGGCACAGCAACCCCTAGCCTCAGCTTGAACACTATAATTTTCGCCCGGTTTAAAATCGGACATACTCCACGGAAAAACCGGCTTAATGCCGCAACCTCCCGCTTCAACGCATATCATTGTGCAGTCGTGACCGCGAAAAAAGGGCGTAATTTCCCCTTTGTTCGCAATCGTGCTTGACAATTATACTATATATAGCCCCGAAAATCAAGAAAAATCGCGGATTTTACGAGCTTTTCTTATGTAGAACTTATAAGAATTTTCAGCTAAAAATTTGTGAAATTTGACGAATAAAAAATTTACCTAAAACCGCTTGCATAATTTGAAAAATGAATATATTATTATATCATAGGTTCAAAAAAGGGGTGATCGCAATGATTCATATTTACTACGGCGACGGCAAGGGAAAAACCACCGCCGCGATCGGACTGGCTGTGAGAGCCGCGGGCAGCCGAATGAGGGTTTTGTTCGTTCAGTTCTTAAAGACCGAGTTTTCGGGAGAGCGCCACACGCTGAGCCACACCGAGAACATCAGCCTTACCTTCGCCCCTCTGGAGCTGAAATTCACCTATGATATGGACGAGGCGGAAAAAACAAAGACGGCGATCATCTTTCGCAAGATCTTTGACGACGCGGTAACGACTGTCCTGACCCAAAAGTACGATATGATAGTGCTTGACGAGATTTTCTCCGCGGTTGAGGCGGGAATGATCAGCGAACACGAGGTCAGGGATTTTGTAGCGAACGCTCCCAAGAATCTGGAAATAGTTATGACAGGTCACAATCCGCCCGAAAAGATACTTGAGCTGGCCGACTACATCACCGAGATGAAAAAAATCCGACATCCCTACGACAAGGGAGTTCAGGCGAGGTTCGGGATCGAGTTTTAATCAGAACACAGCAAAAAGCAGAACGCCGAAACGTTCTGCTTTTATTTTTTCATTTTTGTTATTCATCTTTCACTTTTTCACGGTACCCTTCTTGCCTACCATGATCAGACAAACGGCAAGCGCGACCGCGTAAAGCACCGCGATAGCGATAAGCACGATGTTGTAATTCTTTCCTGTGGTGTTGAGTATGATCTCACTCATATTGTTGCCTGTCAGACCAGCGATAGCCCACGCGGAAAGCGCGAGGCCGTGGATCTTGCTGATCCTGTCCATACCGAAGCGCTCACTGAGAAGCGCGGGCAGTGTGGAGAAGCCGCCGCCGTAGCCGAGGTTGACCACAAGAAGCAGTGTGACAGCGATAACACCGAGGATCGCGATCCCGAAGCCGCCCGTGATAGCGCCCGTGAAGAACGCGAGCAGCGAAACCGCTATACAGCTCGTAAAGATGATCTTGTAGACCGTGTTTCTCTCCTTCATCTTGTCTGAGACAGACGAGTAGCCGATACGTCCGAGAGCGTTGAACGCCGCTGTGACCGAAGGAACGACCGCGATAGCGACGGCTCCGACGCCGAACACGAGCTCAAGTATCTGTTTTTCATAAGTAATAAGCGCGAGACCGCAGTGGATGTTGAGGAAGAACATCAGCCAAATACCGACGAAGGTCTTGTCCTTGAACATGGAAAGCGGCTTGAAGTCCGATTTCGCGCCGTCGGGCTCAACCCAGCCGTCGGGCTTCTTGAGAAGAATATGTCCGAGGAACATCAAGGCGAAATAAGCGCAGCCGAGGATGTAGAACATTGCCGAAATGCCGAGGCTCTTCTGGATAAGCTCCATGATCGGCGTGGCGATAGCCTTGGCAAGACCGAAGCCCATAATCGAAATACCCGTCGCGAGACCTTTTCTCTCCGAGAACCAGAGCATAAGCGTTTTTACGGGAGTAAGGTATCCTACGCCGAGACCGATTCCCATAATAAAGCCGTAGCAAAGATAAATTCCGAGAAGCGCTACAATCCCCGTGGTGAACTGAATGAAAAATCCCGTTCCCACCATTCCGACCGAGAAGCATACGCACGAAATCAGCGAGGATTTGTGAATATCGCGCTCAACCAGTTTTCCTACAAACGCGGCGGACATTCCGAGGAAGAATATCGCCAGCGAAAAAGCCCAGCCCACGGCGAACGGGCTCATGCCGATTTGCTCGGCGATAGCCTGCTTGAACGTAGACCAGCAGTACACTGTTCCGACGGAGCAGTGTATTAACAGCGCGGGCACCGCAGCCCGCATCCATTTGTTGTTGATAAAATTCATTATCTAACCCCTTAAAATTCGTTCGTGAATCTATTTTATCACAATCAAAAGAGCGTTTCAATCGGCGGGAATTAGCAATTTTCAGCATATTTTGTGGTGGTTTCATTAAAAATGCACAATATTTTGTGAAGCAGCCCGTTTACCCTGCCCATAATCAAACAACCGACAGAGATATTGACAATTAAAAAATAAACTGTTATAATATCTTTTGCATTGGGGCCATTAGCTCAGTTGGTTAGAGCTATCGGCTCATAACCGATCGGTCCGGGGTTCGAGTCCCTGATGGCCCACCATAAAAACAGGCAGTCCTTTGGACTGCCTGTTTTTATTATATGGGGCGAAGGGACTCGAAGCCGAGGGTTAAGAAAACAGTCCTGCGGACTGTTTTTACCGAGGAGCGATGATGAAACTTTTCCTATCTATGCGAACCCAACAAACGAGATGTAACGTTTGGCAGGATGGAACGCACTGATGGCCCACCAAGACAGAGCAAATCCGAAATCGTCATCTTAGGTGACTGTTTCGGATTTCTCATTTTCCGCAATTTTATAAAATAGTTTGCTAATACTCGTTTTTACTAAATCAGGCAGGGAGTTTTGACGCTCTCTGCCTGATTTTTTGACTATGATTGGTTTACTCTTTATCCCAACGCTTCATACGCTCTTGTTCCAGTTTCCATGCTTCGTATTCTTCTCGACCTTCTTCGCTCTCATGAAACCGTAAGTTTAGAATCAAACTTCATGCCCTTTCGTTTGCCATAGGAAACTAAACGCTTTCGGACATTCTTTCGGTTAATCTTTTTACGCTTGACGGTCTGAATCACTTTTGTTGTCCTAGTCGCTGCTTTTGCTTCAACACTGATGAGTGCGACGGAATAATTTACCGCAATCAGAGCGAGCATAATTATCTCAAATCTTTTCATCGTGATTCGCCTCCTTTAACAAGGAAGACTATCACACAACCCGCCCGAAGTCCAGACCAAAACTAAAAAACACACTTGTTTATTTCTTCGGATAGAATAATGTGAAACTATTCACACGTTAGCTAATTTTTGATTGACACTGAGAATTAAAAATTATACAATTTAAATATAAAATTTTATTAACAAAAAGGAGGCTGTTTAAATGGAATTGAAATTCTACATTTGTGAAAACTGCGGCAACATTGTCGCGAAAATCAAGGACAGCGGTGTGCCTGTAATGTGCTGCGGTCAGAAGATGACCGAAATCAAGGCGGGAACTACGGACGCTGCTGTTGAGAAGCATGTGCCTGTTGTCAAGGTTGAAGGCTCCAAGGTTTATGTAACCGTTGGCGAGGTCGCTCATCCTATGGCTCCGGAGCACTACATTGAGTGGATTTTACTATCCACAGACAAGGGCAATCAGCGCAAGTGTCTAAATCCCGGTGACGAGCCAAAGGCTTGCTTCGCGCTGTGCGACGATGAAAAGATCGAGGCTGTTTACGCTTACTGCAATCTCCACAGCCTTTGGAAGAATTAAAAGGGAGGATCACTATGTCAAAATACTCAGGAACACAAACCGAAAAAAATCTTGAGGCAGCTTTTGCGGGCGAGTCTCAGGCGAGAAATAAATACACTTACTTCGCGTCGGTAGCAAAGAAAGAGGGCTACGAGCAGATAGCCGCACTTTTCCTGAAAACTGCTGACAACGAAAAGGAACACGCCAAGATGTGGTTCAAGGAGCTGGAAGGAATCAGCTCTACCGCGGACAATCTCAAAGCGGCGGCGGAAGGCGAAAACTACGAGTGGACTGATATGTACGAGGGCTTCGCAAAAACAGCCGAGGAAGAAGGCTTCCCCGAACTCGCGTTCAGATTCAGGCTAGTAGCCGCAATAGAAAAGCATCACGAGGAAAGATACCGCGCTTTGCTTAAAAACGTCGAGACCGCTAAGGTATTTGAGAAAAGCGAGGTCAAGGTTTGGGAATGCCGCAACTGCGGTCACATTATCGTCGGAACAAATGCTCCCGAAATTTGCCCGACCTGCAATCATCCTCAGAGCTTTTTCGAGATACACGCAGAAAACTATTGATTAACCTAAATTTACCCTTACAAAAACAGCGCGGGGTGAATACAGCCTCTCGCATTTCGTGAGAGGCTGTTAAACATATTTCCACAAATATCGAAAGGAAAAACCTTATGAAACAGATCAATATTGTCAACGGACCTCAAGGCGCTTCCCGGATTATCCTTGGATGTATGCGGATGCCGACGCTGAACACTGATGACGCGGCGAACCTTATACGCACAGCGTATGAGCTGGGAATCAACTTCTTTGATCACGCCACCTGCTACGGAAGGGACGGTGAAGCGGAAACACGGTTCGGTGACGCGTTCCTCAAAACAGGTATACGCCGTGAGGACGTATATATCCAGAGCAAGTGCGGTATTCTTTCCGAAAAAGGTGAATTCAACTGGTCGAAGGAGACGATTATTGAAAGCGTCAACGACAGCCTGAGAAGGCTGAAGCTCGACTACCTTGACGCGCTTTTACTCCACCGTCCCGATCTTCTTTATGAGCCTGAGCAGATTGCCAAGGCTTTTGATGAGCTGGAGAAGGACGGAAAGGTCAGATTTTTCGGCGTAAGCAACGTTCCGACAATGATGCTGGAGGTACTGAGAAAATATATCCGACAGCCTCTCGTCATCAATCAACTGCAGTTCTCGCTTGATCAATCTCAGTTGATAGATCAGTCGCTGTATGTCAACAATCTCACTACCGAGCGCTCGATAGACCGTGACAACGGTACGCTTGATTACTGCCGTTTGCACGATATTACCGTTCAGGCGTGGTCGCCCTTGCAAAAAGGTTTTTTCCGAGGCTGCTTTGTTGACGATCCCGAACTGCCCGAGCTGAACCGTGTTCTCGGCGAGCTCGGAGTGCAATACGGCGTGTCCAAAACCGCGATCGCAATCGCGTGGATCCTTCGTCACCCCGCTAAGATTCAGGCAATAGCAGGAACGATGAATCCGAGCCATCTCAGTGATATATGTGAAGCAATAAAGGTCGAACTCACCCACAACGAATGGTACCGGCTGTATCTTGCGTCCGGCAAATACTTGCCGTAATCACAGGAGGTTGATTATGAAATATATTAAACTGAATGATGGCATAGAGATACCCGCAATCGGGTTTGGCACCTTTCTGATTCCTCCTGACGGCAGTACATACAAGGCAGTCCGTGAAGCTCTTGAAATCGGCTATCGTCATATTGATACGGCGACCGCTTACGAAAATGAAGAAGAGGTTGGAAAAGCTGTGAGAGACAGCGGTATACCTCGTGAAGAAATTTTCATAACATCCAAGCTGTGGTTATCGCAGTTTGACAACCCGCAAAAGGGCGTTGAACGCTCTTTAAAAAAGCTTGGCATGGATTATATCGACCTCTATCTGATTCACCAGCCCTACTTTGACGTCCTCAACGCGTGGAAGGGCTTAGAGGTGGCGAAGTCTAACGGCAAGCTCCGCTCCATCGGCGTAAGTAATATGTCTCCAAAAATGTGGAAGAGCTTTATCCCTCAGTTTGAAACGCTGCCATCTGTCAATCAAATCGAGTGTAATCCCTTTGCGCAGCAAAAGGAAATCCGCAGTCTGATGGCACGTGATAACATCAAGGTGGAATGCTGGGGTCCTCTCGGGCAGGGAAATCAGGCGTTACTTACCAATGAAGCCATTTTACAAATCGGCGAAAAGTATGGAAAGAACGCAGGTCAGGTTATACTGCGCTTTGAAACACAGGACGGAATGATTGTTTTGCCAAAGTCTGTCCATCCCGAGCGCATCAAAAGCAATCTTGAAATCTTTGACTTCACACTCACTGAGGATGAGATGAACATTATCCGAGCTTTGGATACAAATAAACCTTCGCGAGATCCCGACGCTCCGGGCAGAGGCGAGTATCTGAGTAAAAAATTCAATATTGTAGACTGAACTATTCCGTTATCTTTGTTTAGCGGCTCATTTTTTGAAACGGCTTAAACCGCCTAAAGGGGTTATTTGCACAAATCGGCATATATGGTATAACTACTTTAGCTTTTCAAAAACCGCTAAAAAAACGGCTTAAACAGTGGCAAAAATAGCCCGAACTTTTCCCCTTGATGGTAATAATTCTTTTTTCATCCTCTCACCAGACGTGAGAGGATGTTTATCGTGCTGTTCCGTTTTGTGTTTGTATAATAATAAGTATTATTCTTTATGAAAAACAGGGCGATTCTTATGAACCGCCCTGCTTCGTATCTTACGCTTTATTAAATTTGCTCTTTGGCTGCTTGCATCTCGGACAGCGCCAATCATCAGGCAAGACCTCGAACGCTACGCTATCGTGTTCCTCAGGATCGTAAATATAGCCGCAGATGGAGCAGACGTATTTGCCTGTCGCCTGCGCTGAGGAGAAGTCTACCTCTGCTAATACGGTCGGAACAGGATTGTCCAAATCAATCACGCGCTTTGCTTCAAGGTTCTCATAGCCCTGCGGCGTATGGGTGCCGCAATATACCGTAGGCTGATTGCGGACGAATTCTCTTACTCTGTCGAGCGTTTCACGAGAAGCTTCTATATCCTCGAATACGACGGATAATTTGTTTTCATACAGCGCTTCGTCAACATAGGTGATATCGCCGTGCAGCATAATCAGTAAAAGTTTTCTATGATAAAAATATCGAGTTTTACTTCAGTATCAAATACGGCGCAACCATCAAAAAAGAATACTAACTTGTTTTATCTCCACCACAAAGGCACTCAATTCATCATTTTTTTGCAAGACCTATACAAATCGATTAAACTATGGTATACTATTATAAATATACGTAAAATAATGTTTTTGCGTTGCTTTTGTCACAAAATGCTCCGCGCTCGGGCGCCGTCCCAAGATCGGAGTCATACCCCAGGAGGTCAGTATGAAAAAATTTATCTCAATAGTTCTGTCTTTGACGCTGATTTTGAGCCTTGCCACAATCTTCCCCGCTTTCGCGACGATCCCGATCCTTTACGCGAAGGACACTGTGCTCAAGGTCACAGTCACTATGCCGAACGTTGATTCCGAAATCACGGCGATAGACGGTTATCTTTCTTACAGCAAAGAACTAACTCCGAAGGAGAACAGCTTTGAGACACCGCACTTCTCAGATATGAGATCCTACACCGAAGCAAACGGAGACGAATATCTGCTTAAATTTAATACGACGAGCCTCATTAACTATGACATTCGTCCCGATAACACGCTCTGTTCGATCATCTTCACGGTTAACGAGGATATCGCGCTGCTCCCGTTCTCGGCGACTGTTGTCGACGCGTGCTACGTAAACAACATAACATTTTTCGACGTACCCACAGACTGTGATTACACGGTCACAATGATTTACGACCCGATAGAGCCGACAACCGAGGCTCCCACGACCGAGGAACCGACAACCGAGACACCCACGACCGAGGAGCCTACAACCGAAGCTCCCACAAGCGAGCCTGTTACCGAACCCGCAACCGAGACTCCCTCAACGGAAGCTCCTACAACCGCTCCTGTTACGGACGAGCCTACAACTGCGGCTCCCACAACGGCAGAGCCTACAACGGAAGCTCCGACAACAGCAGAGCCTACAACGGCGGCTCCGACAACGGCAGAGCCTACAACCGAAGCTCCGACAACGGCTGAACCCACAACGGAAGCTCCGACAACGGCAGAGCCCACAACTGCGGCTCCGACAACAGCAGAGCCTACAACTGTGGCTCCGACGACACAGCCGACAACAACTCAGCCCGCGACAAAGAAGCCGAGCCTGACCTGTACGAAGAAATCTATCTCCGCCGCAGGTAAATTCACACTTTCCGTCAAAAACAAGGGCACAGCCAAGCCGACCTACTCCACCTCGAACAAAAAGGTAGCGACCGTCACCTCGAAGGGCGTTATAACAGGCTTACAGCGCGGCGCCGTGACGATCACAGTCAAGGTCGGAACGACAAAGCTGACCTGCAAGGTCGTAGTCACGAATAACCCCGTCGCGAAGATCGGAGGAAAATCCGTCTCGTCCTCAAAGACCTACAAAATAAAGAAGGGCAAAACGCTGACCGTCAAGCTTTACAGGCGCGTTTCTTCAATAAAGAACGTTGCTACTGCCTCAAACAAAAAGGTAGCGAAGATCACCTCTAAGGCAAACGCCGACAAGGTAACGATCAAGGGCATAAAGCTCGGAAAGGCGACAGTTAAAATCAAGATTAACGGCGTAAGGACATTTACCGTTAAAGTAAAGGTCGTCAAAAAATAGTTTTACAAATAATCAAGGCTGACGCGATCGCGTCAGCCTTTTCCTTTATCTGTCAGATAGTTTTTTATAATCTCTGTGCTCTGAAATGCTCATATAGGCGGGGCGGATAATCTTGTTGCCGTTGATGAGCTCTTCCATTCTGTGAGCGCTCCAGCCCGCGATCCTCGCGATAGCAAAGAGCGGAGTATAAAGCTCTGTCGGAAGGTCAAGCATACTGTAAATGAATCCGCTGTAAAAATCGACATTGGCGGAAACGCCCTTGTAGATATGCTTTTTCTTACCGATCACCTGCGGAGCGAGACGCTCAACTCTGGCGTACAGCTCGTATTCGTCCTCAAGCCCCTTTGCCGCGGCGAGCTTGCCCGTAAAGTTCTTGAGAATACGCGCTCTCGGGTCTGAGATCGTGTAGACCGCGTGACCCATACCGTAAATAAGCCCCGAACGGTCAAACGCTTTCTTGTCGATGACGTCGGAAAGGTAACGGCTGATCTCCTCGTCATCCTCCCAGTCCTTTACGCAGATTTTAAGATCCTCAAACATCTTGCTGACTCTGACGTTTGCGCCGCCGTGCTTGGGTCCCTTAAGGGAACAGAGTGCCGCGGAGATTGCGGAGTAAGTGTCGGTGCCCGACGAAGTAACCACATGAGTAGTAAAGGTGGAGTTGTTACCGCCGCCGTGCTCGGCGTGCAGTACAAGCGCCATATCAAGCACCCTCGCCTCAAGTTCTGTGTACCTCTGATCGGGGCGCAAAAGCGTCAGCACTACCTCGGCTGTACTCTTCTTTGGATCGGGAACGTGAATGTAAAGGCTCTGGTTGCGCAGGTAGTGGTTGTACGCCTGATAACCGTAAACCGAAAGCAGGGGGAATACGGAGATAAGCTGCATGCACTGACGAAGCACGTTGTTGATGGAAGTATCGTTCGGGTTGGAGTCGTAGCCGTAAAGCGTGAGAACGGAACGCGCGAGCGTGTTCATCATATCCGCCGAGGGCGACTTCATAATTACATCACGAACGAAGCTTGTCGGAAGCGTTCTGTACGCTCCGAGCATCGACTTAAATTCATCAAGCTGTTTCTCGTTTGGCATTTCGCCGAAGAGCAGAAGGTAAACTACCTCCTCAAAGCCAAAGCGCTCCTCCGTGGCGAAGCCGTTGACTATGTCGTTGATATTGTAGCCGCGGTAATAAAGTATACCGTCGGCGGGAACTGTTTTTCCGTCGATTATCTTGTTCTGGCGGATCTCGGAGATATCGGTAAGACCAGTTAAAACTCCCTTTCCGTCAATATCGCGCAGTCCGCGCTTTACGTCGTATTTCGAGTAGAGTTCCTTGTCGATAACGGAATTCTTCAACAGCTTGTCGGAAAGCTTGTTCAGCTTTTTGTTAGTCTCATAAAAGGCTAAATCCTTTGGCAAAGAAACCAACTCCTCTCAAAAATTCGGATATTAAACGCAAAAGGGACAGCTTCCGCCGTCCCTTTTTTTAAACGTATAAACTTTAATTTTGTTAAATTATAATGTTATTGTTTAGAAATAATAGGCGGTATAATATCCGTTCGGAATATTATTATATCACATATTTTTCTGAAATGCAAATTATTTTAAGTAGGTGCCGTTTTCGCCGATCTTGCCCTTGCCGTTGAGAACGTATACGCGCATATTGCCCTTGCCGAGCGACTCAACCGAAAGCGTTCCGTTGGAAACTGTCTTGCTGGCGCCCGTTACTGCGTCAACGTATGTTCCGTTCGGGAGGTTGCTGAAGGTCGCGCCGCCGCTGATAGCTACACAAGCGAGGGAATCAACACCGTTCGCGGTATAGCGGCGTGTATAGGCGATGTTGCCGTTCGAAACGTTCTGGGTAGTGTACTGACCCTTCTGGAGAGCGGGCACCGCTCTTCTGATCATATTGAGCTGGCGCAGGTGCTTGGCGAGGGGTTTTTCAAGAGTAGCCGCAACGTTTCCGCTGGCGGAAGCTACCTTGCCGAAATCGGAAGCGGTAACGGAGCCTGAGATGTTGTCGCCGAAGTACGCGCGTCCTGTTGTTGAAAGAGGAGCGTTAGGACCGACGTCAATATTCTGACCTTTCTGGAACTCAATCTCAGAACCATAGTAAATACAAGGAATTCCGCGGAATGTGAACATCAGATCCATATTTTCAGCCCAAGCCTGTTCGCCGCCGATGTAACGAACCTTCTGGCAGAAGTCGGGAGAATAGTCGTGAGAATCAACATAAGTAACATTGTATGTGGAATCGTTGAAAGCCTCATCCTCGCCGAGAGCTGTATTGTAAGCTCCGCTGGCGGTCTCAAAGTTCCAGTGCATTGTAAAGTCGATAACACCTGTGCCGTTCCACTTGCTGTAGTCGGGAGTATGGTAGGATGTTCCGTTAAGAAAAGCGTTTGAGCTCTTGTTAGTGATAGTACGGTTCTGATACGCGCCATAGTGCTCCATAGAAAGCTTGATGTTGGAGCCGTTATGTGACGAATCCGTAAACGGAGTCTTGCTCCAGTTGTTGAGCCACTTGCTGTCGGTTTCTTTCCATGTGTAGAAGAACGGGGAGTCGGACTGACCACCCTCGTTGATATACTCACTCCAGCGTGCGCAAACCTCGCCGAAGATGAAGAAGTTTTTGTTGTTGCTGTTGATATACTGCGGGAAGTAAGCGCTGTTAAGAGTCCAGCGGTTGATATGCTTCTCAGTATCAAGACGGAACGCGTCAACGCCCATATCAACATACTGTGAGTAAGCCTGATTGATATAATCCGCTACGGGCTGGTTCTCTGTGTTGACGTCACGGCAGTCGCCCTCAATCGAGCCTGTCTGCTCTGTAGACTGTCCCCAACCTGCGTTTTCGGGATCATGATAATAAGCCTTGGAGTTATACTTGGGCGTCCTTGTAGCCTGCATAACGTCAAGACGTGCCTGGAACTGCTCAGCGGGCTGGAGGTTCGCGTAATTAGGATAGCCTGTCGCCATTTCGCTGTTCGGGATAATCTCCATACAATCAGCGCTTGCGAGATCCTTTGAATAGTTCTTTTTGAACATCGGGCAAAGGAAGCTTTCGCCCCAGTTACCTGTATGGTTCCATACAACGTCCTGAATGAGCTTCATTCCCTTTTCGTGGCAAGCGTCAATCAAATCCTGGAAAGTCGCGCCGTTACTCTCATAACGCGGGTCAACCTTCGAGAAATCAAGAGCGTGATAGCCGTGATAGTCATAGCCCGAAGCGTTCTCAACAACAGGAGTAACCCAGATTGCGGAGAAGCCGAGCGCCTTGATGTAATCAAGCTTGTCGATAAGTCCCTTGAAGTCGCCTCTCCAAGCGGGGTCGCTGTCGGGGTTACCCGCGTTCGCGTCGTCCCAGCAGTGAACATTGTTGGAGCTGTCGCCGTCATAGAAGCGTGTGGTCATAGCAAAGTAAATGCTGTCCTCGCGCATATCCGTTCTGTCCCACTGAGTAACGTTGCTGGGATCGTGGTTGTACCATCTGTTTTTCTTGTACCACCACTCGCCCGTGTTCTGAGTGAGCTCGGCGGACTGCTCGCCGTTTGTAACAAAGATGAAATTGACCTTTGTAATGTTGGACGGGAAGGTGTAGCCGTACCAGTTGTTGCCCTCGGAAACAGTCTTGGGACCCGGGTATGTGGTCTCAATATTCGTGGGCAGTGAGTTCCAATAATAGATATTGGGCTGTCCCGATTCACTGTAATAGTGAATCTTGATACCCGTAGCGGCGGTTTTTTCTTTCTTTGTGTCAACCGCCGAAGCGGAAACCACAGCCACGCCGAGAACAACGGCAATGGCGAGAATAACCGCCATAATCTTGTTTACACGTTTCATTTCAATCCTCCTAAATAGCATAGCTATAATCATATTTATTATAGTATAAGACAAGGCGTTTGATTTTCTAAAACAGAATTATAACGAAACAAGATTATAGAAATTAGCGAAAATTTTTTGTACAGATTTTATAGTTTGCAAAACAGCTCCAGCGCCTTGGCGATCCCGTCGTCGTCGCAGTCGGCGGTGATATGATCGGCTGCTTTTTTGAGCGCGTCCTCGGCGTTGCCCATCGCGACGCCCTTTCCCGCCATTTGTATCATCGGGATATCGTTGTAGCTGTCGCCGAACGCGATGACCTCGGAGAGCGAGATACCCATATCGGCGCAGATCACACCGAGCCCCAGCCCCTTGTTTATGCCCTTCGGCATCACCTCAAGGAACCAAGGAGCGGAAAGGTAGATGTCGAGCTCATTACCGAAGCGTCCGAGCAGATCCTTTTCGAGGAGTTTTAGCTCGTCGGGCTCGCCCGCGATGAGGAATTTGTGCAGATCCCAGTCAACGAAATCCGCGATATCGTCAACGGGATTCAGCGGCAGACCGATGACGTCGGACTCGATATGCGTGTAGGCGTTTTGCTTGCGGTCGGAAAATATCACGTCACCCCTGTGCACCATTGTCGTAACGTTGTACGGACGCAGAGCCTCGTAAACGGGGCGAATGTACCTTGAATCAAGATAGGTTTTTCCGATAAGCTCGCCGCGGCAGTTGATTATCGCTCCGCCGTTAAAGCCCATATAATAGCCGCCGTATTTAAAGACCTCGAGCGCCTCGGCATACGGGCGGACTCCGTAGGGCAGACGCCCCGAAGCCACAACTACCCTTACGCCGCTCTGTTGAGCCTTCATCAGCGCGTCCTTTGTGGCGGGGGTGATCTCTTTTTTTCTGTTGAGAAGCGTGTCGTCGATATCGACGGCGATCAGTTTGTAAGTCATCAAAATCTCCTTAAACGCTGAGCTTTCCGAGCACCTCTCCCACCTTTTCGTGGAAAACAAGGTCCGCGGAGCGATCCATCGGCGTCGGGTCGCGGTTGATGAGGACGAGCTTGTCGCCGTTAAAATACTGAACAAGTCCCGCGGCGGGATAAACGGTCAGGCTTGTTCCCGCGACGATAAGGACATCGGCGTTCGCGATGGCGTTGACGGCGCCGCGCACGGTTTTGTCGTCGAGCCCCTCCTCGTAGAGCACGACCTCGGGCTTTATTATCCCGCCGCAGTCGCAGGTCGGGATGCCCTCGCTTTGCTTGATATATTGAGCGTCAAAAAACCTGCCGCATTTCATACAGCGGTTTTTGTGGACGGTGCCGTGCAGCTCGTAGACCGTCTTGCTTCCTGCCTTTTGGTGAAGTCCGTCGATATTCTGCGTCACAACAGCCCGCAGCTTGCCCTTTTTCTCCATTTCGGCAAGCTTTTTGTGAGCGGCGTTCGGCAGGATATCGAGCGCGAGCATTTTGTCCTTGTAATAGCGGTAAAATTCAGCGCAGTTTCGCATAAAGAACGTATGGCTGAGGATCTGCTCGGGCGGATAGTCGTATTTTTGGTTGTAAAGTCCGTCAACCGAGCGGAAATCGGGGATACCGCTCTCGGTGCTGACGCCCGCGCCGCCGAAAAACACGATGTTGTCGTACCTGTCGATTATCTTTTGAAGCTCGTTTATTTTATCCATACTTACACCTCCGTTGGTCTTTACGCTTATCATATCATTTTTTTCGGGCTTTGTTAAGTAGTTTCGAGGTTATTGAATAAGAAAATCAAAACCGCGAGACGAGAAGATAAGTTGAAAGCGGGAAACCGCATTTTTGACCGAGCCGCACTGAGTGCGACGTGAAAAACCAAGGAGCAGAACCTTTCCTCCCGCAGCAAGTCGGTGAGTGCGCGCAGGTAAGTGGGAAACCGCATTTTTGACCGAGCCGCACTGAGTGCGACGTGGAAATAAAAAAAGGCTGCCGAAGCAGCCTTTTGATTTTAAGCTCTGATTATTTGTTGAGCGCGTCATAGATCTTGTCAACGAGGGGATTGAGGATCTTGATTTTGCCGATGATCGGGAGCTCTTTCTCTTCGCCCTTAACAGCGTTAACGATACCGATAACAGCTAAAACGCAGAAACCGATAGAGATAATGCTGCCGATGATCGTAACGAGAACCATTGCCCAGCTGGGGGAATAATAATAAGTAAGGAAACCATACTTAAGTGAGGGCGGGAAGATCGCTCTCGCGATAGCGGAGAAGATGAAATAAAGAATCGTGTGACAGAGAGAAACCGCGAAGAATGTTACGCCCTGTGTTACATGGTAACGGCAGAACGCGGACGTCTTTTTGGCGAGCATAGGAATGAGAAGAAAGATTCCTAAATAGGATAACCACGCGATGCTCTTGTTAGCCTGTACATCGGCGTCGCCTGTAAGAACGGGCTGAGCGGGAGCCGCTGCGGGCTGAGCCTGCTGAGCGGGAGCGCCGTCAACGGGAGTGCCGCACGCCGCGCAGAACTTGATGCCGTCCTCAACCTGGGCGCCGCAATTTTTACAAAATGCCATAATAATGTATCCCCTTTTTTCTAGAGTATTTTGGTATAATCTTAGATACCAACTATATTATAAGTAATCTTCACATCAAAGTCAATATGAATAAAGCAGATAAGAAATAACAAAAACGTAAGAAATTTAGGCGTTTTTACCTGTGCCTTTGTGCGTTTTGCAATAATTTGTCAAAAGCCATACCGTAGTGACCGCGATCAGTATCAGCGAGATAAACTGGCTGGTGGACAGCGGTCCCACAAACCCGCGATACTCGTCGCCCCTGAAAAACTCGAGGATAAAGCGGTAGGTCGGGTACACCAGCAGATAGACCGCGAGTATTTTGTGCCTTGCCTTTCCCTTTTTGTACAGATACAGCAAAAGGAAGAACAGCATTAGGTTCAAAACAGCCTCGACAAGCTGAACGGGAAAGCGGTGGACGTGGTTGGCGGAGGACACGACCGAGTAATTGTACACAACGCCGTGCTCCCACTCCACTCCGTAGCAGCAGCCCTCAAGGAAACAGCCGATACGTCCGAAGAAATGGAACAGCGGGATAGACATCGCGCCGATGTCCGAATAATCGCCGAAGGAAAGCTTCTTCGCCTTTGTGTACACAAAGAACACGAATATCGCGCCGATAAGACCACCGTAAAACACGGAGCCGCCGAAGATAATCCCCATTCCGAGCAGAAAGTCGTCAAAGCTCTTCATATCTCCGAGGTGCGTAAGCACATAAAACGTCAGGTCGGGAATGGTCAGCGCGTACAGTATGTGGCTGAAAAGCACGACTCCGCCGAACGCGAACAGCATCATAAACAGCATATGCATTTCGTTGAGCTTCTGCCTGACGCTCATTTTATATGTAAAAAAGATCACCGCGAGAACGCCCGCCAAAGCCGTGATCATATACCACGTTATCGGACGGCCGCCGAGCTGAATATACGGAAACATAAAACACCCTCATAAAGAACAAAACAGGCATAAGCAAAACTTACGCCTGTGATGTTTGAATAAATTTGCTATTAGTTGATTAAGTTGCTAAAAGAATTAGCATAATCAGTGAACTGATGGAGGCCTGCGTTGATTACGTCTCTTGCAGCGCAAGCGCAGGGTAAGAAGATGAGTCCGAGAACTGTCGCAACGATACCAACAACGAGACCCGCAACAGCCATACCTGTGGACTGACCCTCAGCCTTCATTGACTTCATGCCCATAGCGCCGAATACGATACCGACAACGCTGAGTACGATACCGATAACAACAACAACAGGCTGAGCCATGAACCAAAGACCTACGATGCCGCAGAGAAGACCTACTAATGCCGCAATTAAAGCGATCATTGATTTTGTTTTACCATTCATTGGATAAACCCTCCTTAAATTTGGTTGGCTTAATTATAACTTATTTTTTTTAACTAGTCAATATAGTAAAGTAAAAATTGTAAATAATAACCGCTTTTTTCGCTTTTTTACGCTTGTCCGTCGTCGTTTTTGACCTTTTCGGTTTTTAAAATCGGCATTTCGTCGTTGTTTTTGACCTTTTCGATTATCAATTTCAGCATTTCGTCATCGTCCTCATGCTTTTCCTTCACCTCGTTCACGCTGCCCGCGACGCTGACAAAGCCCGTTCCTAGCACGACGCAGATCAGCCAGATCGTGATCGCGGGAACGAAATTGAAGCCCTCGCCCGTAACAAAGCCGACGACCACTCCCGCGAGCAGTCCGACTATTATCATCGCTATCCCGAAAACGAACAAAAAGTCCGCAAGCTTTTTATTCATATAATCACCTTTTTCCGTTTTTGATCACTTTTCCTTTATTATTTTAGCTTGATTTTCCTCTGTTTTCAATTCTTCCCGAAAATTTCGTATTAATGCATAAAAACAGGGGCTCCGATTTAGATATTTAGCCGAAAACATTTTCAGATTTTGACATTGATTTTCCGCTTTCTTTGTGTTACACTAACAGTACTGACACCGAAACCGAGTTGAGGTGAAAGGCATCAAGATTTACTGAGCGAAAAAGCTTCTGCCGTGCCTTTCGGTACGGCTTTTTCTTATTTTAAAGAGGTGATTTTATGGAAACACGCGTCGCCGTTATAAGCATAATCCTCGAGAACTCCGAATCAGTCAACGAGGTCAACAAGCTTATTTCGGATTACAGCGACTACGTTGTGGGCAGAATGGGCATTCCCTACAAAAAACGCGGGATCTCGATAATCTCCGTGGTGATCGACAGCCCTCAGGACGTGATCGCGACCTTATCGGGCAAGCTCGGCAAGCTCGGCGGAGTATCGGCAAAGACAGCCTACTCCAAATACGTTTTTAACGATGAATAAACTGATCGGTAAGCTCAAAAGCACAGGCACGCTTAGTAAATCCGAATTTATTGAGCTTATCGGCTGTGATAAAAAAACCGCGGAAAAGCTGAGAAAAACCGCCGAGGCGATCCGCGACGAATACTACGGGCACGGTATTTTTATACGGGGACTGATCGAGTTCTCCAACTATTGCAGGCAGGACTGCCTTTACTGCGGTATTCGCAGAAGCAACAAGGACTGTTCGCGCTACCGACTGACAGAGGACGAGATACTCTCCTGCTGCAAAGAGGGCTATGCCCTCGGGTTTCGCACCTTTGTGCTTCAGGGCGGCGAGGACCCGTATTTCAACGACGACAGGATGAGCGCGATCATCGATATGATCAAGTCGGAATTTCCCGACTGCGCGCTGACGCTCTCGCTCGGCGAGAAAAGCTATGACAGCTACAAGCGTTTTTTCGACGCGGGCGCCGACAGATATCTTCTCCGTCACGAAACCGCGAACGCGGCTCATTACGCAAGACTGCACCCCGCGTCCCAGACGTTCGAGAACAGAAAAAATTGCCTTTATGACCTGAAAAAAATCGGTTATCAGGTCGGCTGCGGCTTTATGGTCGGCTCGCCGTACCAAACAGCGGAAACTCTCGCCGACGATCTGCTTTTCATCAGCGAGCTCAAGCCGCAGATGGTCGGCATAGGACCGTTCATCCATCACAGCGAAACGCCGTTTCGGGATTTTCCCGACGGTACCCTTGAGCAGACTCTGTTGCTGCTCTCAATAATCAGAATAATGCTGCCCGCGGTACTGCTTCCCGCAACCACCGCGCTTGCAACCATCCACCCGAAGGGCAGGGAGCTTGGCATTCTGGCAGGAGCCAATGTCGTTATGCCGAACCTCTCCCCTCTCGGCGTAAGAAAAAACTATCAGCTCTACGACAACAAGGTTTGCACGGGCGACGAAAGCGCGCAATGCAGGCTTTGCCTCGAAAAGCGTATGGAAGCGATCGGCTTCCATATAGTTACAGGCAGAGGCGACCCGAGACAAACGCCAAATAACACAAAGGAGTAATTGAAATATGTACAACCCGAAATCACTGAAAGCAGAGGAATTTATCGACCACGGCGAAATCCTCGACACACTTAAATACGCCGACGAAAACAAGGACAACCTCGAGCTTGTTGACAGTCTGCTTGACAAGGCGGAACAGCTCAAGGGTCTGACCCACCGCGAGGCGAGCGTTCTGCTCGCGTGCGAGGACGAGGCAAGAACAAAGCGTATGTTTGACCTTGCCGAACAGATCAAAAAGGACTTTTACGGCAACAGGATAGTAATGTTCGCGCCGCTTTACCTCTCTAACTACTGCGTAAACGGCTGTGTTTACTGTCCCTATCACCTCAAGAACAAGCACATCTGCCGCAAAAAGCTCACTCAGGACGAGATTCGCCGCGAGGTAACGGCGCTTCAGGATATGGGTCACAAGCGTCTGGCGATCGAGGCAGGCGAGGACCCCGTAAACAATCCGATCGAATACATACTCGAGAGCATAAAAACGATCTACTCGATCAAGCACAAGAACGGCGCGATCAGGCGCGTCAACGTCAATATCGCCGCCACGACCGTTGAGAATTACCGCAAGCTCAAGGAAGCGGGTATCGGCACCTACATTCTGTTCCAGGAAACCTACCACAAGGAGAGCTACGAGAAGCTTCACCCCACGGGTCCCAAGCACAACTACGCTTACCACACCGAGGCGATGGACAGAGCGATGGAGGGCGGCATTGACGACGTCGGTCTCGGCGTACTGTTCGGTCTGGAGCTGTACCGCTACGAGTTCGCGGGTCTTTTGATGCACGCCGAGCACCTTGAGGCAGTTCACGGCGTAGGCCCCCACACAATCAGCGTTCCGCGAATCAAGAAGGCGGACGATATCGACCCGACGGTTTTCGACAACGGTATCTCCGACGAAACCTTCGCCAAGATCTGCGCGCTCATCAGGATCTGCGTTCCCTACACGGGAATGATCATCTCCACAAGAGAAAGCCCCGCTGTGCGCGACAAGGTCATCCGTCTCGGCGTTTCTCAGATCAGCGGCGCCTCGAAAACCTCGGTCGGCGGCTACGCGGACGGCGGCGAGGAGGAAAACAGCGAGCAGTTCGACGTTTCGGACAACCGCACCCTTGACGAGGTCGTCAACTGGCTGATGACGAAGGGCTATATCCCCTCGTTCTGCACCGCCTGCTACCGCGCGGGCAGAACGGGCGACCGCTTTATGGCACTGTGCAAAAACCGTCAGATACACAACTGCTGCCAGCCGAACGCGCTTCTGACCCTCAAGGAATACCTCATTGACTACGCGTCTCCCGAGACCAAAAAGCTCGGTGAACAGCTTATACGAAACGAGCTCCCCAACATCCCGAACGAAAAGGTCAGAAAAATGTGCACCGAGCTGCTTGAAAAAATCGAACACGGCGACAGAGATTTTAAGTTTTAATTGACTTTTTACAGCAGATAACGGATAATATAGTCAGAAACAAAAAGAGGGTGAAACTTATGTCAACCTTAAACGACACTCCGAGCGCCAACCGTCTGCACATCGGATTTTACGGCAAGCGCAACTCGGGCAAAAGCTCGCTGATCAACGCCTTTACGGGTCAGGAGGTCAGCATTGTCTCCGAGGTCGCGGGCACCACCACCGACCCCGTCAACAAGGCTATGGAGATCCACGGTATCGGAGCGTGTATGCTTGTAGACACCGCGGGCTTTGACGACATCGGAGAGCTCGGCGAGATGAGAGTAAAGAAAACCGAGAAAACCGCCGAGAAGATCGATATAGCCGTAGTGCTTTTCTCGGGCGGCGACATCACCAAGGAATGCGAGTGGTACGAGTTCTTCAAGGAGAAGAAGATACCCGTCATCCCCGTTGTCAGCAAGGCTGATCTGCTTGTGAACGGCTCGGCCTACGCCTATAAGGTGCGCAACAAAATCGGCGAGGTACCGCTTCAGGTCAGCGCTGTCGAGAAAATCGGTATAGACGAGCTCAAGGAGCAGATCGTGCGCCTTATCCCCTCCGACTACAACGCGCCCGACATCACGGGCTCGCTTTGCGGCGAGGACGACGCCGTGCTTCTCGTTATGCCGCAGGACATTCAGGCGCCCAAGGGCAGGCTTATCCTTCCGCAGGTTCAGACGATACGCGAGCTTCTTGAAAAGAAGTGCACCGTTATCTGCACCACGACCGACAAAATGCTCCACGCGCTCTCAAAGCTCAAAAATCCGCCAAAGCTGATAATTACCGATTCTCAGGTATTCGGCTATGTTTACGAGAACAAGCCCGAAAGCAGTATGCTGACAAGCTTTTCCGTGCTTTTCGCCGCTTACAAGGGCGATCTGCCGTACTATATCGAGGGCGCCGAGGCTCTTGACAGTCTCACGGAAAACAGCCGCGTGCTTATCGCGGAATGCTGTACCCACGCGCCTCTGACCGAGGACATCGGCAGGGTGAAGATACCGCGGATACTCAGAAAGCGCGTCGGAGAAGGGCTGAAAATAGATATGGTCGCGGGCACCGACTTTCCCGACGACCTCTCGTGTTACGACATTATCATCCAGTGCGGCGGCTGTATGTTCAACAGAAAATACATTCTCAGCCGTATCAACAGAGCAAAAGCCCAAGGCGTCCCGATGACCAACTACGGCGTCGCGATAGCCCATTTCACGGGAATCCTGGATAAAATAACCTATTGAGAAAGCGCAGCCGAACGCTGTAAAGGGATTGATTTTTTCATCAAAATAGGTTAAACTGGGTCTATACTTTATGATAGAGGTGATAAAAATGGCAGACGAAATCAAAGATATGATCCCCGAGGAGGAAGAAGCGATAATCGTTGAGCTCGAGGACGAGGACGGCAACACCACCGAGTTTGAGTATCTCGACACGATCGGCTACGACGGCGAGGAGTATGTCGTGCTTATTGAGAACGACGAGACCGCCGACGGCGTTGTGATCCTCAAGATCGAGAGCGTCGACGACGAGACCGAGAACTACATCGGGATCGACGACGAGGAGCTTGTGGAGAAAATCTATGAGATCTTCAAGGAAGCTCACAAGGACGAATTTGACTTTACAGACTGATACGAAAGCGAAAGGGAGCCGCGCGGCTCCCTTTTCTTTTTTGTTATATTATTTTCGCCTTGAGCGTCACGACCGAGTTATAAACCGTACCTGTTGTTTCGCTTCCGTGGAGTTTGGCAACCGTTTTAGGGTGCTTTTCGATCTCCGCGGACGCGCTGAGAGCCAGTTTTTTTGTCTCAGCGGTTCCGTCGGTATACCTGACGCCGACGGTCAGCGAGCAGTTTTTTAGAGCTGAGTTAAAATAGTTCTCCGTAATGCTTCGGTATTTTTCAAGCTCCTCCCCGTCAGCTTCATCGACCCAAAGGTCGGCGAGCTTTGAAAAGCTTTTCAAATCCGAGCTCAGGGTTTTGTCTTCAATGGCGGCGTTGAACATAATTTCAACATTGTCGTTCGCCGTGTCAAGCTGATCGTCATAAGATGTAGTCAACATCGAATAAAAGCTCTTATCGGCGCGCTTAGGCATATAACCGCTGTTTTTCGCTTTTTTAGCGCTGAGAAGCCTGCTGTTTCGGTTCGGGACGGCGAAGGCGCCGTTTTCGATGGAATAAGTGACCTCCTTTACGTTATTTCCCGAAATCTTAAACATAAAATCAGCTTCCGCTCCCGCGCTGACAAGATTGTTTTTATCCCATTGAGCCCACCAGCCGCTCGCGGGAAGCTGACCGATCGGCGTAAAGCCGTTTTCGCTCAGCTCGGCGGCGTTAGCCGTCACGATAAAGCCGCTTTCCCCGCGTGAAAACGGAAAGAAAAAGGCTCCCAGCGCTATCACGACCGCCAGACCCGCCGCGACCGCGGCGATCGGAGCAAAGCGCGTTTTCCTGCTTTTTGATTGCTGTTCAATGAGAATATTCACGGTTTCGGTTTTAAAGCTGTCGCTCGCTTTGATTTTGTCAAGCGCTGTTTTGTAATTATTCATATTCATTCCTCCGTCAATAGTTTTTTCAGCATTGCCCGCGCGCGGTTGAGGCGCGAGCTGATCGCAGAGGGCTTTCGCCCGAGGATCTCGGCTATCTCGTTCACCGAATAGCCCTCGTAGTAGCGAAGATACACAACGATACGATACTTCTCTGGCAGAGAGTTCACCTCGTCGAGCGTCCGCTTTTCCTCGGGAGCGAACACAGGCTCGGCGTCCTCGAGAGAAACGATCCGACGGCGGTTTTTTCGCCTGTGAAGGTCGTTGCACTTATTTACGGCGGTTCTGATAATGTACGCCTTCAGCTCGTTCTCCTTCATTTGGGAAATGTCGCTTTTCATCAAAGCAACGAACACCTCCTGCGCGATATCCTGCGCGTCAAAGAGATTTTGCGTCCTCTGATAGGCGATCCTGAGTATCATATCGGAGTAATCGTTCACTATTCTGTTTATCAGGTCAACATCGATGTTTCCTTTCATATGAACCTCCTTTCACCTATAAAACGTTTTATAATCCCTGAATCTTTCAATTTTTTTGTTGCAAAAATCTTTTTGATGTGTTATACTCTCACCTGACGCTTCGCGTCGGTCTGTTCGCAATATCCAGACCTAAAATAAAACTACGGAGGAATTTAATAATGAAAAAATCAACCAATTACCTCGTTCAGAGCGCGGTCATCGCGGCTCTTTACGCGGTGCTCACGATCGGGCAGAACATTCTTCTCCCGGGTACCGCTTCGATGGCGGTACAGTTCAGAGTAGCTGAGGTAATGACGGTGCTCGCGTTCTTTACGAACGCCGCGATCCCGGGACTCACGCTCGGCTGCGTTATCGCGAACATCAGCTCCGTTACAGCGGGACTCGGCTTCTATGATATGATTTTCGGTTCTCTCGCCTCTCTGGGCGCGGCGCTGACGATGTACGCGCTGAGAAACGTCAGGATCAAGAACCTTCCCGTGCTCGGGGCGCTTATGCCCGCGATTTTCAACGGCGTTATCGTCGGCTTTGAGATCGACTTCTTCTTTGTGGGAAGTATGAGCTTTAACCTTATCGATTTCCTGTATCAGGGCGGCTGTGTTGCTCTCGGCGAGCTTGCCGTACTGATCATCCTAGGTCTGCCTCTTACGGCTGTCATCGAGAAAACAGGCCTTAAAAACAAGCTTTTTAAAAACTGATATTGCGCTGAAAACGGCTGCCGCGATCGCGACAGCCGTTTTATTACGCGCTCAAGCCGCCGCTTGACGCGGCGGCTCTTTAAATCGGAATAAAAATCTGTACGGTAAATTTTGGTGAATGGAGAACGTTCATCCTTCCGCCCTGCTCCTCCACAAGAGCTCGGATCGTTTTAAGTCCGCCGCTTTCCGAAACGGGCTTCTTCGGCGGCTTTCCGTTGTTGAAGAAATCGGCGGTAACGCTGTCCGCGTCGCGCCTGAAACGAACGAAAAGGCTGTTCTCGCCCGTGTGGATGACCGTATTCGCGGCGCATTCTCTGAGAACTCTGGCAAAAATGCTTTTGAGCTTGTAGCTTTCGGGCACTTTGCCCTCTATATTCACCTTGATACCGCCTGCCTCGCAAAGCTCGAGCGCGTACTCCCACTCGTCCACCTTCGGGCTTAGCGGCTCGGATTTTTTGAGGATGATGTTGCTCGTGTCGTTGAGCACCCTCAAAAGCGCCTTGGGGTTGCGCTCCTCGGGCGATTTGATGAACCTCGAGCTGCACAGGGTTTGTCCGATCTCATGGTGGATCGAAGCCCTTACGGAGAGCTTCCAGCGCATTATCTCGCTGTCGATGTCGTTGTGGGTATCGCGGTAGAGCGAAAAGATCTCGGTAACGTCGGACGCGACGAGCTCGGTGTAAAACTCACCCTCGATCTCGACCTCGTCCTCGGTAAACATAATGTTTCTCTGACCGTCGTCGGCGACCCACTGACCGCCCTCAAGACGCCCGACAAGCGATATCTCAGTCATAAAAACGTCAGCGTCGTTAAGCTCCGAGCCCGTGAAATCACGGCAATAGTCGTTCATTTTGAGGTTTTTCAGCGCAACACCGCCCTCTGTATCAACAAAGCATACACCCGCGGGAATCAGATCCAGCGCGTCCTTTATTGACAGAGAGGTGACATTTTCTCTGCTGTACTTCAAAATGCTCAACAAGCAAAACAACAAACTGACGTTCATGATAATTCTCTGTAACGTCGGGGTGACCACATTCCCGACCCTTATCTTACAGTTATATTTTATCACAATTATTTGCAACTGTAAAGGAAAAAAGCAAAAAAAGCCGAAAACGGCTGCCGTATTCGGCAGCCGCTCCCGGATTTAGAAGTTTTGAAATTAACGTGAAAACGTGGAAAGCTGTTTAAGTGTAAGCTCAGCCTACTTCCCTGAACATATTCAGGCGGAAAAGCTTACTTTCGTCTGACTTGTTCTCGCACACAAGCGCCGCTTCGGCGATCTTGCCGCCCTCAATGAGCTGTGTGAGACCCACGAGCTGGGAAAGCTTGCTTCGAAGATTCAGCCTGTCGCCGTCTCTTGTCACAAGATAAACATTTCCTTCGCAGGAATCGAGCACCTTGAGAAACTCGCTGACGTTGATGTCGTGCATATTGAGAATCGGTGTCATACTATTGCCTCCTTTTTTCATGGACTTGGCCATTTACCATTTGGCAATTCGTTATACGACCTTGATAATGAAATTTCAAATGAAATGAATTGTGTGAACGTTTTTTTAGGTCGTATGTCAAGCGGACTCTTTACTTGACACTTGTTATTATACTCAGTTTCTCGTGAAAGTCAACAATTTTCTTAAAGTTTCTTTGTGCACTATCACGAAGGAAAAGCAAATTTAGCCAACTTAGCCCCTTGGCTTTTGTGCAATTCTTACAAGTATGTTGAGCGCTGTTTACAGGCTTCGACCGCTCTCACGTCCGCGCTTCGTCATAATTACCGCTAATTATAAAAAACAAAATAAACTCTTTTGCAGTTTTCACAAAGATGATATCTTGATTGGCGGCGCAAATTGATGTATAATCCTGTATAGAACAGCGTTCAGGGAGGAAAAAGATATGCTGAATACATTATATAAGGGCTTTAAAAGCGGAACAGACATTCGCGGCGTCGCGCTTGAGGGCGTAGAGGGTCAGAGCGTCAATCTGACCGACGAGGTAATTGCCGCAATGGCGAACGGTTTTCTGCTTTGGCTCAGCGAAAAGGTGAACAAGCCCGCGGACAAGCTGACGGTAACGGTCGGTCGCGACAGCCGCGTGAGCGGACCGAGGATCGCAAAGGCAGTGACCGAAACAATGAAAGCGGCGGGCGCGCGTGTGCTGGACTGTTCCCTTTCTTCGACTCCGTCAATGTTTATGACAACGGTCGATCTCGGCGCGGACGGCGCGGTACAGATCACCGCCAGTCACCATCCGTTCAACCGCAACGGACTAAAGTTCTTCACGAGAGACGGCGGACTTGAGGGCAGTGACATCGAGATCATCCTCGAGCACGCCCAAAACGGCGACAAAGCCCCCGAATCAGACGGCGGCGTGATCGAAAAAATTGACTATATGGCTCAGTACAAGGAGCATTTAAAGGATATTATAAGGAAAGGCGTTAACTCGGACAACTACGAAAAACCGCTCGAGGGCTTCAAGATCGTTGTCGACGCGGGCAACGGCGTCGGCGGCTTTTACGCCGAGGTTCTCGAGGATCTGGGCGCGGACACAAGAGGAAGCCGTTACCTTGAGCCTGACGGAATGTTCCCGAACCACGTCCCGAACCCCGAAAACAAGGAAGCGATGAAGTCCATCCGCGACGCGGTAAAGGAAGCGGGCGCGGATATGGGCGTTATCTTTGACACCGACGTTGACCGCGGCGGCGCGGTTGACAAGAGCGGAAACGAAATCAACCGCAACCGTCTTGTGGCGCTTGCCTCGGCTATCGCGCTCGAGGGCAACGAGGGCGGCACGATCGTGACCGACTCGATCACCTCAAGCGGTCTTAAGGAATTTATCGAGAATGACCTCGGCGGCAAGCACTACCGCTACCGCCGCGGCTATAAGAACGTCATCGACAAGGGTCTTGAGCTCAACGCCCGCGGGATCAACTGTCCGCTGGCGATAGAAACCTCGGGTCACGCGGCGATGAGGGAAAACTACTTCCTAGACGACGGCGCGTATCTGTGCACGAAGATCATCATCAAAATGGCTCAGCTCAGAAAAGAAGGAAAATCGATCGAAGCTCTCACCGCGAGCCTCAAGGAGCCCAAGGAGGAGTGCGAGATACGCTTTGAGATCACCGAGAGCGATTTCAGAGCCTGCGGCGAAAGGATAATCAGCGAGCTGACCGCCTACGCCGAGAACGCCGACGGCTGGATTCTCGCGGACGACAACCGCGAGGGGGTTCGCGTAAGCTTCGGCGAGAACGACGGAAACGGCTGGTTTTTGCTCAGGCTTTCCGTTCACGACCCGATAATGCCGCTCAATATCGAGAGCGATTCCGAGGGCGGCGTTGAGATAATCAAGGCGAAGCTTTATGAGTTCTTGAACGGAATAACAGGGTTAAAGATATAACTTTATGCATTTGCGCAACGGTCGGCTGTTGGTTATTATGCACAACAGCCGACTTTTTGTTTTATTATATATGCCAGTATTAATAATCCCTTACATATGTTATAATCAGGATAATAAACGAAAGGAGAGATTCCTATGACAAAAAAAGTTATATCGATCACACTTGCGCTTATAATGCTTCTGGGCGCGTGCGCCGCGTCAACAGCGCTGGCGGCTGATATAAAAATACTAATGACTAAAACCTTAAAGGTTGGTCAGACGGCGAACGTAAGCCTCACCGACCCGAATACGGGAGCCAAGCTCGACACCATTTGGGAGAGCACAGACCCCTCGATAGCAACGGTTACCGCCACGGGCAAAGTAACGGGCAAAAAAGCGGGCACCTGCACCGTAACCACATGGTGGAACAGCAAGCTCTACGGCGTAAAGGTGACCGTAAAGGCAGCCGCCAAGAAAATCTCGCTGAGCAAAAAATCCGCCTCGCTGACCGTCGGCAAGACTCTCACGCTTAAATTAAAAAACGCCAAGGCGTCCAAGGTTAAGTGGAGCACCTCCAACAAGAAGATTTCCACCGTAAGTAAGGGCAAGGTCAAGGCAAAAAAAGCGGGCAAGGCGACTATCACCGCCAAGTACGGCAAAAAGAAGTATACCTGCAAAATAACCGTTAAGGCAAAAAAGAAGGTCTCGGCGTACACCAAGCTTGCGAACTACCTCAAAAAGAACGGAACAAAAGATACAAATACAAACAGTTACTATATAAAATGGTATGAGGACGGATACGTTCTCTGGGCGAATTATGACTCCAAAAATAAATATGTAAATATGTTCATTGGCGTGCCTGCCGCGAATACTAACGGCTTATTCGACTATGAGGAAGGTTTGTACCCTGCTCTGTATAAATCTGGTAAAAGAGTGGTACAATACGACAGAAATAACCCCTTCTCATGTTATGAAAAGAGCTACAAAAAGGGTACAACCGTCAACACCGCGAAGCTTAAGCTTAAGCATAAAAGCGGCTCGAAGTTTACGAAAGCAAACTCGAGAGCGCGGGCACTCTCTAAAGCGGGAATGTCCCTTTGGAACAAGTTCCTCAAGGCGAGAGTCGGGCTCAATATGAAGAAGCTCGGATTTATCTATAAGAAATAGCGGATTTTGCGCTTCGCAACCGCGGGTTGCGGGCTTGAAAACCCGAATGTATAGCCGCAACCGATTGGATTTTGTATAATAGCCTCAGAAATCCAAGGAGGAAGCTATTATGAATATCGTTACAGCAAACAGATTACTTGATTACAGAAAGAAGAACAATCTCTCGCAGGAGGAGCTTGCGGAAAAGATCGGAGTAAGCCGTCAGGCGGTTTCCAAATGGGAGCGCGCGGAGGCTTCGCCCGACACCGACAATCTCATCAGGCTCGCCGAGGTATACGGCGTGTCCCTTGACGAGCTTATTAAAGGTGAAACTCCCGTTGACAATGAAAAGCCTGAGCCCGACAGCAACACGAAATATGTTGAGGAGGATCGCGTTTCCTTTAAGAACGGTCTGCACGTTGACTCAAAAAACGGCGACAAGGTGGACATTGGCTTTAAAAAAGGTATCCACGTTGACTCAAAGGACGGCTCCAAGGTACACGTCGGCTGGGACGGGATCTACGTTCACGACGGCGAAAAGGTGAGAGCCTACACCGACGAAAACGGAAGGGTAATGGTTGACGAGGAGCTTGAAAAGCGCAAACACAAAAGAAATATCGCCAACGCCATTCCTGTTTGGGCGATCTCACTGGCGGTGTTCTTTATCTGGGGCTTTTCGGGCGCGCTCTGCGGCTGGGCTCTGTCGTGGATAAGCTTTCTCGCTATTCCGCTTTACCATTCGCTTGTCGACGCGATCTACAAGCGCAACCCCACCCACTTCGCATATCCCGTGCTGTGCGTTGTGTTCCAGATGATCACAGGCTTTCTTTTCAACGGCTGGGCATGGGGCTGGATCGCCTACCTGACGATTCCGCTCTACTACGCGATCACGTCAGCTGTCAAAAAAGGTAATAACGATTAAAATATTCTCACACAAGCAAAGCGGAATGCCAAAAAGCATTCCGCTCTCTTTTTTCTATCCTATTGTACGCGGCGGGTCATTTGACCTTGACTCTGTATGTCGCCTTGTCGGACGCCTTTATGTCGTAATACTCAAGGGTCAATTTAACGGTCACGACCGCCGTTCCCGAGGCGAGCGCCTTCATCTTGGCGGTCGCCTTTGCGGGCTCAAGAATTTTTACGACGCTTTTGTCAGAGCTTGTCACGGAAATCGTCAAGACATCCTCATCGCCCTCGCCCGACATCATTTCGTACATCAAAAGCGCGTCAAAGGGCTCAACGTCGCCGACGTTCATCACAATGTCGTAGACGGGGTCGGGGCTCACCCAAACTCTCAATCTCTCGCTGCTCAGCCCGTCGGACACCTTGAGATTAAGATAGGTATAGCCCTCGGTGATCCCGATAAGCTTGACCTCATAGGAGCCGTCCTTCTTCTTGGCGATGTCTACGCCCGCGATCGTGGGGTCCTCTGAGGTCAGTGTCGCCTTGCTGTCGATAGCTCTCGCCGAGGTGAACAGCGAGGAAAGATTCGTGTAGGTCTCGCCAACCTGAACGCCTACGTCATAAGCGTGATAAACGACGTCGTCGAAGCCGTAGCCGCCCTCTCTCGGCGAAGCGATCGAGCCCGAGTACGCGATCACATAATAAGAATAGCGCACGCCGTCCTTGACGGCTTTGTCGTCGTAATAATACTGCTTAAAGCCTCCCTCGAGCTTAACGGTCTTGAACGCACCCTTTTTGATGACGCTGTATTTGCCTTTTCTGCCCTGCGCGCGGTAGACCTTGTAGCCCTTGGCGCCCTCGCATTCATACCAGCTTATCCTCACGCCCTTGTAGTCGGGCGTGTGCGACACGATCGCGGAAACGCCGTTCAGCGCGCCGAACTTTCCCGATGCGGAAGAAAACGCGCTTTCAGACGAGCCGCTGACCGCCTTGACCTTAAAGCGGTAATAATTGCCGTCGCTCTTGTCCCAAATCTGGATAGTCGTGCCCGTCGTGGTTTCGTACTTCTTGTACTTGCCTGTTTTTGAGCCTGTGAGCTTGGCGCAGTAGATCACGTATTCCTTCGCGCCCGCGGACCTTTTCCACGTCAGATCATAGTATTCTTCAATGTTCTCGCTCTTTATTTTTTTGAGCTTCACGCCTGTCGGCGCCTTGAGACGTACTATCGCGACCCTTGAGGAAACCGCGCTGCCGCTGCCGCCGACAGCCTTGACCGTGTAAACGTACTTCTTCCCCGCCTCAGCCTTTGAGTCGACAAAGCCCGAGGCGGTGAGCGTCTTTATCTTTGTGGATTTCTTTGCGGACGCGAGCCTTCGCGAAACCACGTACTTTTTCGCGCCCTTCGGCTTGCTCCAGCTCAGCTTAACGCCCTTGGCGACATTCACCGCCTTGAGCCTCGGCGCCGAAAGCGCCGATACGGGTATCAAAGCCGCGCTGAGCAGCACAGCCGCCGTAAGACCGACGGAGATCATTGATAACAGCTTTTTCATTGATATTCCTTCCTTCGCGTTTTTTACCTATAAATAAAGACGAAACAAACGCGCGATATCATACAAGTTTTTTAGTTTTTTTATCGCGTCAGCCTTCGATTATCTCCAAGGTTTCCCAGTCAAGCTCCTCTGTATTGAGCGCGGGCTCGGCTAGGGTGATTTTTTTGCCTTTTTTGAGGAATAGCGGTACCTCATTGAGCGCGACGTCGATATAATGAACGCCCTTTTTGAGCTCCGTTCTGTCCACACGCTCGCCGCTGAGCCTGAGAAGCGTCATATCCTCGGGAAGGTAAACGGTTCTGCCCAGCCTGTTCTGCTCGTACACGGGCGCTATCATACACTCGTCCGAAAGCATAAGCTGATCCTCGGTCTCGCGCGCGATCTTGTCGTCGGGATAGTCGAACGCGAGCGGACGGAAAAGCATATCGTCCTCGTCGCTCGCCCTTCTGAACGCCTCGTAAAGATACGGCAACAGTCTGTAACGCACGGCTAGAACGTCCGCGAAATCGGATACGTTCTCAAAGCTGTACGCCTCCTGAGCGCGTGTTCCGAGCGCGCGGTGGTTGCGCATAAGCGGCGTAAAAACGCCGAGCGCAAGCCAGCGAAGCAGCAGGTCGGGCGTGACGTTGTTGTTGAAGCCGCCGAGGTCGGCGCCGCAGTAAAGATAGCCGCACATATTGGCGGACGGCAAAAGCTTGAGGTTGAGCAGGATATGCGACCACCAGCTGAAGTTGTCGCCAAACCATATGCCGCTGTAACGGTGCGTGCCGATATACGAGGCTCGGGAGAACATCAGTACCTTCTCTTTGCCGTATTTTTTCTCAAAATACTCAGCCGCGGCGCGCGTCATAAACGCGCCGTAGATATTGTGGACGTCCTTGTGACAGACGCGCCTCCCGCCGAGATCGTGGTAGATCGAGCAGTAGTCGGAGTAGCTGTTCTGCATTCCGAAAAGCACGTTTCGCATTTCGAAAAAGCCCCATATATCCATAGTGTCAGGGTCAATCGCCTGAAGCTTTTTGACCGCGCTTTCGAGTCCCTGCTTTGAGTAAAAGAGCGCGGGCTCGTTCATATCGTTCCAGAAGCCGTCGATACCGTAATCAAGGAGCGCGTCGTACTTTGAGCCGAACCACTCACGCGCGTCGGGATTGAGAAAATCGGGCAGACCGACTATGCCGGGCCACACGCCGCACTGGAACTCCTCGCCATCCTTATCGGTGCAGAAATAACCGCGCTCGCTGCCCTCGTCATAGACGGAATAGCCCTTTTCGCGCTTTACTCCCGCGTCGATTATCGGGACAAGGTGGATGTTGCTCGCTTTCATATCATCGACGAACGCCTGAAAGTCGGGGAAGCGCTCGCTGTTGACGGTAAAGTCCTTGAAGCTGTCCATATAGTCGATGTCCATATAGATCGCGTCGAGAGGAAGCTTGTTCTCGCGATGACGGTCGCGCACGGCGACAAAGTCGCTCTCCTTGGCGTAGCCCCAGCAGCTCTGCTGATATCCGAACGCCCAGCGCGGCGGAATGTAGCTTTTGCCGATGAGTCCGCGGAATCGGATCGCCATATCGCGCGGAGCCTTGCCTGTGATATAGTAAATATCCGCGTCAGAGCCGTCAAGCGTGATTTTCGCCCTTGAGGGGCTTTCATAGCCGAGGTCCCACTCGATTTTGCCCGCGAAATCCACAAAAAGCGCGAATCTGTTTTCGATAATAATAAAGTTGTGCGCGCCGTAGAGCGCTTTTTTGTCCTCGGTGTGGTTGGTTTCGTCAGAGCACCAGCTCTCGTAGATCCAGCCGCGCTTGTTTATACCGCGGATCGCCTCGCCGAGGCCGAAGATCATCTCGCCGTCACGCAAATCAAAGCTGATGACTGTTTTTTCGCCTGTTTCCAGCGCGAGCGGAAATTCGGAAATATCCGTTACGGGAAGCCTCCCGACCACCGCGTCGGTGTCGATCGGCGAGCCCAATGTAAATCTTTTTATCATTTTTTTACCCCACTATGTAACTTTTTTGGATCCGCGCGAAACGGACTCAACAGGAATTACGGTAGATTTCTCTGTTATCCGTGAACATAATTACCACGGAAACAAAAAGCGGGCGGCTCTGCCGCCCGCTTATCTGTTAAATTCTCAGTTTGCAGGCGCGGTCACCACAACCTCTTTGTTTATCTCGTACGGAGTGTTGATGTTCGCGAGATAACGCTGGATGTAGTTTGCGTCGCGGATCGTGATCGTCTTGCTGCCGTCAACGTCGGCGTTGCGGTTGTTGTTGTCGTCAAAGAGAACGTAATTCACGAGATTGAGCTGGATATATGTTACGTCGTCGATATCTACCTTGCCGTCGCAGGTGGCGTCACCCGTGAGATACCTTGCCACAACGATTGTCGGAGGCTCGGTGGGCGGGGTGGGCTTTTCGCCCTCATAGAGGTAAACGATGTTTGTAGTACCCGCCGTGTAGAAGCCGTTGGCGTTCGCGGGAGCGGCGTAGAGCTTATCGGCGATAGACGAGTCGGCCGAGGTGGTGTACTGATCGGTGTTGAGATGCTTCTCTGTCTTGACCTCGTCGGGCTTCATCTTTTCGCCCGTGTAGACGTTGATGTGAGAAACAACGAGAGTCGGAGTGATAGTCATTACGTGATCCTTGATGTAAACCTCGCCCGAGGCAACATATCCTGGCTCGTTCTGACCGGGCTCCTGACCGCCGTTAACGCCGTGGAACATAATGTTCGCGGAAGCTACGGGCACGGTGATCTTCCACCAGCCGTTGCCCTGAGCGGTATCCTTTGTCATTCTCTGCTTTGATTGTTCAGTCCACTCGCCGAGCGGTTTATAGCCGTCGTCTGTGTAAGCGTAGCAAAGCGGATTTCCGTCGATAACGCTGCTCTTGTAATAATGAACGATTATATTTGAGGAAGTAAGGTTCTTGTAGGTAAAGGTGATCGTCTTATCCTCGCCCTCGAATACGCCTGTTGTTTCGGCGGGATACTTGTCGGTGTTGAGCTGATAGCCCTGAACGGAGCAAACGGGGATCGAATAGTTCTCGTTCTTCTCGAGCGAGTAAACCATATCGGGAGTGAGCTTTTTGCCCTTACCGTCAACATACTGAACGGTAAGGTCGGCAAGCGCCTTGCCGTTGGACTCATAGTAGTAGCTTACGGTCACGTCGCTTGAGATCTTGCCCGAGGGAGTGCCGACTGTGTTGGTAACGACATTCTTCTTGAGAAGCTCTGCGTTCTTGATCGCGCGGTAGGTGGTGCCTGTGCGGTACTTTGTCTTTTCTGTCTTATAGAGCTCACCGTTGAGATAATGGTTGGTGGTGAGAGTAGCGTAGCTGAATTTGGAGGAGAGATCCTTGAAGTTGGAGCTCTCAACGAGGATCGCGCCCGAGTGAGCGGGAACGTTGTAAGAGTTCGAAGCGGTGCCGAGACTCTTAACTCCTGCCTGGTCGGCATTTGCTACGACCGTCCAGTTTCCGGGAACGGAGTACGAAACGGCGGAGCTGCCCGAGTTCATAAGAACAGCAACCTTGCCCCACTCGCCTTTGTTGATGTTGGCGTCGGTGTTCCGGATCGTGTAACCGATCGTAGTGCCGCTGCTCTTGATGAAGCTGATCGTGCCTCTCATCGTGTTGCCGTCGTCGCTGAACGGAGAGTAAACCTCGTTGATCTGGCGCAGGCCCTTGTAGTAATCTACGCTTGTTTTGTATGTGATCGCGCGCTTCCAGTCCAGCATATTGATGGCTACGCGCTCACCATTCTTCATAATATAGTCGGGGGAGTTGTAGGAGTTGCACTGACCCTGCTTTGTACGGGCAAACTCAGTACCCGCGTTCATAAACGTAATGCCCTGAGAGGTCATTACCAGAAGTCCGCCGAGCTTGAGCTTGCGGATATCATCCTGCGAGGTGGAGTCTACGTTGGTAGCGGATGTTACGGAAGCCTTACCCTCGCCTGTCTTTGTATAAGCTCCGACGAGCTTATCCCAAAGAGTGAGGTTATCGTGACAGTCAAGGTAGTTGACCGTCTTTGAAGGATCGCTGCCGTCCATCAGCTTGCCCTGGATACCCTGAACCAGCTTTTCGGCGGTATTCATACCATCCGCCGAGGTAGCGCCGCCGACCCAGCCCTGCATTGTCGCGGCTGTGGCGCTTTTGTCCTTATTTACATAGCTTCCCACTGTTCTGAATGTACCCGAGAAGCCGCCTACGCCCTTCTCCCAAGAGGTCGCGTTGCTTTCCGAGGGAACGCTGGGATTGTAGGTCATATCTCCGCCGATCCACGGCTCGCCGTAGAGGAGGATGTTGCTGTTGACCTGATTCAGGTTCTGACGAGCCGCCTTGAGGGTCGGGATATCGATACAGCCCATAAGGTCAAAGCGGAAGCCGTCGATGTGATACTCGTCCGCCCAGTATCTGAGCGACTGAACGATGAAGTTGCGGCACATCGCCTTGTCGGAGGCGAGCTCGTTGCCCTGTCCCGAGCCGTTAACGCCCGCGAGAGCGGACTGCATACGGTAGTAATAACCGGGAACTGTCTTGGTGAAGCAGGAGCCCTCGCTGCCCGCTGTGTGGTTATAAACAACGTCCATTACTACGGAGATTCCGCGGTCGTGGAGCGCCTGGATCATCTGCTTGACCTCGTTGATACGAACGTTGCCGTCGTAAGCGTTCGAGGAGTAGGAGCCGTCGGGAACGTTGTAATTCTTCGGGTTATAGCCCCAGTTACGATCCTCTACGCTGTTGCCGTAGACCTCGTCGGTTCCGTCAAAGTCAGCGAAAGGCATCAGCTGGACTGTGTTGATATTGTTCTCAACAAGATAGTCCATACAGGTGGCAAAGTTGCCCTCGTTCTTGTAGGTGGTGCCGCCCTCGGTGAACGCGAGGTAGGTACCGCGGTTCTTCTCGCTTACGCCCGAATCGGGGTCTGCAGAGAAGTCCTGGATATGAAGCTCCCAGACGTTGGCTCTGGTCTTGGTGTCGTGACAAACGTGCTTGTCGTTCTCCCAGCCCTCGGGGTCGGTCGAATCAAGATCAACGACCATCGAACGGTTGCCGTTTACGCCGACAGCCTTGGAGTAGATATCCTGAGTCTCGTTCGTTACAACGCTTCCGTAAGCGTTCTCCGCGGTTACGAGATATGTATAGTAAACATTCTTGAAATCGCCCTGCTTGGTAAGCGACCAAACGTAGTTAGAGCCCT
Source organism: uncultured Eubacteriales bacterium (assembly GCA_900316385.1). Taxonomy (GTDB): domain Bacteria; phylum Bacillota; class Clostridia; order Oscillospirales; family Acutalibacteraceae; genus Ruminococcoides. The sequence goes on along the minus strand of ONCP01000001.1, from coordinate 44,893 downwards.
TTGTAAGATCGTAGGTACCGATAACTGCGGCGCCCATCTCTCGGTCGGAGCCCGTTTTGTAGAGCTTGACCTGAACCTTTGTAGCGGCGGGAGACCATACCTTCCAGGTCGTGGCGCCGGGCGTGTAGGTCGCGCCGAGGTCGTCGCCGTTATAAACATAGCTCGAGCCCTCGTACTTGTTTTTATTGACATATTCGCCAGTAGAGGAAATGTTGGTGTCGGCAGCGTATGCCGCGACGACCGCCATTGTGCTGAGCAGCGCGACAGCGAGAAGTATCGAAATAATTCTGCGCAATTTCATAAAATCAACTCCTAAATTTGCTTTTAATATGAAAGCATTTGTAGTTATTATCATACCAAATTAAGCGAATGTCAATATTCTTTTACAGAATTATAACGAACCGCCTATAACGAAATTTGAGGTCATTTTTTGTGCATAATGATGATAGCGGCGGCTAAACTCAATAATATTAAGTTAAGACTGATTAATTTTTGAAAACCTATTGACAAGCGGTGAAAATAGTGTATACTATGATTGTGGCGAATATTCACATTTATGATCCGCGAGGCGAGTTATGACGGTATACAGTGTTCTTGCGCCGAAGCTCTCGGAGGGCTACGGTCTGCTTATTACAACAAAAACACAGATCCCCGACCTTACCCCGAACAGGGAGGCTATCGAACGGTTCGTTCGGCTGCTGAACAAGGCGAAGCTCCGCCCCGAGCATCTTGACGACGCGCTCGAGGAATTTCTCAGCGACAGGGATAACCTTCTGTAACGGCGGCCGATAAACATTCCCTTGCCCTTGACCGAAAGGCTCGTGGCGGTGTATAATTTGAGCAAATCCATACGAGCGAGGTTGACTATGATTTGTAATTTGTGTCCCCGAAAATGCTTTGCGCGGCGAGAAGAGCGCGAGGGGGCGGGCTTTTGCGGACTCGGGACTATACCGAAGGTCGCGAGGATCGCGCCGCATATGTGGGAGGAGCCGTGTCTGAGCGGCAAAAACGGCAGCGGCGCCGTGTTCTTCTCTGGCTGTACAATGAGGTGCGTATTCTGCCAGAATCACGAGATCTCCGCGGGCGGAAAGGGCAGCTTCCTCACCGCAAGCGAGCTTGCCGACGAGTTCAAAAGGCTTGAGAGCCTCGGCGTTCACAATATCAATCTGGTTTCCCCCACGCCTTATGTCCCGTCGATCGTCAGAGCCTTGGGAATATACCGTCCGAGCGTTCCGATCGTTTACAACTCCTCGGGCTACGAAAGCGTTGAGACGCTGAAAACGCTGGAGGGTCTGATCGACATTTATCTGCCCGACTTCAAGTACGCCGACGATTCTCTCGCTCAAGCTTACTCGCAGGCGGAAAAATACACCGAGACAGCCGAATCAGCGATCACGGAGATGCTCCGCCAGACAGGCAGTCCGCGGTTTGACGACGACGGAATGATGAGAAAAGGCGTGATAATACGCCATCTCGTGCTGCCTAACCACACTAAAAACTCAATAGCTGTGCTCGAGAAAATCGCCGAACGCTTCGGCGGCGCGCTTGTGAGCCTGATGGGACAGTACACGCCCGTATACAAGGCGAAGGAGCACGAAAAGCTCAACCGAAAAATAACCGCGCGCGAATACGAAAAGGTAAAGCAACGGCTGTTTGAGCTTGATTTGGACGGCTTTGTTCAGGAGCTGAGCTCCGCTGACGAAAGATATATCCCCGATTGGGACTATCCGAACAGTAATCGGTAGTTAGTAGTCAGTAGTCAGTTGAAGAAAAAATGAGAAATGAGAAATGAGAAATGGTTGTCGAGTCCATAAGTCGGTTTTTTCTCACAAATCGGTGCCCGAGCTATTTATAATAGATGTAATTTTGTTAAAGAGAAACAGTCGATTCATCTGACGTAAAGGTAAAGGCAGACTACTTGGCTCCACCTTGGGGGAGCTGTCGCCGATAGGCGACTGAGGGGGTCACGGAGCGGAGCGGCGACTGTGAACTGCATTTTGTTTCCCGACCTTTATTTCTCCTTTCTTCTTTCTCATTTCAAAAAACTTTCCACTTTCCACTTTCAACTTTCAACCAACCGCTGCAAAAAAGGATCGCCCCGACAGGAACGATCCTTTTGCTTTTGTGTTTATTTTGCGAAGTCGACAGCGCGCGCTTCGCGGATGATATTGACCTTGATCTGACCGGGATACTCGAGGTCCTCCTCGATTTTCTTGCAGATCTCTCTGGCGAGCGGAACCATACGCTCGTCCTTTACGACCTCGGGCTTAACCATAATGCGGATCTCGCGGCCTGCCTGGATCGCGTAGGAGCTCTCTACGCCCTTGAACGAGGACGCGACCTCCTCCAGCTTCTGGAGTCTCTTGATGTAGTTCTCAAGGTTTTCGCGTCTAGCGCCGGGTCTGGCGGCGGAGATAGCGTCCGCTGCCTGAACGATACAGGCTACGACAGTCTTTGCCTCGACGTCTCCGTGATGAGCCTGGATAGCGTGAACTACCGCGTCGCTCTCCTTATACTTTCTGGCGACCTCTACGCCGAGCTCAACGTGGCTTCCCTCCATCTCGTGATCAAGCGCCTTGCCGATATCGTGGAGCAGACCCGCGCGTTTGGCGGTCGTGGGATCGATACCGAGCTCGGAAGCGATCATACCCGAGATATAAGCGACCTCGAGGGAGTGATCCAGAACATTCTGACCGTAGCTTGTGCGGTATCTGAGCTTTCCGAGGAGCTTGACGAGCTCGGGGTGGATACCCCTCAGACCCGTGTCAAGCACGGCTCTCTCACCCGACTGCTTGATCTTGTGCTCGACCTCGCGGCGGGATTTTTCTATCATTTCTTCGATTCTCGCGGGATGGATCCTTCCGTCCGCGATAAGCTTTTCAAGCGCGACTCTTGCGATCTCGCGCCTTACGGGCTCAAAGCAGGAAACCGTGATAGCCTCGGGGGTATCGTCGATAATAAGATCGACGCCCGTGGCGTTCTCGATCGCGCGGATATTGCGACCCTCGCGTCCGATGATGCGTCCCTTCATCTCATCGTTGGGAAGAGCTACGACGGAAACGGTAGCCTCCGAAACCTGATCCGCGGCGAGACGCTGGATAGCGAGCGAGATGATCTTTCTGGCGAGTCTTTCGCTGTCCTCCTTGAGCTCCTCCTCATAGGCGAGGATCTTGACGGATTTCTCGTGGTTGAGCTCCTGATCGAGCTGCTCAAGAAGATACGCCTTTGCCTGATCCGCGGTGAAGCCCGAAATACGCTCGAGCATTTCGAACTGGCTCTTTTTGACCTGCTCCACCTCAGCCACCTTAGCCTCGGCCTCGCGCAGCTTCTTCTGCACCTTTTCTTCCTTGTTCTCAAGATTGTTCATCTTTTTGTCAAGGTTTTCTTCTTTCTGCTGAATGCGTCTTTCCTGACGCTGGACCTCACGTCTGCGGTCGGAGATTTCCTTTTCGCTCTCGTTGCGCAGGCGGTGGATTTCGTCCTTACCCTCCAAGATCGCCTCTTTTTTTCGCGCTTCGGCGGTTTTCATCGCCTCGGATACGATCTTGTTGGCTTCCTGTTCAGCGCTGCCAATTTGTTTTTCCGCCACGTTTTTGCGATACGTCATTCCGATAAAGAAGAACGCGCCTCCCGAAACGACCGCGGCGGCTGCAATCAAAATAATTGCTAATACAAGCGGCATCCTGACACCTCCTTGAATTTGATAAAATCTAAATCAAAATCAACCTCGGTGCCGTTAAGCAAGATATTCAATTTTTGTAACAATATTTTGAACCCGAAACGGGATTGCGAGATAATTACTCAATACAAAATATCTATAAATAACGGCTCTTTCGAGTCTGATTAAAAAGTACTCACCCGCGTTCTTTTTTTACGCGGAATTATACATATAATATAGTAACTGAAATTCACTCAAATGTCAAGGATTTTTTAACGATTCGCCGACGAGCGCACCGATTATTTGTAGGTTTTTTCAAAAACTGCCATTTTTACTCTTGCATTCTCGTGTAAAATACAATATAATAAAAATAACCTAAAAATAAAGGAGGACGTATTATTATGTCAGTAAAAGTTGCTATTAACGGTTTCGGTCGTATCGGCCGTCTCGCGTTCAGACAGATGTTCGGCGCAGAGGGCTATGAGGTTGTAGCTATCAACGATCTTACAGATCCCAAAATGCTCGCTAACCTTCTCAAGTACGACACAGCTCAGAAGGGCTACTGCGGTACTATCGGCGAGGGTCTCCACACTGTTGAGGCAGGCGAGAACTCCATCATCGTTGACGGTAAGGAAATCACAATTTACGCTAAGCCCAACGCTGCTGAGCTTCCCTGGGGCGAGCTCGGTGTTGACGTTGTATTAGAGTGCACAGGCTTCTACTGCTCCAAGGCTAAGAGCCAGGCTCACATTGACGCAGGCGCCAAGAAGGTCGTTATCTCCGCTCCCGCGGGCAAGGACCTCCCCACAGTTGTATTCTCCGTTAACGAGGATACCCTCACTCCCGAGGACAAGATTATCTCCGCCGCTTCCTGTACCACAAACTGCCTCGCTCCCATGGCTGATACTCTTAACAAGTATGCCGAGATCCAGAGCGGTATCATGAGCACTATCCACGCTTACACAGGCGACCAGATGATCCTCGACGGTCCCCACAGAAAGGGCGACCTCAGAAGAGCAAGAGCGGGCGCTGCCAACATCGTTCCCAACTCCACAGGCGCTGCCAAGGCTATCGGCCTTGTAATCCCCGAGCTCAACGGCAAGCTCATCGGCTCCGCACAGCGTGTTCCTGTTCCCACAGGCTCCACAACTATCCTTACAGCTGTTGTTAAGGGCGAGAACGTTACGGTTGAGGGCATCAACGCCGCTATGAAAGCTGCCGCTTCCGCTTCCTTCGGCTACAACGAGGATCCGATCGTTTCTTCCGACGTTATCGGTATGACCTACGGCTCACTCTTTGACGCTACCCAGACAATGGTTGCCGAGATCGGCGACGGCCTCTATGAGGTTCAGGTTGTTTCCTGGTACGACAACGAGAACTCCTACACCAGCCAGATGGTTCGTACGATCAAGTACTTTGCTGAGTTAGGCTGATCACATCAATTTCAATAAAAAGGCTGCTTCGGCAGCCTTTTTTATTTATCCGCGTCGCACGCGGAAAATGAGAAAGCTTTAAACATTAAATATGAAATATGAAACATTAAAAATGATGGTCGAGTTCATAAGTCGGATCAGTATAAAAATCGGTGCCCGAACTATTTATAAAAGATATAATACTGTTTATACTGTTTGATTTAATAAGTTTAGCACAATAAGAATACATTCGGGATACGAACGTATTGTTTCCCTCGAACGTTTCTCCCCGACCGACATTTTTCACTATTTCATTCTTTTCACTTTTTTACTTTAAAAACAACTTTCCACTTTCCGTTTTCAACCTTCAACTTTCTTTCCACTGTCGTTATACACAAAAAATCAGCTTCAATTTTGTGCAGTATTTTGGGCTCAGCCGTCAAATGTGCTAGTGACAAAGATTTTCAAATATATTATAATGTATTTAACAATGGTCGAATGACCGAAAGGAGTTTTACATATGGGATTAATCAGAGCAGGTCTGGGCGCCTTAGGCGGCACCCTGGCTGATCAATGGAAAGAATTCTTCTACTGCGACAGTATCGACAAGAACACTCTCGTAGTAAAGGGACAGAAGCGCATTTCGGGCAGAAGCTCGAACACGCGCGGCAACGACAACATCATCTCCAACGGCTCCGTTATCGCGGTAGCCGACGGACAGTGTATGATCATTGTCGAGCAGGGCAAGATCGTTGAGGTATGCGCCGATCCCGGCGAGTTCATCTACGACACCTCCACCGAGCCCTCTATCTTCGCGGGCAAGCTCGGCAACAGCATCAAGGAAACCTTCAAGACCATCGGAAAGCGTTTCACCTTCGGCGGCGACCCCGCTAAGGATCAGCGCGTTTACTACTTCAACACCAAGGAGATCATCGACAATAAGTTCGGCACTCCCAACCCGATCCTCTTCCGCGTTGTGGACAGCAAGATCGGACTCGACCTCGATGTTTCCGTTCGCTGCAGCGGCGTTTATTCCTACAAAATCACAAATCCGCTTCTTTTCTACACCAACGTTTGCGGTAACGTAAGCGAGGACTACAAGCGCAGTGAGATCGACTCTCAGCTCAAGACCGAGTTCACCTCGGCTCTCCAGCCGGGCTTCGCGATCCTGAGCGACAAGGAGATCCGTCCCAACCAGATCCCCGGTCACGTCAACGATCTGTGCGACGCGATGAACAGCACCCTCACCGCCAAATGGTCGGATCTGAGAGGTATCAGCGTTGTATCGATAGCGATGAACCCCATCAACCTCCCCGACGAGGATATGGCTATGATCAAAGAGGCTCAGAGAGCGGGAATGCTCCGCGATCCCTCGATGGCAGGCGGTACTCTGGTCGGCGCTCAGGCGGACGCTATGCGCAAGGCCGCCGAGAACAAGGGCGGCGCTATGGGCGGCTTCGTCGGAATGGGTATGGCTATGAACGCAGGCGGCTTCAATCCGCAGGCGCTCTACGGTATGGCGGCTCAGCAGCAGGCTCAGTCTCAGCAGCAGGCTCCGCAGCAGGCGGCTCCCGCGGCTAACGGCTGGAAATGTCCCTCCTGCGGCGCGACGGCGACAGGCAAATTCTGTCCCGAGTGCGGCACCAAAAAGCCCGAGGAGCAGAAGGGCTGGACATGCAAGTGCGGCGCTGTCAACCTCGGCAAATTCTGTCAGGAATGCGGCTCCAAAAAGCCCGAGGGCGCTCCGCTTTACAAGTGCGACAAGTGCGGCTGGGAACCCGCCGATCCGAAGAATCCTCCGAAATTCTGTCCCGAATGCGGAGATATCTTCGACGACAACGATATAATCTAAGGTACTTACTATGGCAGAGATTCTTGAATATAAATGTCCCTGTTGCGGCGGCGCGATAAACTTTGACGCCACCGCGCAAAAGATGAAATGTCCCTACTGCGACAGCGAGTTTGACCCGCAGGCGTTCATCAAGAAGGATGAGCGCCTCAGCGAGGACGCTCCCGACGAGTTCAATTGGGACAAAAACGCAGGAAGCGAATGGGCGGAAGGCGAGACCGACAATATGTCCGTCTTTATCTGCAAATCCTGCGGCGGCGAGATCGTCGGCGACCAAAACACCGCCGCGACCGAATGCCCCTACTGCGGAAACCCCGTTGTGTTCTCGGGAAGGCTCTCGGGTATGCTCAAGCCAGACTACGTCATTCCCTTCAAGCACACAAAGGACAACGCGAAGGAAACGCTCAAAAAATACGTCAGCTCCAAGAAGTTCTCCCCGAGCGCCTTCAAGAGCGAAAACAGGCTTGAGGAGATCAAGGGTATCTACGTTCCGTTCTGGCTCTTTGACTCCGACACCGACGCGGCGATCAGCTACGAGGCGACCACCGTACACACCTGGTCGGATTCGAACTACGACTACACCGAGACCAGCTTCTTCGACGTATTCAGAGAAGGCTCTATGCGCTTCGAGAACATTCCCGTCGACGGCTCCTCGCAGATGCCCGACGATCTTATGGAATCAATCGAGCCGTTCAACTTCTCCGAGGCGGTCGATTTCCAGACCGCTTACCTCGCGGGCTACCTCGCCGATAAATACGACGTCGGCGTTGACGAGAGCATTGAGCGCGCCAACACCCGCGTAAAATCCAGCGCCGAGGACGTTCTTCGCTCCACGATCGACTTCCCCTACGCGACAGTAACCGCGCGCGGAGGCTCGATCCGCGTAAATAACGGTAAGGCGAAATACGCCCTCTATCCCGTTTGGATACTCACAACAAAATATAAGGACGAAAACTACACCTTCGCTATGAACGGTCAGACAGGCAAGTTTGTCGGAAACGTTCCTATCGATGGCAAGAAAGTCGCCGCTCTTATGGCGGGACTGACCGTCGGGCTCGGAGTTATCGCCTATATCATCATCAACCTTTTAGGGCTGTTTTAAGGGGGTGCCGTAATGAAAAGAGTAATATCTATCGCCCTCGCGGCGCTCATTCTCGCGGCGCTTTGTATGACCGCGGTCTCAGCCTTTGACAACCCTCCGATGTACGACGAGGCGGAGCTCCTCACCGAAAGCGACAACAGAGAGGTGCAGGCGAAGCTTCAGGAGGTAACAGACAAGCACGGCGTTGACGTCGCCGTTCTCACTGTGGATAATTACGAGGAGAGCACTATCGACGAAGCCGCGGAGAACGTATGCAAATACAGCGGCGCTCTGGCGGAGGACTGCGTGCTGTTTATGATCAGCATGGACAACAGAAAGTGGTGCATAGCCGCCAACAACAAGGGTCACGACGCCTTTACCGCGTACGGCAGAGAATTTGTCGGAGAAGAGCTCAAGCCTCTTCTCTCCGACAGCGACTACAAGGAGGCGTTCCTCGGGTTCGCCGACTACGCCGATCAATTCCTCACAGAGGCGGAAAAGGGCACGCCCTATGACACCAACCACAAATACACAAAGCTTTCCGACGTGCTCAAGCGCGGAGGTATCTCGCTCGGCATCGGACTTCTCATCGCGATCATCGCGGCTCTGGCGCTCAAGTCAAAGTACAAGCCCGTCAGATTCAAGGCGGAGGCAAACGACTACCTTGTTCAGGGCAGTCTGGAGCTCAGGCAGAGCTACGACCACTTCCTTTACACTCACACGACCAGAACAAGAAGGAAGGACGACAACGACAGCGGTTCCTCGAGCCACGACAGCGGCTCGTTCGGAAGCTCCAGCGGTTCATTCTGATAAAAAAGGCTGACCGAAAGGTCAGCCTTTTAGAGTAGTGGGACAACGGACTTCTGATAGCGCCGCACTGAGTGCTACGCGGACAAATAAAAAAGGAGTGATCTTTATGTACAAATTTGACGCTGAGAAGGCGAAAAACGCCTGCGTAAGCTGGATCAGAGATTTTTTTGATAAAAACGGCAGAGACTGCAACGCGGTCGTCGGCATTTCGGGCGGCAAGGACAGCTCGATCGTGGCGGCGCTGTGCGTTGAGGCGCTCGGAAAAGACAGAGTCATCGGCGTTCTTATGCCCAACGGAGAACAGGCGGACATCGATATGGCTCAGCTGCTCGTCAGACACCTCGGGATCAAGAGCTTTACCGTGAACATCAAAGACGCGGTCGAAGGGCTCAAAAACGCGATTCCGTTTGAGCTTTCGACACAGTCGCTGACCAATCTTCCGCCGCGCGTAAGGATGGCGACGCTCTACGCGGTATCGCAGAGCAACAACGGCAGAGTCGCCAACACCTGCAACCTCTCGGAGGACTGGGTGGGATATTCGACGCGCTACGGCGACGCGGCGGGCGATTTCAGCCCCTGCTCATATCTTACGGTTCAGGAAATGAAACAAATCGGAAGGCTTCTCGGACTTCCCGACGTGCTTGTGGACAAGGTGCCGATCGACGGACTTTGCGGAAAGACCGACGAGGATAACCTCGGCTTTACCTACGCCGAGCTCGACCGCTATATCCGCGAGGGCGTTATTGAGGACGAGGCAAAGAAAAAGCGCATCGACGAAATGCACGAGCGCAACCTCTTTAAGCTTCAGCTGATGCCCGCTTTCAAATACGAGGTTTGATATTTACGCCGAAAAAAGGAGCTCCCGAAATCGGGAGCTCCTGTTGTTTTGTTGACTTTTTGTTATTTTTATTCCTCAACCTGAGCGGCTTCGATAACCTTCTGAGCAACGTTGTTGGGGCAATCCTCGTAACGAACAAACTCAAAGGTGTAGCTGCCGCGACCCTGAGTGCACTGACGGATGAAGGTGGCAAAGTCGTCCATCTCGGCTACGGGAACCTCAGCCTCAACGACCTGCATACCCTTTTCCTCGGCGGGATTCATACCCATAACTCTGCCGCGTCTCTTGTTGACCTCGCCCATTACGTCGCCCATATTGGCGTCGGGAACTGTCGCGCTGAGACTGCCGATGGGCTCGAGGAGAGTCGGGGAAGCCTGAGGCATACCGTTCTTATAGGCGATGTTAGCCGCCATCTTGAACGCCATTTCCGAGCTGTCTACGGGGTGGTAGGAGCCGTCGTAGAGGTTAGCCTTGAGACCTACAACGGGATATCTCGCGAGCGGTCCCTTGAGGATAGCTTCTCTGAGACCCTTCTCTACCGCGGGGAAGAAGCCCTTGGGAACAGCGCCGCCGACAACGCTCTCGGTAAACTCGAGCGAGTCGCTGTCGCAGGGAGAGAACTCGATCCAAACGTCGCCGAACTGGCCGTGGCCGCCCGACTGCTTCTTGTGACGTCCCTGAACCTTGACGGACTTGCGGATAGTCTCGCGGTAAGCTACCTTCGGGGTCTTTAATACCGCGTCAACATTGTATTTGCTCTTGATCTTGGAAACAACAACGTCGAGGTGCTGTTCGCCCAGACCGTAGATGATCATTTCGTGAGTTTCGTGGTTGTGGAAGTACTTGATGGAAGGATCCTCCTCCATAACCTTCTTGACAGCCTGAGCTACCTTGTCCTCGTCGCCCTTGGTCTTGGGCTTGATCGCCATAGCGTAGGAGGAAACGGGATAGTCGATACCTTCGAGCGTGACCTTTCTGAGAGGAGAACAGAGGGTATCGCCTGTCTTAACGTCGTTGAGCTTCGGGATAGCGCCGATGTCGCCCGCGCCGATGAAGGAAGCGTCCTCCTGCTTTTTACCGCGGACGGTAAGAACCTTGGTGATCCTGACGGGCTCGCCCGTGCGCATATTGATAACGGGAACATCGGAGCCGATCTTGCCCGATACCGCCTTGATATATGAAAGCTTGCCTACGAAGGGGTCGGAAACAGTCTTGAAAACGATACCTGCCGCGGCTCCGTCGATGTTTACGGAAATCTCAACAGGCTCGCCGTTGGGGTCAACTCCGAGCTCGGAACGGCTGTCCGACTTGGGAGCGAGCCAGACGAGAGAGTTGAGGAACATATCGATAGCGAAGGTGTTGTGAGCGTCGCCGCAGAATACGGGACAGATCGAGCCGTCCTTTACGCCCTGAGAAACGCCGAGAACGATCTCCTCGGGAGTGAACTCCTCGCCCTCAAGGAATTTGTCGAGAAGCTCCTCGCTTGTCTCCGCGACGGCCTCCTTGATAGCCTCTCTGAGACCCTCAAGACGGTCGCCGAGATCGGGCATATCGGTGGGAGTCGCAACGCCCTTGACATATTTGTAAGCGCGGTACTCAAACAGATTTACATAAACCTCAGCCTTGCCGTTCTCGATGAACGGAACAACAACGGGACATACGGAGGGACCGAAGGTCGCCTTGAGGTCCTCAAACACGCGGTAGAAGCGCGCGTTCTCATCGCACACGCCGTTTACGAAGAAAATCTTTGCAATGCCCTGCTTTGCGGCGGCCTTGACAGCCTTTTCGGTGCCGACGCCTACGCCGTCCTTGCCCGATACAACGATGAGCGCGGAATCGGCGGCGCGCATACCCTCGGCTACGCCTCCCTCAAAGTCAAAGAGACCGGGAGTGTCGATGAGGTTAATCTTGGTGTTTTTCCACTCGAGCGGAGCTACGGCTGTGTTGAGAGATACGCCTCTCTTGATCTCCTCTGAGTCAAAGTCGAGAACCGTGTTGCCGTCGGTAACGCTTCCGAGACGGTCGCTCGCCTTCGCGAGATAGAGCATAGACTCGGCGACAGAGGTTTTTCCGCAGCCCGCGTGACCCGCGAGAGCAATATTTAAGATGTTTTTGGAATTATACTGTTTCAAAATAAAACAACCCTTTCGTTAGGAATTTTGCTTATTTAGGATTTTGCAGACAATCCACCTTAAAAGTATAACATTTTTGTAAAATTTGCACAATAGAAATTTCAAAAATATCTTCCGTAATCCCGCACAAAGATATATGATCGTTTTTGTGCACTTTCACCAACTGCCAATTAAAAGCCGACGCCGAGGCGATTTGTCGGCCTTTTCCCCGTCGGGAGAAGGCAACTGCTTAATTCTCCGTTCTCCTTTTCCGTAAAGTATTTACTATTTTCGGCGTTTGTATTATAATAATAGTATACCAAACGAAAGGAGAAGGCTTATGACTGACGATTATTATAAGGAAGCGCTAAAGCTGGGTCAGAAGGAATACAACCGCTGCGTATCGCAGGGGATATCTCCGTGTCTGCCCGTGTTGGATGATTTTCTCAGCTCGGAGAACACCTCGACGGGGATCGATCTGGGGCTTGTCCAGATCCCGTCGGAATTCATCGTCGGAACAAAAACGCGCGGCAGGGTAAACGCCTTTGCGCCGAATTTTATGCCGATGCTTGAGGAAGGCACCGAATTCTCCGAAAAATGGAAGCGGCTGTGCGACGCTCACCTGACAGAAGGAATACGCGACCCGATAAAGGTCTATGAATATATGAACCGCTACTACGTTGAGGAGGGCAACAAGCGCGTCAGCGTGCTCAAATTCTTTGACGCGCCCACGATCACGGGCAACGTGACAAGAATAATGCCCGAAAAAACCGACGATCCCGACACAGAGCTTTACTACGAGCTGGTCGCGTTCAGCAAATACAGCAAGATCAATTTTGTGGAGTTCACAAAAAAGGGAAGCTACGCGGAGCTTCAGAAGCTTCTCGGCAAGGAGCCCGCGGAGGCTTGGAGCGAGGACGAGCAGAAGGACTTTACCGCGGCGTACTACTACTTTAAGCAGGCGTACATCCAGAACGGCGGCGAAAAGCTTTCGTCCACCGTGGCGGACGCTATGCTCAGCTACATCAAGATATACGGCTACAAGGATCTGCTCAACACGGAAACATCGGAGATAAAGAAGAACCTCAGCAGAATGTGGGAGGACGTCAAGCTCCAGCAGGATAGGGAGCCGATCGAGCTCAAAACCGATCCTTCCGAGGAGAAGAAGCCCTCGATGTTCTCGTGGATACTGCCTCTTACCAACCCGATACCGCAGTCGGTGCTCAAGGTCGCCTTTATCTACGACGGCAACCCCGATATCTCGGGCTGGACAAACGAGCACGAGGAGGGCAGGCTTCACATTGAGGAGGTTTTCGGTGATAAAATCGAGACAAAGGCTTATCCCAACGCGATGCTTGACGATCCGCTCAAGGTTCTCGAAAAGGCGGTCGAGGACGGCAACAAGGTCATCTTTACCACCTCTCCGAGGCTTTTGCGGGCGAGCCTGAGAGCCGCCGTAGACCATCCCGACGTGGTGATCATGAACTGCTCGCTCAACAAATCGCACCGCTATATCCGCTCATATTACACGAGAATGTACGAGGTCAAGTTCATTCTGGGCGCGATCGCGGGCTCGCTGAGCGAAACAGGCAAGCTGGGCTATGTCGGCGACTATCCGATCTTCGGTCAGATCGCGGGCATAAACGCCTTTGCGCTCGGAGCGCAAATGGTCAACCCGAGAGCCGTAGTTCAGCTTGAATGGGCCGGAGTCAAGGGCGCTCACGAGGCGGCCAAGGCGCTCAACGAAAAGGGCGTCCACATCATCTCGTCCCACGACACCGCGCCGTTCAGACAGGACAGGAGAAGCAATTACGGGCTTTCATACATCTACAAGGGCAGAAACGAAATGCTCGCGATCCCCGTTTGGAAATGGGGCGTATATTACGAGGAGATACTTCACAGGGTCTTTGACAGAACCGTAAAGAGCGAGTACGAAAGCAGTAAAAAAGCCCTCAACTACTATTGGGGGATCTCGGCGGGCGTTGTTGACCTTGAATACTCAAGCGAGCTTCCGTTAGCGACGCGCAAGCTCGCGGACTTCATCAAGGATGGCATTATACACTGCCCGTCATCTCCGTTTTTGACTCCGCTGATAACGCAGTCGGGCGAGCTGATCGGCGAGGACGAATCGGCGCTCAGCCTTGAACAGATCATTAATATGGATTATCTTGTGGAAAACGTTGAGGGCAGTATACCGCGCTACGAGGAGCTGAGCCCTATCGGCAAGGCGACGGTAGATATGGTCGGCATCGAACAGTCGCAGGACAACGCCGACGCGGAGGAAAAGAAATGAAGATACTCGCGGTAGCCGACGTGGAGTCAAAATTCTTTTACGATTACTACTCCCCCGGCAAGCTCAACGAATTTGACCTGATAATCGCGTGCGGCGACCTTCCGCTGAACTACCTCGAGTTTCTGGTGACGATGGCGGATTGTCCGTTGCTTTACGTCCACGGGAACCACGACGAGGATCACACGAAAATCGCGGAGGGCTGCATATGCATTGACGGAAAGCTCCACGTCCACGAGGGTGTGAGGATCCTCGGGCTGGGCGGCTCGTACCGTTACCGCGACGGAAAATATATGTACTCGGAAAGACAGATGAAACGAAGGATCCACAGGCTTTTGCCGAGGATCCTTCGAAAGGGCGGGATAGACATACTTGTGACGCACGCGCCCGCAAGACATCTCAACGACTTTGACACTCTTCCCCACCGAGGATTTGAGTGCTTTAACAAGCTGCTTAAAAAATACAAGCCCAAGCTGTTTTTGCACGGTCACATCCACCGCAACTACGGAGCGTCGATTCCTCAGATAACCGTACACGGCGACACCACCGTAGTGAACGCCTGCGAGTACTGCATAATCGATTATTGATAACTTTTTCAATATTAATGTAAAAAAAGCTTGCATTTTTCTGAAGAAAGTGTTATTATAACTAGGCGGTCAGGAACCGCAGGCATTTATGCGCCGGTAGCTCAGCTGGATAGAGTGCGCGGCTACGAACCGCGAGATCGGGGGTTCGAGTCCCTTCCGGCGTGCCAAGAAAGACGAGGCAGTCCATTGGACTGCCTCGCTTTCTTTTGGCACGCCGTAGAAGGGACTCGAAGCCGACCGTTAAGAAATTGACCCAGTGGGTCAATTTTAGGGAGGAGAGCTGATGAAACTTTTAGCTCCACCCACACCGCAACAAGCGAGATCGAACTTCTCGCAAGATGAAACATACTGACGGCGTGCCATTTGGTGCGGAAGGGACTCGAAGCCGAGCGTTAAGAAATTGACCCAGTGGGTCAATTTTAGGGAGGAGAGCTGATGAAACTTTTAGCTCCGCTCACACCGCAACAAGCGAGATCGAACTCCTCGCAATATGAAACATACTGACGGCGTGCCATTTGGCACGGAAGGGACTCGAAGCCGACCGTTAAGAAATTGACCCAGTGGGTCAATTTTAGGGAGGAGAGCTGATGAAACTTTTAGCTCCGCTCACACCGTGACAAACGAGATCGAACTTCTCGCAAGATGAAACATACTGACGGCGTGCCATTTGGCACGGAAGGGACTCGAAGCCGAGCGACCGACGAAGTCGGGAACAACGCTCCGGGGGAGCACGGAAGGGACTCGAAGCTCGTTCTCACCAAAATATAGTCGTTGTGCGGAGCGCTTGGAGCGCACTCCTTCAACTCCTTATTTTGGAGAGCGCTTTT
>ONCP01000001.1:0-29391 GCA_900316385.1 uncultured Eubacteriales bacterium | reverse complement strand
CGGAAGGGACTCGAAGCTCGTTCTCACCAAAATATAGTCGTTGTGCGGAGCGCTTGGAGCGCACTCCTTCAACTCCTTATTTTGGAGAGCGCTTTTACCGATTGTAGTGACAAAAGCATCACAAAATATTATTATAGCTCTTGACAGGGAAAAGAAAGAGTGGTATGATTAGTTATACAAATCATACTTAAAGGAGAGATCATTATGCCGAAGCCAAAGGGAAAATATGCCTGGACAGCCACGGTGGGCGAGAAAGGGCAAATCGTCATACCGAAGCAGGCGAGAGAGCTGTTCGATATCAAATCTGGAGATACATTGGTGCTTTTGGGCGACGAGAAGCGCGGTATCGCCATTCCGCCGAAAGCGATGTTTTCCAGCTTCGCGGCAGCAGTATTTGATACCGATGAGGAGGACGAACGATGACCGTTTGCAGTATCAAAAATTTGAGTAAAAAATACCCGTCGTTTCTGCTGTCCGACGTTTCCTTTGAGTTGAACGCGGGACGCATTACGGGCTTTATCGGCAGAAACGGCGCGGGAAAAACAACGACGATAAAGTCGATTTTGGGGCTTGTTCAACCCGACTGCGGTGAAATCAGCTACTTTGATCTCCCTTTTTCGGAAAACGAGAGGGAAATAAAGCAGCGCCTCGGTTTTTCCACGGGAGCGGTCAACTATTACCCGAAAAAGAAAATCAAAAAGATCGCCGACATAACGAAAACGTTTTATCAGAACTGGGACGAGAGCGCGTACAGAGAATATCTGGAGCTGTTTTCACTTGACGAAAACAAAACGCCCAGCGAGCTTTCCGAGGGAATGAAGGTAAAATTCAACCTTCTTCTCGCTCTTTCGCACAGGGCTGAGATCCTGATTTTAGACGAGCCGACAAGCGGGCTTGATCCGTTCTCCAGAGACGAGCTTCTTGATGTATTTACGGAACTGAAAAACCGAGACGTAGCCGTGTTGTTTTCAACACACATCACCTCGGATATTGAAAAATGCGCTGACGATATTATGTACATTAAAAAAGGGAAGCTCGTCGCGAGCTGCTCCAAGGAGGAATTTATCGGAGCTTACCGCAAGGACGGCGAAACCTTGGAGGAGTGCATACTGAGGATGGAAAGGAGCGACGCGGTATGACAAATCTGCTGAAAAAGGAAATGAAGCTGGCGGCTTCGCCTCTTTCTTACATCTTTATTGCGTTCGGATTGATGTCGTTTTTGCCCGGATATCCCATACTCGTGGGCTCGTTCTTCGTCTGTCTCGGAATGTTTCAGTCGTTTCAGAGCGCGAGAGAATCCAACGACATCACGTACACCGCGCTTTTGCCTGTGGCAAAGGGCGATATCGTAAGGGGGAAATACGCGTTCTGCATTGTGATCGAGCTTTGCTTTTTTGTTCTGACGGCGATACCCGTATTGATCCGTATGACGGTGTTCTCGGAGGCTCCCGTATACAGAGATAACGCGCTGATGAACGCGAATCTCGTGTATCTCGGATTTGTGCTGGTGATTCTGGGGCTATTCAATCTGGTGTTTATCGGAGGCTTCTTCAAGACGGCGTACAAATTCGCCAAGCCCTTCATTTTGTTTATTATCGCCGCCTTTTTGGTTGTGGGCGTCGGAGAGGCGCTTTGGCACATTCCTTCGCTTTCCGCGTTAAACGCCTTCGGCTTCACACACATAGCTTTACAGGCGGGCGTATTCGCGGCTGGTATAGCAGTGTTTGTGCTGTTTACGGCGTTCTCCATGCGCCGCGCGGTAAAGAACTTTGAGCGGATTGATTTATAATTATTTAAAAATCGGCTCAAATTTTACCGCGGGCAGTTTGCGAAAGCCCTACTCATCGATCGCATATAAATTCGTATCAAAGTACGGTATAAACCAAAAAAGTAACGAGTCCATTCGGACTCGTTACTTTTTTGTTTTAGTGTGTTGTTTGGATTTATAAGTTTTTATGAAGTTGTTTGATTAAGCTACTCTTGTGATGTTCTTCTGAGCATCAATCTTGAATGTCATAGGAACCTTTACCCATGTCTTGTCGTTGAGTCTGTACTTGAAGTTCATTGTTGTGCTGCCCTTGGCTGTGCCTGTGAACTTGAATGTGTATGTATGAGTTTTGAAGTCGTATTTGCATGTAACCTTAACGTTGCTGTTGCTAGCGGTGTAGTCCCAGTCATAACCCTTTTTGGTCTGACCTGTGCATACGTATTTATAAGCCTTTGCTGTCTTGTTGAGCTTTGTTGTTACTGCGGGAACGCTTGTTGTTGTCATTACTCCCATCTTCTCAGCGGCGTGAGCCTGAGCGCTGCCTTCGTAGCTTGCTGCGTTAGCGCTTACCGCTGTGATTACGCAGAGTGTAGAAATTGCGATTACTACTGCCATTACTGTTGCGATTACCTTTGTTGTTCTGTTTGTCTTTTTCATTTTGATTATCTCCCTTTGTTTTAATTTTGAGGTGTTCCCCTCTGTTGTGTCTATACTATACCACGTCGTTTCGGTTATTTCAATTTACAATAAAACCCCGAAATGTTCATAAATGAACACTCGGGGATACATCTGTTCAAAACTGAACATAAGCGCCGTAAATTGTTAAACTTCTTGAAAAATCGCCTTTTCTCTGGTAGAATTACAATATATAAACAGAAAGGGCGGATAATATGCCTGAACAGAAAACAAGCAGAAAAGCGCTGAAAACACAGAAGCTGATAAGAAACGCGCTGGCGGAGCTTTTAGCGGAAAAGGAGCTCAAGGATATAACGGTGCAGGAAATTGCGGATATAGCCGATATCAGCCGCACGACTTTTTACAACTATTACTATGACGTTTATGATATCTACGAACAGCTTGAACAAACCGTTTTGATAGAGCTCGGGGAGATGATTACCGAACACGGTCACAAAACGACCTTTGAGGTATATTCCGTAGTTTTCAAATATATTCAGGAAAACCCCGAGGTTTTTAAAATGATATTCAGCCCTAACGGTATCCACGCGCTTTATGTAAAGCTTCAGAAAATGGTGGAAGGGCTGAACAGAACGCTCTGGTCGGAGAGATTCGGCGTTAAGATGAACGATAAAAGGCTGTTGTGCGCGATTCGCTATCACTCCAACGGAACCCTTGCGATTGTGGCAGACTGGGTGCTCAACGATTTTGATTTGCCCGAGGAATTTATTAATGAAACGCTGGGAGAGCTTGACAAGAACACTCAAAAATACCTGATGTCGCAAATCGAAAGTTAAACAAATAATATTGTATGGAGCTATGACACGGTTTAATATCCTGCGGGTTGTAACAAATAGTGCAGTTTGCGGAAACTCTACTCATCGACCGCACATAATTTTGTATCAAAGTTACGGTACAAAACCAAAAAAGTAACGAGTCCGTTCGGACTCGTTATTGTTTTGGCGGAAGGGACTCAAAGTCGGGAACAACGCTCCTGAGGAGACGACTGATGAGGTGATTCCCCCGTCGGGGGAATTTCCCAAGGGAGAAGGCAACTGACTACTCCCTTACGTCAGGTTTCCTTTTTTGATGTTTTCCTCGATGATGTTTTGAGTTACCTCGTAGAGCGCCGCGCTGCCGAGCGCCGTGGAGCTCTGGCGGCGAATGACCTTGTCGGCGGAAACCTTGTGCTCGCGCCAGTCTGCTCCGCCGTTGGAGTTGTTGAGCATAAGCGGCTGAAGGTTGTCCATCGCCTTTGCGAACCTCGCCTCTGCCGTTTCGCCGCGTTCAAATTCATCAAAAACCGCGCTGAGCTCGGCTTTCTGGTCGTCGGGAAGCAGAGAGAATATCCGTTCCTTCGCCCTCTGCTCGCGCTCGGACTGAGTTTTGAGCGCCTGCTCGTCGTAGGCGTAGGTGTCGCCCGCGTCGATCTCCACAATGTCGTGTATCAGGCACATCAGCATCGTTTTGGCGATATCGATCTCCGCGTTCGAGTGTTCTCGGAGCACATACGCCATTATCGCCATATGCCACGCGTGTTCAGCGTCGTTCTCGTTCCTGCCGTGACCCGACAGGTGCGTTTGGCGAAATACATTCTTTTCCTTGTCTATTTCAAGAGCAAAATCAAGCTGCTTTTCAAGTCTTTCCATAGTTACCTCTTTGTGTTGATCCCGAACCCGTCGTTATACCTCGCGAGATACCGCTGGATCAGCGTAGCGTCGTTGATGTCAACGTCCAGATCGCGGTCGACGTCCGCTCTCAGAAGCGCGTCGGCGCCGAGCTCGGCTCTGTTGATCAGCGCGAGCTGGATCAGCGTCGCGTCGTTTATATTTACTTCGTTACTGCCGTCGGCGTCGCCCGAGAGAACATCCTCGCAGAGCGAGCCCGTGAGCACATTTTTGAACACGTTGAGCGAGGGCAGAGCCTGTCCGTTTTTGTCGAAAAACGCCTGATTGTCCACAGCGGAGCCGCCGCAGTACACGCCCGCGTCATCGGGGTCATATTCGACTGAAAAGCTCGACGCCCAGCCCGAGCCGAAGCTCTCCCAAAGGCTTTTGTTCTCGGCGAGCTTTTTATTATATTCATCGCCCGAAAGTCCGCTCACGTCGCCGACCGTGATCCACGCGCCCTCCCAGTAAAACACGCCGAGGCCTTTTTCGCCGACGCTGTTGACTGCCTTCATCACGCTTTCGACCTCGTTCGCCTGCCCCTGAGGAGTAAAGCTCCAAAGCAGGTTTTCGCCCGAGCTGTTGTTCCACCTGCTGACGGTGTTTCCGTGACCGTCAAAGTCGTCGAGCGAATACGCGTAGGAGGTCTCGGCGACCATCGTGTATTTGCCGTATGTGTCGGAGATATACGAGAAAACGTCCGTCAGATTATCCAGACTGCCGTGCCAGTAAGGATAGTAGGACGAGGCGAAAACATCGTAATCCACCTTTTTCTCGGCGAGAGTATCCGCGATCCATTTCATCGCGTCAGCGTTCTCGGGATCGGTGAAGTGAAGCGCGACGAGCGCGGAGCCGTCGAACTCTCTGACCGCCCTAGCGCCTGCGCCGAACAGCACAGCCATACTGTCAAAGCCGCTCTCGCCCGCGATACCGTTGTTCGTTTCGTTGCCGATCTGGACCATTCCGATGTCCGCGCCCGCGTTTTTGATTTCGGTCAGCGAGCTTTTCGTGAACTCGGAGAGCTTCACCGCCTTTTCGGAAAGGCTCAGACCCTCCCACGCCTTGGGCGCTTTCTGCTTTGACGGGTCAGCCCAAAAGTCGGAATAGTGAAAATCAACGAGCAGCTTCATTCCGTTTTCCGCGGCGCGTCTGCCGATCCGAGCCGCCTTCGCCACGTCGCTGTTACCTCCGCCGTAGCCGTTTTTTTCGCTGTCGTACGGGTCGTTCCAGACCCTGACGCGGATATAATTCACGCCGCTGTCGGAGAGAAGCTTAAAAATGTCCTCCGTTTTTCCCTCGGCGTTTTTGAAGCTCACGCCCGAGCTTTCGAGCGAGAGCACCGACGAAACGTCCATCCCTCGGATAAAATCAGGGTTGTTGAACACGATTTTTTCCGTGGCTATATCGTCGCGCGCGGGAGCCGAAAGCGCCGAAGCCGAGCACGACGCGAGCGTAATCATCAGGGCGGCGAACGCCGCGAATACTCTTTTGATCAGCATAACAAGCCTCCGTGTGGTTTCTGCTTCAATAATACAATAAAATAAGCGCGAATGCAACGAAAAAGAGCGCAAAACACCTCAGAGCCGCGAAGCTCTGAGGTGTTTTTTTATCTCAAGAATCCGTTGATGATCTGCTCCTCGGCTTCCTGTGCGGTGAGGCCGAGAGTCATCAGCTTTGTGAGCTGGTCGCCCGCGATCTTTCCGATCGCCGCCTCGTGAACGAGCGACGCGTCAACATCGTTCGCCTCCAGAGCGGGAACGGCAAGGATTTTGCCGTTATCCATAATAATGGAATCGCACTCGGTATGTCCCTTGCACGCCGCGTTGCCGACGATCTTGAGGTCGAGCTTCTGGAAGGAGTTATCCCTCGCGACGCCGCGCGAGACGATGTCCGCCGCCGAGTTCTCGCCGTTGAGGTTGACCGTGTAGACGCTGACCGCCTGTTGGTCGCCGTGGGTCATCAGTCTTTCCCTGACGATGAGCTTTGCGCCCTCCTTGAGGTCCGCGACGGTGGTTCGCGTCGTGTCGTCAACGCCCTTTATCTGCACCATCTCCATCTCGACATAGCTGTCCTCCTCCATATAAACCTCGGTAACGGGGTTGAGGATTCGCTTGCCCGCGCCGTCGCCCGAGCCGTAGTGCTTCTCAACGTAGCGGATCTTGGCGTTTTTGCCCACAAAGAAGCGGTGGATACCGTCGTGCTCGGAATCGTCGTTGCCGCAGTTGTCGATACCGCAGCCCGCGACGATCGTAACGTCGGCGTTCTCGCCCACGAAAAAGTCGTTGAGGACCTCCTCCTTGAGTCCGCTTTTTGAGATAACAACGGGGATATATACGGTTTCGCCAGTTGTGTTCGGCTTGATTTTTATGTCAAGACCGCTGCCGAGCTGCTTTGAAACGATCTCGACGTTCTCGGTCGATCTGCGGTCGATGGCGCAGCTGTCGGAGCGGATGTTGTAGGCTCCGTCGGGAGTACCGTCCATATCGGCGATCTCCTTGAGGAGATATTTCTGAATACTGTTCAAGTCCATTACGCTTCTCCTTTCCGAACGCCGCGGCAATCCCTGACCGCGGACGAGGTTCCGATAAGCTCGGGAAGCACCTGTTCCTTTTTGCCCTGTGTGCGTACAGTGCCGCTGTCAAGCACAACTATCTCGTCTGCGATATTGAGGATCCGCTCCTGGTGAGAGATTATGAGAATGGTCTTGTCCTTGATTTCCTCTCTCTGCTTCTGGAACACCTCGATAAGATTGGAGAAGCTCCACAAATCTATTCCCGCCTCGGGCTCGTCGAACACGGTCAAAAGCGACTGTCTGGCGAGCACCGTGGCTATTTCGATACGCTTTAGCTCGCCGCCCGAAAGACTGGAGTTGACCTCTCTGTCAATATACTCTCTCGCGCACAGCCCCACGGAAGAAAGGTACAGACACGCCTCGGTGACAGTGAGCTTTTTGCCTGCCGCGAGGCGTATGAGGTCGAGCACCCTGATCCCCTTGAATTTAACGGGCTGCTGAAACGCGAACGCTATACCCATTCGCGCGCGCTCCGTAACGTTTTTCTCTGTGATATCCTCGCCGTTAAAGATTATTTTGCCCGAGGTCGGCTTTTCAATGCCCGCGATGAGCTTTGCGAGGGTGGATTTTCCGCCGCCGTTGGGACCCGTGATAACGAAGAGCTTACCCGCGGGAATTTCGAGGCTGATGTTCCGAATGATCTCCTTGTCCCTGCCGTCGGAATCGACCGCGAAGGAAAGATCCTGAATTTTCAGCATTTGAATTCCTCCTAATCCTTATTTTTACTCCATAAATTCATTTTATTATAACATATTTATCGGGCTAATCAAGCCTCAAACAATCTTTTTTAAAAGTTTTATGCAAGAAATTGCACACAACTGTGCAATTTTTCCGCTTTTTTCGGGGTAATATAGGAGGTGCTTTTATGAACACTAATTATGAACCGAAATTACCCAAGGCGTTCAACTGTTATCTTGACAACGCCGATATCGTTGACGAGCTCAGCGACAGAGACGCGGGCAGATTGTGGAAAAGCCTGTTTTACTTTGCCAAGACGGGCGAAACGCCCGACTTCCCTAATTCAAAGATCAAAATCGCCTACCTGTATATGGCGGGACAGCTCGAGAGGGATTTTGAAAAGTACCGCAACAGATGTCTGCGAAACTGGGAGAACGCCCAAAAGCTCAGAAAAGACGCGGATTAGAATCCAATGGATTCCAACGGCTTCCATCGGTTTCCGAACGATACCAATACAAAGACAAAAATAAAAACAAAAACAAAAAACAACACGAAAACGAACACAACACAAAAACAAACACGACCGCTTCGCGGAAGCGGCTACGGAGGCCTTGAGACGCCGTGTGCGGCGCTGTTGCTAAAAAAACGTTTTTATTGTATTATAAAAGCGGTGATAGCAATGAAAAAGATAGTTATGGGAATCCTTGCGCACGTAGACTCGGGCAAAACCACCCTGTCGGAGGCTATGCTCTACCTTTCGGGCAGTATTCAAAGGCTCGGGCGCGTCGATCACGGAGATTCCTTTCTTGATAACTTTTATCTGGAGCGGAGCAGAGGTATCACGATATTCTCAAAGCAGGCGACGCTGAACTGCAAAAACAGCAGGATAACACTGCTCGACACTCCCGGGCACGTGGATTTTTCCGCGGAAACGGAGCGGGCGCTCCAAGCGCTCGACTACGCCGTGCTGGTGATAAGCGGCGCCGACGGCGTTCAGAGTCATTCCGTTACGCTGTGGAAGCTGCTCAGGCGTTACAGGGTACCGACGTTCATCTTTGTCAACAAAATGGATATTGACGGCGCCGACAAGGGCACGCTGATGTCTTTGCTGAGAGAAAAGCTCAGCCCGCGCTGCGTCGATTTTTCGGACGAGGACAGCGACGCGCTGTCGGAGGAGATCGCGGTGTGCGACGAGGCTCTGCTTGAAAAATACTATTCCTCGGGGATCACCGCGGACGACATCGCGGCGGCGGTCAGGGCGCGCGCGGTTTTTCCGTGTCTGTTCGGCTCGGCGCTGAAGCTCATCGGCATTGAAAAGCTGCTTTCGGTGATCGACAGATACGCTTCCGAGCCCGAGCACAAAAACGGCTTTGCCGCCAAGGTGTTCAAAATTTCAGAGGACGGCGGCAACAGGCTGAGCTGGCTCAAGCTCACGGGAGGCAGACTGCGCGTGAGGGACGTGCTCCAAAGCCCGAACAACAAAAACGGCGAGAAGGTCACGCAGATCCGCGTTTACTCGGGCGGCAGATTTTCAGCCGTTGACGAGGTCACGGCAGGCGATGTCTGCGCCGTTACGGGCGTGAGCTTTACGCGCTCTGGCGACGGACTGGGCGAGGAAAAGGACTCCGCCATGCCCGTGCTGGAGCCCGTGCTGACATATCGGCTGGAGCTGCCCGACGGCGTTGACGCGCGCGTCGCTCTGGAAAAAATGCGGATACTCGAGGCGGAGGATCCCGCGCTCAACGTTGAGTGGAACGAAACGCTCGGCGAGATACAGCTCAGGCTTATGGGCGAGATACAGCTCGAGATACTCAGCGCCGTGATCAGGGAGCGCTTCGGCTTTGAGGCGCGGTTCGGTCGGGGCAACATTATATATAAGGAAACGATAAGAAACACGGTCGAGGGCGTCGGTCACTTTGAACCTCTGCGCCACTACGCCGAGGTTCATTTGATTTTGAAGCCGCTGAGTCGCGGCAGCGGACTTGTATTTAACTCGGACTGCCGCGAGGATCAGCTTGACAGAAACTGGCAGAGGCTGATACTCACCCACCTTTACGAGAAAACCCACGTAGGCGTCCTCACGGGCTCGCCGATCACCGATATGGAGATCACTCTCGCTTCGGGCAAGGCTCACCCCAAGCATACCGAGGGCGGAGATTTCCGGCAGGCTACATACAGAGCCGTCAGACAGGGGCTGAGAAAGGCTGAGAGCGTGCTTCTGGAGCCTGTGTACGATTTCACCCTTGAGCTCCCGAACGACTGCGTAGGACGCGCTATGACGGACATAAGCCGAATGAACGGCAGCTTTGAGCCGCCCGAATCGGGCACCGAGTTCACCGTGATCAGGGGAAGCGCGCCTGTCTCCGAAATGAGAGAGTACAACAGCGAGGTACTCCGCTACACGCGCGGCGAGGGACGGCTGAGCCTTTCCTTCAAGGGCTACGAGGAGTGCCGAAACTCAGACGAGGTGATCGCCGAGATCGGCTACGATCCCGACTCGGACGTTATCAACACCGCGGATTCCGTTTTCTGCTCGCACGGCGCGGGACACAACGTCAGGTGGGACGAGGTCGCGAGCCGAATGCATCTTCCGAGCGCGCTTTCGCCGCTTAAACAGGCGGTAAACAAGCAGGCCGCGTTCAAAAAGCTCGCGTCGCAAAAGGACATTTTCGCGCTGGACAAGGAGCTGATGGGCATATTTGAGCAGACCTACGGTCCCGTAAGGAGAAAAAAGGCTCCCGAAACGAAGCGCACCGTAACGGCTCTTGACAGCGCGGCAAAAAAATACCGCCCCGAAAAGGAAAAGCCGATCGGGACGGAGTATGTTCTTGTGGACGGATACAACGTGATCTTCTCCTGGGACGAGCTGAGAAGGCTCGCCGAGGACAACATTGACACCGCCAGAAGCAAGCTTGTCAACATTCTGTGCAACTATCAGGGCTACAAAAAATGCGAGCTGATCCTTGTTTTTGACGCGTACAAGGTCAAGGGCGCGAGCCGCGAGGTCGAGCGCGCGGGCGGGATCAGCATTGTTTACACAAAGGAAGCCGAAACCGCGGATATGTACATAGAGAAGGTCAGCAAAAAGCTCTCGAAAAACAATCTCGTCAGAGTAGTGACCTCGGACGGTCTAGAACAGCTCATTATCCTCGCGGGCGGAGCGCTGAGGGTACCGTCGAAGGCGTTTTTTGAGGAAGTGCGCGAGGCGGAAAATGAGATCAGAACGATAATAAATGAGAATTTAAGTTGAAAGTTGAAAGTGGAAAGTTTAAAGTTGCCTTCCCCTTGAGGGGAAGGTGTCACGCGAAGCGTGACGGATGAGGTGTCCGCCAAAGGCGGAGGAAGGCTTAAACTATCGGAAGTGTTTCCACCTCATCCGCCTCGCGTTGCTCGGCACCTTCTCCTCAAGGAGAAGGCTTTTTCTTTATCTTAACTTAGTTAACAGCCAAACAACTTTCAACTATCAACTATCAACTATCAACTTTCAACTTTCCACTTTCAACTTAAAAGCCCATCATATTGATAAGGAACACCCAGCTCAGTCCGTAGTAGGTGACTACCGCGACGAGGTCGTTGACCGTGGTGATCAGCGGTCCCGAGGCGACCGCGGGGTCGATCTTTATCCTCTTGAAAAACATCGGTATCAAGGTGCCGACGGCGCTGGAGATGAACATAGCCAGCATAAGCGCCGCTCCGATACAGCCCGAAACGGCAAAGGCGAAGCCCGCGGTCTTTTGCTTTGCGAGCATAATATAAAGCCCGACAAACAAAACCGACAAAACGCCGAGTATAATTCCGTTGAAAAGCCCGACGCGGGTTTCCTTGAACACGAACCTCAGCTTTTGTTTGAAGGTGAGGTTCTCGTCCACGAGCACGCGGATAGTGACCGCGAGGCTCTGGGTGCCCACGTTGCCTGCCATATCGAGTATCAGCGACTGGAACGCCATTATCAGCGTGAGCTGGGCGACGACCGTCTCAAACACGCCGACCACGCTCGACACAGCCATTCCGAGCACCAGCAGCGCCAAAAGCCACGGGATCCTCTTTTTCACGCTTTGCAAAAGCGGTTCCTTGAGGTCCTCCTCGGCTGTCAGACCCGCGAGACGCGCGTAGTCCTCGCCCATCTCGTCGTCAACGACCTCAACTACGCTCTGCGACGTGATAACGCCGAGGAAGCGGTTGCGGTTGTCGAGCACGGGGATCGAGTTCTCGGAATAGTCCTTAAGCTTTTCGATACAGTCGTCGATCGTCTCGTTGGCGTAGACGTACGGGAACGAGGTCACGATCAGATCGTCCAACGAGTTGTTCTTTCGCGCGGTGATGAGATCCTTCAGGTCGATCGCGCCGTAAAACTCGTCGTCCTCATCAACGGCAAAGATCGTGGCTATGTTGTCGTTCTCCTCTGCCTGGGCGACAAGCTCGTTCATAGCCTCGGGCACGGTCAGGTTTTCGCGGATAACGATACAGTTGGTGGTCATTCGGCTGCCGATCTCGTCGTCGTCGAACGAATCGATGAGCCTGATCGCCTTTTTGACCTCGGGCTCGAGCGCGTCGATAAGCAGGGCGCGCTTGTCCTTTTGTATCTCCTTGAGTATATCGGAGGCGGAATCGGTCTCAAGCTCAGACACGACGTCCGCCGCCTTTTTCAGATCCATTTCGTTGAGGTAAACGCCCGCCTCGTCCTCGTCAAGCCTCTCAAGCGCCTCGGCAAGCATTGACGCGGTGCAGATCCTGTAAAGCTTCTTTCTCTCGGTAAGCGTGAGAGAATCCATAGCCTGAGCTATGTCGTTGCCGTGGTAATCCTCGAGCCTGCTCTGAGCCGCCTTGGGCGAATAATTTCCGCGAACGATCCTGATGATCTCGCTCTCATAATCGGGATGAGAGGTCTCGACGGTTTTTACCGCAGTATTTTCCTTCATATAATCACTCCGTTCTTTTGAAAAATTCAGCAGAAACGGGTCAAACGCAAAAAATCCCTGTCGGACACACCGCAGGGACAACATTTTCGGTCAAATTACGCAAGCAAAGGACGCCCGACGCGGGACGCTCTCTCACAATATCCGAAATGTCGTCGTATGTGTATGCCCGTACTGTCGCCGTTAGTCACCTTGCTCACCTCACATTTTTATTGGTATACAAAAAGTATAGCACATTCCGTTTTTATAGTCAATAATCAGGTTTTGTAGCTTGATTTCGCGCGCGGTTTATTAT
The DNA here is from genome assembly GCA_900316385.1 of uncultured Eubacteriales bacterium. Taxonomy (GTDB): domain Bacteria; phylum Bacillota; class Clostridia; order Oscillospirales; family Acutalibacteraceae; genus Ruminococcoides. The sequence goes on along the minus strand of ONCP01000001.1, from coordinate 16,820 downwards.
ATCATATTATTACAAGCTTCATCACCCCAAGGAGAAACAATATGGAAAACAAGAATAAGCTCGCTATGTTCGGAAATATGAACGGCAACGCCATATCGCAGGACCTGCTCTATGAACAGGCAAAGAGCCTGCTCGACACAATGCTCGATTTCAAGGAGCTGCTTCTGAGCTACGACTGCGCCATCAAGGAAATCAAAACCAAGTTCGACGTACTCAACAAGGAGTTTGAGGTGCGTTATCAGCGCAACCCGATCAGCTCGATACACACACGCCTCAAGAGCCAGACCAGCATTATGGAGAAGCTCTCGCGTCTCGGGCTTGAGATGACGAGGGACAACATCGAACAGAACCTTCACGACATCGCGGGGATCAGGGTCATCTGCTCCTATGTGGACGATATTTACAGCATTGCCGACGCGCTGATACGTCAGGCGGATATCACGCTGATCAGCCGCAAGGACTACATCAAAAACCCAAAGCCCAACGGCTACCGAAGCCTTCACCTGATCGTGTCGGTACCGATCTTCTTCTCCAACGAGGTCAAAACCGTCCTCGCCGAGATCCAGATACGCACGATCGCGATGGATTTCTGGGCGAGCCTTGAGCACCAGATCAAGTACAAGAAGAATATCAAAAACTCGGGCGAGATTGCCGAGCAGCTGCGCAAATGCGCGGAGGTGATCGCATATACCGACAGAATGATGAAGGATATCCGCACAAAGATCGACAATGAGCAGGATGAAAAGACAGAGGAAGAGATCATCTTTGAAAAGCTGAAAAAATTTGATATCAATCTGGGCTGACACAGCGCAGCAGAGCCGTCGCGGGTTTCGCGGCGGCTCATAATTTTTGTCTATAATGTATAAAATTGCAAAATAAAAAAAATGCAATAATAATAGTTTTCGGGCTTTAAATCGTTAAAAAATTAACAATAAATTTTTTTAATTTTTTTGTGAAAAAGCCGAAAAACAGCCCTGCTTCGCGAAAGCCCGCCCGATCGGCGCGTTCTCGGCGTTTTCGCGGATTTTTAGCGAAAAAAGGAGCCGTCGCGATCAGACAGCTCCTGAAAACTATGCAAAGTAATAATAATTCGGACGGGCGTTGAGTCCGAGCTGGACAAGCGCCATTTCCACCTTATCATTCTTGGTAATGTTGCGTTCCACCCCGACAGGATACCCCAAAAGCTCAAGAACGCCGTGAGCTGTAAGGTACGCTAACCTTCTCTGGGAGGATTGATTGAGGCTTTCCGCCTTCTGGTAAGCTTTTTCAACGGACATGTAAACATTTCCGAGCTTCTTTACTCCATTCAATTCATCATCGCAGGATACGGAAAAGAACTCGACATTGTTGACATATCCCATGCATTCCATAGAGGCTTTCTCAAAGCAGGCGTTGTCCATAAAGTCGATCTGAAGCTCCGCCGAGCCCTTGAAACCTTCGTTTTCAAGCACGGCGTGACAACACCTTCTCAAGAGCATCCTCACCCCTGTCTGAATTTTTACCTCTTTCTGCGTGTTTTTGATGATTACCTTTAATTTGTCAGCCATTTCCGTCACCCTTTCGGTCACGCAAACGCTCAGCAGCTGAGCGGCTACGCAGGCATTTTCATCTCAAAGGTTAGTATCGTTGATACGTTCTAACAATAACAGCAGGGTGATCTTTTCGTCGTCATCCAAGGAAGAGAACATTTCGACTCTTTTCTCCATCCGATACTCCAGAGCTTCCAGAGCAGTGGCTGTACCTTGCTCGGTCAGCGAGACCATAGCTGTGCGCTTGTCGGTCTCAAGGGGAGTTTTTTCGATCATACCCTTGGTCTCGAGCTTTGCGAGAACCTCGCTCATTGAGCCGGGCTTGATCGAGAGCCTTTCGGTGAGCTCTCTCTGCGACATACTGCCGCTTTTGAGCAGGAGAATCAGCGCTCGACGCTGACTGTCTTTTCCGTCATAAAGGAAACGTAACCGCATACCCAGATCGCGTAAATTTAAAAGTATCTTGTCATCGATATCCTTCAGACTGTACTCAACCTCTTTAGTAGTAACATTTACTTTTTCGATTTTTGACATTTTTCTCTCCGCCGTTTTGTTAGGTGCCTTGAGATTCATAATAATATTAGCATATTATTATTTCCTTGTCAAGATACCTAAACAAAGATTTTTTGAAAAACTTGTGTTTTTCTAGACAAATTATACAATATATCTAGTTGGGTTGTCAATAAATTAACAAGATTTTTCACGGGGAAACAAAAGAAAAAAAACAAATCGGATTTTTATACATATCATAAAAAATATTTTTTTCAACAATTCACGATTTGCACGAATTCAATCACTTTGCTGATTATTTGAGAACATTAGGTACCGCCACTTTCATCAATTGCATAAAAAATTAAATAATTGTTAACATTTTTACAGCGTTTTATATTGACTTTGTGCGTATTTCTGATATAATATTGTTTAGAGGTGACTAACTTTGCTCAACGAAGAAAGATATCGCTTAATTCAGGAGATAATCAACGAAAGAAACACCGTCACCGTCGCGGAGCTCTCGAAGCTCCTTGACACGTCGGAATCTACGATAAGGCGCGACCTGACGGCTCTTGACGAGCTGGGCAAGATACGCAAGTTTTTCGGCGGAGCCACCGCCGTAAAACAGAACGAGGGTATGCGCGAGGACGCGGTGAGCGTCAAGGAAACCGTTATGAGCGAGGAGAAAACGCTGATCGCCAGATACTCGGCGTCGCTCATCAACGACAACGACTTTGTTTACATCGACGCGGGCACAACGACCTCACGGCTCATCGACTTTATCGAAAACACCCGCGCAACATACATAACAAACGGTATCACGCACGCGCGCAAGCTGATCCACAAGGGTCTCAACGCCTACATAATCGGCGGCAAGGTCAAGAACGTGACCGAGGCGATCGTAGGCTCGCAGGCAGTCGCGAACCTGAGCCACTTCAATTTTACGAAGGCTTTTATGGGCGCGAACGGGATCGACAAGGAATCGGGCTTCACCACTCCCGACATTGAGGAGGCAAATATCAAGGAAGCCGCGATCAAAAGATCCTATACCTCGTTCGTCCTCGCCGACCGTTCCAAATTCAAGCGTGTTTTTCCCGTTTCGTTCTCGCCGCTTCAAGCCTGCTGTATCATCACCGACACGCTCACGGACAGGCGGCTCGTCAACGAAACCGTTATCAAGGAAGTCAAATAATTCCATAATTAAAGAAAGCATTATAATAAAATCAAGCTTCGTAGATGAACCTATCCTTCAGCAACAAGCTTGTGAGTGCACCCACACAAGTGGGATAACGGACTTTTGATAATGCCGCACTGAGTGCGACGCGGAAAAAACAAAAAAGGAGGATACATATGATTTATACCATCACACTCAACCCCTCGATCGATTACATCGTCAGACTTTCTGACCTGACAATGGGTATCACCAACCGCTCCGACAGTGAGGAATACTACTTCGGCGGCAAGGGGATCAACGTCTCCTGCGTGCTCTCGGAGCTCGACATCGACTCCACCGCCCTCGGCTTTACGGCGGGCTTCACGGGAGAAGCGATCGAGAACGGGATCAAAAACGACAGGATCACGACCGATTTCATCAGACTGGAAGACGGCGTTTCGCGAATCAATATCAAAATCAAGGCAGGCGAGGAGACCGAAATCAACGGTCAGGGACCGCATATCGGAGAGGCTGAGCTGGAAAGACTGATGAAGAAGCTCGACCACATCAACGACGGCGACACTCTGATCCTCGCGGGAAGCATCCCCAAGTCGATGCCCGACGACACCTACGAGCGTATGCTCGAGCGCATCAAGGACAAGGATGTCAGGATCGTGGTTGACGCGACAAAGAAGCTGCTCGTCAACTCGCTGAAATACAAACCCTTCCTCATCAAGCCCAACCGTCAGGAGATCTCGGAGATCTTCGACGTTGAGGTCAAGACTGAGGACGACATAGAAAAATACGCCAAGGAGCTGCAAAAGCTCGGCGCCAGAAACGTGCTGATTTCCCTCGGCGGCGAGGGCGCGATGCTCATCGACGAGTTCGGCGAAAAGCACAAGGCGGGCGTACTCAAGGAAAAAGTAATCAACACCGTAGGCTCGGGTGACTCGATGGTAGCGGGGTTCGTAGCGGGCTATATCAAGGAAAACAGCTACCCTTACGCACTGAAGCTAGGCAGCGTTTGCGGAAACGCGACGGCGTTTCTGCCGGGGCTTGCCACAAAGGAAAAAATAAATGAACTTCTCTTGAAGTTCAAGTAAAGGAGAGTAACTTATGCGTATTACTGATTTGCTGAAAAAGCAAGGCATTTCTCTCGGCGCATCCCCGAAGGATAAGAGAGACGCCATCGATCAGCTCGTTGCGCTTCACGAGAAGTGCGGCAACCTCAAGGACGCCGCCGCCTACAAGGAAGGCATTCTCAAGCGTGAAGAAATGGGCACAACCGCGATCGGAATGGAGGTAGCTATCCCCCACGCCAAGAGCGAGGCGGTCAAGGCTCCCGCGCTGACCGCGATCACCGTACCCTCGGGCGTCAACTACGACGCTCCCGACGGAAACGACTGCAAGCTTATCTTTATGATAGCCGCAACGCTCGACGGAGACGTCCATCTTGAGGTTCTGGCTCGATTAATGCAGATGCTTATGCACGAGGATTTCACCGCGAAGCTCAAGGCGGCGAAATCCGCCGACGAATTCCTTAAGATCATTGACGATCAGGAAGCAAAGCAGTTCCCCGAGGAAGCTGCCGCTCCCACGGAAAAGGAAAAGTCGGGCTACCGCGTTCTCGCGGTAACAGCCTGCCCCACGGGTATCGCTCATACCTATATGGCGGCTGAGGCTCTCGCTAAGGCGGGCGCCGAGATGGGTATCACCGTAAAGGTTGAGACCAACGGCTCGGGCGGAGCCAAGAACGTGCTCACCGCCGAGGAGATCGCAAACTGCGACGGTATCATCATCGCGGCAGACAAGAGCGTTGAGACCGCGCGCTTTGACGGAAAGCCCGTTATCTCCACAAAGGTAGCCGACGGCATCCACAAGCCCGAGGAGCTCATCAACAAGATCATAAACGGAGAGGCTCCTGTCTTCCACTCCGACAAAAAGGCCGAGGCAAGCGACGCCTCCGACGGCGACAGCTTCGGCAGAAAGCTTTATAAGCACCTTATGAACGGCGTATCCCATATGCTTCCGTTCGTTGTAGCGGGCGGTATCTTTATCGCCATCGCGTTCCTTATCGACTCGTTCTCGGGCGTTGCTCAGGACGGCGGCTTCGGAACGGGCACACCCGTTTCGTCGTGGTTTATGTTCATCGGTAAAGCGGCGTTCGGCTTTATGCTTCCGATCCTCGCGGGCTTCATCGCGATGTCCATCGCGGATCGTCCCGGACTGCTCGTCGGCTTTGTAGGCGGCGCGCTCGCCGCCAGCGGCAACACCTTCGCCGCTCCCGGAGGCGACGGCAACTCCGTATCGGGCTTCTTAGGCGCTCTTCTCGCGGGCTTTATCGCGGGCTGGCTTATGAAGATGGTTATGAAGGCTTGCGACAACTTCCCGAGAGCTCTCGAGGGTATCAAGCCCGTACTTATCTATCCGCTTGTCGGCTTAGGCATTGTCGGCGTTATGATGTGCGCCGTTAACCCCGTAATGGGTATCATCAACAAGGGTATGCAGGACGGCATCTCCGCTATGGCGAAGAACACCGCTTTGATCGTTCCCGTATGCGCGCTTCTCGCGGGTATGATGGCGATCGATATGGGCGGACCCTTCAACAAGGCTGCTTATGTTACCGCGACAGGCTTACTCGCGGGCGCAACTGTCGACGAGCCCGGCGGCTGGATCATCATGGGCGCCGTTATGGTCGGCGGTATGGTTCCCCCGATCGCTATCGCTCTTTCGACCACGATCTTCCGCAACAGATGGTCTGCCGACGAGAGAAAGAACGGTCCCGTTAACTTCGTAATGGGCTTGTCCTTCGTAACCGAGGGCGCTATCCCCTACGCCGCGGGACATCCGCTGCAGGTTATCCCGAGCTGTGTAGTAGGTTCCGCCGCGGCGGGCGCTCTCTCCGCTCTGTTCGGCTGCACACTTAAGGCTCCTCACGGCGGTATCTTCGTACTCCCCACCATCGGCAATCCGCTGATGTACTTCCTCGCTCTCGCAGTTGGCTCCGTAGTAGGTATGCTTATGCTCGCGATCCTTATGAAGAAAAAGGCGTAAATCTTAAAACAGAATTGATATTTTGAAATAACAAGGTCACCCGACTCGCTCGGGTGACCGAATACACTAAAGGAGAAGAAAAACTATGGTATCCAAAAAACTCACAATCGTAAACGCTCAGGGCTTTCATATGCGTCCCGCGTCCGCTTTCGCGACTGCTATGAACAAGTACGCAAGCGACGTTGTTATCCGTCATAACGGCAGCGACGTCAACGCCAAGAGCCTTATGAACATCATCGCGGCGTGCATCAAGTGCGGCAACGAGATCGAGATCGTAGCCACAGGCGCCGACGAGGAAGCCGCGGTCGCTGAGGCTGCCGCAATGATCGAAGGCGGATTCGGCGAATAAGCGACCCAAAAACTACACCACGAGGTGATTTTTATGTTAAAAGGTATTGGCGCCTCCGACGGTATCGGGATCGGCAGAGTTATGATAATCGCCGAGCAGACGCTCGATTATATACCGAAAGAGGTAACCGACGTTGACGCCGAGCTCCAAAGGTTCCATGACGCTGTGGACAAGTTCTGCGCGAACACGGAGGAGCAGGCGGAGGCTATCAGAAAATCAACAGGACCCAAGGAAGCCGAGATACTTCTCGGCCACATCACGATGATCCGAGACCCGTTTATGAACGGCGAGATCGAGAATCTTATCAAAGCCGAGCAGTGCGCCGAAAAGGCGGTTGAGCAGATTTGCCAGATGTTCATAGATATGTTCTCGGCGACAGGCGACGAGGTAACAATGCAGAGAGCCGCGGACGTTAAGGATATCCGCGACGGTATGCTCGCGATCCTTCTCGGAATCAACGAGGTCAAAATAAGCGACGCTCCCGCGGGCACCGTTATAGTTGTCAAGGAGCTCACTCCGTCGATGACGGCGGGCATTAACAAAGAAAATATCGTCGGCATCGTTACGGAAACGGGCAGCCAGACCTCCCACTCCGCGATACTCGCGAGAGCGCTGGAGATACCCGCCGTGCTCAGCGTTACGGGCGCGGTCACATCGCTGTCCACCGACGAACAGATAATAGTTGACGGCTCGGAGGGCGTTGTCATTACGGCTCCCTCAGCCGAGGAAATCACCGAATTCACCGCCAAGCGCGACAGCTTCCTGCGCGATAAGCGCGAGCTCGAAAACTACCGCGGTCAAAAGACCGTCTCAGCAAGCGGCGAGGAGTACGAGCTGTTTTGCAATATCGGCACCCCGAAGGACGCTACAAAGGCTGTGGCGGCGGACGGAGAAGGCGTTGGGCTTTTCAGAACCGAGTTCCTCTTTATGGACAGAACCGCTCTGCCCACCGAGGACGAGCAGTTTGAGGCTTACAAGCAGGCGTCGCTGATCATGAAGGGCGCGCCCGTGATCATCCGCACGCTCGACATCGGCGGCGACAAGGAGATCCCCTATCTCGGGCTCTCAAAGGAAGAAAACCCGTTTATGGGCTTCCGCGCGATCCGTTACTGCCTTAAAAACCGCGATATGTTCAAGTCGCAGCTCAAGGCGATCCTCAGAGCCAGCGCGTTCGGCGACATCCGCATTATGTTCCCGCTGATCACCGCGATCGACGAGCTCAGAGAGGGCAAGGCGCTTGTTGAGGAAGCCAAAAACGACCTTCGCGTGTCGGGGATCGCGTTTGACGAGAATATCAAGATCGGAGTTATGACCGAAACGGCGGCGTCGGGCGTCATCGCGGACACTCTCGCCGAGGAGGCTGACTTCTTCAGCATAGGCACTAACGACCTCACAGGCTACACAATGGCCGCAGACAGAGGCAACAGCGACGTGGCGTACCTCTACTCTCCCTTCCAGCCCAGCGTGCTCAGAATGATCAGAAGGATCATCAAATGCGCGGCGAAGGAGAATATCCCTGTCGGAATGTGCGGCGAGGCGGCGGCTAATCCGCTGATGATCCCGCTTTTGATTTCCTTCGGGCTGACCGAATTCAGCGTTTCCGCTCCCTCGGTGCTCAAGGTAAGAAAGAATATCGCCAAATGGACAAAGTTCGAGGCTGACAACGTAGCCGAAAAGGTTATGTTGATGAAAACCGAAGCAGAGGTTCTGGCGTATCTCAAGAGCGTTGTATAATAACAAAGTAATAATGGCCCCGTCTTTATAAGACGGCGGCCATTTTTGTTTCTCAGCCTTCCTCTTTCGGCGCAATAAAAAAACGGGCTGATAAACAGCCCGTTTTTACATTTTGTGTGCGATATACGATGAACTTGCGGGAAGTCCGAGCTGGTAAAGCGTCCACTCCTCTTTCTCGCGCATCTCAAGTCTGCCGCTCTTTTCGTTGTAGCTGTATCCGAAGATCTCCAGAACTCCGTGGGCAGTGAGATAAGCAACCTCTCGCTGAAGCGAATGACCGTGAACAGAAGAATTCTGAACGGCCTTCTCAATGGAAATAACGATATTTCCGAGGTACCTTGATCCTGACTCCGTCTCAAATCCGTCAGTCGGGAGCGTGAGCACCGACGCCTCAACATCTCGGTCAAAGTAAAGCTTGTTCATGTTTCTTATACTCTCGTCGTCGGTAAATGTAACACCGATCTCAGCCGAGCCTTTGTAATTCTCAAGCTGAAGCACCGCATGACAGCATCGCCTTACAAGCATACGGATCCCTGTGGGTATTTTTACAACTTTTTGGTCATCTGTAATAATTACCTTAATCTTGTCGGTCATAGTTTTCTCCCCCTTGAAACTATTTCGGTAATCATAGTGAGTTAATAGAGTTGTTTTTCTGTGATATTATTTTACCAAAGAACTGTCTTTGTGTAAATTGACGAAATATATAATATTTGGCTAAATTTGAGCGAAAATTTAATGGATATTAGATATATTTTAAAAAAATGCAGTTATCCCTGATTAAGTATGACTGTTTGTGACTAAGTATAATTATTTTTGACAAAAATATAACAACGTTTGCGCGACATTAAGCATAGCAGTGTCTGGTTTTTAAGCAGACAGTTTGGTACCTAAGAAAAGCCCTTGTGCAATTTACCGAAGGATTGACATTTGCCCCGAAAAGTGGTAAGATGCAACTAACCAAACAGCAAAGGAGACTCATTATGGTAAAGATAACACTGGGCGTCGACGGAATGATGTGCAATATGTGCGAGGCGCATATGAACGACGCGGTCAGAAACAACTTTAAGGTAAAAAAAGTCAGCTCGTCCCACAGCGCGAAAGAGTGCGTGATCGTCGCCAAGGAGGATATCCCCCGCGAGTCGCTGGAAAAGGTCGTTACCGAGACAGGCTACAAGCTGACCTCGTACAAGGTCGAGCCCTACGAGAAAAAAGGGTTATTCGGATAACAGCAGACAGTTGCCTTCTCCTTGAGGAATAGGCGAAAATAAAGCCTTCTCCCAAAGGAGAAGGCTTTTGTTTTATCCTAATTCTTAAAAAACTTTCCGCTTTCAACTAAATCCTGATAATTCCGAGCGAGGCGAGGAGCAGGAAGCACAGCAGTATAGGCGCGACGACCTTTACCATAACTATGTAAAGTCCCTTCCTGAGCATACGCTCGCCGTTCTTTGTGGCTTCCTCGATGACCGTTTTCGGCTTGACGAACCACCCGACAAGCACACACGTCCCGATTGCGACGATCGGCATCAGAATGTTGTTGCTGACGTAGTCGAAGATATCAAGCAGCTGAGCGTCGTTTCCGTTCGGAAGCTTGATATTGAAGAAGAAAATATTTTTGTTGTAGCCGAAGCAGATGATCACCGCGAGGATAAACGCTACGACGCCCTCGATGATGACCGTCTTTTTTCTGCTCAGCTTTGTCTTGTCAATTACGCCCGAGGCGACCGCCTCAAGGATCGAAACCGAGCTGGTGAGCGCCGCAAAGAGCACCATCACAAAGAACACCGCTCCGACAAATCTGCCGAGGCCGCCCATTTCCGCGAACACCTTGGGCAGGGTTTTGAACATAAGCCCCGGTCCGCCCGAGGACATTCCCTTGGCTCCGCTGAACACATAAACAGCGGGGATTATCATTACGCCCGCGAGGAAGGCGACTACCGTGTCAAAAATCTCGATCTGGTTGACCGAGCGCATAAGGTTGTCCTCGTCCTTGAAGTACGAGCCGTAGGTAACCATAATACCCATAGCTACGCTGATACTGTAAAAGAGCTGTCCCATGGCGTCCATCACGACGGTGAAGAACTTATCGGCGGTGATACCGTCAAAGCTCGGGATTATGTAGACCATTAAGCCGTCCATACCCGTTCTGCCGTCTGTCTTTGAGTTGCCGTTGATCGTCAGCGAGAAGATCGCGATACCGAGCACGAGTACGATCAGGATAGGCATAAGCACCTTTGAGAGCGACTCGATACCCTTGTTTACGCCGCGGAACACGACGAAGCAGGTCGCCGCCATAAAGATCGCCGTGAACACTATCGGAGCGACGGGGCTCATAATAAAGTCGGTAAAGTAGCTGTCGCCCGCAACGCCGTCAAGTCCTGCGCCCGTGATGAACACAATGGCATACTTGAGCACCCAGCCGCCGATAATGCAGTAGTAAGGCATTATCAAAAACGGAACAACGCTCGCGAAGCCGCCGAGCCAGCCCCAGCCTTTTTTGAGCTTTCCGTAAGCCGTAAGACAGCCCTGCTTGGTTTTTCGTCCGATCGAGACCTCGGTCACAAGCAGCGTGAAGCCGAAGGTCAGCGCCAGAACGAGATAAACCGCGAGGAACAGTCCGCCGCCGTCCTTGGCGGCAAGGTACGGAAAGCGCCATATGTTTCCGAGACCTACCGCCGAGCCCGCCGCCGCGAGCACAAAGCCGATGGAGCCCGAAAACGAGTTTCTTTTTTCCATAAAATACCCCTTTCCAGTTTCTTTTAAAAAATATTTATCGTAAGGCGGTCGCTTGATCAGGAACGGCTATCCGCCTTCAAAGCTTTGTTATCCGAGAAAGAATTTGAGGAAATCGGGGAAGATCGCGCGCCAGTAAGCCTCGTTGTGAGCTCCCTTCTCGTAGAACGAGGTTTTTATGCCGTCGGACGGGAAGCCCGCCTCAATGAGGGTTTTCGGCATAGCCTTGGCGCCTGTCATCAGAAACGTCTCCAGATCGTCGCCCTCGCCGCAGTAGATGTAAACCTTCTGCTTGCTGTCCTTGAGGTTCTTTTCGCCGAGGTACTCCGCCCATGTCGCGTCGTCATAAAGCGCGAAAGCAGGCGAAAGCGCGCCGATAAAGCCGAACTTGTCGGGGTGCTCCATACCGATGTAAAAGCACTCGATACCGCCCGAGGAGCTTCCGCAGACCGCGACGCCGTCGGGGTCTGTGCGGACGTTGTAGTTTTTCTCGACAAAGGGAACGACAGTGTCGTACACAAAGTCGGAGAACTCCTTGCCCTTGCCGTCCTCGTAGGTCTCGGGGTTCTGAGTGACGTCGCCGATGTCGGGAGTCAGCTCCCTGTCGCGTGTCGTCGAGGGATTCGCGACGCCGACGATGACCGCGCCCGTCTTGTCGCTGATCGAGCGAACGCTCTCATAAACGCCCCACGAGCCGTAGCTTGTGGCTTTTTTCTCAAAAAGGTTCTGACCGTCGGTCATATAGATAACAGGGTACTGCTCCGCACTGTCCTTGTCGTAATCGTCGGGAGTGCAGATGTAAACCTCTTTCTCTCCGCTGCCGTAGTCAAAGGTCTCGAGCGCGTAATCGATGACGTCGACCTCGTCCTTGCCCTCGGTAAAGGGCACGACGCCGTTCATCGTACGGTGCCAGCCGCTTACGAGGTCGTTGAACGCTAGCTCGATCGTGTCGCTGTCGTCGCAGGTGAACATCACCTTGTCGTATTTTTCGGCGTCGCCGTAGCAGGCGTAGAGATTCGAGTCGTCGTCCTTGCTCACAAGCTCAACGGAAGCGTCCTTCTGCTCGCCCGCCGAGCTGATCAGGGTAGCAGTGACCTCGTCGCTCTTGTAATCGTCCTTGAAAAGGATTTTCAGCCCTGTTTTATCGATTTCCTTAGCGGCGGTCGTCTCTGCCGAGGTCGCGGGCTCCGATTTGGGCTCGGCTTTTTTATCCGAGCAAGAGGCGAAGCAGAGCGCGCAGAGAATTGCCGCCAGCGCGATCGATAATAAGTTTTTCATAGCGTCCTCCTTCTATATTCCGTAAAATCTTTTCGCGTTCTCCTCGGTCACGGCAAGTATTTCGTCTGCCGTCACACCTCGGAGCTCGGCGATTTTTTTCGCTGTGTAAATGATATTTCGGCTGTCGTTGCGCTTTCCGCGCAGAGGAACGGGCGCCATATACGGCGCGTCGGTCTCCAGAAGAAGCCTGTCGAGAGGTATCTCGCGGACGCAATCGACGCTGTGGCGGGCGTTCTTAAAGGTCACGACGCCGCCGAAGCTGAGGTACATCCCGAGCCTGAGCACCTCGCGCATAAGCTCAACACTGCCGCTGAAGCAGTGCATAAGACCGTCGGGACGGTACCTGCGCAAGAGCTCCATTGTGTCGCCGTGAGCCTCGCGGTCGTGAACCACAACGGGATAATCAAGCTCCTTTGAGAGCGCGAGCTGTTCCTCAAAGACCCTGTTCTGCAAATCGCGCGGAATGTCCCAGTGATAATCAAGCCCGATCTCGCCGATCGCGACGCATTTCGGGTGCTTTAAAAGCTCGGTTATTTTGGTGAGGTAGTTTTCGGGCATATCCTCAAGGTTCTCGGGGTGAAAGCCCGCCGTGAACCAGATGTAGGGATATTTTTCGGAATATCCGCGTATTGTTTCGGCGGAGTTCAGATCCACCGCGTTGCACACAACTCCCGAAACTCCGTGCTCGGGCAGAGAGCGCAGCAGCTCTTCCCTGTCCTCGTCAAACCATTTGTCGTCATAATGAGCGTGAGCGTCAAAAATATTAGCCACGTTTTTCTCCTTTCGCCCTCGGGCTGTTTTGCCGAAAAGCGGCTGACATTCCTGCCAGCCGCCTTATGATCAAACTATTTTGCTGCCGTTGCCGATCTCGTTATCGACGGTAACAAGAGTGAGCTTGTTACCCTTCTCGGCAGAAAGGATCATTCCGCAGCTCTCAACTCCGCAGAGCTTGACGGGCTTGAGGTTGGCAACAAAGAGAACCTTCTTGCCCACAAGCGTCTCGGGCTCGTAATACTGAGCGATACCGCTGACGATGGTGCGCTCTCCGAAGCCGTCGGCGATGGTGAATTTGAGCAGCTTCTTGCTTTTCTTGACCTTTTCGCAGGCGAGAACCTCACCTACGCGGATGTCGGACTTTCCGAAATCCTCGATCCCGATCTCCTCTCCGATCGGCTCGCACGCCTCCGCCTCGATCTCGGTGATCGACTTGTCGGCGGACGCCTTCTGCATAGCGTCGATCTCGGCGTAAAGCTTTTCGGGGTCGATCCTGACGAAGAGCGGCGTCGGCTCGCCGAGCGTTACGCCCGCCTCATAGCCGCCGAAGCTCTCAAGGCTGTCGTAGGACTTGACGGAACAGTTGATCTGCTCAAGGATCGCCTTGTGCGTGTCGGGCATAAAGGGCTCGATCAGCACGGCGACAAAGCGGATACCCTCGAGCAGGTTGTAAAGAACCGTGCCGAGGCGCGCTTTTTTGCTTTCGTCCTTGGCGAGAGCCCAGGGGGTCGTCTCGTCGATATATTTGTTGCAGCGCTTGGCGAGGTTGATAACAGCCTCGAGCGCGTCGCTGATATGGAAAATCTCGATTTTCTCGTCTACCTTCTTAACGGTGTCGAGAGCGAACGCTCTGAGCTCGTCGTCAACGGGTTCAAAGTCGCAGGGCTGCTGAACAACGCCGTCAAAATATTTGCGGTTCATCGCGATAGTGCGGTTAACGAGATTGCCTAGGGTGTTCGCGAGGTCGGAATTGAAGCGCTCGATGATCGTGTCGTAGGTGATCGAGCCGTCGTTCGCGAAGGGCATTTCGGAGAGAAGGTAGTAACGCACCGCGTCCACACCGATAAGCTTTGAGAGAGCGTCGGCGTAGATAACGTTGCCGCGACTCTTGCTCATCTTGTCCTCGCCGAACAGCAGCCACGGATGACCGTAAACCTGCTTGGGAAGCGGCTCGCCGAGAGCCATCAGCATGATAGGCCAATAGATCGTGTGGAAACGGACGATATCCTTACCGATGATGTGAGCGTCGGCAGGCCAGTACTTAGCGTACTTCTCGGAGCTGCCGTCGGGGTCGTAGCCGATACCCGTGATATAGTTGGAGAGAGCGTCGATCCAGACATAAACGACGTGGTCGGGGTCAAAATCGACGGGAATGCCCCACTTGAAGCTCGTGCGCGAAACGCAGAGATCCTGAAGACCGGGCTTGATGAAGTTGTTGAGCATTTCCTTCTTGCGGCCTTCGGGATAGATGAAGTCGGGATTCTGCTCGATAAAGTCCTCGAGCTGCTTCTGGTATTTTGAAAGGCGCAGGAAGTACGCCTCCTCCTTCATCGGCTTTACCTCGCCGCCGCAGGTCGGGCACTTGCCGTCAACGAGCTGGCTCTCCGTCCAGAAGCTCTCGCAGGGCGTGCAGTAGAGACCCTCGTAGCTGCCCTTGTAGATGTCGTCCTGCTCGTAGAGCTTTTTGAAAATCTTTTGGACGACGCGCTCGTGGTCGGGGTCGGTGGTGCGGATAAACCTGTCGTACGAGGTGTTGAGAACGTCGCAGATATCCTTTATCTCGCCTGCGACCTTGTCAACATACTCCTTGGGAGTACAGCCCTCCGCCTGAGCGTAGGTCTCGATCTTCTGACCGTGCTCGTCGGTGCCGGTCTGGAATAAAACGTCGTAGCCCTGCATACGCTTGTAGCGGGCGATGGCGTCGGTGAGAACGATCTCGTAGCTGTTGCCGATATGAGGCTTGCGCGAGGTGTACGCGATAGCCGTTGTAATATAGTAGGGTTTGCCCTTACAATTCTTGCACATAAAATCACCTTTTGAAAGAAAAATTTTAAACTCTTGTAATTATAGCATAAACGGGCTGAAAAAATCAATTATAATGCGAAAAAATTAAGACAATATTTGCTTACCGATAAATAATATTCAATATTCGTCTCATACCCCTTGACAAATGCCGCCCAAAGCGCTATAATAAATAAGCTGAAACGAACAGCAGATATCGCGGAGTGGAGCAGTTGGTAGCTCGTCGGGCTCATAACCCGAAGGTCGTTGGTTCAAGTCCTTCCTCCGCAACCACTCGGAAACAGCTTAAACAGGGCGTTTAGGCTGTTTCCTTTTTTAGTCTGTTTTATCTCTTAAAACAGTATTTCCCCCTAATTTCCCCCTAAAGCTCCCAAAATAGCCTGATAAACCAAAAATTCAGGTTTTTAATATCATCATTTATTTATCGAAAAAAGACTGAGTATTATCGCATACCCAGTCTTTATCATTATATTATCTTTTCTTACTTTTTCTTGAATGTACCGTTTATGTAGAGGGACGCATTAGCGCTTGGTTCGTGATAAGTTATTTTAGTTTTTGCAGATATTGAGTTACTCTTTAGTTTTAGTGTACATACTCCATCATTTAACCAGCTATCTGTAAAGTAGAGTTTAACAGAATAATTCTTAATTGTTCCTGTTGTGGTAGCATCTGCAAATCTACCACCAAAAGCATACTTTGTATACATATATACTTTTATTTTACTTCCGTTTACAGATTTAATTACAATTTTATTATTACCATTTTTCCAAGTACCCTTATACTTCGTGTAATTTGGTTGAACTGTTACTTTACATTTAAGAGTAATTCCGTTTGTTTTAACATTAATGATTGTCTTACCGTTTTTTACTCCTTTAACTTTACCAGATTTAGTAACAGTAGCAATTTTCTTATTTGATGAACTGAATTTAGCTGTACCGACTCTACCTGTTATTTTCAGTTTAAAACTCTTACCTGCGGTAATTGTCTTTTTACTTACATTGAGTTTAGGATTTTTAACAGTAATTTTTAATTTTGCTGATCCATTATTATTTGTTACTGTAATTGTAGCAGTACCTTTTTTTATTCCTGTCGCTTTCCCTGATGAATTAACTTTTACAACACTTGAATTGGAACTTTTATAGGTTGTTTTTCCTCTACCATTTGTTATTATTGGTTTAATTTGCAACTGAGCTTTTCTATATATTGTAGCTATTGATTTATTAAACTGTACTGTTGTTTTAGGACTGTTTTCGTATGTATATGTAGTTTCAGTAGCTATCGTGGTTGGCTCGGTATAACTTATTATTGGCTCAGTTGCATTTGTTACAGGTTCTGTTTTTTCAGTAGGATTAGTTGGTTCAACAGGTGGTTTAAAAGTCGGAACTGTTTCTCCAGGATTATATATTTCCACATAAGGTTCACGGGAATGAGGATTAAGTATAATTCTTACTGTTGAATTATCATCAACATAAAAGTTTAAACCATTGCCCATACCATCAGGGTACCATTCATAACTTCCGTTATCATAATAAATAACTTTACATTCGTAATCTCCGCTTTTAACATTTGTAATATCAACATAATAGTAACCTGCATAATAATTCATACGTAACCGCTCAATAATCACCCCTCTATTCAAGCGTAGTCAAACATGAGATAATGTAACCGGGCAAAACAGTCCCAAAAGGTACAATGGAGTAAATTG
>ONCP01000015.1 GCA_900316385.1 uncultured Eubacteriales bacterium | reverse complement strand
GCTGTAAATATATACTTTCTAATCATTGTTTCATCACCGTATACATTATACCACAACAGTCTCAATTATTAAAGCCTTTTATTAGAAAACAGTATTACAAGCTTTTCCCATTCGGCGTAGGTTTGATCCAGCTCGGTTTGCTTTGCTTCCAGCAGCTCGGTCAACTCAAGCAGTTTTTCGTAATCCGCGGCGACCTCCTCGCTCGAAATCCGTTCGCTCAGAACGGCGATTTCCTCGTCGAGCTCTTCGATTTTTTTCTCGGCTTTTTTAATATCATTTTGACGTTTTCGCTCATCGGCTCTTCGGCGTTTTTCAAGCTCATAGTCGTTGGGCTTTTTTATCGTCACGCTCTGTTCGATGTCTGTTTCAGCGAAGGTTTCCGCCGTCTTTTCCGCGTAATAGTCGTAATCGCCGAGGTATTCGGTCATTCCTTCGGGCGTCAAAGCCAGGATTCTTGTCGCGAGCTTGTTAATGAAATATCTGTCATGGCTGATGATCAGCATCGTTCCGTCATAGCTTTGAAGCGTTTCCTCAAGCTGCTCTCGGGACGCGGCGTCAAGATGATTGGTAGGCTCGTCAAGCAAAAGGAAATTCGAGCCGTCGAGCATCAGCTTCAGCAGACTCACTCTGGCTCTCTCGCCGCCGCTCATCTTGCTCAAAGGCTTAAACACCTCGTCTCCCTTAAATAGGAAGCTGCCGAGACAGGTCCTGACGCGGGTTTCCGTCAAATCGGGATAAGCGTCCCACACCTCGTCGAGCGCTGTTTTGTTCAAATCAAGATTGCTTTGCATCTGATCAAAATAGCCGATATCAACATTAACACCGAAATCAAAATAGCCTTTGTCAAACGGCATTTTTGACATAAGGATATTGAAAAGAGTAGTTTTGCCGCAGCCGTTCGCTCCGAGAATAAAAACTCTCTCCCCTTTTCTGATGTTAAAATTCACGTTTTGAAACAACGTTTTTTCGCCGAAGGATTTTGCCAGATCAACCGCGGTCAGAACGTCATTTCCGCTTTCGCGCTTTGGTTCAAAACGCATACGCACGGTTTCAAGCTCGCTTTCGGGAGCGACAAGCTGCGCCTTTATCCTGTCGGCTTCCTTCTGCTTGCTCGCCGCGGTAATAAAGTTGCGCTCCCTGCCCCATCGCTTCTGCTGTTCAACTATGCCCTCTATTCGATGGATCTCTTTTATATCGTTTTCATATTTTCTGCGCAGGCTTTCCTCGTACGCGCGTTTCTTTTGCTTGAACTCCGTATAATTGCCCTTGTACATCATTGCCTTTGTGTGCTCAAGCTCTATGGTCTTGTTTGTAACATTATCAAGAAAATATCGGTCGTGGCTTATGATGAGCATTGAACCCTTGAAATCGCGTATAAAGCTCTCGAGCCAGTTTACCGAATTGATATCAAGGTGGTTTGTGGGCTCGTCAAGCAAAAGAAAATTGGAGCGTGAAAGCAAAAGCTTTAAAAGGCTGAGCTTGGAGCGCTGACCGCCCGAAAGCTTGCCCGTCGGCATATCAAAGACGCTCTCTTCAAAGCCGAATCCAATCAGCGCGGAACGTGTTCTGTTTTTATATGTAAGTCCGCCGCGCGATTCGAAGCTTTCAATCAGCGCGGTCTGGCGGTTGATATTCTCCGTGGTCGGCTCGTTTTCTACGAGAAGATTAAGCTTTTCGATCTCTGCTTCCGCTTCGATCAGATAATCAAAAACCGAAAGCAGCTCGTCATACACGCTTCGTTCGGGGTGCTCGCAGGCGTGCTGCTTCATATATCCGACGGAAGTATCGGACGCGGTAAATACTCCTCCGCTGTCAGGGCAGAGCTCGCCGTCGATAATACGGAAAAGCGTTGTCTTGCCGACGCCGTTAGCGCCGATAAAACCCACCTTATCGCCTTTTTCAATATCAAAACTGACGTTCTCGAACAAAGTTCTTTCGACAAAGCTTTTTGTTAGATTATGAACGCTGAGAGCAGGCAAGATAACACCACCTTTCACATTGTGTAAAGAATCATAAAATTAATAATGTGCACGATAATCACCGCGCTGTATATCACAACACCGCTGTAAATAATAAAATTAGTGAATCGGTTTTGACTGAGCTTAAAGACCTTGAAGAAAAGCCAGATCAGTATACTCAACGCCAGAGGCAGAATACACTTCACAAAAAAGCCGACGATAGGATAACGCATTATCGACGCCATTATCGGGTTTACCTCGTGAAAATATCCCGAATCGATCAAAACCTGAGTACAAAACCAATCCGCGACGTTCAAAAGGTATAGGAACATCAGCTTTACTCCGAAGCCATACTGTTTCGGTATCTCAAATTCACGGAAATCAAGTACATTTTCTGACATAAAAACACCTCACAGGTAGTATAACCCGTGAGATGATTTTTATTAATTTTTTCTCCACGCTCTGGGCATAAAAATGATGAGCAGAGGATAAAGCTCAAGACGTCCCGCGATCATATTGAAGCAGAACACAAGCTTTGAGAAGATACTGAATCTCGCGAAGTTGCCCGCGGACCCTACCATCGAGAAGCCCGGACCCGTGTTATTGAGGGTCGCGAGAACCGAGGTGAAGTTGGTAGTAAAATCAAAGCCGTTGAGCGAAATAAGAGAAGCGCTGATAATGATGAAGAGTATGTAGATTATCAGATAAACGCTGACGTTACGGACAGTCTCGTGGCTGACCTTTTTGCCGTTCATTCTGACGTTATCAACCATTCTCGGGTGGATGATCAGACGGATCTCCTTGCCCGCTTCCTTGATCAGAATCAAAACTCTGCTGACCTTGAAGCCGCCGCCTGTACTGCCCGCGCAGGCTCCGATACACGTCATTATACAGACGATAACCTTAGACAAGGCAGGCCATTTGTTTGTATCTTCGATCGCGAAGCCCGTACTGGACAGCATTGAGTTTACATAGAAGAAGCTGTGATGGAAGGAATCGAAGGCGTTCTTGTATATAGTGTAAATATTGAACGCGATGATACCCGTGAAAACAACCACAAAGGCTAAGTAAGCCCAAAATTCCTCAAGCTTAAATATCTGTTTTATTTTCCTTGAAAGAATTAAGATGTATACGTAGAAATTGACGCCGAACAGCATCATAAATACGGAAACAACGCCCTGGAGATAGTAGCTGTCAAAATACGCGATGGAATTATTATATGAAGCAAAGCCGCCCGTACCTGCCGTTGAAAGCGCAACGGTGATGGAATCGAACCAATACATTCCTCCGACGCGGAGAAGGATCATCTCGATAACGGTGAGTCCTGTGTAAATACCGTAAAGGAGCATTGCGTAGGAACGAAGTCGAGGCATTGTTTTATCTACCTCGGGGCCTGTGGACTCCGCCTTCATCAGGTTGATACCCGCATTTCCGCCGAGCTTAGGAATAAGCGCGAGCAGGAACACGATTACGCCCATACCGCCGACAAAGTGGCTAAGAGCTCTCCAGAAGAGCATACACTTGTCGAGCGTCTCGATGTTCTCAAGGATTGTCGAACCCGTAGTGGTAAAGCCCGAAACCGACTCGAACAGCGCGTCGGTGAACTCGGGAATAGTTCCGCTGAGCCACAGCGGAAGCGCGCCCATCAGCGAGAGCATTATCCAGCTGAGGGCAGTAGCGGCAAAGCCGTCGCGACGCGACATATTGAACCGCTTGGGCTTTTTAATGATAACAACTAAGCCGAGCACTATCAGGGCAAGTCCGATATAGAGGAACCAGCAAAAGTTGCTTTCGCCGTAGAACAGTCCGACGATCGTAGCGAACTGCATCGCGACGCCCTCGATAAAAAACACCCAGCCGAGAATATAGAGTAAAGTTCTTTTGTTCATAAAAGACCTCTGAAACGATTATTTAAGAATATCTTTAAGGTCAAACAGACCCTTGTGCTTTGTGACAATGATAACGGTATCATTGAGCTCTATGCTGTCTTTACCTGTCGGGATAATGATCTGACCGCCGCGGTTGATGCAAACGACCTGAAGCTCATCCTTGAGGCCAAGCATAGCGAGAGGAACGCCGATAGCCAAATTCTCCTCTTTCGCCTTAAATTCAAGCGCCTCAGCCTGATCGTTACAAATGCTGTACAGCGTTTCAATATTGGAGCCGACAGAGTTCTGCATAGCTCGTACATATTGAATGATGTAAAGACCTGTGAGATGCTTGGGATGGATCACGCTGTCAAGAGGCAAGCTGTCGATAATAGAAAAGCTCAGCTCGTTGATTTCGGTGATTATCTTAGCGTCGGGATTAACATCCTTCGCGAAAAGGGAAACGATTATGTTTTCCTCGTCGGTGTCCATAAGCGCGACGATAGCGTCGGCGTGTTCAATTCCCTCTGATATGAGCAGCTCCTGATTCATAGCGTTACCGTGAATAATAGTAACGTTGCTGAGCGCGTCGGCAAGATTCTCGCACCTTTCACGGCTGGTTTCGATGATCTTGACCTTAATCCCTGTTTCGGCGAGAGATTTTGCGAGATAGTAAGCGATCTTACTTCCGCCGAGTATCATAACATGACGGCTCTTGGAATTGATCACACCGAGATTCTTGAACAGCTTTGACGCCGCGTTACTCTCGGAAATGATAGAAATTACATCGCCCGCCTTGAGCAAAAAGTCGCCGTTAGGGATATGGCAAACCTTGTTGCGCTCAACCGTACAGATGCGCAATCCGCTTTTGAAAAGATCGGCGCAATCAACAACCTTACGGTCGGCAAGAACCGAATCGGGACGAAGCTTGACCTTGATAAGATCGACGTTACCCTTCGCGAAGGAATCGATCTCAACAGCGCCGGGGAATTTGATCAGACGCGAAAGCTCGCGCGCGCAGGTCTGTTCGGGATTGATAGCAAGCGAAAGCTTGAGCTCGTCCTTGAGCTTTGGAACATCGTTTGTATACTCGGGATTACGAACTCTGGCGATGGTTCGCGGAGCACCCGCGTTAGTACCGATAAGACAAGCGTAAAGGTTGAGCTCGTCAAGAGCAGTGACAGCGATAAGCAGGTCACAATCGGAAACACCGGCATCGATCAAAGTCTTGAAGGTAGCTCCGTTGCCCTGAAGCGCCATAATGTTCTGGGTACCCGCGATAGCCTCAAGAGCTTCAACGTCGGTATCGATAACAGTAATGCTATGATCTTCCTTTTCAAGCTGTCGGGCGATCGTACGACCGACGCGGCCACAGCCAACGATAATAATTTTCATAATTAAACCTCAATAATACGTAAAATGATTTTTACCTATACGAGATACATTTTACTACATTAACGATGATAAATCAATATTAATTTGATAAAAAATAGAACTCATTAACAATACTCACGATATATCAAAAGAGACAAATCAACTATACGAAAAAAACGCGCAACAAAAAGCCCGCGGCACACACGCCGCGGGCGATATTAACTAGAACATTGGTCTATCTCCATATAACTAAAAGGTTTATATGCCTACGTTACTGACTAGATCATTGGACTATTCTCCTTATAACTAAAAGCTTGATCTGCTTACGTTACTAACTAGAACATTGGTCTATTCTCCTATATAACAAAGGTTTTACCTGCTAATTATTAAGTTAACTATAAACTAATCATGGGACTATCCCCTATCTATAAAAATCTAAGAATCTATAATCAAATGCACATCGGACCAAGTCTCCGTAAAACTAATTCTGTTTTTATAAACTTAAATGATTAACTTATTTTTGAGATATTCCTAAAGCGGCGGTCGACCCGCCAAATCAGTTAGGCGGTAAACTCCGCTTGAGGTCTTTAATCGAAATCTTGAATGGTCTTCGTAACATCTTTAAAACCTCCGTTTCTCTTTTTGTTGTGTATATTATATAATAGTTTTTCGCATTTGTCAATACTTTTATTAAAATATTTTATGAAAATTTTGTAATTTTTTAAATATATTTTATTGTAAACATAATTAAATACACAGGTTGACATTTAGACACATTTTTTGTATAATAATTGAGGTAATTTTAGGAGATGAATACTTTGAACAACGAAATCAGATTTTTTACACCGAAAAGAATGACGCTGATCTCCGTTTTCTCGGCTTTGATGTGCGTCTGCTCATGGATAACGATACCGAACCCGCTTTCCGCAGGAGTTCCTTTCACACTGCAAACCTTCGCTATAATACTGGCAGGTCTGCTGTTAAGTCCGAAGGAGTCTGCGCTCTCGTCATTGATATATTTACTGCTGGGAGCGGCGGGGCTGCCCGTGTTCTCGGGCTTCAAAACCTTGTACCAAAACCTCTTTTCCCCCACAGGAGGTTACATTATAGGTTTTATGCTCGCGCCGTTCATAATATCACTGATAAGAACAGCTTTTGAGAAAAAAATAAAGAGCAAAAGCAAAATCTTTGTTACCATTCTCTATATCTTAATTTCGATAGTACTCGGAATAACGATCATTGACATTCCCGGGATAATCGGGCTGAGAATAGTAACGGGAATGGATCTTCCGACAGCGATCATTTCAGGAGCGCTGGCATTTTTGCCGACAGATGTTTTCAAGTGCATTCTCGCCGCGTTGGTCGCGCTTTCGCTGAAAAAGCCTTTGAGTAAACTGCAATAAGTAAAGCCCGCGAAACGCGGGCTCTATTTCTTTATAATATCCCCTTCATCGAATCGACCTGAACGGTCGTAGCGGAGCTCATTACTCCGTTGAGGAAAAGGACGTTTGTGATATCGTTCTCTTCGCAGAAGTCCTTGATACTTCCTGTCCAGTCGCGGAAATCTACGGCGTAGACCTCGCTGAAGTTGTTTGTGAGATACGGGATAAGCGCGTTACCGTAGCTCTCGTGAACAACAAGGATCTTTTCATCGTCGGCGTTATCCGAGGAGCTTTTAATTACGGTAAGCGGATTATCTCCGTAGATGAATACCGAATACGTATAATCGCCGCCCTCGGCATAGCTGCAATAGGGACTGTCATAATTCGCTTTTTCGCCCGAGGAGCTTGTTATGGTCATCGGTGCGTCATACGGGAATTTCCAGTATTCGACGGAATCCTCGCTTACCCCACTGGTAACAAGCTTCAGGAATGAGCCTGTAAAGCCGTCGATAACGTCTCCCTCGCAAGTCTCGAGGTCAAGCGGAGTTTTTCCGATCTGTTCCATAAACGCGGCGTAGGAATAATACGCGCCGAGACCTGTCCAGTGGTGATCGGAATGGAAATAAATATACTCGTTGCAATGACTTGAAAGCGCATTGTAGACGTTTACGGGCTGTACGGAAGAATTCATACCGTTATAGGCGCTTCTGATGTAGTCCGCCTGAGAAAGCGTATTGGCGCCGTTTTCGGTGTTCTTCAAACGCGCGGGCAATCCCATTTCAGTATGATTCGGAACGATCATCGAATATAGCTTTATGTCGCTTCCCAGCTTATTCGCGGCGGTGTTCATCAGATCGGCGTATGTAGCCGCTAATTCATCGTTTCCGTAGAAAAGCTCAAACGCGGATTTGTTCCACACGTAGAGCGAACCGTCCATAACTCCGTCGGAGCCGTCGTCCTCAATATTCGGCGCGTCAAATGTCAGGCTTTTTGATGTCGGGAACTCATCGGCGGTAGCTGTTTTCTTCTTATTCTCGGTAGATGGCTGAGTGGCCGCCACGGGAGCGGTTGAAATCTGAGGCTTATCCTTTGAACAACCGCTTGTACAACCCTTGAACGCGGAAACTACAAGCCAGAAAAATAAAACAACCACAAGCAATACTGCTACGATAATAATAGTTCTGTTTCTGAGACGACGCATCTTCTGCTTATGCCGTCTTTCGTATTCAGCTCTGCGCGAGCTTACTCTTCGTCTTTCGTCAGCCAACGTAAAGACCCCTCTCTTATCTAATAAAATTAACATCCTTATCGGATGAACATATCATAATTCTGTAATCATCAAGCATATAATCTACAAAGTAAAGCTTTTCTCCGTTATAAAAGACATATTCGGGACTGAGCGTGATATCGAGCGACTTAACGGGAAAATGGAATCCCTCGCCGATACACTTCATAAAGGCTTCCTTTTTTGTCCAGAATTCGTAGAATTTCAGCCTCATATCCTCCGACGAAGTAAGAGCGGCGAGCTCGTTTTCGGTATAAATCACCTTGCCGAGGCGCATATAATCGGCTTGCTTCATATATTCAATATCACAGCCGACCTCAGTATCGTCGCTTATGGCGAGAATAACGTAATCACCGCTGTGCGAGAGATTGAAATATACACCGTCGCAATACGGTTTGCCGTATTCATTAAGTTTAATTTCTTTATTGGAAATATGCTCAGACAATAACAGTCCCGCCGTATAGGAATGGAGTTTTGACCTTCCGTCCTTGATTCTCGCAAGCTTTTCACGGCGGTACTTTGGAAATTGATTAAGCTTTAATTCGTTAATAGAAATATTATTGATGCTTTGAATATATACCTTAACCATAAATCGGCTTGTTAATAGCCCTCTTTACCGTAGATCGAATCATCATCAACAACCCAGTCCTCAACATAGATTGCGGTGAACTTATCCTTGGTATTTCGGATAACTACGCGCTGGATGCCCGCGTTTATTATCATACGCTTACACATAGCGCAGGAATTAGCGTCCTCAACATATTTATCGGTGCCGTATTCCTTGCCGACAAGGTAAAGCGTTGAGCCGATCATTTGATCTCTCGGCGCGTGGATGATAGCGTTAGCCTCGGCGTGTACGCTTCGGCAAAGCTCATAGCGAGTGCCGCGCTGAACGTTCATCTTCTCTCTTATACAGGTTCCGAGATCGGAGCAGTTCTTTCTGCCTCTGGGAGCTCCGACGTAGCCCGTGGATACGATCTGGTCGTTTTTGACAATGATCGCGCCATAGTTGCGGCGGATACAGGTTCCGCGCTCGAGCACTGTCTCGGCTATATCGAGATAATAGTTTTCCTTATCAATTCGTGGCACAGCAGACACTCCTTTGATTTTATAATACAATAATATAATCGCTCATTTAAATGAGTTTGTCAAGACCCTTTTCAGCCTGAAATCTTTTTTATGCAATCCTCACAAACGGTCTTTCCCATATACGATTTGAGACCCGAGGTTTTGCCGCAAAAAACACAGCTTTGCTCGGCTTTTGTGACAATTATTTTACCGTCATCGATTTCAAGCAGAACGGAATCGCCGATCTCAAGACCGAGCGCTCTGCGAAAATCCTTTGGGATGACTAATCTGCCCGCAATATCCAGTACCTTGTAGCTTTTGTAAATCAAGAAAATCATTCCTTTCGACAATATTCTACCAATTTACGGTAAATAAGTCAAGAAATTACAATTAACGACAATATTTTTCACACAGGTGATTTGATGTTGAATTACATTTTCGGCGGAATTATTTTGCTGTCGGTCATAGTCGGGATCGCTTTCGGAAACGGTTCGGCTGTGGCTGACGGGATCATTAAGGGCGCCGAAGAAAGTGTAAGGCTGCTGACAACGATGGCAGGAATGATGCTTTTATGGTCGGGCGTTATGGAAATAGCGTCAAAAGGCGGCTTTACGAGGATAATCGGAAGAGCGCTCTCCCCTTTTCTTCGAAAATTATTCAGAAAAGCAGGTAACGACGAAAAAGCACTCAGCGCGATAAGTATGAACGTGAGCGCGAATCTGCTCGGACTCGGAAACGCCGCTACGCCTTTCGGTATCAGGGCTATGAACGAGCTTCACAGACTGTCGGGCAACAGCGGAACCGCAAGCGAAGATATGATTATATTTGTAGTGATGAACACAGCGTCGATACAGCTTATGCCGACTATGGTAGGAACGCTGCGTCAAAGCTACGGAAGCGAAACGCCCTTTGATATCCTGCCGTGCGTATGGATAAGCTCGGCGGCCGCGTTGTTTGTAGGACTGACGCTGGCTAAAGCTTTGATGCGAAAAGGGTGAAAAGATGGATCTGTTCATGCCTGTATTCATCGCGGTAGTCATCGCGTTCGGATTTATAAAAAAGGTTCCGTTATTCGACGCGTTCGCCGACGGAGCAAAAGAAGGAATTTTTACCTTACTTAAAATTGCGCCGACGCTGGTAGGACTTATTGTCGCCGTTAATATGCTTAAGGCAAGCGGAGTGACTGACGCATTATGCACAGCGGTTCAACCGCTTGCAGAAAAACTGGGATTCCCGAAGGAAATAGTACCAATGGTTCTGCTCAGACCAATTTCGGGCGGAGGTTCAACAGCGCTTTTGACAGGGATATACCGCGATTACGGTCCCGACAGCTTCGCGGGACGCGTCGCGTCGGTTTTGGCCGGCTCGACGGAAACCACATTTTACGCGATCACGGTTTATTTCGGAAGCGTTAACATAAAGAAAATCCGCCACACGCTGGTTTCTGCGCTTTCGGCGGATTTTACAGCCGCCGTTATGGCGGTTCTGACTGTAAGAATGATGTTTTGATTTGAGATAATTAAACCTGACAAGGCTGACGCGATC
Organism: uncultured Eubacteriales bacterium; assembly: GCA_900316385.1. Classification (GTDB taxonomy): domain Bacteria; phylum Bacillota; class Clostridia; order Oscillospirales; family Acutalibacteraceae; genus Ruminococcoides. Next base: position 29,266 of record ONCP01000015.1, on the reverse strand, counting down.
GCGTCAGCCTTGACTATTTGTAATATTATTTTTTTACGACCTTTACTTTAACGGTAAATGTTCTTACGCCGTTAATCTTGATTTTGATCGTCGCTTTTCCGATCTTTATACCCTTGACCGTTACCTTGTCGGCGTTAGCCTTGGAGGTGATCTTCGCGACCTTTTTGTTTGAGGTCGTGACAACGTTCTTTATCGCAGCAACGCGCCTGTAAAGCTTGACGGTCAGCGTATTGCCCTTCTTTATTTTGTAGATCTTTGAGGATGAGACGGATTTTCCGCTGATCTTCGCGACGGGGTTATTCGTGACTACGACCTTGCAGGTCAGCTTTGTAGTTCCGACCTTGACGGTGATCGTCACGGCGCCGCGCTGTAAGCCTGTTACAACGCCTTTCGAGGTGACGGTCGCGACCTTCTTGTTCGAGGTGGAGTAAGTCAATTTGGCTGTACCCTTATTCTTAACGGAAAGCGTGAATTTGCCTGCCGCGGCGATAGATTTCTTCGTGTAGGTCAGGCTCGGCTTCTTTGTCGCGGGCTGAGTTGTTGTCGGCTGTGTCGTCGGAGCTTCTGTTGTAGGCTCTGCCGTTGTGGGAGCCGCTGTTGTAGGCTCTGCCGTTGTCGGAGCTACTGTTGTAGGCTCTGCTGTTGTCGGAGCTTCTGTTGTAGGCTCAGCTGTCGTCGGAGCTTCTGTTGTAGGCTCTGCCGTTGTCGGAGCTTCTGTTGTGAGCTCGTCCGTAACAGGAGCGGTTGTAGGAGCTTCCGTTGAGGGAGTCTCGGTTGCGGGCTCGGTAACAGGCTCGCTTGCGGGAGCCTGCCCAAGACTTACAAATGGGATATTTTTTTCCTCAGCGTAGCTCTCGGCGTATGTGCCGCTGTATCCTTTGATCGTCTCCAGGGTGGACTGAGGGAACGCGTAGGTATGTATTCTCTCGAGCGTAGACGGCAGTGTTATCGTTTTAAGTCCTGTGCATCTGTAAAAGGCCTGGTCGGGTATAGCTTTTAATCCCTCGCCGATAACGACCTCCTTCAGATTTGCGCAAGAGGCAAAGATGTTATATCCTATTTCCTCAATACCGTCAAGTATCTCTACATACTCGAGATTGCCGCATTGTGTTACGACATCGCGTTCCAGATTTTTAATGCTTCCCGGGATGATCAAAGACTTTACACTCGCGCCGAAGAAGCAGTAGCTGCCCAGATCTGTAAGCCCGTCAGGCAGGTTGACCTCCTCAACGGCGCTCTCTCTAAACGCCGCTGCGCCGATTTCCTTAAGGCCTTGAGGAAGCACTACCTTTTTGGCTGTTTTATTATTATAGAAGAAGTTGTCGCAAATCACCTCGGTGCCTTCCTTAAAGGTAACGTTTTCGGGAATTTCGCCCTTGTAGGAGCAGGCGAATTTGCCGAGATACACAATGCCGTCGGGAAGGTCGTTGTACCACTTGGTATTGTTGAATGAGCTTGCGCCCAGAGTGCCGACGCTGTCGGGAAGTCTAAAGCCATCCAGTAAGATACAATCCGCAAAGGCGCTGTTTTCAATAGTCCTGAGCCCGTCAGGAAGGTCTACGCTCTCGAGCGACGAACAGCCCTGAAAAGCGCCGTATGAGATTTTCTTAAGCCCTGCGGGAAAGTTGATTTTTCTCAGGGATGTGCAGTTCCTGAATGAGCTGTCTGAAAAATAAGTAACTGTCGAAGGAATAACGATCTCCTCAAGAGCCGAGCAACCGTAAAAGGCTTGCATTCCGATGCCCTTTATCCTTGTGGGAAGATTGATATTCTTAAGCGAAGCGCATCCGCTGAACGCCGCGGTTATATCCTCTACGCTTTCGGGCAGATGCAACGTCTCGAGCGTTGAGCTTTTTGAAAACGCTCCCTGGTTGATATCCTTTATACCGTCTCTGACAGTAAATTCGGCAGGGCATGTTCCCTTGTACTTATAGGCGAGGATGCTGTTGACATAGATCATACCGTCGGGCTGATTCTTGAGCCATTTTGTACCCTCGAATGAATCCGCGGAAATGTTGCTGACGTTTTCCGAAAATTTTATTTCGCCAAGATTTGAACACCCCTTGAAGGCAGCGCTGCTGATAGTAACTACCGTATCAGGCATTGAAACGCTTTTGATTTTCGTTTTGTTCTCAAACGACGACATTCCAATATTCTTTACCGTATAACCGCCCAAAGTCTCGGGGATTATGGGATACTCGCTCTTGCCCTTATAGAGATGCACGGACGCGTACCAGCCTTCGGCTGAGCTTCCGTAGACCGCGTACTCGTAATCGCCCTCTGTGCTGTAAGCGGACGATCTTACGCTCAGAAGTATGCCGAATACCGAGGCGAGCATAAATATAGCCAAAACCAGGCAGAGGATTCTATTTCGTTTTTTCACACTGATCACCATACCTTTCGGTCAGATAAAATCATTAATGCAATACCGCATTATAAGGCGCGCAGATAAATGAGCGTTCTCAACAATAGCTCTTAATCGGTGTCAAGCTTGAGCACAGCCATAAACGCCTCCTGCGGTACCTCTACCGTACCGAGCTGACGCATACGCTTTTTACCTTCCTTCTGCTTCTCGAGGAGCTTTTTCTTACGGCTGATATCGCCGCCGTAACACTTTGCCAAAACGTCCTTGCGCATAGCCTTGACGGTTTCGCGGGCGATGATCTTTCCGCCTATACAAGCCTGAATCGGAACCTCGAAAAGCTGACGCGGTATCTTTTCCTTTAGTTTTTCAGCCATTTTTCGCGCTCTGGGATACGCTTTGTCCTTGTGGATAATAAAGCTGAGCGCGTCTACTATCTCGCCGTTAAGCATAATATCGAGCTTAACGAGGTCGCTCTTGACGTACTCGGCGAGTTCATAGTCAAACGAAGCGTAGCCTCTTGTGCGTGATTTGAGCGTATCGAAGAAATCATAAATGATTTCAGCGAGAGGCAGTTTGTAATGAATGTCTACACGGTCAGAGTCGATATAGTCCATTCCGATGAACACGCCTCTCCTGTCCTGACAAAGCTCCATAATATTACCGACATAATCAGCAGGCGAATAAATATGAGCGTCGGTCATAGGCTCCTCGGCCTCCGCAATAAGAGCGGGGTCGGGATAATTAGTCGGGTTATCGATATTCTCGACGGTGCCGTCTGTTTTATGTATTTTATAAATTACGCTGGGAGCGGTTGTGATAAGGTCAAGGTTGTACTCGCGCTCAAGTCTTTCCTGAATGATCTCCATATGAAGAAGCCCCAAAAATCCGCAGCGATAACCAAAGCCGAGAGCTACCGAGGTTTCGGGCTCAAAGGTAAGGGAAGCGTCGTTGAGCTTGAGCTTTTCGAGCGCGTCCTTGAGGTCGCCGTAGCGCGCGCCGTCAACGGGATAAATACCGCAGAACACCATCGACTGAGCCTCTCTGTAACCCGGAAGCGGCTCGGGAGCGGGATTTGAAGTAAGCGTGATCGTGTCGCCTACCTGAGCGTCCGAAAGCGACTTGATCGAGGCGGCGATATAACCGACCTCGCCTGCCCTGAGCTCACCCGTGTTTTCCATAGAGGTCGCGTGCATAAGACCGCACTCGACAACATTGAATTTGGAGCCTGTCGCCATAAGCTTGAACTCGTCGCCGATTTTGATTCTTCCCTCTTTGAGACGAACATAAATAATTACGCCCTTGTAGCTGTCATAGTAGCTGTCAAAAATCAAGCCTCTGAGCGGAGCGTTAACGTCGCCTGTCGGAGCAGGGATATCGCTGACGATCTTTTCAAGAACGTCATGAATATTGATACCCTGTTTGGCGGATATTCTCGGGGCGTCATCGGCGGGAATGCCTATAACGTCCTCGATCTCCTTACAGACCCTTTCGGGGTCAGCTGAGGGAAGGTCGATTTTATTAACTACGGGAACGATCTCAAGTCCGCTGTCAACCGCAAGATAAGTATTGGCGAGCGTCTGAGCCTCAATACCCTGAGAAGCGTCAACGATCAGCACAGCGCCCTCGCAGGCGGCTAAAGAACGGCTTACCTCGTAGTTGAAGTCAACGTGACCCGGAGTGTCAATAAGATTAAAAAGGTAATCATTACCGTCGTCGGCATGGTAAACGGTAGTGACCGCTCTCGCCTTGATAGTGATGCCTCTTTCTCTTTCAAGCTCCATATCGTCGAGGATCTGATTCTCCATATCGCGTACCGCGACGCTCTTTGTGAGCTCAAGTATCCTGTCGGCAAGCGTGCTCTTGCCGTGGTCGATATGAGCTATGATTGAAAAATTCCTGATTTTATCCTGTTCAAACATATAGTTTATCACCTATACAATTAATATCCATTTTATTTTACCATATCAAAAGATGATTTACAAGCTATGACTTGCTAATAGCGCAAAAATCTGTTACAATATGTTGTAAAAGGAGGGATATTATGCTCCCCGAAATCAACCTTTTCGGCTCTGAGGTCAGTTCATACGGCGTTTTCGCGGCGATCGGACTGCTGATGATGGGAATAACGGCGTTTATTCTCGCCAGACGTTACAGGATTTTGCTTGAGGACATCCTTTTCGGCGAGATTTTTATGCTTATCGGCGCCTTTCTCGGCGCTCATCTCCTTTACGGCATCACTAATATCCACAACATTATCTTTTATCTCAACCTCTATTTCACCGAAAAATGGGACACTCATTACTTCTTTGACATAATCTTCAAGTTTATGGACGGAATGGTATTTTACGGCGGTCTTTTGGGCGCGATCGGCTTTGGAGCGCTTTACTGTAAATTCAGAAAGCTTGATCTGAAAAATTACAGCGACTGCTTCGCTGTCGGAATACCTCTGTTCCACTGCGTCGCGAGGCTCGGCTGCTTTTTCGCGGGCTGCTGCTACGGTATTGAAAGCCCGTTCGGCTTCACAACTACAAACGGGATCATTGAAAGCGGTAACAACGTGAGCCGTTTTCCCGTTCAGCTGCTTGAAAGCGGAGTTAACCTGGCGCTGTTCGTTGTTTTGCTGATATTATTCCGAAAAGGAAATATGAAAGGCAAAATAATTTATTTATATCTGTTATTCTACGGCACCGCGAGATTCTTTATTGAATTTTTACGCGGAGACGAATACAGAGGTATTTTCCTCGGCGTATCGACGAGCCAATGGATAAGCTTGGTATTGATCGGGATCAGCCTTCTGGTTCTGTACAAAAATAAAAAGGGTGAGAAAGTAAATGAAAAAATGTGACTACTGCGCAAAGGAAATATCCTATTACGACCAGTATTGCGACGAAAACTGCGAGAAAAAGGCTCTGGATTTTTATACAATGAGAGAAAAATACACAAAGCCCTTTTCGTTCCTGAATATTATCGGAGTATTTCTGATACCTGTCGGGATTTTCCTTTCCGCGTTCGAGATCGGTCTCGGAAGCTGGGTCGTCAGCTTCGCGCTTTTATTGCTTGGCGCTACCGTATTCTTCCTTCCGTTCCCTGTTGAGAATATGATCAGCTCAATGAAAATCAAGAAAGCCGTTCTTGTCACAAGGCTTTTCGGAGCGGCGCTGTTTTTGATAGGCATCGTAATTTTGATCATAAAATTATTTTTTTAAAAACGTATAAAAGCCTTCTTTATGTCAACAATAGTGTTGATAAAACAAAGGAGGCTTTATCTATGATTGACAGAATAGCGCTGATACTCTCTATCATCGGCGGTCTGAACTGGGGCTTGGTCGGAATATTTCAGTTTGACCTTGTTGCCTGGCTCGGCGGCGGTCAGACGGGAGTTCTCTCGAGGATCATTTATATAATCGTCGGTTTGGCGGCGATATGGTGCGTTTCTCTGCTTTTCAGAGACAGCGACGTACTCGAGGATCACTCGATCGGAAATCACGCGTAAGAATGGGGGCTGTCGTATCACTGCGGCAGCCCCTGAAAGGTATACATATATGAAAATAACTGTTTTAGCAGAAAATACAGCCTGCCGCTCCGAAATCGGGTGTGAGCACGGATTATCGCTGTTTATCGAAACCGACGGCGTCAGCATCCTTTTTGACACGGGACAATCGGATCTTTTCTCCGAAAACGCCGATAAGCTGGGAATCGATCTCAGCAAGGTAACGCTCGCCGTACTCTCTCACGGTCATTACGATCACGGCGGCGGTCTGAAAAGATTTCTTGAGATCAACCGAATAGCTCCGATATACATAAGCCGCTACGCTTTTGAGTCGCATTACAACGGCACCGAGAAATATATCGGTCTGGACACAGAGCTTAAAGATAACAAAAGGTTTATTTTCACGGGTGAGGAATACAAAATCAACGACAGTTTGACGCTGTACTCAAAAAACAGCTGTGAAAAAATCCGTCCTCTGCTAAGCTCGGGGCTTAAGACGCTTTCGGATGGAAAGCTTATACCCGAGGATTTCAGACACGAGCAGTATCTCCTTATCAACGAAAACGGAAAGCGAATACTTATCAGCGGCTGCTCGCACAAGGGTATTTTTAACATTATCAATTGGTTCAACCCTGACGTGCTGATCGGAGGTTTTCACTTTATGAAGCTTCCTCTCGACGACACTCTGGCTGAGTACGCTAAGGAGCTGGCCTCCTGCCCCACCGAATTCTTTACGTGCCATTGTACCGGAGTTGAACAATATGAATTTATGAAACCGTATATGAAAAACCTCAACTATATTAAAACGGGAATGACATTTGAGATATAACACAAATTTGAAAAAAGGTCGAAGACGTTTGAGCGTCTTCGACCTTTTGGATTATTTGAAATATTAAAGCTTCTCAACGATAGCCTTTGTATCTCTGGCTATAACAAGCTCCTCGTTTGTAGCGATAAGCTCTACGCGGATCTTGGAATCGGGAGCGGAGAGCGTTCCCTCATTGCCGTGGATACACGCGTTGTTAGCCTCAACGTCAACCTTGACGCCGATGGGAGCAAGATACTCGCAGACAGCCTGACGAAGCACGGGCTGATTCTCGCCGAGACCTGCCGTAAATACGATTCCGTCACAACCGCCGAGAGCGATGTAGAACGAGCCGATGTACTTTGCGATCTGATAATAAAGCATATCGTGAGTGAGCTTGGCTCTGTGGTTACCTTCAGCCTCAGCCGCGGCAACGTCACGGTCGTCGCTGGAGATTCCCGAAATACCGAGGAGACCCGACTTCTTGTTGAGGATTGTATCCATCTCGGAGGCGGAAAGTCCTTCCTTCTCCATAATAAAAGTTACAACCGAGGGATCGAGCGAGCCCGAGCGAGTTCCCATCATAAAGCCGTCGAGCGGGGTAAGACCCATTGTGGTATCGATAACCTTGCCGCCGTCAATAGCGGTAATTGAGGAACCGTTTCCGATATGGCAGGTGATGAGCTTTAAGTCCTTGATATCCTTGCCCATACGCTTTGCCATCTCAGCGCTTACAAAACGGTGAGATGTGCCGTGGAAGCCGTAACGGCGAACCGCGTATTTCTCGTAATACTCATAAGGAACAGCGTACATATACGCCTTCTCGGGCATTGTGGAATGGAAGGCTGTATCGAAAACTACAACCTGAGGAGTGTCCTTGCCGAAAACCTTCTCGCTGGAGATAATACCCTGAGCGTTCGCGGGATTGTGAAGCGGAGCCAAGGGAGAAAGGCTCTGGATATCCGCGATAACCTTATCGTCAACAAGACAGGACTCGTGGAAAATCGAGCCGCCCTGTACTACGCGGTGACCGACAGCGGAAACCTCGGAAATATCGTTGATTACGCCGACCTCGGGATCGAGGAGCATATTCTTTACCTCATTGAAAGCGACAGGGTGGTCAGGCATAGGAACTTCTTTTTTGATCTGAGTGTCAGCGGTCTTATAACCGATGAAGCTGCCCTCATCGCCGATACGCTCGCAGTTGCCCTTGGCGAGCACCTTCTCGCCGTCCATATTGATAAGCTGGTACTTGAGCGAAGAGCTTCCCGCGTTGATTACTAATATTTTCATTGTTTTTTCCCCTTCGTATTGATTAGTTTTTTAAATTGCACTATAATATAATAAACTAAAGAAAAGAATTTTGCAAGTTATTTTGAAGAAAAATTCACATTTGGAGCGATATTTTGAAGCTTTCTGCAATTATTTCGGAGTATAACCCTTTTCATAACGGTCACAAATACCAAGTTGAACGCGTAAAACGCGAAACAAATAACGCAGTCGCCGCGATTATGAGCGGAAGCTTTACCCAGAGAGGTAGCGCCGCGATATATGACAAGTTTGACAGGTGCGTTGCCGCTCTCAGAAACGGCGTTGACCTTGTTATTGAGCTTCCGACTGTTTACTCGCTCTCTCCCGCGGAAAATTTCGCTAAGGGCGGAGTGAAAACCGCCGAGGCTTTGGGAATAACCGACAGGCTTTGCTTTGGAACGGAAACCGACGATCTTGAAAGCCTTGAAAAAGCCGCGGAGTTATTTTTTGAAGAAAGCTTTAACAACGAAATAAAGCGCTGTATGGACAACGGAGATTATTACCCAAAAGCTGTTGAAAAGGCGCTTTATACCGTTTCGCCGAATCTGGGAGGTATGGTATCGGGCTCGAACAATATTCTCGCGATCGAGTACCTCAAGGCTATAAAGGGGACGGCTATCAAGCCGCATATAACTAAAAGGATCGGCGCGGAGCACGATGAAAAAGCGGCTGACGGAATATTCACAAGCGCCTGCCACATTCGTGAATTAATTGAGAAAAACTCGGATTACTCCGTTTTTACTCCCGAACTGTACGGAGAAGATTTCGCTTTAACCGAAAGACTGGAAAAAGCCCTATTCTACAAGCTCAGAACTATGCCTGCCGAGAAAATCGCCGAGCTTCCCGAGGTTAACGAAGGACTTGAAAACAGAATAATCGAGGCAGTCAAAACAGGACGCAATCTCGGCGAACTGTGCGAAAGTATTAAAACAAAGCGTTATACAATGGCAAGAATAAGAAGGATACTGATATCCGCTTTGCTTGGGATCACAGCGGAAAGCGCAAATCAAAATCCTTCATATATTCGGGTACTCGGTTTTAACGACACGGGCGCGGAGCTTCTATCTCAAATCAAAAAGCACTCTTCCCTGCCTGTTATAGTTAATGTTGCCGACGGCTACAAAAAGCTTGACGAGATCGCCAAAAAAACTTTTGACATTGACATCGCGGCGACAGACATCCACTCGCTCGCGTTCAAAAGGATCCGAAACAGCGGCAGAGATTTTACAAACGGAATAATCAAAATTTAAGCTGATACCGCAATTGAAAAAGCTCCCGAAACGGGAGCTTTTTACATTAAACGGGGTAAACCTTATTTTCTTTATCGCCGAAGTCGGAGTTAATCCCCGCCTTCTCCTCGCGGCGCTTCTCAAAGAACTTGACAGCGACCTCGGGGAACTGCGCGTAGGAAAGAACGTCCTCCTCCTGTTCGATATACTGCGGTATCTCGGCTCTGAGCTTGTCGAGCTCGGGCTCGAGAAGGTCGGCGGGACGACAGGTGATAGGCTCCTCGTCGCCGATGATCTGTTTTCTGAATTCGGGGTCGATCGGCATCGGAGTTGTACCGTACTTTCCCTCGATAATACCCTTGAATTCCTTGGTAACCATCTTATAACGCTCGCCTGTGATCACGTTGAACACAGCCTGAGTACCGACGATCTGAGATGTCGGTGTAACAAGAGGCGGATAGCCCGCGTCCTTTCTTACGCGAGGAACCTCAGCGAGACATTCCTCAAGCTGATCCTCTTTTCCCGCCTGCTTGAGCTGAGAGATGAGGTTGGAGAGCATTCCGCCGGGAACCTGATAAAGCAGAGCCTTTGTATCGGCTGTAAGAATCTTGGTATCGAGAAGACCCGAATCAATATATTTTTTGCGCAGATCCATAAAGTAATTGCGGATCTCGGTGAACGCCTCAAGATTAAGACCTGTGTCATACTCTGTGCCCTCAAACGCGGCGACCATCGACTCTGTCGGGGAATGCGAGGTGCCCTGAGAAAGCGGCGAAATAGCGGTATCGATAATATCCGCGCCCGCCTCAACGCCCTTGATCAGGCACATTGAGCCGAGACCCGAGGTGTAATGAGTATGAAGCGCGACGGGAAGGTCAACTGCTTCCTTGATAGCCTTTACAAGCTCATACGTCTTGTAAGGAGTGAGCAGAGCCGCCATATCCTTGATACAGATCGAATCCGCGCCAGCGTCAGCGATACGCTTGGCGTAATCTACATAATAGTCGTTTGTGAAAACGGGACCTGTGGTGTAGCTGATCGCTACCTGAGCGTGAGCGCCCTCCTTCTTAGCGGCCTTGATAGCGCTTTGAAGGTTCTTGATATCGTTGAGAGCGTCAAAAATACGGATGATATCAATTCCGTTCGCTACGCTCTTCTGTACAAAATAGTCGAGGACATCATCCGCGTAATGACGGTATCCAAGCATATTCTGACCTCTGAAAAGCATCTGGAGCTTTGTGTTGGGACAGTTTTCGCGGATTGTGCGCAGTCTCTGCCACGGATCCTCGTTAAGGAATCGCAGACAGCTGTCAAAGGTCGCTCCTCCCCAGCACTCGAGTGAGTGGTAGCCGATCTTGTCGAGGAGCGGAAGCACGGGAAGCATTTCCTCGGTGGTCATTCTCGTTGCGATAAGCGACTGATGAGCGTCGCGCAGAGCGGTTTCGGTAACTAAAACTTTTTTAGGCATAATGATTACTCGTTTCTCCTTTCCGATATTTCAGAATCCAAAGGATCAATTCATTGTAAGGAGAACCTTACCTGTCTCAACAGCCTCGCCCTTCTGGACGTCGATGGACGCTATTGTGCCGTCCTGAGCAGCCTTGACGGGTGTTTCCATCTTCATTGCCTCAACAAAAACAAGATCCTGACCTGCCTTTACGGTGTCACCCTTGTTTACTTCAATTCTTACAACTGTGCCGGGCATGGGTGCGGTCACCTTGACCGAGCCTGCGCCGCCTGCCTCCTTAGGCGCGGCGGGAGCGGGAGCAGCCGCAGGAGCGGGAGCAGCAGGAGCAGCAGCCGCGGGAGCGGAGCCGCCAAGCTCCTCAACCTGAACATCATACGAAGTGCCGTTAACTGTGATTCTTAAATTCTTCATTTTGATTACCCCTTTATATTGTAGAATGTTTCTTTGCGATAGTCTTTACTCGCTTGCCGTCAAGAATGGAAAGCGAGTTGATGATAGTGCTTCGAAGCTCAGCTTCCGTGATAATATCGTCGACATAGCTGTTTTCGGCAGCCTTCTCGGCAGAAAGATTATCCTTGGCGTATGCTTCAACGACCGCGGCCTGCTCCGAAACGGGAACATTGAGCCTTTCGGGATCGGTGATGAGGAGCGCCGCCTCGGGATTGACGGGACTGATCACGGCCTCGTCAAGAGCGTAAACAGCGTCCGCGTTCGCGCCAGAGCCTGCCAGAGCGATATAAGCGGCGCCGACAGCGGTACCTGTAACGACGGAAATCTTCACGGTTGTAGCCTCAGCGTACGCGGAGCTGACCTTAGCGGCAGATCTGATATCCTCAAAGCCCTCGGTATTCACAAAAGTGATCACGGGGATCGAGAAAGCGTCGCAGAAGCGAACGTGCTTGGCGATTTTGGAAGCGTCGTCAGAGCTGAGTTTTCCGCCGAGCGTATTGACCAGACCTACGACCTCGCCGTCAAAAGCCGCGAAGGCTGTACGGGCGTTCTTGCCGTAGTCAAGATTGATTTTATATGTTGAGCCGTTATCGACATTGCGGCAAACAAGACACTCTCCCTCGCCCGACTCCTCGCTCTCGAAAGGAACAACAGCCTCAAGGTTACAGGAAGGAAGATAATCGAGAAGCTCCTGAGCTTTAACGATAGCGTCGTTTTCGTCGTCAGCGACAACATTAACGATACCGTTTTCGGCGTTATACTCAGTGTCGCAGTTATTTCCCATTGTATCAAGAGAAAGTCTGGCGTCCTTTACAGCGATGACAAAGTCCGCGGAAACAGCGTTGAGCGCTCCGGTTCCGAGGCAGTCGCCGAGGATTACTGATATCTGGGGAACAACGCCCGAAAGTCTCGCGGAAGCGTTCAGAACATCGCCAAAGCCCTGAAGCAGAGCGTTGCCTTCGTTAAGTCTGCCGCCCTTGCTGTTATAAAAGCCTACGACAGGCGTGCCTGTTTTCATCGCGAGATCATATATTTTAATCAGCTTCTTTGCCTGCGCCTCGCTCATCGCTCCTCCGCAAAAATCGGGATTCTGCGCGAACGCGATAACCTTCGCTCCGTTGACGTCGCCCATTCCCGCGACAACCTCGGCATAGCAATCCTCTGATTTCGCGAGCGTCGCTACGCTTGTAAAGCTGCCGCCGTCAAAGAACGCGGAGAGAGTTTTGTACGCGGAAGTCTCGGCAATAGAAGCCTTTGCCTGAGTTACACTCTCAATACTCATCTTTATTCCTCCAGTTTATAAAATTACCAAATGTCCCCTTTTAAAAGAACATCAAAATACATAGTCAATTATATCTCAAATTCAATAAATAAGCAAGTGTTTTTTTATGTTGAGAGATATTTTGTGCGCAGGCAGACAACACATTAAAAAAAAATCCTTCGCTGAAACCGAACACTGTTACGCTCGAATCCATCGAAGGATGATTTTTCATATTTTACTTTGCGGTAAGCTTTCTGATTTCCACATCGGTAAGGTCGCGCCACATTCCTTTTTTGAGCTTACCCATTTTAACGTTACCTATGGCGATTCTTCTGAGCCTGATGACTTCAAGATCAAAGCTTTCGCACATTTTTCTGATCTCTCGGTTCCTGCCCTCTCGCAGAACCATCTCAACGTTAGCTCTGTCCTCGCCTCTGCCCATAATTCTGACCTCACAAGGCGCGGTCTTTCTGCCGTCGATCAAAATTCCTTTTGACAGAATTTTTGCCTGCTCGTCGGTCATATCGGGACGGACTGTTACATGGTAGACCTTGTTGATCTGCTGCTTCGGATGAGTTACGAGATTCGCAAACTCACCGTCATTCGTCATAATCAACAAACCCTCGCTGTCCTTGTCAAGTCTGCCAACGGGATACACTCTCTCGGGAATGTCCTTCACGAGATCGGCGACGCATTTTCTGTTCATCTCGTCGCTCATTGTGGTGACAAAGCCGCGCGGCTTGTTTAGCATTATGTAACGCTTACCGCCCTTGCGTTTCATCACAACTCTTTTGTTATGAACATAGACCTTATCAACAGTCGGGTTGACCTTATCGCCGAGCTCTGCGGTTCTGCCGTTGACCTTGACGGCGCCGTTCACAATAAGCTCCTCGCTTTTTCTGCGTGAGGCAACGCCGCAATCAGCCATAAATTTTTGAAGTCTTACAAGATTATTCTTCATAAAATTACCTTTAAAATATTCCAAACAGCTTTTTATTTTCCTTAAACGAATTATCTTCCTCCGCGATCAACTTATGAACCGCCAAAGCCTTGCCGTTCAAAGAGTATACGATCTGTCCTACCGTCTCGCCCGATTTGATCGGAGCGTAAAGAAAATTCTCCAGCGATATTTTTCGTTTGACGCGCGAATAATCACCCGCGGGCAGAACAAATCTCTCGCAGTCGAAGGATGACACAATGGTGATATCCTTTTCGCCGCCGACAGTGCTGACATTCAGATGAAAGTCGCTGTCGTCGAGAAGCTTCATTTTATAATTTTCAAAGCCGTAGTTATAAAGCGCGATATGGTCGTTCCAGTCGCGCTTGTCGTTGAGCGTAACGGCTATCAGAGTTAGTCCGTCTTTTCTCGCGGCGGTAACAAGACACCTTCCTGCCGCGATAGTGTAGCCTGTTTTGCCGCCGACGCAGTTCGGATACAGCGACAAAAGCCTGTTATGATTCGCGTAAGTTACGCTTTTTCCTTTAGGCTTAACGAACCTGACGCTCTCGCTTTTTTTGCCGCAAAGTGCCGAGAAAGCTTCGTTACGCATAGCCTCAGCCATCAAAAGCGCGAGATCATAAGCGGTTGAATAATGATCGTCGTCATCCAATCCGCTGGGAGTAACAAAATGGGTGTTTTTCATACCGATTTTGCGTGCGCGTTTGTTCATCAGCTTGGCGAATTTTTCCTTGCTTCCCGCGATAGCGACTGCCGCGGCATTAGCGGCGTCGTTTCCCGAACGCATAAGAAGTCCGACAGCGAGATCCTTGAGCGTGACAACCTCTCCGAACTTCAGATACATACTGCTGCCTTCAGCCGTCATATCGCTTGTGAACTCAACTTTTTTATTGTTTTTTTCAGCGTATTCAAGAGTTATCAGCGCTGTCATCAGCTTTGTTGTGCTGGCAGGGCGCATTCGTTTATTTTCGTTTTTAGAAAAATAAACCTCGCCGCTGTCAGGACAATACAGAACGCAAGCCTCCGCGTTAACGCTTATCTCCGCGCGAACAGAGCAAACCGAAGCAACCGCAAGAGTAAGAAAAAGAAATATTGAAATAATCCGTTTCATATACATCACCGATAGAATATATGTTACGAATAAATTATTTATTTCTTTTTTATTCTTCAACGCCGCGCTCGGTGTTTCTCTGTCGGAAATCCGTTATCCTTCTTACGCGGGCGCGCTCACCGACTTGCGGCGAAAGGATAGGTTCATCCGCGAAGCTTGAACCGCCGTTGATGATGTGAGGTCAGCTGTTAAAAGAGGTCGTCCTCATCCGCGGCTTCCGCGTCAGCGTCGTCAGCCTTCTTGCTCTTGTCCTTTTTGAAAAGTCCAGTAACCTTATCAACCAGATCGGGAACCATACCGACAACTCTGTCAGCGGCGCCGTCAAATTTCTCTATCGGCATAAGGTTTACCTTGCCCTGATATACTGTCAGGAACGCGACAGGCTGGATCGTAACGCCTGCTCCCGAACCGCCGCCGAAGCAGTCCTTGTTCTCGTTTTTTGTCGGGAAATCTGAACCGCCCGAGGCAAAGCCGTAGCTCACCTTGGAAACAGGGATAATGATCGTACCGTCAGGCGAAGTGATCGGATCGCCGATAATGGTGTTGACGTCAACCATTTCCTTGATTTTGTTCATAGTTGTGTCCATTAAGCTGTTGATAGGATGATCGCTCATATTTATTTCTCCTTTTCATCGACAGATTTAGTGTCGGATTTTTTTAATTTCATAAACAGTTTAAGCGCCTGAATACCTCGCTTAAACGCGATTATTATAATTGAGAGCACACGGATCTTTGCTCTGAGCTCTGCTTTCGCGGAATTTTTCGGCTCGTCGGAAAAGTCGGGGTTAACGTTCACCTCGTATTTCTTGACCCTGACAACATTCATCACGGCGTTCAGTGAAGGAAACAGCACGGCGCAGACTCTGCCGTACTTTATCGCTGAATCAGCCGCATCGCTTCCCGCGATTTTCAGATAAACGCTGAGCTTTGTAACCGTAACCGCGGAGAAGAAATCTTTCAGCGTTCCGACAGCGAGCTTCGCGATCCGCTTTACTATATTTATTATGCCCGAAACACCGTTCTCCTTGACAAGAGCCTTAAAATCAAAGGATTTTTTCGCCTTTTTCTTTTCGGGCTTTTGCTTGGACGGCTTTTTTGAGGGCTTTTTCTGAGGTTTTTTCTTCTTTTTCTTTTTGGGCTTCGGCGGTACAAGCCTCAGCTTTACAAACGCCACTCTGACCCAAAGCGTCAGCTCCTCGTTATAAACCGCGATCACGCGGATATTCAAAAGAGTCAGCAAAAACAAGAAAAGAAGTATTCCTAGAATTATATACAGAACGAACATATTACTCGGTTATTTGTTCAAGCGCTTCCTCGACGGTGAGCTGAACGTCTCCCTCATCAGCGGGAGCGTTATCCTCGGGGAGCGGCGGAAGCTCGTCGAGAGAGCTGATATTAAAGCATCTGAGGAAGTTCTCGGTGGTTCCGTAGAGAAGCGGTCTTCCCGGAAGCTCGAGCCTGCCCTTCTCCTCGATCAGATCCTTTGAGGTGAGCGAACCGATAACACCCGAGCAATCCACGCCTCTTATCTGCTCGACAAAGGCTTTTGTCACAGGCTGGTTGTAGGCGATCACAGCGAGCACCTCAAGCGCCGCCTGAGAAAGCGGAGTGTTTCTGCGCAGATCCATAACGGTCCTGATATACGGAGCGTACTCCTTGACGGTAACCATCTGGTAGCTGTCCTTTAATCTGATTATGGTAATGCCGCGGCCGCTGTTCTGATATTCAGTCATCAGAGCGTCGAGCCTTTCCTTTGCCTCTGCCTCGGAAATCTCCAGAGCGACGCCGATCCTCGACGGCTCAACCGAAGACCCGTTGGCAAAAAGAATCGCTTCGATCGCGGCGTTTATTTTTTCTGCTGTCATTTTCTGTCCTCCAGCATATATACTTTCGCGTCGTCGCCGTCGCCGTCGATACGAACCCTCTTGCCCTTCACGAGTTCAAGAACCGCGAGAAATGTTGCGACAAGGTCTCCCCTTCCCTCGGCGGTGTCAAAGAGCTCCACGTATCTGACGCGGTTGCCCTTCCAAAGCCGGCGCATAACAGTTATGATTTTGGCGTTGACCGAGACGATCTTTCTCTCAATGATACCCGAAAACGCCGACTGAGGCGGCGGTAGCTTTCGCTTTCCCCTGCCTACCGCGTCGATATAACCCTTAACTATATCCTTCGGGTCATGCCTGCGGTTGTAGGTCAGATCAAACTTTACGGGAGACGCGTCCTTGTAGAATGTGTCAAAGTCATAAATACCGCTGAGCTTGGAGGCGATCTCCTTGCAAAGCTGATACTCAATAAGCTGTCCGCTCAACTCGCGCTTGAGCTCCTCCGCCTCCTCCTCGTGCTTCGGAAGAAGCATAGCGGACTTGATATATACAAGTCTTGAGGCCATAGCGAGAAATTCGGACGCCACATCCATTTGATTCTCGCGCATAAGCTTTATCTGCTCCATATACTGTTCGAGCAGATCGGCGATCACGATATCGTAAATATTGATCTTGTTCTTGGCGATAAGGCTCAAAAGCAAATCGAGAGGACCCTCGTAGCAATCGAGCTTGTAACTTAACTGAATATTATCCATCTCGGATCAACCCATTCCGAACGGAAGTCCCGTGAGCCAAACTACGAAGTCAGTGACGGGTTCCGTGATCCTGCTGACAAAGCCGCCTCCGAACCAGAAAAGCAGGATGATGAAAATAAAGAAATACTGCTCGTACTGATATATAGTATTGACAGTTCTGTCGGGTAAAAACATCATCAGAACCTTTGAGCCGTCGAGCGGCGGGATCGGGATGAGGTTGAATACGGCAAGCCCGACATTGAGCACGATATAATACGAGAAGAACAGCCATACATAATAACCGAAATCACTCGTGATCATATATCCCGGGAAAAAGGTCGAAAGAGCGTTTATGATCAATCCGCCCGCGATAGCCGCGATAAAATTGGCGACAGGTCCCATAAGAGCCGAGATACCCATTCCGACCTTCGGATTTTTGAAATATCTGGGATCGATCGGCACGGGCTTTGCCCAACCGAAGCCGACAAAGATAATCAACAACGCGCCGATCGGGTCGATATGAGAAAGCGGATTGAGAGAGAGTCTGCCCCTCTGTTTGATACCTTTATCACCGAGCCTGTACGCTGTAAAAGCATGAGCCCACTCGTGAAAAGGCATAATAAGAAAAATAACAAGAAGCGATACCGCGATATCGATAACAACGGTCATAAAATCAATATTACCGCCGCGGAAACCGCTGATAAGATAACTGAGCATACTTATTCACCTTAAAATCAATAGTTATAGTTATTATACTATATATAGAAATAAAAAACAAGTATTGAAAAATTTTTTAAAAAACACTTGCAATTTACGGAGTTTTCATTTATAATATGGTAGTTAGTTTAGAAATATAATGAAATTCTCATAAGGAGGTGCAGAGACATGGCAAAATGTGATTTCTGCGGTAAGGGCGTTACTTTCGGTATCAAGGTTTCCCACTCACACAGACGTTCTAACAGAGCATGGAAGCCCAATGTCCAGAGAGTAAAGGCTATCGTTGACGGCTCTCCCAAGCACGTTTACGCTTGCACAAGATGCTTACGTTCAGGTAAGGTTGAGCGCGCGATCTGATAAAACGCAATAAAATCGCAAAATTCAAGGCTGTCCCGAAGGACAGCCTTTTTGCTTTTTACAAATACTTCCTTCGCGATCCAAGGCAACGCCCGACACGCGAAGGAAGTTTTATTTTATTGTTTTACATCATTTCACCGACTATATCATTAACAGCCGCGAGAGCGTCGTCCACCTTTGTGATGTCCTTGGCGCCCGCCATTGCCATATCGGGCTTACCGCCGCCGTTGCCGCCTGTGAGCTGAGCTACGGCGCGGACGATCTTGCCCGCGTTAAGTCCGAGCTTCAGCGCTTCCTTGCCGACGCGACAGGCAAAGGTCGCCTTGCCGCCGCTTATCGAAGCGAGAACGACAACGGAATTTTCGTTCTTATCGGTGCACATAGCTGTAACATCACGGAGCTGACCGCTTTCAACCTCCGCCTTAGCGGAAATCACGCTTACGCCTTTAACATCCACGGCGTTGTCCGTGAGCGCTCCGAGCTGAGCCTGAGCGAGCTTGCGGTTGAGCTCGGCGATCTGTCTGTCCTTATCCTTGATTTCATCAAAAAACTTTGTTGCCGCCTGAGTGAGCTTTTTGGGATCGTTCAGCTTGAGAACAGACGCTGTGCTGAATATCATTCGGATAGCGTTATTGAGGTAATCAAGAACGTTAAAGCCTGTGCAAGCCTCGATTCTTCTTACTCCTGCCGCGACGGAGCCCTCCTGACGGATTTTAAAGAGTCCGAGCTTCGCGGTATTATCCGCGTGAGTACCGCCGCAGAGCTCTACCGAGTAATCCCCTGCCGATACAACGCGAACAACGTCGCCGTACTTTTCGCCGAAGAGCGCCATAGCTCCGCGCTTCTTCGCTTCCTCAATCGGAAGCTCCTCTGTTGTAACCTTCAAGCCCTGCAAGATGATCTCATTAACTCTGTGCTCTACGTTGAGAAGCTGTGAAGCGGTCATAGCCTCAAAATGAGTGAAGTCAAAACGCACGATCTTTTCGTTGACAAGCTGACCCGCCTGTTCAACGTGTGTTCCGAGCTCCTCTCTGAGCGCCGTCTGAAGGAGGTGCGCGGCGGTATGATTACGTGTGATTGCCTCACGGCGTTCCTTATCTACCGAAAGCTTGACATTATCGCCGACAGTCAAAGCGCCATTTTCGACGGTTACCGCATGAAGGAAAATGCCGTTAGCGTCCTTTGTGGTATTATCGACGGTCGCCTTTCCGTTATCAGAGCTGATAACGCCCGTGTCACCTACCTGACCGCCAGATTCGGCGTACAGTGAGGTCTTTTCAGTGACGACGATAGCGCTCTCGCCCTCTGATACGATGTCTACCCTCTCGCCGTTACGGATGATAGCGAGAATGCCGCTGTTACATTCAAGCTCGGTGTAACCGAGAAAATCTGTTGCGGAAATGTCGGACAGATCGGTAGAATCGGTTATCCACGCGTCCGCCCCGGCGTTTTTGCGGGCATCACGGCTGCGCTTCTTCTGCTCCGCGAGAAGCTCCGTAAAGCGCTCGACGTTTACCTTGATACCGCTTTCCGCAGCGATCTCTCTTGTCAGATCTATCGGGAAGCCGAAGGTATCGTTAAGCTTAAAGGCGTCCTCTCCGGAGATTATCTTTGTTTCTTTAGCGCTGATGATCTTATTGAGAAGCTCAAAGCCCTGATCGATCGTACGAGCGAAGTTTTCTTCCTCGACCTTGATAAGCTTGATTATGAAGGCTTCCTTCTCTCTGAGTTCGGGATAAGCGCTCTCGTTTTCTTTTATAACAGTATCGCAGACCTTGTAAAGGAAGGGTTCCTTGTAGCCGAGAAGTCTGCCGTGGCGAGCGGCGCGTCTGAGGAGACGGCGGAGAACATATCCCCTGCCCTCGTTTGACGGCATTACACCGTCAGCGATCATAAAGGTCGTGGAGCGGATATGGTCGGTAATAACGCGCAGCGAGATATCTGTCTTTTCACTTTCGCCGTATTTAACGCCGACGATTTCGCTGATGTGCTTCATAATATTCTGAACGGTATCGACAAGGAACAGATTGTCAACGCCCTGCATTACGCAGGCAAGACGCTCAAGTCCCATACCCGTATCGATATTGGGATGCTCAAGCGGAGTGTAATTATTGTTTCCGTCGTTATCAAACTGGGTAAATACGAGGTTCCAGACCTCCATATATCTGTCGCAGTCACAGCCGACCTTACAGGTGGGCTTGCCGCAACCGTGCTCCTCGCCTCTGTCGTAGTAGATCTCGGAACAGGGGCCGCAGGGACCCGAGCCATGCTCCCAGAAATTGTCCGCCTTGCCGAGACGCACCATATGCTCAGGGTCTACGCCGACCTTCTTTGTCCAGATATCAAACGCCTCGTCATCCTCCTCGTAAACGGAGACATAGAGCTTTTCCTTCGGGATCTCAAGCACCTCGGTGAAGAACTCCCACGCCCACGCGGTAGCCTCGTTCTTGAAATAATCTCCGAAAGAGAAGTTTCCGAGCATTTCAAAATATGTGCCGTGGCGGTCGGTCTTTCCGACCTCCTCAATATCGGGCGTACGGATACACTTCTGACAGGTCGTTACCCTTGTTCTCGGGGGCGTGATCTCGCCTGTAAAATACTTTTTCATAGGCGCCATACCGCTGTTGATCAACAGCAGGCTCTTGTCGTCCTTTGGAATAAGCGGGAACGAGGGCAGTCTGAGGCAGCCCTTGCTTTCCATAAAGGATAAGAATTTTTCTCTAAGTTCATTAAGTCCTGTCCATTGCATTTTTTGAATCCTCCATATCTATCTTGAACGTTCCTGTCAAGTGTTCATATCCCCTTACCTAAACAGTCCTGTAAAATTTAGGAGACTTGTGAAACGTTCTGTAATAAAAAAGCTCCCGTCCCACAATGGGACAGGAGCGAATCCTGCGGTACCACCCAAATTGGTATTTAAAAAATACCCGCTTGAACATCCTTAACGCGGACAAACGCCGTACTTTCATACGGAGCTCGGGAGTGGCTGTAAAGCTGTTGTTTAAGGTCTTGCACCTACCGACCTCTCTCTGAAAAACGCGGAGCTTTACTCGTTCCGTCAAAGCCGTTACCAAAGCAAATGTCAGCTTTGTTATATCCTTAATGATTATAAGACTAAGATAAAAAAATGTCAAGTAAATAGCCGAAAAACTTTTGAAATGCTATTTTTTCTTTTTGCGTATTACCGATCCCGCGGGAATTTCGGCGTCGGTTCGCATTAACAGCTTTTCCATAGCATGAGGAGCGCTTTCGACGCTCTCGCCGTTTTCATTTATAAGTCCGAGACACTTGACATTGAACGGTATTCCGCTCGGAGGAAGAATATCAAGAGTATCGCCCGTAAAAAACTTATTACGCTGAGTGATCTTGGCAGTAAAACCGTCAGAAGTCTCGCAAAAAGCAACTACATCATAATGACGGATATAGCCGCCGTTCGCGGTCACCTGTCCCGGCTCCGAACCAAAATAGAAGCCCGTGTTGTACTCGCGGTGGCTGATTTTTTCGGTTTCCTCTTTGATCCAGTCGGGCAAAACAAAGCCTTCGGGATTTTTCATATATTCATTCACCGCGTGGCGGTAAGCGTTTGTTATTACAGAGACATAATAACTTGACTTTGCTCTGCCCTCGATCTTGAAGCTGGATATCCCTGCCTTAACAAGCTCGGGGATATGCTCGATCATACACAGATCGCGCGAGTTGTACAGGAAGGTACCCTGATCGTTCTCCTCAACAGGGAAAAACTGACCATCGCGGTTTTCCTCAAACAGATGATATTTCCATCTGCAAGGCTGAGCGCAGTCGCCGCGATTGGCGTCGCGTCCCGTCATATAGCTTGAGATAAGACATCTGCCTGAGAAGGACACGCACATAGCTCCGTGCACAAAGCACTCTATTTCAAGCTCGGACGGAGTGTTGGCGCGAATGCCCGCGATCTCCTCCAAGCTGAGCTCTCTCGCCAGAACAACTCGCGAAGCGCCCATATTATAGAGCGTATTCGCGGTCGCGAAGTTAGTTATTCCCGCTTGCGTTGAAACGTGAATCGCTACGCTCGGAGCGTATTTTTTCGCCATTTCCATAACGCCGACGTCCGCGATAATAAAAGCGTCAACGCCCGCGTCAGCCGACGCCTCTAAAAACGAGGGCAGCGCAGCAAGCTCGTCATTGCGCGGAAGCGTGTTACAGGTAAGGTGTATCTTCACGCCGTTCATATGCGCAAGCTCACAGGCTTTTTTTAATTCGTCGAGGTCAAAATTCTTTGAAGCGGTGCGCATTCCAAACTGTTTTCCCGCCAGAAAAACAGCGTCCGCGCCGAATTTTACCGCGGATGACAGACACTCGAAGTCACCCGCGGGAGCTAAAATTTCAGGTTTTATCATATTAAATCAATCCAGCCAAAGAAAGATTGTATTCGTGCTCGGAAAGGTCGTAGGCGTAATAAGGCGTACCGTCCTTTGCGTGGCAGAAATAGAGATAATCCGTATCGTTCGGATAAATAGCGGCTAAAATCGCCTGCATACCGGGATTGCAAATCGGTCCCGGGGGCAAGCCCTTGATGGAATATGTATTGTAAGTGCTCTTGTAGCCCTTACGGATATCATCGGGGATATCCGAGCGCTTTCTGTAAGGATAATATTTGGTAGAATCAAGATCGAGCCTCAGAACACCCTCGTCAGCGTCGGAAGCAAGACGATTATGGATTACAGAGCTGACATTGTACATATCCTCAACGCTCGCCGCCTCAGCCTGAATGACCGAAGCAATCGTAAGAATCTGATCCAGATCAAAATCCTTGATGTCCTTTATACGTTTGCTGACATTGACCGCCTTGCTGTAACCGTCAACATTCTGATCATAGGTTGTGCGGTACTCGAAGTTATCAAGCATACGGGTTATCGTGAGCTCGGCTCTCTCGTTCTTATAGCACTCGTAGGTATCGGGGAAAAGATATCCCTCAAGCTTATAATAACGCTTATCGTCATTATCGTGCTTAACAAACTCGTAATCCTCGTCAAAATAATCGGATTTGCACAGCTCAAGGAAATGATCGGGACTCGAAAGCGCGCCCTTCTTGACAAGATAAGCGGCGATTTCCTGAACGTTCATACCCTCGGTGATAGTGACCTTGATGGTATCGGTTCGGTTTTGCATTGACCCGAGATAGTTGATGATAGCCTCGTAGTCCATATTGGTCTTGATTTTGTAATCGCCCTGACTGAAATCCTCGTTTTTTGTAAGCTTAGCGTAAAGCTCGAAGAAACCGGGTTCTCTGATCACACCCTTGTCCGCAAGCACGCGGCTAACATCAGACAAAGAGGGATTCTCGGGAATGGCGATTGTCGCGTAGCCGTCCTCGCTGCGGTTCATAGCGAGCATATCCCCCACTCCGACCATCAAAAACAGAGCGACGGTAAGTCCCGCAAGCGCGACCGATGTCCACCAGATTATTCTGAATCTGCGTTTATTCTGACGGTCGATATATTTGCGTTCCTTCTTTTGCTCCTTGCGCTTCGCCTTAATGTGAAGCCTTGATGAACGCTTCATCTGCTTTTTCACATCATCGTCGGAGTACGAGCTGATCGTCTCGGGAGCTTCGACGTCAAGGTTCTCAAGCTGGCGGTAACGCTCGCCGACGGCGAGGTCATCGTTGTTGATATTCATATGAAAATTCTGAACCTTTTGTCTGCGAATTTCATTTGCTGATTTTTCTTCAAAAGAATTATTATCCATTATCATAATCCCCGCTTAAAGATTTCTGTTATCAATAATATACTTTTCGGTAACGACCATACCGATTGGGCGGTCGTAAAAACCTCTGGGTATTTCCTTTTCAATGCAGCGCGAATAACAAACTCCGACTGTAACTCCCGAATAATCGATCAGAAACCTGTCATAATAGCCCTTACCGAAGCCGAGCCTGAAGCCCTCGCGGTCATAGACAAGACCCGGGACCATACAAACGGAATTATCGAAATTTTCCACTTTTTTACAGCTTTTTTTCGGCTCGAGCAATCCGTAAAATCCCTGCTCCAAGTCATCATACGAGCTTATCTCATAAAACTCGATAGTAGTTGTTTCGGTGTCACACTTCGGAACAGCTACACGTTTACCGTCTTTAAAGGCAGAGTTTATTATTTCCTCGGTATCGACCTCAATGTCCTTTGACACAAAGGCGAGCAGCGTATCACAGCTTTTATACTCGCTCAATCCCAGAAAACGCTCGGCGATCGCCGCGTCAAACTCAGCCTTTTTATCCTCGGGAAAGCTTTCCCTGAGCTTTTTGTGACGGGAGCGGATCTCGGTTTTCTTGGACTTGAGGTTTTTTACGGACATTGCATAGACTCCTTAACGCCGTCGGAAACAGCTTTTGAAGCAAGCTTTTCGGCGATCAAAAGAGCAAAATTTATCGTACAGCCCGCGCCTTTACCTGTGATGATATTTCCGTCACAAACCGCGGGCGCGCCTGTGTAATTCACCTTATGGGTATTGACCTCGCACCCAGGGTAACAGGTCGCGTTTTTGCCGTCGAGCAAGCCTTTATGTCCGAGGATCGACGGAGCGGCGCAGATCGCGGCGATCCACTTGCCGTTCTCTACGGCATAATCGATCGTTTTTTGAACAAAGTCGGATTTCTCCAGATTCGGAGTTCCGGGAATGCCGCCCGGAAGGATGACCGCGTCAAGGCGGTCAAGCTCTACCTCGTCGGATGTGATATCAGCCTCAACGGTGATACCGCAGGACGCGGTGACGCTTTTATTATACACGCCGACGGTAAGCGTTTCCAGCTTAGCGCGGCGAAGAACATCAACGGTTGTGAGAGCTTCCGTAACCTCGAAGCCGTCAGCTAACATTAAATAAATCATATGCTCCTCCTTTTATATTTCCACGTCGCACTCAGTGCGGCTCGGTCAAAAATGCGATTTCCCGCTTTTCTGCATGCAGAGAACAGGTTCATCTACAAATAATATAAAAAATCAGTCCAAGGTCAGACCCGAATAGATATGATCGGGCTCGTACCTTGTGGCGTATCCTGCCATCGCGAATTTTTCTGGCTCTGATTTAAAAAACTTACAGTTCGGCGAAAGCCTGAAACGGAAGCTTTGGCAAGCAGTTCTATTCAAAAGATCGAACAGCATATACGGAGCGTTTGCGTCGGCGCAGATGAACTCGATCACCTCGCACACGTCGTTTTCTTCCAAAGCGATCGCGTAACCAAAATTATTCTTAACGATAATCGCTCCGTAAAGAGCGTAGTAATCAAACGCGTATTCGATATGATTATTATTCCAAAAAAGAAAATTATCCTTTAATACACGATTTCTTATCCCGCAATAGCCACCCACAACAAGCTCCTGCTCATCATAGGGCTTCGCGAGAGTCTCCGCCTCATCACGCGAGAGCGAAGCTACGTTTACCGTAAGCTCCTTGAACCTGAATCGGCGATAATAATCATAAAGCTTATCGTCGGCAGGAAGCGTAACGCATATCTCGGGCGCGTACATTGACAGCGCGGCTTTGATCAAGCCGTCCATAATACCCGTACCGCGGAACTCCTCCTTGGTGGCGGCGGCGTAAAGGTAACGCGCGTCGCGGCCGTTGATCTTTGTCGGGAGAAAATGCGCCATAGCGATCAGCTCGCCGCGTTCAACGCAGATAAAACAGTTCTCGGGTCTGTATATTCTTTCAAAGAATAATTCGACAGCCTCGGGTTTCTCGTCAAAGCAAGATAAATATAATTCTTTTAAAGAATCAATATCATCCTCACGGGCGTACATCATTTCAAGCATTTTTTCTTCCCCTGTATCTTTTCAGGATCGCGGCGGGATGGTAACTGAGCTTCGACTTGCGAAGCGACTCGATACCCATATCCTCCTCGCGGTTGATGAACTCAAAGCCGATCAGCGTTTTCGCAAATTCGTTATTGATTTTCGCGTAAACGCCGTCATAATCGGTAAGCGCCTTTTCAAAGCTGACGTCAAAGGTGGTCTGATTGATCCTTGAACCCATTGCCATAGCGACGGGCTTGTCCTCAACATAGAGAACGCCGCCGTGCATTTGAAGCAGAGAGTAATTTTCAAGAGCCTCTTTAAGCGCTTTGTATTCCTCGTTATCGAGAGGACTTTCGCCTTTAGTTTCACACCATTTTCGCGCGATAGTCAGCGCGTCGTTAAAATTATTCTCCGAAAGAATTTTAAAATTCCATTTCGGGTAGGTGCGGTCAAATTTAGATATATGGTTACGTTTTGAGTGGTATTTTTTACCGGGCAAAACGCTGAGATCATAATTGGTATATATGTAATCCTCGTCGCCTGTTAATTCTTCAAAAGAAAAATCATAGCCTGTAATATCAACAAGCCTTTGCTTTTGGGCATCGGTGAGCATAACAAACTCAGCCTCGGTCCCGCGCTGTTTGGCGTCGCGGAAAATCTCGGCGAGAGCGCCCGAAGGGTCTCCGTCGCCGACGGGGAAGCAATATCCCCAAGGCTGATCGTTCCTGAAATAGGCGAGAATGAGGAAGTTATCGTAAAAGCAAATTTTTATATTATAGCGGTTTCTCCAGATAAAGATGTTTGACGCGTTAAAATCACAGCCCATAGTGCCGTAATTCTCGCACACCTTGCGGAGAAACGCCAAATCGTCCTTGACGGGCGTTTTAAAATCAAGCATAGTTTATCCTTCAATTTCTCTGATAATGTCGTTTGAAATATCTTCAATAGAGCGCATTTCGCCGTTTTTACAGCAGGAAATCCTTTTCCAGCCGAGCTTATCGGCGGCGTAAAGCGCGGATTCGCGGCAATCGAGAAGGAACCTCACGTTCTTTTCGTGCAGGTCTTTTTTTGTCTCGTCACCCTTGTAGCGGTTGAGAAGGAGCTTTTGGCTGACCTCGGGCTCTACATCGAGGTAGATGACCGCGTCGGGCTTGGGAACACGGATCTTGCCGTATTCAAAGCTCTCCTGAAAATCGATAAAGCTGTCCCACTCGGATTTAGGGAGCTTGGACATTTGATAGATAATGTTAGAGGTCGCGTAGCGGTCGGCGAGAATAGTCACGCCGTTCTCGTAGTCACGCTTCCAAAATTTGAGATAGCTTGCCACACGGTCAACTGTGTAAAAAGCGGACGCGGCGTAAGCGTTGACGTCTGAGGGATCGGAGCCGAACTCACCCGAAAGGTAGAGCTTGACCAAAGCGGAGCTGGGATTGTCATAATCGGGAAAGGTGAGTTTTCTGACGCTCTCTCCCCTATTTTCAAGGTATTTTTTGAGGATCTCGGTCTGGGTAGCCTTGCCTGAGCCGTCCAAGCCCTCGATAACAATGAATTTACCTGCCATACTTCTCCCTCATCTCCTTTGCTTTGCCGCAGGACATTCTGCCCTCGGGACAGGGTCCGAACAGGCAGGAAGGTCCGCATTTTGAGAAAAGATGAGGCGCGACCTTGAGACACTCAAGAAGCATCTGCTCGGCGACCTCGCGAATCTCCCACTGAGCGCGGTTACAGCAACGGTGAGCGAAGAAGTTCTCCAGACTTCTCGTGTTAAAGGTGCAAACTATTTTGGTAGTGCAGGCGTTGGGGAGCACAAAACGAGCGTCCTCGTTAGCTTTTTTGAGAAAAGCGGAGAATTGGGATTTGTTCTCAGCCTTAAAGGCGCTGATGATCTCCTCGTCCGAGCCTTGATAAACGTCGCCGTAAGCGTCGCGGATATAGCCCGCGACAAGCGCGTCGCGGATCTCGCGATACGCCTCGGACTGCATATCTATCACCTTTTTATAGGCAGAATACGCCTTTTCGTTTTTCTCGATCTCGGGCGGAGTGACAAACTCAAACTTGGTGCCGTCAACATAGCGCTGAGACTGCTGGCTGTAAGAGGCGATCCTGTGGCGAACGAGCTGATGAGAACAGGCTCGGCTGATTCCCTCTATACCAAAGGTGAACGAAGCGTGCTCAAACGGCGAGCCGTGACCCATATTAGAGAGCATATCTATAAATTTTGAGGTATTCTCCTCGTCAAGACCCTCTCTGATATGTTCGATATCGGAAGCGGAATAGCAGAGCTTCGCGGCCATAGCCACGACCTCCTCGGGAAAAGGAGTGTGAGCGAGCAAAGTAACCTTTGGTTTCATAATATAACCCCATTTACACAAATCTATACAGATAATATTATATCATATTATTGATATGGTGACAAGAGGATTTTGATTTTTTGTTTTTGGGGAAAGAAAGGCTTCTCCTTCAAGGAGAGGGGAAAAAATCGCGGAAGGCAAAATGCCTTCCGCGAAAGTCGTAATTCCTATTAAATTACATGAAGT
This sequence comes from uncultured Eubacteriales bacterium, assembly GCA_900316385.1. GTDB lineage: Bacteria > Bacillota > Clostridia > Oscillospirales > Acutalibacteraceae > Ruminococcoides. Next base: position 884 of record ONCP01000015.1, on the reverse strand, counting down.
TGGAGAAATCAGCGAGTGTGCTGAACTTCTGATCCGCGTTATCATAAGTACCACTGATACCGGGAGCGTTCGCGTTGTGAACCTCTGTGGAAGCACAGAGCACGTCAACCTTTGTTAATTCCTCAACTGTAATTACAGGAGAAGTATATAAAGTTTTCATATCAGTATCTCCTCCTTAAATCATTTCGGCAAGAATGCCGCCATTAACGTTACCAAACGCACTTACATAGTTCGAATAGTATGTTACACCGTTGATTACTGCGTAGAAACGAGCAACAACCTTTTCGCCAGCTGCCATACCGTTAACAGCAAGTGTTACATAACCGTTTTCGTAACCGGGGATGGTGTTTTCTGAGCCTGTGCAGTCGATCTTCTTAGCACCGTTGTTTGTGTTCAGTCTTGAGAAGTCCATCAGATCAACAGCCTTGTCGCCGCTGTACTTACCAACAATGTAGCCGTACTCGGAAGCGTTGATGTCATTCGTGAACTTTGTGATAATACGAACACCCTTTGTTTTGATATCGTTGCCTTCGTCGCCTATGGATTCGCCGGTCTTATCAGTCTTGTTCTGATAGCCTGCGATATCGTAGTGGTTAGCTGTGAGCTTGTTAACGTCGGTCTTGATTGTATACTTGCCGTTTGTGCCAGCCAGAGCAATCTTTCCGCTTACAGCGAGGTCGCTTACGTCGCTGTTGAATGTACCGCTCTTGATGAAGTTGTTAACCTCGGGATAGCTCTCATCCTGAGCATAGCTTGCTACAGCCTTAGCGTTTGTGGATGTGAATGTACCGCCCTTGATTTCGATAGAGGGTGAGCCGCCGGGATAGTTGCAGTTTTCAACTAAGAGAGCGTCGCCTGTATCGCTGGAGCCGTTGTTGTTGTGA
>ONCP01000019.1 GCA_900316385.1 uncultured Eubacteriales bacterium | reverse complement strand
GATAACTATGTTTATAACTTCATAAACGCAGAAACCGAAAAGAAGTATGACAAGAAAATTGATTATATCATCAGTCATTCGATTTACAAAACCGGAATTATTCCGAAATACGGTCAGAAAATCTTGACACTCTCGACATGTATGGGAACCGAAAGAGATGACCGACTTTTAGTTATTGCAGTAAAGCAGTAATTATTTATAATTTTTGTTGAAATGCTTAGATGAAAGCGTCCATAAAAACGGTTGAGCACCGTTATTTCGAAGATACAGGGCATAGGGGATGTATTCTCTGGGCACAGGTATAATCCTGATACTGCGTTTGCTTTTCGGTGGTCCGAGTTCAGGTTTTCTTCTTACCATCTTTACAGCTTTATTAATGTTTATTGTTGATCCGTCGGACGCGATGTCATCCATTCAAGTTTTTTACGTTTGTTGTTTTTGTCATCAGAATGACCTCCTAAGAATTATTTTAGGAAAAAGAAACACCGTGTGGATTCCTACACGGTGTCAAATATCTGATGACTAACGAATATACCTGTTTTTGAAATTTTAGTATATTTCCTATTGCATTTTTATGATACAATGTGTATACTTATTTCAACGGTGCGGATTTATCCGTTGTGTAGGTGCTGATTCCACCTGCGCAGGCACTGGAGAGGTGCGAACTCTCGGGTGCTGCCGTTTTTTCTTTTTTCTGAATACATTATATCATATATGTACACATATGTCGATGGTTTTTTGAATTTACTTGCATTTTTTCAATTTTAATATTATTATGTTTAATAGAAAGGGATGATGATATGGCAACATCGGAAGCTCAGCTTAAAGCAAGTAAAAAATATATTAGTGAAAAATTAGATGAAATTAGATTTCGTGTTCCTAAAGGTGAACGTGACAAATTGAAAAAACACGCTGAAAAAATGGGTGAATCCTTAAATAAATTCATGTACAGAGCTGTAAACGAGGCAATTGAGAGAGATAATTCGAAATAGCGTTTAAGAGTGTAAAAAAAGAACAATAATTACTAATAATTTCTCCATTCATACATTATTCATACATTTTCTAAAAAATGAGAAATAATATTAAAATGAAAAAGTCCGGTAACCTCGACGGTTACTGGACTTTTCCTTGGTCCGAGTGACTGGAGTCGAACCAGCGGCCTCTTGAACCCCATTCAAGCGCGCTACCAAACTGCGCCACACCCGGATTTGTTTTGTCAACTCTGCTATTATAGCACAGGTTCAAAAGAATATCAAGACCTAATTTAAAAATATATGATTTTTTAGAGAAATTTTTCCGCCTCGGCTACCGCCAAGCGATCGCATCTTTCGTTTTCGGGATGTCCCGCGTGTCCTTTGACCCAATTAAAGCTTACCTCGTGCTTCTCGCACAGCGCCAAAAGCCTCTCCCAAAGCTCGGGGTTGAGCGCTTTTTCTTTTTTATTGCGCATCCAGCCGTTAGCCTTCCATTTTTTTGCCCAGCCAAGGTTGACAGCGTTGCAAACATACTGGCTGTCAGTGTAAAGCGTAACCTTACATCCTTCCTTCAGAAGCTCCAGCGCGGAGATTACCGCGGTCAGTTCCATTCTGTTATTGGTCGTTTGTCTTTCTCCTCCGGAGATTTCCTTTTCAACGCCTTTATAGCGCAACACAGCGCCCCAGCCGCCCGGACCGGGATTGCCCTTGCAGGCGCCGTCTGTGTAAATCTCAACTTCCTTCAATAGTATCACCTTTTTCATCGCTTTGCCTTATATTATAAGAATAATGGCGTAAAATTGCAACTGTTTTTTGCCGTTGCCCTAATAATTCAGACTATTTTTCCAATAATTGCTTATAGTAACAGGGGATAGTAAAAAGCACTTGACATAACTGCTGATTATGAGGTAAAATATAATGAATATTTATAATCGGATAATAGGCAAATAGTGAAGTTTGTCTTACATAAAAAATATAAACGGAGGTAAATTTGTGGCATCTGAAAACAAGAAATTCAGCAAAAATTACAGCGCAAAACGTAATTATGACGCTAATCCTGCCAAGGGCATAAATAAGAAAAAGACCCTTAACAGTAAAAACAACAAGAAGAAGCCTTCAGGTTCAAGACGAACCGCGAAAAAGGCTGTGCCGTCGATAAAGGTCGCGTTTCTCGGCGGATTGAACGAAATCGGAAAAAACATTACTTTGTTTGAGTGTGAGGGAGACATCGTACTTCTTGATTGCGGTATGGCGTTCCCGGACGGAGACATGCTCGGAGTTGACCTTGTAATTCCCGATTTCACCTACATTGAACAGAATATCGACAGAGTCAAGGGTATGGTCGTAACGCACGGACACGAGGATCATATCGGAGGAATCCCTTTCCTGCTTTCGAGAATGAATATTCCGATCTACGGCACGCCGCTCACGATTGGATTACTAGGGAACAAGCTCAAGGAGCACAACCTTTATAATTCCGCTAAGCTGAATGTTGTTTCCGCGGGAAGCACCGTAAGACTCGGGAATTTTGAAGCGGAGTTTATCCACGTTAACCATTCGATCCCCGACGCTGTCGCGATAGCTCTGCATACTCCCGCGGGCGTAGTCGTGCATTCGGGCGACTTCAAAATCGACTGTACGCCGTTTTTGGGCGATATGATCGATCTTCATTCCTTTGCAAGGCTCGGACACGAGGGCGTTCTGGCTTTCCTTTGCGAGAGTACAAACGCTAACCGTCCCGGTTACACGGCAACGGAACAGAAGGTTACGGCAAGCCTTGACAGTCTTTTTATGGAGGCTTCGAAAAACCGCATCATCATCGCTACCTTCGCTTCTAACGTGAACCGCGTTCAGCAAATCATCGACACGGCGCATAAGTATAACCGTAAGGTCGCCTTTTCGGGTCGTTCAATGGTCAACTATATGAGCGTGGCCGAGGAGCTCGGTTATCTTAAAATACCCGAAAATATTCTTATCGACATAGATATGCTCAACCGTTATACGCCCGAGCAGGTCGTTCTCATCACAACAGGCTCACAGGGCGAGCCGATGTCCGCTTTGTCGCGTATGGCTTATTCCGATCACAGAAAGGTAGTAGTCGGCGAGGGCGATTTCATTATCATTTCCGCCAACCCGATCCCCGGTAATGAGAAAACCGTCGGCAACGTTGTTGACGAGCTTCTTAAAAGAGGCTGCAAGGTCATTTACGAGGGTATGTACGACGTTCACGTTTCGGGACACGCGTGTCAGGAAGAACTCAAGATCGTTCAGAAGCTTCTGAATCCTCAGTACTTTATTCCCGTTCACGGCGAGCAGAAGCATCTCAGAAAGAACGCGGAGCTCGCGCTGTCTTTGGGAATGGATAAGCAAAACATTTTTATCGGAGATATCGGTTCTCAAATCGAGATCAATGTTGATTATCTCAAGGAGCTGCCGCCTGTTCCTGCGGGTAAGGTATTCGTTGACGGCCTTGGCGTCGGAGACGTCGGCTCCATCGTCCTGCGCGACAGAAAGCACCTTGCTCAGGACGGTCTGATCATCATCGTAGCGTCGCTGGACGTCTACGACGGTCATGTTATCAGCGGTCCCGATATAGTTTCACGCGGATTTGTTTATGTTCGCGAAAGCGAGGAGCTTCTCGACGAGATACGTGAGAAAGCGCTCCGCATTCTTGAGGATTGCGCGGACAACAATATTCACGAATGGGGCACAATAAAGAACAGGATCAAGGACGACGTTTCCAAGCTTGTCAGCCAGAAAACAAAGCGTTCTCCGATGATCCTCCCGATTTTACAGGAAGTTTAATTAGGTATGAAAAAAAGAGTTTGGACATCTACTCCGTGGATCGTAATAATGTCATTAATACTGATAGCAATGGCTGTCGCCGTGTATCGCTACAATCCTGTTGCGGCGTTTATCGGCGGTGGCTTTGGAGCGCTGTCCATTATTCTTTCAATAATATTCGGTGTATTTTTCAGGCGATATATCGCTCGGGTTGTCGCCTCTGCTCTGTCGAAAGTAGCGGGCGTTGATTATGATTATCTTGACAAATTCAAAACGCCCGTTGTACTGACAGGAAAAAAGGGCGACATACTCTGGTCAAACTCCCGATTTAAAAAACAGCTTTGTATGGGCAAAAACCCTGTTAACGAGGATGTTTCGCCATTTATTGGCTCGAGAGAGATTTCGGATATAGCCGATAAAGAGAGCTTTGAAATCGACTTTGACGCTCACCATTATCTTGTCTATTGCACATCGATAGATGAAGGTTATGTTTGCTTCTTTGTTGATTTAACGAATTATAATGACATTTTCAAGAAATATAATGAAACACGAAAATCCGTCGCTCTCATTTCCTTTGATAACCGCGACGAGTTTTCCAACGACAGCGAGGAGGAGAGTGCCCGCGTTCTGCTTACGCTGGAAACGAAGCTTCTTCATTTCGCCAACGAAAACAACGCGCTGTTCAAGACTCTGCCGAACGATAAATATATGGTGATCTTAGACAAGGTCGCGCTTGACAAAATAACCGCGGATAAATTCCCTATATTAAAGGAAATACGCGAGATCAGATTCAATAACCGCGAGGCGACGCTGTCAATCGGTATCGGCGCGAACTGCGACACGCTTATCGAGAGCGAGCAAAAGGCGAGAAAGGCTCTTGATATGGCGCTCGGCAGGGGCGGCGATCAGGTCGCTGTAATGAAGGGCGACAACTATGAATTCTACGGAGGTATTTCTTCGGGTATCGAGAAGATGAGCAAGGTTCGCTCGCGAGTGATCGCTACCTCTATTTCCAGGATAATCAGCGAGGCGGACAGAGTCCTTCTGATGGGACACCGTTTCTCCGATCTTGACTGTGTTGGAGCCTGTGTAGGTCTTCAGCCCGTTATTGAGCAAGGCTTGAAAAAGCAGTGTAAGATCGTAATCGACAGAGAAACCTCTATGGCGAAAAGTCTCATTGAGCTTGTGAAAACCGAAGACAAATCTGTTTTCATCACGGTTGACGAAGCTCTGAGAATGACTTCTTCAAGAACGCTCCTTATCGTGATAGATACCCACATTCCCGACCGCGTGGAGAGCACGGAGCTCCTGAAAAAATGCAGGAACGTCGTTGTTATCGACCACCACAGGAAAATGGTCAATTATATCGATGACGCGGTTATCTTCTACCATGAGCCGACCGCTTCATCCGCGTCGGAAATGGTGACAGAGCTGATTACATATCTGGGAGAAAGCCACATCGGCAAAATCCATTCAGAGGCTCTGCTCTCGGGAATTATGCTTGATACAAAGAACTTTGTTATTCGAACGGGCGTAAGAACGTTTGAAGCGGCGGCTTTTCTGAGAAAGCACGGAGCCGATACGGTAGAAACAAAGCAGCTTTTCTCAGGCACTCTGCGTAATCATAAGGAAAAATATAAGATCGTTAACAATGCCGAGGTTTACCGCAACTGCGCTGTTTCGATCGCTGACGGCTCGTCCAAAGACGTTCGTCTCATCTCGGCTCAGGCTGCCGACGAGCTTCTTTCCGTTGAGAATGTTCTCGCAAGCTTTGTCATTTTCCGTACAGGGTCATCTGTGAATATTTCTGCGCGAAGCTACGGCAAGCTCAACGTTCAGCTTGTTATGGAAGCTCTCGGAGGAGGAGGCCACCAGAATATGGCGGCTGCTCAGATAGCCGATCTTTCAGAAAACGAAACCAAAAAACTGCTTATTAAGGCGATAGACGAAGTCTATCCTGAATCATAGAAAGGAAACTGAATATGAAGGTAATTTTATTGCAGGACGTAAAGTCCTTAGGAAAAAAAGGAGAGCTGGTAAACGCTTCCGACGGTTACGCACGCAACTTTCTCTTTCCGAGAAAATTAGCGCGCGAGGCTAACGCTCAGGCGATGAATGAATACAAAAACGCCGAGGACAGCAAGAATTATAAAATCGCCACCCAGAAGGCTCAGGCTGAGTATAACAAAAGTCAGCTTGAGGGCAAAACTCTCGTAATGAAAGCAAAGGGAACAGGCGAAAAGCTTTTCGGCTCGATCACCGCTAAGGATATCGTAAACGAGATCAAGCAGAGATATCAGATCTCTGTTGACAAGAGAAAGGTAGTTCTTTCGGGCGATATCAAAACCTTCGGCAAGTTCTCTGCCGAAATCAAGCTTTTCACAGGAGTTTCCGCGAAGCTCAACATCGTAGTAGAAGAAATCAAGTAACCTTAAGGATACATAACAATGGCTGATACAAATGTTACAACCGGATATGACGGTCTGAACCTGCCTTACAGCCCTGAGGCTGAGCAGGCGGTTCTCGGCGCGGTTATTCTTGACAGCTCGGTGCTCAACGAGATCGTCGAGATGCTTTCCGACTCGCGTTTTTTCTATGTGAAGACTCACCGAGATATTTACGCCGCGATTCTGGATCTTTACAATAACGGTAAAAACGTTGATTTTGTAACGCTTCTCGACGCACTGAAAAAGAACAGAACCTTTGACGACAGCACGGGCAAGACTTATCTTATGGATTTGGCGAACAACTGCCCCTCCATTTCGAACGCGCCCGAGTACGCCAAGATCGTTCGCGAGAAATATGACGTCAGAAGTCTTATCAACGCCTCGCGCGATACTATCCGCGACGCGTCCGACGGCGAGATAGAGTCTCAGATGCTTATTGACGCCGCGGAGCAGAGGATCTTTGACATTAGACGCGATACGATCAACGGGCTTGAGCCGCTTTCAAAGGTTCTTCTCCGTGAGTTCGACAGGCTTGACTCGCTCAACAGCAATGCCGACGACAGTCTCAGACCCATTCCGACGGGTATCGGCGACCTTGATAGAGTTATCACGGGTCTTAACCGTTCCGATCTGATTTTCCTCGCGGCTAGACCCGGTATGGGTAAAACCTCGTTCGCTCTCAATATTGCCAAGCATGTAGCTATGATGAGCAAGAAAACCGTAGCTTTCTTCTCGCTGGAAATGAGTAAGGAGCAGCTCGCTTCAAGACTTCTTTCGTCCGAGGCACTTGTCGGCGGTACAAAGCTCAGAACAGGCGACCTCCGTCCCGAGGAATGGGAGAGGATCATCGCGGCTGGTGATGTGCTCTCAAAATGTGAGTTTTATCTTGACGGCACACCCAGTATCACCGTAGGTGAGATGAAGTCAAAGCTCAGAAGGCTGAGAAATATCGACTTTGTCGTTATTGACTATCTCCAGCTTATGACCAGCGGACGAAGGATCGAGAACCGTGTTCAGGAAGTTTCGGAAATCACCCGAAGCCTAAAAATCCTCGCCAAGGAGCTTGATGTTCCCGTGCTCTGTCTTTCTCAGCTCAACCGTTCGGCGGAGGCTCGCGCCGATCACCGTCCGATGATCTCCGACCTTCGAGAGTCGGGCTCGACCGAGCAGGACGCGGATATCGTTCTTCTGCTTTATCGCGAGGGCTATTACGAAAAGGGCGGAGAATCTGATTCAGGCCCCGCCGCCGATCAGAACAGCGGCGAGTGTATCGTAGCCAAAAACCGTCACGGCGAAACCACCAGCGTGAAGCTTCACTGGCAGGGTGAGTTTATGCGGTTTACTTCCGTGGAGCGTAACCGTGAGTGATTTTATCTGTAAAGTCAAAAGGGCTGTTTCCGATCATAATATGCTTGAAAAAGGCGACATAGTTATTGTCGGCTTGTCAGGCGGTGCCGATTCGGTCAGCTTGCTTGATTCTTTAATAGAATTAAAATCTGAATATGATCTAACAATATACGCCGCGCACCTCAATCATATGCTCCGAGGAGCGGAGGCGGATTCCGACGAAGCCTTTGTCAGAAGGCTGTGTGGAGAAAAGAGCATAGAGCTCTTCTGCGAGCGCGCCGATATAAGAAGGCTCGCTAGGGAGAAAAAAATCAGCGAGGAGTTGTGCGGACGAGAGGTTCGCTATGAAATGTTCGAGCGTCTGTCCCGTAGACTTAACGCGAAGATCGCCACAGCGCATACCGCGAGCGATAACGCCGAAACGGTTATTTTCAATCTCACAAGGGGCGCGGGGATCAGCGGATTGAGCGGCATAGCGCCGAAAAGAGACAATATCATCCGTCCGCTTATCTATGTTAACAGAGCCGAGGTCGAAGCGTATTGCGCCAAGAATGCTCTTGACTTTGTTACCGACAGCACGAATCTCAGCGATGACTACACGCGCAACAAGCTCCGCCACAGCGTTATTCCTGTTTTGAAGGAGCTCAACCCTGATTTTGAGAGCACCGTCAGCAGAGAATGTGAGACTCTCAGGGAAGTTAATTCTTTTCTGAAAATAAAAGCCGACGACGCTTTGAATGCCGCGTTGACTGAAAACGGATTTGACAGAAAAACGCTCCTCGCGTTGCCGAAAGCGATCAGGACCGAAGCGCTGTGCCGTTTGTTTAAGGAAAACGGCGTTCAGCCTGACTACAAGCTGATCTCGCTCGTGGATTCGATAATCAGAAGCGGGGGAGCGGTAAATCTCGGCAACGGTGTAAGAGCGGTTTCAAAGCAAAGCACGCTTCGTTTTGTCACTGATGAAGGGACGGAGCAATTTTCTGAAATCGAATTAAAATCTGATACCGAGTTTATTTATAATAAAAAACAATATTCTGTAAAAGAATTAAATATAGATAAAAAGCTGGTTTTTCGAACACGCCGCGCGGGTGATTTCATCAGGCTAAAAAACCGCGGTGTAAGCAAAACCATAAAAAAGCTCTTTAACGAGCTTCATATACCCGACGAAAAACGCTCCGCCGTAATGCTCGCGGCAAGCGGTAGCGAGGTTTTTTGGATCGAGGGCTATTCAACATGTAAAAACGCCCCTTCGGGTTTGATAATTGAGGTTAAAAATATATAATATATAAGGAAAGAGGTAGTTTTATGAACAAAGATATCGAAAAGGTACTTGTAGACGAGCAGGAGCTTGACAGCATCGTAAAATCCTTGGCAGAGAAGATCGACGCCGATTACGAAGGTAAAAACTGGCTTATGGTCGGCGTGCTTAAAGGCAGCGTGCTTTTTATGGCTGATCTTATGAAAACTATGAAAAACGATTTTAAAATCGACTTTGTTGTCGTTTCGTCTTATGCGGACGGAACTCAGAGCACAGGCCGTGTTAACATTCTCAAGGATGTTTCCCAGCCCGTAGACGGTATGGACATTCTCATCGTCGAGGATATCATCGACTCGGGAAATACTCTCAGCTTCCTTGTTAAGTATTTCCTCGCCAAAGGAGCGGTTTCCGTCAAAATCGTTACCTTGTTTGACAAGCCCGACCGCCGTCAGGTTGAGGTTCCCGTTGAGTATGTAGGAAAGGTCATTCCCGACGCGTTCATTGTCGGCTACGGTCTCGATTATGCCGAGGAATACCGCACGCTTCCTTACGTTGGAATATTAAAGCCTGAAGTTTATTCGTAATTTGTAATATATTAATGAAAAGAAACAATACTATCTTAGGAGTGAAATAATTGGACAACAAAAAGAAAATGCGAAGCCTTTTGTTGTATATCGGTATTCCGATTGTGGTCATTCTTCTCGTTACCCTGCTGTTCTCAACACAGAAGCGCGGTGACGAAGCGACCACCAGCGAAATAGTTTCCTACTTTGCCGAGGGAAGAGTTGCGGATTACGAGCTGAATTACGGCTCCGGCGCGATCAAGATCACCCTCAACGACGACAAAAAAACAGTCGTCAACGGCGTTATTGCCGACCCGGAAGAGTTCAACGAAACGGTAAAGCCTTATTTCTATAAGAACTCGAATCCCGACAACAAAAAGGATCAGGCGATGACCTATAACCTCATACGTCGTTCAGATAATTCCTTTTTGATGAACATTCTTCCGACCATCATCTTCTGTGTTCTTCTTGTGGTGTTCTGGCTGTTTATTATGAAACGCATGGGCGGAGGCGGTCTCGGCGGACGCGAGATGAGCTTTGGCAAGGCGAAGATCAAGAATACCAACGACGAAAAAAGAAAGACTACCTTCGATGATGTTGCAGGAGCAGATGAGGAAAAAGAAGAACTCGAGGAAATCGTCGAGTTTCTTAAAAATCCCGAGAAATACAACGCTCTCGGCGCGAGAATCCCCAAGGGCGTGCTTCTTGTAGGCCCTCCGGGAACAGGTAAGACCTTACTCGCCAGAGCGGTCGCGGGAGAGGCGGGAGTACCGTTCTTCTCGATCTCGGGCTCGGATTTTGTAGAGATGTTCGTCGGCGTCGGCGCGTCAAGAGTCCGTGACCTTTTTGAACAGGCTAAGAAAAACTCACCCTGTATAGTATTTATCGATGAGATCGACGCCGTCGGCCGTCAGCGAGGCGCGGGTCTCGGCGGCGGTCACGACGAACGTGAGCAGACACTGAATCAGCTTCTTGTTGAGATGGACGGCTTCGGCGCCAATGAAGGCGTAATTATGATCGCCGCGACCAACCGTCCCGATATCCTCGATCCCGCTCTTATGAGACCCGGTCGTTTTGACCGTCAGGTTATCGTAGGTTATCCCGATATCAACGGCCGTGAGGCGATCCTCAAGGTTCACGCGAGGAAAAAGCCGCTCGCGCCCGATGTAAACCTCCGCACCATCGCCAAAACCACCGCGGGCTTCACTGGCGCAGACCTTGAAAATATTCTCAACGAAGCAGCGCTTCTTGCGGCCAGAGCCGACAAAAAGGCTATCACTATGAAGGAGATCGAGGAGGCCACTATCAAGGTCGTTGCGGGTACCGAGAAAAAGAGCAAGGTAATGAGCGATAAAGAAAAACGTCTTACAGCCTTCCATGAGGCGGGTCACGCGATCCTTCACCATGTTTGCGAAACTCAGGATCCCGTTCACGAGATCTCGATCATCCCCAGAGGTATGGCGGGCGGCTACACAATGGCGCTCCCGACCGAGGATAAGAGCTACAATTCCCGCAACGAGATGTTCGAGAATATTATCGTGCTTCTCGGCGGACGCTGCGCCGAGGCTTTGGTTCTCGACGATATCTCAACAGGCGCTTCCAACGATATCGAGCGCGCGACCCAGACGGCGCGTTCGATGGTCACAAAGTACGGTATGACCGACGAGCTCGGACCGATCGCTTACGGTCAGGGCCAGGGCGAGGTGTTCCTTGCGCGCGATATGGGTCACGTCAAGGATTATTCCGAGGAAACCGCCGCCAAGATCGACAAACTTATTCTTAAAATCGTCAAAGACGCCTACGCCAAGGCGGAGGTTCTTCTCAGAGGTAATCTTGACAAGCTCTCCGAGGTTGCCGAGTACCTTATCAAAAATGAGAAAATGCACGCCGATGATTTTGAAAAGATAATGAAAGGCGAACCGATCGAAACAATAGAATAATATACAAGAAAATCCATCGGCTCAGCCGATGGATTTTTTGCGCTGTTTTTCATTCCGCCTGATACGGATAAATATCCTCGTAGGCTTCCTCCTCGTCGTCGTTTTGCGTAGCCTTCGGTATCAGCCCCGTACAGTCGTACGCCGAGGCGCCCACGCCGTATCTGTCAAGGTCAAGATCGATCGGATAATCCTCAAAATCTTTTTCATCTATATTCAAAGTAATCACCTCAATACTATTATTGTTTTATTATGCAACGTTATGTATTCACTCTGCATTTAAAAATATATTATTATATATACGGTATCATTTGATACCATTTGTTCATTTGGAAACGGAACGTCCCCATGGTCGACAATTTTGGGGACGTTCTGTTTTTTGCGGAAACAAAGGAAATAAAAAACTATTGCTATTTTTCGCACAAACGTTTATAATAATAGAAAAGTATTAGGTAACAGGAGTAATTATGTCAAAAAGCATTATTGTAAAGGGCGCGCGTCAGCACAATCTCAAGAATATTAACGTCACAATTCCGCGCGATAAGCTTGTTGTTATCACAGGCTTGTCAGGCTCGGGAAAGAGCTCGCTCGCCTTTGATACTATCTATGCCGAGGGTCAAAGACGGTATGTCGAGAGTCTGAGCTCCTACGCGAGAATGTTCCTCGGTCAGTCAAATAAGCCCGACGTGGACGAGATACTCGGTCTTTCTCCCGCGATCTCGATCGATCAGAAAACCACCTCGCACAATCCGCGTTCTACCGTCGGGACCGTTACCGAGATCTACGATTATCTTCGTTTGCTTTTCGCGAGGATCGGTGTTCCTCACTGTCCCGTCTGCGGCAGAGAGATATCTCAGCAGAGTGTTGATCAGATCGTGGACAGTGTTCTGGCGCTTGAAAACGGTACAAAAATCCAGATTATGGCTCCGATCGTCCGCGGCAGAAAGGGAACTCAGCAAAAGGAGTTTGAGAGAGCACGCAAGGCGGGTTTTGTGCGTGTGCGCGCGGACGGCGAGATTTACGACCTGTCCGATACTATCGAGCTGGAAAAAAATAAAAAGCATAACATAGATATAGTCGTCGACCGACTTGTAGTCAAGGACGAGATACGCTCCCGCCTCGCCGATTCGGTCGAGACCGCGTCCAAGCTCGCCTCGGGGCTTGTAACTGTCAGCGTTGTAGGGGGAGAGGATATGACCTTTTCCCAGAACTACGCCTGTCCCGAGCACGGCGTCAGCGTCAACGAGCTTTCGCCCAGAATGTTCTCGTTCAATAACCCCTACGGAGCTTGTCCCAAGTGTACGGGTCTCGGAGTTTTTCTCAAGGTCGATCCTCAGCTCATAATTCCGAATCCCGAGCTGAGCATCGCTCAGGGTGGTTTGAAGGGCAGCGGCTGGGCGATGGAGGGCAACTCGATTGCCGAGATGTACTTTGAGGCGCTTGCCGAAAAATACAACTTCTCTCTCCACACTCCGATAATCGAGCTTCCCGAAAAAATAATAAACATTCTTCTCTACGGCACAGGCGGCGAACCGCTCAGGCTTGTTCGCAATATGCCGTTCGGAGATACTCGCGTTATGACCCGCCCGTTCGAGGGAGTAATAAACAACCTCGAACGACGTTTCAAGGACACAAACAGCGCGTGGGTCAAGGACGAGATACAGGGCTATATGGCTGAGATACCCTGCGACGAGTGCGGCGGCAGAAGACTGTCAAAGTCCAGCCTTGCCGTTACGGTCGGCGGTCTCAATATTGCCGAATTTTGTGATATGCAGGTCGTCGAGGCGCTCGAGTTCATCAAGACCGCCGAGCTTTCCGAGCGCGACCGATTTATCGGAAAAGCGGTTTTCAAAGAGGTCAGAGAAAGGCTCAACTTCCTCAACAGCGTTGGACTTGGTTATCTTACGCTCTCGCGTTCAAGCGGAACGCTGTCGGGAGGGGAGAGCCAGCGCATCCGCCTTGCCACTCAGATCGGTTCCTCGCTTATGGGCGTAATGTATGTCCTCGACGAGCCGTCGATCGGACTTCATCAGCGCGATAACGAAAAGCTCCTCGGTACATTAAAGCACCTGCGTGATGTCGGCAATACCGTGATAGTTGTTGAGCACGACGAGGACACGATGTACGCCGCCGACCATATCATCGACATCGGACCGGGAGCAGGTATACACGGCGGCGAGGTCGTCGCCGAGGGAACCGTCGAGGATATCAAGGCTTGCGAAAATTCCGTCACGGGTCAGTACCTCAGCGGAAAAAGAAAAATCCCCGTTCCGACAACCAGAAGAAAAGGCAACGGAAATTACCTTGAGGTTTTGGGAGCGGCGCAGAATAATTTGAAAAATATCAACGTTAAATTTCCTTTAGGGAAATTTATCTGTGTAACAGGCGTGTCGGGCTCGGGAAAGAGCTCTCTCGTCAATGAAATCGTCTACAAAAAGCTTGCGTCAGAGCTGAATAGGGCAAAAATCCACGCGGGCAAGCACGCTTCGATAAAGGGCTTGGAGCACCTTGATAAGGTGATCAATATCAACCAAAGCCCAATAGGCAGAACTCCGCGCAGCAATCCCGCGACCTACACAGGCGTTTTTACGGATATAAGAGCGCTGTTCGCCTCCACGACCGAGGCGAAAATGCGTGGTTACAATCAGAGCCGATTTTCGTTCAATGTCAAGGGCGGCCGTTGCGAGGCTTGTCAGGGCGACGGTATCATTAAGATCGAAATGCACTTTTTGCCCGATGTTTATGTTCCCTGCGACGTGTGCAAGGGCAGACGATATAACCACGAAACGCTGGAGGTCAAGTACAAGGGCAAATCTATCCACGACGTGCTCGAAATGACAGTGGAGGAGGGACTTGGATTTTTCAGCTCGATCCCCAAGATTCAGCGCAAGCTCCAAACTCTCTGCGAGGTCGGTCTCGGATATATCAAGATCGGACAGCCCGCCACAACTCTTTCGGGCGGCGAGGCTCAGCGCGTCAAGCTTGCCACAGAGCTTGCCAAGCGCAGTACGGGCAGAACTGTCTATATCCTTGACGAGCCGACAACAGGCTTGCATATAGCCGACGTTCACAAGCTTATCGAGGTTCTCAACAAGCTTGTAGAGGGCGGAAACACGGTAATAGTTATTGAGCATAATCTTGATCTGATCAAAATCGCGGATCACATTATCGATCTCGGACCCGAGGGAGGAAACTTCGGCGGAGAGATCGTCGCGGAAGGCACTCCCGAAGAGGTCGCGCAAAATGAAAGCTCCTACACGGGAATGTATCTGAAAAAAGTTTTGGAATAAAAAGCCTTTTCCCTTGGGAGAAGGCTTTTAAGCTTATTTCAAGGCATGACAACAAACCGACTGGGTACA
The DNA here is from genome assembly GCA_900316385.1 of uncultured Eubacteriales bacterium. Classification (GTDB taxonomy): domain Bacteria; phylum Bacillota; class Clostridia; order Oscillospirales; family Acutalibacteraceae; genus Ruminococcoides. The sequence goes on along the minus strand of ONCP01000019.1, from coordinate 2,227 downwards.
GTCGGTTTGTTTCGCGTTCAAGAACGTTTATCCCTCGAGAATGCTGTCTTTTTCCTCTAAGTACTTCATCAGCTCGCTCGGAGACATTTTCAGCGCAAACGCAAGACGTACAAAGGTCTCGAGCGTGGGCTTTCTTTCGCCACGCTCAATAGAGCTCAGATGAGTTCTTCCTATGTCCGCAAAGCTGGACACTACCTCCTGTGAGAGTCCCAGCTTGTTGCGTTTTTCCTTGATAGCATTTCCTAATTTTTCGTTGTTAATCATTTTTTTGTTCAACCCTTATATAATTTTATAACAATAGTGTATATAGTATATAAAAAATATAGCAATGTGCTGAATACATATGTATTCAAAAAAAAAAACATTTGGTGATAAAATTACTTAGAGTATTAGTAATACTATCTAATACTCAGAGTTTTTCGTATATAGACGCGTAATATACGAAAATCTAGGTCGGATATGGGTAGACCCGTACCTCGTTTTAAGTAACAGCAATATGATTTTTCATTCTGGAATCTCGCGGTCAGATATTGTAGGTATATTTATCCGATTTTAAAAAATTTTTTTAAAGAAAGGATGTTTATTCCTATGAGAAAAACAAGAAGAGCTTTATCTCTCGTTATCGCGGCGATGATGATAATCTCTATGCTCGTAGTTGGTACGGTTGCGGCAAGTGCTGCCGGTAGCTACACAGTTAACGGCACTGTACAAACATCATTGAGCACTGCTATGCAGAAGGGTAATTATATTACTCTTAATGCTGACAGCACCGAGAACTATGTATACTGCAATATGAGCACAAAGAAGTCTGTAACTATTGACCTTAACGGACATACTCTTTCGTTCCCTGCTCCGGCAAGCGGCAGAAACACTTACTTCACAACAGGCACTTATGGCACTAGCATTACATTTATCAACGGTACAGTTGATTTCCAGTATAGCGCTACTCTCGACGACACAGCTTGTATCAACGTTGGTAAGGACGGTTCTGTTATTATCGGTGAAGGTGCTACGATTAAAGCTCACGGCACAAATGCACTTATTTTTGCCGCTTCCAATTCTACAGTAACTGTAGACGGCGGCAATGTAGTTGCTGAAGATTCTTTTGCTATTGTTGCTAACGGTAGCCAGGGCTCTAATGGTTCACACAACTACACAATCAACGTAAAGGCTGGTTCTGTTTCTTCCAACGACACAGCTATTTACCACTGCAACGATGGTGCTCTTAACATCAGCGGCGGTGCCATCACAGGTAGACCTGCTGTTTATGTAAAGAGCGGTGATACAACTATCACAGGCGGTACACTCAACGGTATAGGTGCTGACACAGATTACGCGTACAACGGTAATGGTACTAACCCCACAGGCGATGCTCTCGTAGTTGATAACTGCGGTTATCCCGGCGGCGTACCCGATGTTAGCATTACAGGCGGTAACTTTGAGTCTGAGAACGGCGATGCTGTAGCAAGCTATGTTAAGCAGGACGACGCTACACAGACAGGCTCCTTCGAGCGGGTTACAGGCTTCGTAGCAGGCGGTACATATGACGATAACAGCGCTGTTGCTTTAGCTTCTCCCGGCGTTACAGTTACTGACGACGGTTCAGGCACATTTACTACTACTGTTCAGAGCACATATGTTGTAGGCGATCAGGCGTTTGATGATTTCTTAAGCGCTCGTAACTACGCTCGTGAAAACGCTCCCGCTACAATCAAGCTCCTCAAGGACGCTTCTTTCCCCGCTAACACATGCTATGGTATCACAACTGATACGACTATCGACCTTAACGGTTATACATTATCAGCTGATGGTTATCCTCTTCTTCAGGTAATGAACGGCGGTAATTTAACAGTTAAGAACGGTACAGTTCAGTGCACAGGCGCTAACGCTATAAATGTTCTTAACGGCAGCTCACTTACTATCGCTAAGGACACTACTGTAGTAAGCGATCAGCTTGCTGTATTGGCTTACGGCGGCACAGTTACTGTTGACAAGGGCGGTCTTGCCAAGTCCACAGGTATGCAGGCTATCGAGGCTAAGTATTATAACGGTTCAAGCGCAAGCGTTACAGTAAACGGCGCTGTTGAAGGCGTTCACGGCATCGGTATCTACGGCGATGCGGACGGTTACTATGCTGCTAACGTTGTAGTTAACGGTACAGTAACAGCTTCCGGCTTTGCTATCTACTCCAACGGTAAATATAACTATGATTATGATATCACTGTTA
>ONCP01000008.1 GCA_900316385.1 uncultured Eubacteriales bacterium | reverse complement strand
AAATAGATTCAACTGCATCCAAATCACCAACCTTATTTGTTGGTTCTATTATACCATATTTCTTTGCTTTTGGGGAGATATTTTTAGAGGTGACCTTTATTGAAAAAGTAAAAGCGCTGTGAATAAATAAGCTTATCACTTCATTTGTTCACAGCGCCTTGTTGCGTTCAGCGCCAAATCTCGTTTGATTGGCTTTGCTTGCGGAAAACCGCTTTATAATCCGCGTTTTTTCACAATGCTTTTGTATCGTTTGTTCCAGAATATACTGCTGATCGGATGTGATATTATTCCTCCGACCAAGCCTATTACCCACGCGAAGCTCCAAGTTACAAAGAAGCCGAACAACAGGATAAGCCCGACAACGATCAGCCAGTAAAACAGATAAAACCATTTGTTGCCCTTGTTGACTTCCTTGACCAGATCAAAGCCGTCTGACTCGCACGGAGCGTTTTCGATAAAATCGGCAGCTCCCTTTACTCCGGGACAGGAGCGAAAATCGTCGCATATCGCTTTCGCGGCTTCGGAGAAGCTTTTGTTTTCGAGTATTTCAAAAACAGCCTTTTTTATGCCTTCGGCGGAATCGTCGGCAAGCTGAATTCCCGCGCCCTTTTCCTCGGTGCGTCGCGCGACGGCTCTCTGCTCGTTTGTCTGCGGATAAAGCACCATAGGTGCGGCCATATACAAGCTTTCCGAAACGCTGTTCATACCGCAGTGAGTGATGAACGCGTCCGCCTTTGAAAGCACCTCGAGCTGATTTACATAGGGGAATGCCTGAATATTCGAGGGCAATGTCCCGAGCTGCTTTTTGTCCATATATTTTCCGTAAGAAATAATGACGTCGACCTTGGAATCGCCGAGGGCTTCAATACATTTACGGTAAAAATCGGGTCTGTCGTTGATAACGGTTCCGAGTGAGATATAGACGAGCGGACGTTCTTTCTTCTTATCGGGACTCAGCTTTGAAAAAACGGACGGACCGACAAACGCGTAGTGATCGGAAAAGCTCTCCGCGTTAGGCTGAAAGCTTCTTGAGGTATAAACTATGGTATCGGTCTGATTGTCGTTTTGCACCAGCTTGATCGCGCTTTTGGAGTGATAACCGTAGGGCTCAAGCGTTTTGAGCTCCTTTGAGATCTTCGGAAGACCGAAAATCATATCCGATAGCTCGCCGGCGCTGAGCTTCATATATTTTGAAGATATCTGATTGAACGCAAATGTGCTGGTTGAGCATACCATCGGCACATTGTATTTCCAAGCGTTCAGCTTGCCCCAAAAGCAGACTGAGTCTGTGTAGACAACATCGGGCTTGAATTCGGTAAACTCCTTTTCAAGAAAGTCGTTCATCTTGAGCGTAGTGCGTATATCCTGAATGGTCATCTCAGTCGTGTTGACCTTCATCAGGTTTTTCATTTCTTCTTCGGTGATTTCGGGGAGAAAGCTGTCGCAGGGTACAAACTCCGCGCCTGTCGCGGTTATTTTCTCTTTGAATTCATCGAAGGAATAAAAACGCACCGAGTGGCCTCTTTTAACAAGCTCCGACGCTACGGGCAGCATAGGATTGGTATGACCGTGTGCGGGAATACAAAAAATCGCTATTCTTTTCATTCTTCTTTACCTTCCTCTTCCTGAAATACAATGTTAAGCATATTTTCATAGACGCTCTTCGGAGGGATAGCGATACCGCGATTTTCATCGCCGAACAGCATAAGAACATCTCCGGGTTTAATACCGAAAATATCACGCGCTTGCTTCGGGATAACTATCTGTCCTTTTTCGCCGACGGTCGCAGTCCATGCGTATTTTCCCTTTAGATTTGCCATTAAAACCACCTCAAAAGTATGATTTGTTATACTTATCATACTAAACACAAATCAAAAAGTCAAGTTCTAAGAAAAATATTTTAACGAAGAACAAAAGGGACACCCTTTTTGGGTATCCCTTTTGCATATGGCGTCCTCGGCGTACGTTAGATTTTATTAAAGCGCGCATCTCGTTTATTGCGGTGTGAGCAAAGCTAAAACATCATCAACGCTCTCCCTAAAAACAGTCCGCAGGACTGTTTTTACCTCGCAGAGCTCGGCACGGTCGCCTTCGAATCCCGCCTCTGACGTTGTTTGGAATAATACAAAAGGGACACCCTTTTTGGGTATCCCTTTTGTATATGGCGTCCTCGGCGGGATTCGAACCCACGGCCTTCCGCTTAGGAGTTCCTTCCGAAAGCTTCCTTATGGGCTTAACAAATCTCAAATTTTCCCATTTTAATGCGCTTTTCAGCAGGTGACGAGGTAGTCTGTTACCATCTAAAATGTGCTAACATTAACGAGTTGTGTGTATTCCTGTTAGCAAGGTGTTAGCACACCCCTGAAAAAAGTTGTCACATAAGGTGGTAGTTTTGAGATATTATTTCCTGACCATTGTTCATTTAATGTATTCTATCACAAGCATAAAACAATTTCAACAAGAATCTGGACAATCTAACTCGAATTGTTTTTTAGTTATTTCTGAGTATTATTATAGTTTATTATCTTTGCTATCCATATATTTTCAAAAACTATATGCAGAAAGATAAATAAATAAGTTGATAATCTGCACATATTATGATAGAATAATATGCAGAAAGGGATTGTTATAATGAGAAGGTTTGATTATTCGTTTTTAAACAATGGATTGCTACCCGCTAATCTTGTGAATTTGACGGCAAACATTTCTGCTCTAAAAACTATGGCAGGTGTACGCAAAGAAGAGTTTACTCAGATTTTTACAGAACTTGAATCAATAGCAAAAGTTCAATCAATTAAGAGTTCTAATGCTATTGAGGGTATTGTAACAAGCGATGAACGTATAGCTGCTATTGTAAATCAAAATAGCGCTCCCCTTAACCACAATGAGGCGGAAATAGCTGGTTACAGAGATGCACTAAATGAAATTCATTTAGGTTATCAACATATCGATTTTCGAGAGAGTGATATTCTGCGTTTACATGAAATTATGATGGATTTCACGGGATACGAGTATGGCGGTCAATACAAAACGGATGATAACGTTATTTTAGAAGTTGATTCTGAGGGAAACAGACGTATCCGTTTTCGTCCTACTCCAGCAAATGAAACAGCAAAAGCAATGGAACAATTAGTGCTTGCATATATGGAGGCTCGGAGCAATGCGAACATTAATCAGCTTCTATTGATTCCATGTGTAATATTAGACTTTTTGTGCATACATCCGTTTCGTGATGGTAACGGCAGAATGTCAAGGCTTTTATCCTTGTTGCTATTATATAAAAGCGGTTTTGATGCCGGCAAATATGTTTCTTTCGAGGAACAGATAAACCATTATAAAGCTTATTACTATGAATCTCTCCGTGAATCTTCGGAAGGATGGGAAAGTAATGAAAACAGTTATTTCCCATTTATTGAAAACTTCCTATCAATTCTATATATGTGCTATAAAGAATTAGACAAGCGATTTGCAGTGTTAAATGGCAAAAAAATAACAAAAACAGCTCGTATAGAAGCAACGTTATTAAATAGTTTGACTCCGATTTCCAAATCTGAAATATGTAAGATCTTACCCGATGTCAGTCCTACGACTGTAGAAGCTGTGCTTGGAACTATGGTAAAAAAAGGCGAGATAAAACGGCTTGGTTCCGGTAGAGCAACGAGGTATATTAAAGCATGAATAAAGATAGATATATGAACTTGGCTTCATTAGAAAAAGATGTGCTTAAGCTAATATCACTTCATCAAGAAGGGAGTTACTGGGACTTTAAAAAAGAGTGGTATAATAATAAGTCAGATCTACTCCACGATATTATTTGTATGGCAAATAATCTATCCAGTCATGATGGATTAATCATAATAGGAGTTTACGAAGAAACTAATTATTCCATTTGTGATATAACCAAGGACGTTAATAGAAGAAAAACACAAGATGTGGTAACATTCTTACGGGATAAAAAATTTTCAGGTGGTATTCGTCCAACTGTGTACGTGCAGCCCTGCTATTACAATCAAAAGACAATAGATGTTATTATCATTCGCAATGATAGAAACACACCGTATTTTTTAAAAGAACGCTATCAAAGTGTATGTGCTAATAGTATTTACTCCCGTATTATGGATACCAATACACCAATAAATGCTTCAGCAGATATAGATGTCATAGAAAAGCTGTGGAAAAAGAGGTTTGGAATTGACACTACTGCATTGGAACGTGCCTCATTGTTTTTACAAAAACCTCAAGAATGGATGGATTCTGGTAATGGAAAAAAGTTTTATAAATATGCTCCTGAATTCACCATAGAAGATATTCCGGCACAAGATGGTAGAGATGGGTATGAATACTATCTATTCAATCAATGCGATTCACGTCCGCATTGGTATGATATTAATATTTTCTATCATCAAACCCTGCTATATTCTCTTGGCGGTGTCGCTTTGGATGGCGGTCGTTGTTTCACATCAACCCCACTGACGGACGGAATATCTTTAAGCAAAGATAGTTTTCATCACTGGGATATATGTTATAAGTATTTTATACAGGATTCAATAGAATATATTGTTCATCAGTTTTATATTACAGATGACATTGATGAAGAGTTAACTGCACGGCAAAGGTTTTTACAATGTGTGCTTTTATTTGACTCTGAATTTGAAAGATCTCAATTCGAAAGATTTGTTGTTCACAATTATGATAGATATGATATAAAAATGTTTAACAAAGATTTACCTCGTTTCCCAGATTTAGTAGGTTATAATATGGAAGAGTTTAAAAAAGAATACTTGCACTCTTTACTTTTACAGAAAATGCTTAAAGATTTCAGAAGTTGAGGAGATTACATATTATGAGCGAATCTATTATTCCAATCACCAAGTATGACTCGGCTACTAATATATGGTATTTAGGATCTTTCATAATAATCATTTCCTTATACAATTATTATATATAGAAAGGCTTTGTTTTCAATTATGCGAATAAACTACCACCATACCGCACTACTAATCTGTTAGCAGAGATTTTGACGAATTATACCTGCTGTTAGCAAAAAGGCGTTTTTTGTTAGCGAAATCAGCGATTTCGTGCTAACACCTGTTAGATAACCACACACTTTTGTTAGCACGATCACGGAAGCGGATGCCGTAAAAAAAGAAAAGCCGCTTTCGATGAAAAATCATCAAAAACGGCTTAAAATGGCGTCCTCGGCGTACGTTAGATTTTATTAAAGCGCGCATCTCGTTTATTGCGGTGTGAGCGAAGCTAAAACATCATCAACGCTCTCCCTAAAAACAGTCCGCAGGACTGTTTTTGCCTCGCGGAGCTCGGCACGGTCGCCTTCGAATCCCGCCTCTGACGTTGTTTGCGGCACGGTCGCCTTCGAATCCCGCCTCTGACGTTGTTTGGAATAATACAAAAGGGACACCCTTTTTGGGTATCCCTTTTGCATATGGCGTCCTCGGCGGGATTCGAACCCACGGCCTTCCGCTTAGGAGGCGGACGCTCTATCCGGCTGAGCTACGAAGACGTATATTATAATTTTTCCGCGCGATTCTGGCGAGAAGTGTGTTAATATTTTATAACAGACTCTGCCTTTTGTCAAGTTGCCCCGAGAATTAATTCCCGGGGCGTTTTTGTCAATTATTTGTCCTCTGTTGTTGAGCCTATGTCGATAATGGTACCGCCGTTGCTTGAAACCTGCGGAAGCTTTCCGTTCCATTTCTCTATCTTTTTATTCTCGATTACCTCGCTTGTAAGGGACTTCGATAGAGTCTTGTTTGCCTCGGCTTCACCCTCAGCCTTGATTTTGGCTGCCTCAGCCTCCGCTTCGGCGTTTGTGATCGCAGTCTGCTTGTCCGTTTTCGCCTTTAAAAGCTTTTGCTGAGCGACCTGCTTTTCCTCGATCGCGCTGATGAACGCCTCGGAGAAGTCAAAGTCTATGATGTTTACATCGGTGACGTACAGACCGATATCGTTGAGCTTTTCGTTAAGTCCCGAAACAAGTCCGTCGGAAATGAGCTGACGGTTTGTAACGCTCTCCTCGGCGGTGTAGGTCGCTGTGATCGCTTTAAGAACCTCATTTACCGCGGGAGTCACCAGAACGTCCTCATAATTAGCGCCGATATTCTTGTAAATACTGTCAGACTTCGCTGTGTCTACGCGATAGTTGATCGCCAGAACGGTTTTAACGCTTTGCAGGTCCTTGGAGAACGCCTCGGTGTTGACCTCGATCTTCTGGATACGGTTGTCGATTTTAACGACTTCCTGAATGAACGGGATCTTGAAATGCATACCCTCCTGAAGAGTGCCCTCGTTTACCTTTCCGAGAGTCACAACAACGCCTGTATGGCCGGCGTCAACAACTGTAAACGCGTTGAACGCGAGCAAAGCGATAACGGCGATTATGATCACGGGAATAATGATCTTTTTGGGATTGATTTTGAGATCCACTTTTTCCATAAACATTTCCTCCTCAAATTTAATTGAACTGATTATAGCACAGTATCACGATTGTCGCAATATTTTTTTGTAAATATTTCTGGAAATCAGACCTTGACAACAGTGTGCCTTTATGATAATATAATAAATGCTGAAATCAGCTTTGGAGAGGTGTCCGAGTGGTTTAAGGAGCTAGTCTTGAAAACTAGTGATCCCGCAAGGGACCAAGGGTTCGAATCCCTTCCTCTCCGCCAGTAATAACGCTTCAAATGCTTTACCATATACGGAGGATTACTCAAGTGGTGAAGAGGCTCCCCTGCTAAGGGAGTAGGTCGGGTAACCGGCGCGAGAGTTCGAATCTCTTGTCCTCCGCCAAGAATAAAGGCACCCTTAACGGGGTGCCTTTATTCTATATAAAAACGGACAAGAGATTCGAAAGCCCGTAAAGAAAACGCTCCCGTGGAGAGCTTTGCCTGTGTAAGATTTTTGTTTAAAAAGCGTTCTTCCAAATAATTATCGGTTTAAATTATTTCCGTTTTTTATCCGCAAATATCACGATAAATTGACCCAGCTCTTTTATTTTCCCATTTACAACACTGTTTGTTTAATGTATCATCATATTAATGCTGCTAAATGAAAGGGTGCGCGTTATGAAAATACTTGTTTCGGGGCTTGTTAATATTGAGACCACTATTTCCGTTAAGGGGTTCCCGATTGACTACTCACCGATAGAATACCCGTTTTTCGGGATAGACTCCGCCGTGTCCGGTGTGGGATATAATATCGCAAAGGCGCTGACTACTCTGGGCGACAATGTTAAGTTTGTTTCGTTTCTCGCCAATGACGCTGAAGGAGAAAGAGTGCTCAGTCAGCTTGAGTGCGACGGTATAGATACCGACGGGATCTCTTACCGCCTGAAAAGGACTCCCGTATCGGCTGTGCTTTACGATCCTCAGGGCAGACGCCGTATCTATTGTGACCTCAAGGACATTCAGGAGCAGAGCGTTGACCCCGATATCGTGCTTGAGAGCGGCAAAGCCTGCGCGATCGCCGCGCTGTGCAATATCAATTTTAACCGCGATCTCATCAAAGCGGCGAAAAAGCTCGGTATTACGACCGCGACCGACGTTCATGTGCTCGGCGATATCGACGACGAATATAACCGCGACTTTATGGAGAACGCCGACATCCTTTTCCTAAGCGATGAGAATATACCGCGCGAGCCGAAAGAGTTTGTCAAAGCTCTTTACGAGCGTTATCATAACAGGATCATCGTCGTAGGAATGGGGGAGAAGGGAGCTCTGCTGTTTGAGGCGAAGAAAACCGCCTTTTCTCTGATTCCCGCGTACAACAGCGGCAAGATCGTCAACACCGTCGGAGCGGGCGACGCTTTGTTCTCGTCGTTTATCCACTTTTTTGCGAAGGGCTTTGAGCCGAAGGCCGCCCTTGAGAGAGCCGTGATTTTCGCCGGGATCAAAATAGGCGCCAACGGAGCGTCGCTCGGCTTTTGTACCGAGGACGTCGTGGAAAAAACAGCGGCTAAATAGTAAGATATCCCTCTTGACCTTGTGTCGAAATATGTCTATAATTGTAGTATGTGAGGAAAAGAGGGATAATATGGTTTTCTTAAACATTCTTTTGTGGATACTTTGGATAGTTCTCGGCATTATCGGACTGCTCGCGTTTCTGTTTTTGTTTATAGGCGTGTGCAGTCTTTTTGCGGACAGAAACAAGGTCTATGATAAGGAAAGCGGATTTTTCAGATTCCTTCTGACCTATTCGACAGCCATAGCGTCGGTGCTGATAAGGATCAGACTGCGGGTAACGGGCAGGGAAAAGCTTCCCGAAGGGAGATTTTTGCTCGTCAGCAATCACCGCTCAAAATTTGATCCTATCCTGACCTGGCTCGCGTTCGGCAAATATCACATCGCGTTTATCTCCAAGCCCGAAAATTTTAAGGTGCCGATTTACGGAAGGATAATCAGAAAATGCTGCTTTATGGCGATCGACCGCGAAAATCCGCGCGAGGCGCTGAAAACGATAAATCAGGCGGCAAAGCTTATGAAGAACGACGAGGTCAGCGTAGGCGTTTACCCCGAGGGCACAAGAAACTACGGAGAAGGGCTTTTGCCGTTCCACAACGCCGTGTTCAAGGCGGCTGTCAAGGCCGAGGTCCCGATCGTCGTAATGACGATTAAAGGAGCCGACAAAATACAAAATAATTATCCCCTGCACAGCTCTAAGGTTGAGATCGATGTTCTCGAAACCATAGAGGCTGAGAGAGTCAAAAAAATGAAAACCTCGCAAATAGGCGAATATGTTTCAAAAATAATGATTAAAAATCTGGAGGGTAAGAAATGAAAACGATAATTCTTTTCAACGAAAAGGCAAACAACGGCAACGGCAGAAGCACTGCCGAAAAGCTTGCGGAGTTACTCAAGGGCGAAACCCCCGAGTATGCGGACGTCACGAAGATTTCTAGCTATGAGGGCTTTATGAACACCCTTGCCGACGACGACAGGCTCTACATCTGCGGCGGCGACGGAACACTAAACAGATTCGCGAACGCGCTTGACGGTTTAAAAATCAAAAACGATATTTATTATTACTCGGCTGGCAGCGGAAATGATTTTTATCGTGATGTCACAAACGGCAAGACCGAGATTGAGCCCGTCAAAATAAACGAGTATATCGAGAACCTTCCGACCGTTACCGTAAAGGGCAAGACTTATAAATTCCTTAACGGAGTCGGCTACGGGATCGACGGCTACTGCTGTGAGGTAGGCGACAGGATCCGTGAAACCTCCGACAAACCGATCAACTATACATCGATCGCTATAAAGGGGCTTTTGTTCCACTACAAGCCCACAAACGCGGTCGTTACCGTTGACGGTCAGGAATACAGCTTCAAAAAGGTATGGCTCGCTCCGACGATGAACGGTCGCTTTTACGGAGGCGGAATGATGCCTACCCCCGATCAGAAGCGCATCTCCGACGACAAAAAGCTTTCGGTTATGATTATGAGCGGCTCGGGAAAGCTCCCGACGCTTATCGCGTTCCCGTCGATATTTGAGGGAAAGCACGTCGACAAGAAGATGACAACAGTTCTCTCGGGCAAGAATATCAAGGTCAGGTTTGACCGCCCCACCGCTCTGCAGATCGACGGAGAGACTATCCTCGGAGTATCGGAGTACGAGGCGACGGTGTGACAGATCCGAAAGACCTTTCGCTTCTTTAGGCGGATTATTTGCGTTACATATTTAAAAACCCATCGCGAACAAAACGCGATGGGCTTTTTTATGTGATGTTTTCAAGGATTTCGTTCAGAGCTTCGCGCAACGCTGATTTTTTCTCGGGAGAAAGACAAATGCACGCTCCGACCTTTGTCGGGATCTCGGCGGCTCTTGATCTGAGCGCTTCGCCTGAATCGGTTATTTTGATGATAAGGCTTCGTTCGTCCTGCTTGGAGCGCGTTCTGGTGAGATAACCCTTGCTTTCAAGCTTTTTCAGCAGCGGAGTGAGAGTGCCCGAATCCAGATAGAGCTTGTTGCCGAGCTCTTTGACGTTGATCTCCTTAACGTCCCACAGCGCCATCATCGTTATGTACTGGGTGTAGGTGAGATCAAGCCTGTCAAGAAACGGCTTGTACTGCCTTACGACCTCCTTGGCGCAGACATAAAGCGGAAAGCAAAGCTGGTTTTCGAGCTTTAAGCAGTCGTTATTATCCATTGGAATCTACCTCTTTTGTTATTTGAACGCACAATTAAATTGCACACAATACAATCATTATTTTATCATCTTTTCTCCCGATGTCAATACGCGGACCGATTTTTTCACGTTTTGCGTTCCCAAACATAAAATACATCAGGGTGTTGGATATGAGATATAAAGATTTTTTATTTTTCGGCGGAGATAAACGCCAGCTTTTCGCCGCGGCGGATTTGGCGAAAAAAGGCTTTACCGTGAGACTTTTGGGGTTTGATTTGCTGAAAAGCGAGGGCAGGCTGATAATTGAAAATGATTTGAGCGCGGTCGATAAAGCCGATTGTGTCGTGTTTCCCGTCACAGGGCTTAAAGACGGGAAAATACCTGTTTGTTTTTCTGATAAAGAATATAAGCTCGACGACGCTTTGATTTCAAGGCTCAAAGACAAGCCTCTTTTCTGCGGAAAAGCAAAAAGCTTTACAGGCTCGGGTCTTGATCTTAACGACCTGCTGGAACGCGGCGACTTCACCTTGAGAAACGCTTACCTCACCGCCGAGGGAGCGCTTCAGATAGCGATGGAAAGCTACGAGGCTTCGCTTGTGAGCGCAGAGTGCCTTGTCATCGGCTTCGGCAGGATAGGCAGCTGCCTGTCCAAGCTTCTCAAGTCGGTCGGCGCGAGCGTCACCGTCGCAAGCCGAAGCGTCGAAAAGAGGGAGTCCCTGCGCGAAAACGGCATAAAAGCTGTTGATACCGCGAAGCTCGAGAGTGTTTCGGGCTTTGATATCGTCTTTAACACTGCGGACGCGGTCGTGCTCGGAGACGCCGTTCTCAAAAACAGTGACGACCTTACTCTGATCATAGACCTTGCGTCGGGCAAGGGCGGAGTAGACAAACAGAGCGCGGAAAGGCTCGGCTTCACCGTTATCCACGCGCTCGGCCTTCCCGGAAAATGCTCGCCGAAAACGGCGGGAGAGATCATCTCCGACACCATTCTTACAATCCTCGAGGAGGAATACGGTTGGCAAAAGCAAGCATAGGGTACGCGCTTTGCGCCTCCTTCTGCACGTTCAAAAGATCGCTTGAGCAGATGGAGAAGCTTGTGGATCTCGGCTACGACGTAATTCCTGTTATGAGCGAAAACGCGTACTCAACCGATACGCGCTTCGGCGCGTCCAAGGATTTTATAGACAAAATAGAAAAGCTGACGGGCAAAGGTGTCATTCACACCGTTAAGGACGCGGAGCCTGTCGGACCCAAGAAAATGTTTGATTTGCTCGTTGTGGCGCCCTGCACGGGCAACACTCTCGCAAAGCTCGCCGCGGGGATCACCGACACAGCCGTGACAATGGCGGTCAAGTCTCACCTGAGGATCCAACGTCCCGTGCTGCTTTGCGCGGCAACGAACGACGGACTCGGAGCCGCGGCGCAGAATATCGGCAGACTTCTCAACACAAAGCATTACTACTTTGTTCCGATGTCTCAGGACGATTACGCCGCAAAACCGAATTCGCTGGTAGCTCATTTTGAGCTTTTGCCCGAATGTATCAAGAGCGCGCTCGGCGGCGTTCAGCCTCAGCCCGTGTTCGGTTAAAATCATACTTGAAAAAACAGTCCTTCTTTGATATACTATCTATGTTAAAGGAGGGCTTATTTTTATGAAATACTGTCCTAAATGTAAAAAAATGTATAATGACGAAGTCGAAATATGCTCCTGTGAGGAGTGCAAAGGAAAGTCTTTGAAGCCTATCGAGGACGAGAGCGAGCCTGTATATCTTTGCACTGGCGACGTGATCGAGCGCGACAGAGTTCAGGCGGCGCTGGAGGACAGCGGGATCCCGTCCGTGTTCAAGCGTCACGGCGTGACCGCCAATTCTCAGGTGCTTACGGGAAGAGATTTTGACGGGTTCGATATCCTCGTTCCTTTTGAGCTTTACGAGAAAGCCTACGACGTCGCCGTCGGAATAGGCGCAATAAAGCTTGAGGGAGAGCAGGTGCTCGAGGAACAGCCCGAGATCGAGGAGCCGATGCAGGATATGTCGCGCGCAAAGCGCACAACGGTGAGGATCCTCACGGCGATCCTGTTCATCCTTTTGGTGGCGGTCGCGATTTACGGAACCGATTTCATCACGGGCTTGATCAAGAATTTATTTAAATAGGAGTTGACATAAATGAAAATCGAGACAAAATGCGTTCAGGCGGGCTATGAGCCGAAAAACGGCGAATCCAGAGTTATCCCGATAGTCCAGAGCACAACCTTCAAATACGAAACAAGCGAGGCTATGGGCGCCTTGTTTGATCTTGAGGCTGAGGGCTTCTTCTACACGAGACTCGCAAACCCCACCCTTGACGCGGTCGAAAAGAAAATCGCGGCTCTCGAGGGCGGCGTGGGCGCTATGCTTACCTCCTCGGGTCAGGCGGCGACGCTTTCCGCTGTTACAAATATCGCCAAGTCGGGTGACCACGTTATTTGTTCCGCGGCAGTTTACGGCGGAACCTTCAACCTTTTCGCGAAAACACTCGTAGACCTCGGGATCGACTGTACCTTCGTTGCTGCCGATGTGACCGAGGATGAGCTTAATGATTCTTTTAAAGAAAATACAAGACTCGTTTTCACAGAGTCTGTCACAAATCCCTCGCTGGACGTAGCGGATATCGAGATGTTCGCGCGCTGCGCTCACGCTCACGATGTTCCGCTTTTTGTTGACAATACTTTCCCGACGCCGATCAACCTCAGACCGATCGAGTGGGGCGCGGATATCGTTATCCACTCAACCTCAAAGTACCTCGACGGCCACGCCGTGGCGCTCGGCGGCGTTGTGGTTGACAGCGGAAACTTTAACTGGAACAACGGCAAGTTCCCGATGCTCTCGACTCCCGATGAGAGCTACCACGGCATTGTATACACCGAGCAGTTCGGCAAAGCGGCGTATATCGTCAAGGCGAGAACCCACATAATGCGCGATATGGGTCCCCAGATGTCCCCGATGAACGGATTTTTGCTCAACCTCGGACTCGAGACCTTGTTCCTCAGAGTTCCGCGCCACTGCGAGAACGCGCTCAAGGTCGCCCGTTTCCTCGAGAACAACGACAAGATCGAGTGGGTCAATTACCCGGGGCTCGAGAGCAGCAAGTATCATGACCTCGTTAAAAAATATATGCCCAACGGCACCTGCGGCGTAGTTTCCTTCGGCGTAAAGGGCGGCAGAAAGGCGGCGGAAAAGCTGATGGCTTCGCTCAAGCTCGCCGCGATCGTTACTCACGTAGCCGACGCGAGGACCTGTTGTCTGCACCCCGCAAGCTCAACTCACCGCCAGATGACCGACGAACAGCTTGAGGCGGCGGGTATTTCTCCGAATATGATCCGTTTCTCGGTAGGTATCGAGAACGCCGACGATATCATCGCCGACTTGAAGCAGGCGATCGAAAGCGTCTGATGGACGGCTTTGTTTCCGCGATAATCGTCGCGGCGGGCAATTCGACCAGAATGGGGCTCGGCGTAAGCAAGCAGTTTATCAAGATCGGCGGAGAGCCCGTTATCACTCACACGCTCAGGGCGTTTGAGAACGCGGACGTCATCGATTCCGCGGTCGTTGTGTGCCGAAAAGAGGATGAGGCCGAAATCAGGAGTATCATCTCCGACAACGGTTTTTCCAAGGTAAGGGCGCTTGTATACGGCGGAGACACACGCGACAGAAGCGTGAAAAACGGCGTGGAAGCGTGCGACGAAAGGACAACTCATTTCGCTATCCACGACGGCGCGCGTCCGCTTATAACCGAGACTGACATCAACGCGGTCGTAGCGGAGGCAAAGAAATGCGGAGCCGCGGCGCTCGGAACACTTGTTACCGATACGGTCAAGGTCGTGGGAGAGGACGGGATCATCATTTCCACTCCCGACAGAGCCGCGCTCAGAGCTGTTCAAACGCCTCAGGTTTTTGAGAAGGGGCTTTATCTGAAGGCTCTCGCCGAAGCCGAGAACAAGGGAATAACCGACGATTGTCAGCTTGTGGAGCGGATCGGCGGCAGTGTGAAGATCGTCCTCGGCAGTGAAAGAAATATCAAGCTGACAACGCAGAATGACATAAAATTAGCTGAAATGTATCTTTGTGATCAGTGTGAATGATTACAAAAACACAACGCAGACAACCTGACAGCCGATTACGCCTTATAGCCCACGGTAAGGTCGTAGTGATTTTTGATGATTATTTGTGGGCTGAAAGGCTATGGCGATTAATATGAGGATCGGACACGGATATGACGTACATAAGCTGGCAGAAGGGCGAAAGCTCATTCTCGGCGGAGTTGATATCCCTTACGAAAAGGGCTTGCTCGGACACAGCGACGCTGACGTGCTTTTGCACGCTATCATGGACGCTTTGCTCGGAGCGGCCGCGCTGGGCGATATCGGGAAGCTTTTTCCCGATACCGACGACCGATTCAAGGGCGCCGACAGCCTTGTTCTTCTGAAAGAGGTTTGTCGGGTTTTGACCGAAAACGGCTTCCGAATCGGTAATATCGACAGCACTGTGATAGCTCAGCGCCCCAAGCTCAAGGATCACATCGATGAAATGCGTTCCAATATCGCGTCCGCCTGCGGGATCGATGTGTCCGTGGTCAGCGTCAAGGCTACCACCGAGGAAAAGCTCGGCTTTACGGGCAGCGGCGAGGGTATCAGTGCTCACGCGGTCTGTCTCATAGAATAAAATATACGCCTCGTTCATATGCTTGAACGAGGTGTTTTTTATGTTTAAACGTGTATTTTCCGTAATTCTGGCGCTTGTAACGTTGGCGTTTCCGCTGGCGGCGCGCGCCGAAAAGGTCACGCCGTCGCTCAAGCTTGACGCTCCGTCGGCGGTTTTGATCGAAGCGGACACAGGCAAAATTCTTTATGAAAAAAATAAAGACAAAAAAAGGGCTTGCGCTTCCATCACAAAGGTAATGACGCTTCTGCTCGTTATGGAAGCTCTTGAAAACGGACAGCTCAAGCTCGATCAAAAGCTCACTTCCTCGGCTCACGCCGCCTCTATGGGCGGCTCCGACATCTGGCTTGAGGAGGGCGAGCAGATGACGGTCGACGACCTTATCAAGGCTACCGCCGTCGCGTCCGCGAACGACGCGGCTGTCGTGCTTGCAGAGGCGATCTCCGGCAGCGAGGACGCGTTTGTTGCCGAGATGAACAAGCGCGCCAAGAAGCTCGGGATGAAGAACACGGTTTTCAAGAACTGCAACGGACTTGACGAAAAGGGTCATCTTACATCGGC
Source organism: uncultured Eubacteriales bacterium (assembly GCA_900316385.1). GTDB lineage: Bacteria > Bacillota > Clostridia > Oscillospirales > Acutalibacteraceae > Ruminococcoides. Next base: position 50,809 of record ONCP01000008.1, on the reverse strand, counting down.
ATACGACGTAGCGATAATGTCGCGTGAGCTTGTAAAATATCCCAAAATCTTCGATTATACCTCCATCTGGCTCGATTCGCTGAGGGGAGGCAAAACCCAGATCGTCAACACGAACAAGCTTCTCAAAACGTACGACGGGATAACAGGTCTCAAAACAGGCACCACAGGCGAGGCGGGCTGCTGTATGGCGGCTACCGCCGAGCGCGACGGGCTGGGGCTTGTGGCGGTCGTGCTGGGCTGTAAGAGCGGGACCGAGCGTTTCCGCGACGCGGCTTCTCTGCTCGATTACGGCTTTGCCAATTACACCACTCAAAAGCTTGAGCTTCCCAAGGACGCGCGCAAGGCGGTTGAGGTTCAAAACGGTATGGAAAAAACCGTCGCCGTCGATTGCCCCGACCCCGGCAATATGGTGGTCAGCAGAATGGCTACCAACAAGCTCACAAGCGAGCTGAAAATCAAAAAGGAGATCAAGGCTCCGCTCCGCAAGGGCGACAGAGTAGGAGAGGTCAATTATTATCTCGACGGCGAGCTATTGAAAGCTCTTCCTATCACCGCCAAATACGATGTGCCCGAAATGACCTTCTCAACAGTGGTGGACGGACTATTTAATTCTCTTTTGGAATTATAAGTGCGTTTTGAGCTTTTCATAGTGTATATCGTTCAAAAAATGTATTGCATATGCTGACATTTTGTGTTAAAATAAGACTATCAATACAAAATAGCGTAGTATTACGCTTTTGGGGGTAATCTTATGTCAACAAAACTTACAGATAAGTATTTAAACGGCTTTGTAGGCGAGGACGAGTATAAGGGTATCGAGGCTCAGGTCAAGAATGCCCACAAGGCTCTCCATGACGGCACAGGTCTCGGCAACGATTTTATCGGTTGGGTAGACCTTCCTACAAACTATGATAAGGAAGAATTCGCGAGAATCAAGAAGGCGGCCGAAAAGATCAAGAACGACACCGACGTTTTCGTAGTTATCGGTATCGGCGGCTCATATCTCGGCGCGAGAGCCGCGATCGAGTTCCTCACTTCTCCGAATTACAACGCTCTTTGCAAGGATACGCCGCAGATCTACTTTACGGGCAACTCCATCTCCTCGGACGCTCTTTCCGACATTATCGAGCTGTGCGAGGGCAAGGACGTTTCCATCAATATGATCTCAAAGTCGGGCACGACCACCGAGCCCGCTATCGCTTTCAGAGTTTTCCGCGACCTGCTCGAGAAGAAGTACGGCAAGGAAGGCGCGAAGGAGCGTATCTACTGCACAACAGATAAGGCGCGCGGTACCTTGAAGCAGCTCGCCGACAAGGAAGGCTACGAGACATTCGTAGTTCCCGACGATGTAGGCGGACGTTATTCCGTACTCACAGCCGTAGGTCTGCTTCCGATCGCTGTCGCGGGCGCCGATATCGACGCTCTTATGGCAGGCGCGAAAAAGGCTCAGGACGAGTTCAATAACGACGACCTCTATACAAACGACTGCTACAAGTACGCCGCTATCCGTAATATCCTTTACAACAAGGGCTATTCGACCGAGATCATGGTCAGCTACGAGCCTGCCTACACTCTGATGAACGAGTGGTTCAAGCAGCTCTACGGCGAGAGCGAGGGCAAGGATAAGAAGGGTATTTTCCCCGCAAGCGTTATCTTCTCCACAGACCTCCACTCTCTCGGTCAGTATATTCAGGACGGCAGACGTAATCTCTTTGAGACGGTCGTACTGTTTGATCGCTGCAAGAAGGAGATCAAGCTCGGCGAGGATCCGACCAACGTTGACGGTCTTAACTTCCTTTCCGGCAAAACTATGGACTTCGTTAACCGCAAGGCGTTTGAGGGAACTGTTCTCGCGCACAATGACGGCGGAGTTCCCAATGTTGTGCTCAACGTTGAGGCTATGGACGAAGCCAACCTCGGTTATCTCATTTACTTCCTCGAGAAGGCTTGCGCTATTTCGGGTTATATCCTCGGCGTAAATCCCTTCAACCAGCCCGGCGTCGAGAGCTATAAGAAGAATATGTTCGCTCTGCTCGGAAAGCCCGGCTATGAGGATCAAAAGGCTGAGCTTGAGGCAAGACTTAAGTAATTTATTTCTTTATAGGAATTAAAATAGAAATATAAGGAGGAGTAAAAGTATGGTTACTTTACTTATCGGAAAAAAAGGTTCAGGAAAAACTAAGAAGCTCATTCAGTACGCTAACGAGGCTGTCGCGGCTTCTCAGGGAAATGTTGTTGTTATCGAAAAGGGCGCGAAGCTCACCTACGATATCACCTCAAAGGCTCGTCTGATTGACACTGATCAGTACGCTATCGCGGGTTATGATATGCTTTTCGGCTTTATCAGCGGTATTTGCGCGGGCAACTACGACGTAACTGATATCCTTATTGATTCCACCTTCAAGATCGCTCCCGAGGCTCTGGACGGCATCGAGGAGTTCACAAAGAAGCTTCAGACTCTCAGCGAGAACTCAGGCGCCAACATCGTTCTCCTGATCTCCGCTTCTGACGACGACTTACCGAGCGGCATCAACGCTGTTTGCGAGAAAATCTGACAAAAATTTCTAAAAAGGCTTCTTCGGAAGCCTTTTTTGTTTGGAAAAAAGTTTTATCACTTGAATAAATCTTTCGGCTGTGTTAAAATTTTTTTGATTGGAGAGTGAAAATATGAAAAAAATAGTTTCATTGATCATAGCAGCCGCTGTTCTTGCCGCGACCGCTTTTTCGGCAGGAGCGCTGACAGCTCCCGGTTACCCGGGAGTACAGCTCGCGAACGACTGGGACGATCAGCTCACCGTGACGGGCTATACAGGCGATGATCCCGTGGTCAGGATCCCCGAAACAGCTTATGATAAGGTCGTAAAGCGTATCGACCAAAAGGCGTTTTATAATAACCAAATAGTGGAAAAGCTCATAATGCACGACAATATGACTCAGGTAAAGAAATGGGGAGTAAGAAGCTGTCCGAATCTCAAAAATGTGTACTACTCAAAGAGTCTGGTCGTTCTTTATGATCAGGCGTTTTCCTACAACTCCAAGCTGACCTCGGCGTTTTTGAGGAACACCGCGCTCGACGAGATGAATGTAGGTGTGTATATGAGCAGCGCGGTTGAGTATGTATCGCTCCCCGATACGCTCAAATCGATTTATGCCACTGTTTTTGAGAACACAAAGGTAAGGCGCGTGGACATTCCCGACGGCGTTACACAGATCGGCAACCGTTGCTTCGCGGGCTGCGCTCAGCTTGAGGCAGTGTATATTCCCGCGTCGGTCAAAAAGCTGGGCGAGGATGTTTTCAGAAATTCCGATAACGTAACGGTATATACGACCCAAGGGAGCGCCGCTCAGAAGTATTGCTCCGAAAATAACGTCAACTGCGTTGTCATTAACGAGGATGAGATCCCTTCAAAGCTTTTGGGCGACGTAAACGGCGATAAGGACGTCAATATCAACGACGTCACCTTTATGCAGCGCGAGCTGGCGGGCTACAAAACGGATTTCTATCCCCAAAACTGCGACTACGACAATAACTGTATTTTTGATATAAACGACGCCACCCGCCTTCAGTTGGATCTCGCGGGCTTTAGGGAGAAGGTCTGATATTGCCAAACCTCGATAAAAGCTATTGACTTTACTGCGTTAATGTGCTAATATGATATAGCTTTATGCGATCAAATTATTATTGAGGTGACAAAAATGAAAAAGATTTTCGCGCTGGTATTAGTTGCGGTAATGGCTCTTTCTGTTCTCGCGGGTTGTTCGGACAATAAATCCTCCGACTCCAAGACTTCTTCGAAGGAAGCCGTAAAAAAGACATTTACGGTAGGCTTCGACGCCGAGTTCCCGCCCTACGGATATATGGACGAGAAAACAGGCGAGTACAAGGGCTTTGACCTTGACCTTGCTCAGAAGGTTTGTGACAAGCTCGGCTGGGAGCTCAAAAAGCAGCCCATCGACTGGGACTCCAAGGATAACGAGCTCAATTCCGGCACAATCGACTGTATCTGGAACGGCTTTACCATCAACGGCCGTGAGGATGAATACACTTGGTCCGAGGCTTATGTTGACAACTCTCAGGTAGTTGTTGTCAAGAAGGGCTCCGATATCAAGAAGCTCGACGATTTGTCAGGCAAGGTTGTAGCTGTTCAGGCTGACTCCTCCGCTCTCGCGGCTCTTACGGGCGACGATGCTACCGATGAGAATAAGAAGCTGTGCGAGTCCTTCGCGGAGCTCCAGCAGATCGGCAACTATAACGACGCTCTTATGAATCTTGACGCGGGCGCTGTTGACGCTGTATGTATGGATATCGGCGTAGCAAGCTACAATGTCGATAAGAACGCCGACAAGTACGAGATTCTGGACGATCAGATCGCTTCCGAGCAGTACGGTATCGGTTTCAAGAAGGGCAACACCGAGCTCAAGGATCAGGTAGAAAAGGCTCTCAACGAGCTCGTTGACGACGGCACCTTCGCAAAGATCGCCGAGGAGTATAAGCTCACAGACGCGGTTTGCTTAGGTAAATAATCAGTAAACGGTAAGGGGGCGGTTGATTCCGCTCCCTTTATTGCTTTTAGGTGATATTATGAAAAACAACAAAAAAACAATCGCGATCATTTTTGTCTCGGTGTTAGTCGTTGCGACGCTGGTTTTGCTCTTTATGGCGGCGGTGAACTCGGGCAACGCTTTCGCCCTGAGGATACAAGGGATAATGACTCAGCTCTACGGTGGTATCTTCGCTTCGCTAACGCTGTTCACTTTGACGCTTGTGTTCTCGCTTCCCATCGGACTTCTGGTCTGTTTCGCGAGAAGATCCCGCTTCAAGATTGTCGCTCTCATTACCAAGTTTTATATTTCCGTAATGCGCGGTACGCCGCTGATGCTCCAGCTCATCGTGGTTTATTTCGCGCCCTACTATCTCTTTAAAATACCGCTCAGCTCCAATTACCGTTTTTACGCTGCGATCATCGGCTTTTCGCTCAACTACGCGGCTTATTTCGCCGAGATATACCGCAGCGGTATTGAGGCTGTCCCCAAGGGTCAGTACGAGGCGGCTAAGGTCCTCGGCTATTCAAGACAGCAGACCTTTATGAAGATAGTGTTTCCGCAGATGGTCAGGCACACGCTTCCGCCTGTCACTAACGAGATCATCACTCTCGTAAAGGACACCTCGCTCGCTTACGCTATCGCGTATATTGAGATGTTTACCCTCGCGAAGCAGGTCGCCGCGGCTCAGAGCAGCATTATGGCGCTGTTCGTAGCGGGCGCGTTCTACTATATCTTCAACCTTCTTGTCGCCTTTGTTATGGGCAGGATCGAGAAGAAAATGAACTATTACTCGAAGTAAGGGGGATAAGTATGAAGCTTCTTGAAATAAATAATATCAGAAAATCCTTCGATGATAACCTGCACGTGCTCAAGGACATCTCGCTTTCGGTAAACGAGGGAGAGGTGGTTTCGATTCTCGGACCTTCGGGCTCGGGCAAGTCCACTCTGCTCAGATGCGCGACGATGCTCGAAACGATGGACGGCGGAACGCTCTCCTATTGCGGAGAATCGGCCGTTACCGAGGTGGACGGAAAATCAATGTATATGCCGAAATCGGATTTGAAGCGAATCCAGAATTACTTTGGTCTTGTGTTCCAGAATTTCAATCTTTTTCCGCATTACACGGTGCTCAAAAACATTACGGACGCTCCGATCCATGTGCAGAAGCGCGAAAAGGCGGAGGTTACAGAAGAGGCTATGGCGCTCCTCGGACAAATGGGTATCGAGGACAAGGCGGACTGTTATCCTTGTCAGCTTTCGGGCGGTCAGCAGCAGCGAGTAGCGATCGCAAGAGCGCTCGCGATGAATCCGAAGATCCTGTTTTTTGACGAGCCTACCTCCGCGCTCGATCCCGAGCTGACCTCCGAGATCCTCAAGGTGCTCAGAGATCTGGCGGCAAGAAAGATGACGATGGTGATCGTTACACACGAAATAGATTTTGCCAGAAACGTGTCCGACCGCGTGATTTTTATGGACGAGGGATATATTGTTGAGCAGGGAAAGCCCGAGGACGTAATAGACAATCCGAAAAACGACAGAGTCAGGGCGTTCCTGCGAAAGGTTAAAGGATAAAATGCGTTGGCTTATAATTCTGATAGGGAATATTAAACATTTTTTACGAAAGAACTCAAGGGATAATATCTCCGCGATCGCGGCTCAGTCCGCGTTCTTCATCATACTGTCCTTTGTTCCGTTCGCGTTGTTCACGCTGTCTGTTTTCTCGAATTTCGGGATCTCAAAGGATCTGCTTGAAAACTATCTTAAGCTCGGGATAATCGACGACGAGGCGTATTATCTCAACTCGTTTCTGAACGAGCTGTATCCGAACGCTGCGGGTATCGCGATTACAACCATTATTCTCGCGCTTTGGTCGTCGGGAAAGGGCTTGTTCGCCATAACCGAGGGGATACGGGTGATTTACAGGCTTCCGAACCGATACAACTGGTTTGTAAAGCGATTGTTTTCGATGGGCTACACGTTTGTTATGTTCCTCGCGCTGATCGTCGCGCTCGGCGGTATGGTAGTGACGGAAATCTGTGACGAGATCATCAGCCCGATAATCGAGCAGCTTCCCGCTGTCGTCGGAATGCTTTACGCTCTCAGATATCTGATCGTTTTTGCGATCGTTGTTTTGCTTATCGCGTTCGCGCTGAAAATGTACCTTCGACGCAGAGTGAATGACAAGCGCTTCGCGAAATTCCGCCTTCAGCTCCCCGGAGCCGTTTTTACGGCGCTGTGCTGGATCGTGCTTTCCATGGGTATCAGGATATATGTCAAATATTTCAACGGCTTCAGTATTTACGGAAGCCTCGGAACCTTCGCTATGCTGATGGTTTGGATATATTTTTCGATGTACGCCTTCCTTTGCTGTATACAGTTTAATTACATTTATCGCGAGGAAATATACAGGATCAATATTCTTAAATTTTTCAAAAGAAAGAGTTGACAAACGCCCGCTCTTTTTGTATAATAAAGAAGCCTTTGGAAATCCGAAGGCTTACGTTTTAATATGCGTTTAAAGCTTGGAGGTGCTTATGCTTCTAAAGTTAAAGGACGTCTTTCTTAACGAGGGCGGCAGCCTCAGATTTGACTATTCCTTGCCGATGAATGAGATTGACATAAACGGGGATTATCCATTCAAGTCTCCCGTCAGTGTTCATGCCTCGGCGGTCAACAGGGCAGGGCTCGTGGAGCTATTTGTAGACGCGGTTTTTGACTATACCACCCGCTGCGACAGATGCTTTGAACCTATAACAAAGCATATGGAGCTGTCATTTACCCATGGACTCGCTACCGAGTTGATTGACGAACTCAACGACGACTATATTGAAACACCGGATTATACTCTCGAGCTCGACGAGGTGGTCGTTTCGGACATTCTTCTGAATCTTCCGAAGAAGTACCTCTGCCGCGAGGATTGCAAGGGGCTGTGCCTCTACTGCGGCAAAAACCTCAATCAGGGCAACTGTGACTGTGAAAAACGTCCGACAGATTCGAGACTTGAAATCCTTAAACAGTTAATTGATTAATATAAAAGATTTTAAGGAGGAATTAAAATGGCAGTACCTACCGGAAAAACTTCTCACAAAAGAAAAAGCACAAGACGTTCGGCGGCTTACACAATTAAGGCTCCCGCCCTTACGACCTGCCCCAACTGCGGCGCTCTCACAGCTCCCCACAGGGCTTGCGTAAACTGCGGCCAGTACAAGGGCAGACAGGTTGTTGTTATGGACGACAGCAAATCGACAAAGTAATGATTTTTTGAACAACTTGGGCGGTTAACTGACCGCCCTATTGTTTTACAAGCGTAAAAACAAGACAGCTAAAGGGGGCGCGCTTGTGTCGGTAACAATTAAAGACGTCGAAAAGCACAGCGCGGCCTCAAAAAAAGGCGTTTCGGCGGGCGATATCCTGCTTTCGATCAACGGAAACGAAATCGTAGATGTGCTTGATTACCGCTTTTATCAGGTCAATTCCAGACTTGAGCTTGAAATCCAAAAGCCTGACGGAAAGATCAAAAAGATAAAGATAAAAAAACAGGAATACGAGGAGCTGGGGCTTGAGTTTTCAAGCTATCTGATGGACAAGGAGCGTTCCTGCAGGAACAAGTGTATTTTCTGCTTTATCGACCAGCTTCCCGAGGGTATGCGCGATACGCTTTACTTTAAGGACGACGACAGCAGACTGTCGTTTTTGTTCGGCAATTACATTACGCTGACAAACCTGACGGAGCACGAAATCAGCCGAATCATAAAAATGCACATCAGCCCGATCAATATCTCCGTCCACACTACGAATCCCGAGCTAAGATGTAAAATGATGAACAACCGCTTCGCGGGGAAGGCGCTCGACGCGCTGAAAAGATTTTCCGAGGCGGGGCTGAGTATGAACTGCCAGATCGTCGCGTGCCCCGGGATCAATGACGGCGAAGAGCTTAAAAGAACGCTTGAGGATCTTGAGAAGTACGGCGTCGAGTGCGTCGCTGTGGTTCCCGTCGGGCTAACAAGATACAGGGAAAACCTGTTTCCTTTAACGCCCTACACGCCAGAAACGGCGGCTGACACTCTTGATCTGATCGAGAGCTTCGGCGACAAAATGAAGGAAAAATACGGCAGACGTAAGGTATACGCCGCCGACGAGTTTTATATCAAGGCGAAAAGACCGCTTCCCGAGCCCGATTATTACGAGGGCTATCCCGCGCTTGAAAACGGCGTCGGACTTGTGACCTTGCTCAGAGAAGAGGTCGCTTTCGCGCTTGAGGAGAGAGATTTCGACCCCGAAAAGAGCTATACGGTTTCCGCCGCCTGCGGCGAGTGCACCTATGAGGAGCTCAAAAAAACTCTCTCGCTTATCAATGCTAAATATCCCAATATCAAAATAAACTTATACAAGATAAAAAACGACTTTTTCGGCGGACAGATCGACGTTACTGGACTTGTCACGGGCGGTGATCTGATCCGTCAGCTGAAGGGCAGAGAGCTTGGAAGCAAGCTTCTGATCCCGTCGTGTATGCTCAGGTTTGAGGGCGATATTTTCCTTGACGACGTAAGCGTTGAGAATGTCGGGCGCGAGCTCGGCGTCGCCGTCAGAGTGACCGAGGGCAGCGGCGAGAGCATTGTTGAAGAAATAAGCAAGGAGGACTAAATGGCTAAATCCGTTATCGCTATCGTAGGCAGACCGAACGTCGGAAAGTCTACCTTATTCAATAAGCTGATAGGTCAGCGTCTTTCCATTGTCGACGACACTCCGGGTGTGACCCGCGACAGAATTTACGGCGAGGTGGAGTGGCAGAACAGAAAGGCGATCCTGATAGACACGGGCGGTATCGAGCCAAAGTCGGACGATATCATCCTTTCGCAGATGCGCCGTCAGGCTCAGCTCGCGATCGATACGGCTCAGGCGATCATTCTCGTCACGGATATGAAGTCAGGGCTTGTAGCGACCGACCTTGACGTCGCAAATATGCTTATGAAGTCGGGCAAGCCTATCGTGCTCTGTGTCAACAAATGCGACTCCATAGGAGAGCCCGAGCCTGATTTTTACGAGTTTTACAATCTCGGCATAGGAGATCCTATCCAGGTTTCCGCGGTTCACGGTCACGGTACGGGAGACCTTCTGGATGAGGTTTTCTCCCATCTTCCAAAGTCCGATTCCGAAGACGACGAGGAAAGCGTTGTCAACGTAGCGGTGATCGGCAAGCCTAACGTAGGCAAAAGCTCGCTTATCAACTATCTCACCGACGAGGACAGAGTTATTGTTTCTGATATCGCGGGTACTACGCGCGACAGTATCGACACAAGAGTCGAAACCAAGGAGGGCGCGTTCACCTTTATCGATACCGCTGGAATAAGAAGAAAAAGCAGGATCGTGGACGATATCGAGAAATACAGTATCCTCAGAGCGAAAATGGCTATTGAGCGTTCCGACGTTTGCGTTATAATGATCGACGCCAAGGAAGGTCCAACGGAGCAGGATACAAAGGTAGCGGGTCTCGCGCTCGATTCGGGCAAGGCGTGTATTATCGCCGTCAATAAATGGGACGCTATCGAGAAGAACGACAAAACAATGTCGGCGTTTAACAAGAAAATCGCGGTCGACTTTTCGTTTATGCCGTGGGCTCCCGTCGTCTATATCTCGGCAAAGACGGGACAGAGAGTCGATCAGCTTCTCAGAACTGTTACGGCTGTCGCGGCGAACAGCGCCACGAGAATAAAGACGGGTACGCTCAACGAGCTGCTGGCTCAGATAACAACACGTGTCCAGCCGCCGTCGGACAAGGGCAAGAGGCTCAAAATATTCTATATGACTCAAACCTCTGTCAAGCCGCCGACCTTCGTTTGCTTCTGCAACAATAAGGAGCTTTTCCATTTTTCATATCAAAGATATATCGAGAACCGTATTCGTGAGACCTTCGCACTTGACGGTACACCTATCAGAATGATAATCCGTGAAAGGGGAGAAAAACAGTGAGCGGAATGATTAGCTTTATGGAAAGAAGCTGGTATTTGGTTCTTATCGCGGTAGTCGCGTCCTATCTTCTGGGCAGTATCAATACCGCGATCATCGTAACAAAGATTGCCACAAAGGGTAAGGAAGATATCAGAAATATGGGCAGCGGCAACGCGGGCTTTACAAATGTCCTGCGTTCTGTCGGAAAGGTTCCTGCTATTCTGACTATTGTATGCGATCTTCTCAAATCGGTTATTGCCGTGCTCATAGGCGGCTGGCTGTTCGCGATCGCCGCGGGCAACACCGAGAATCTCTCGGCTGTTGTGCGGATAGGAAAGTACATCTGCGGATTTTTCTGTATTCTCGGTCACAGCTTCCCGATTTATTTCAGGTTCAAGGGCGGAAAGGGAATCGTTTCCGCGGCGGGTATGATGCTCGTTGCCGACTGGCGCGTGTTCCTGCTTATTATCGCGACCTTCCTGCTTGTGTTTATTTTTTCAAAAATCATTTCACTCGCGAGCATTACCTGCGCCGTTATGTTCCCCGTATATACATTTATTCTTACCTTCTTCTTTGATTATAAGATGGAAGGCAATTACCCCTTCCTTTACTGGATCCTCTGCACGCTTGCCGCGCTCGGTATCTGTGTGTTCGTTGTGATCAAGCATTCATCCAATATCGGACGTCTTATCAGAGGCGAGGAAAAGAAAATCACCGCCAAGAAATAATACTTGAAATTTATGTATAAAAGTATTAAAATGGTAATGAACTAAAGCGTAAGAGGTGTTTCTGTATGGATTGTGTTTTTTGTAAGATTATTGACGGATCTATCCCGACAAACAAGGTGTACGAGGACGATATGATGCTCGCTTTCCACGATATCGAGCCCGCGGCTCCCGTGCACATCGTTATGATCCCGAAGATTCACATCGAGAGCGCCGACGCGCTTACCGAGGAGACAAGCGCCTATGTCGCTCATATTTTCTCCAAGGTTTCCGAGATCGCGAAGTCCGTCGGACTTGAAAATGGCTATCGTGTTGTAAACAACTGCGGCCCTGACGGGGGACAGACAGTTTTTCATATTCACTTCCACCTTCTGGGCGGAAAGACATTAGGCAAAATGGCGTAAGGAGAAAGCTATGGGAAAAACTTATAAAATGACGATCGCGGGCTGTGAGCGTGAGCTCCCGCTTTGCGAGGTTTCAAAGGATCTGGATATCGCTGCGTTCATTATGTTCGGTGACGTTGAGGTCACTGTTGCCGCCGCGAGAGAACTTATCAAAAAGTGCCCCGAGCACGACATCATTGTGACGGCTGAGGCAAAGGGTATCCCGCTCGGATATGAAATAGCCCGTCAGGAGAACAAGGATTACGTCGTAGCCCGCAAGGGACTTAAGGTTTATATGCCCGAGTACGTACAGGTCGAGGTTCGCTCGATCACAACTCTCTCCATTCAGAAGCTCTATATCGGCACCGACGATATTGAGAAGATCAAGGGCAGAAGAGTACTTATAGTTGACGATGTTATCTCAACGGGCGAGAGCCTTATAGCGCTTGAAAAGCTTGTTGAGAAGGCAGGCGGGATCACTGCCGCCAAGGCTGCGGTGCTCGCAGAGGGCGACGCCGCCAACCGCGACGATATCGTTTTTCTTGAGAAGCTCCCTGTTTTCCCCAAGTAAGTAGAGGTAAATAAAATGACTAAACGACTGTTTGCGTATACGGGTTTGAGTATGCTTGTTACGTACGCGGTCGTTTTTTATTTCGGTATTTTCGGATTCGCGGCAGCTCTTGCGGGCTGCTGTGTTCTGATCCTTGTTGCGCTGCTCGGGCGCAACAAAGGAGTTGACGGAGGAGCGGTTTTGCTTGTTGTCGCGTCTGTCCTTGTGTCGCTGTTGATTTTTGAGTGGTACAGTGCGGACTTTGAGAGGATATCTTCAAAATATGACGGCAGGGAAGCGACGATAACAGCGACGTCGTGCGAGGATCGTTATTATTCTGTCGGTTCCTACCGATATCCGATAATGATAAGCGCTGTTGACGGAAAGCCGTTTGAGGCAAAGGCTATGCTCTACGCGGATTACGATATCGGGCTTGATTATGCCGACAAAATAACCGCTAAGGTCAAGCTTGGAAAATGCGATAACGGAAAGCTGCGTTCCGAGCGTTTCGCGTATTACGCTCACAGTCCCGAGTTCTCGCTTGACTGCAAAATAATCAAAAACGAGGACAAGGGAACGGCGTATATCCCGATAATGCTGAGAAGGAGCCTTTCAAAAGCGATCCGCTCGCTGATGCCGGCGGAGGAGGGCGCGCTGTGTTCGGCTGTCGCGTTCGGAACTAAACAAACTATCTCCGACGATGTTTACAGGGCTTTTGCCGACACGGGGCTCAGTTATCTTGTGGTCGTTTCGGGACTTCATATGTCGATAATCGCAGGTATGTTGAGCTTTTCTCTCGGCTTTGTACGTTCAAGACGCGGAAGGATCGCGAGGGGCGTTGTGTTGATATCGGCGGTTTTGATATATATGTGCGTGACGCGGTTCACTCCCTCGGTCGTCCGTTCGGGCGTTATGATAATCCTCACTATGTCGGCGTCTCTGTTTCTCAACAGAAGCGAGCCGTTCAATAACCTCGGCTTATCGGCGGTAGTGCTCTGTTTGTTAAACCCGTTTTCGGTAGGCGACGGCGGACTGCTGTTGTCCTACGCGTCGGTGTTCGGCATTCTTTACTTTTATCCGAGGCTTTTCTCGGGTATGTTCGGGCTCATCAACCGCCGAAGAACGTATTATTCAAGCTGTATAAAGCGATGTAATGTTAAGGGAACGCTTATCGGGTTCCGCTCAAGGCTTGTTTTGATCAAGGCTCTTGAAACGGTTGTCAGTATGTTTTTGGTTTCCGTATCCGCATTGATTCCCGTAATGCCGCTCACACTTCTGCTTTTCGGAACCGCGAATCCGTTTATCGCGCTTTACTCAATGCTTCTCGCTCCGCTTGTCACGGTAATTATCGTATTCTCAGTGATCGCGTCGATCGTGTATTATATCCCGTTTTTGGGCGGAGCGGCGTATTGCCTGGCTGTACCCGCGAAGGTCTCGGCGCGGCTGATGATCATTTCGGTCAAGGGGTTCAGGGAGGCTCGCTCGATGACTCTGAACCTCGACGAAAACGGAATACTGATCGTTTCTTTCCTGTCCGCAATCGCCTTTATTGCGTGGCTTGTGTTCCGCAAAAAGAGGCTCGCGGGCTTGGTCACTGTTTCGGTTACCGCGTTTTTTGCGCTGAGCTTTTATGCTTTCGGATTCGTCTGCCACAGTCAGAGCATGAAACTGAATATTATCAAAACAGGCGGCTCCGCGATAGTTCAAATCAGCGGAAGCGGCGCTGAGGCTGTGCTTTACGCGGACGGCGGCAGCTATGTCGGCGACAGAGAGATAAAGCGGCTCCATCACGATTTCAGCTCCGTGAACACGCTTGTGATACCGAGCGCGTCCCTTAACTCGGCGCGTTACTCGCTTAGAATAATGGATGAGTTTGACGTCAGCGACATTCTGTTGTATCATAGTAACAGGACCGCCGAGGATCTGTTCGAAACCGCGCGCGATTACGAGGGCTTTCGCGAGCTTACGGGCGGAGAAAGCGTTACGCTCAAGCTGTCCGATTCCGTAACGGACAATATCATTTCCACAGGAACAAAGCGGTGGCAGTACGTTGACTGCGGCGGAAAAACGCTTCTTATCGGTTGCAATAAATGCGACGCGGAGCTTCTGCCCGAAAAATACCGTGAGTGCGATCTGTTGATTTACAGCGGAAAGCTGTTGAATAAAAAAGCTATCGTTTGCAAAAAATCGCTGAATCTTGAAAATGAAAAGCTCAGCGATTATATTTCATATGATTTAAAAGGATGAGAGTATGCCCGAATTGACCCGAAAGGAATTAAAGCAACGCTGTAAAAAAGGCGAGTTTTTTAATATTTATCTGCTTTACGGTGAGGAAAAAATGTATATCAAGGCGGACACCGACTTTCTTGTTGCCGAGCTGGCAGGCAAGGAGCCGCCCGAGTTCAACTACCACAGCTTTGAGAGGAGCTATTCGCTTGACGACATTGCCGTGGCGGTTCAGGTCGCGCCGTTCCTCAGCGAGAGAAATGTCGTAAAGGTCTGCGACCTTGATATCAATTCTCTTGATAAAGAGAACTTTGACAAGCTCAAGGCGATCCTTGACGGCGTTCCCGACACCACAGCGCTTATCCTCACAATGCCGACCTTGGAGCAGAGTATAAAAAAGCCCGGGGCGAACCTCGGGAATGTGATCACTAAGCTCAAAAAAAAGGGAGCGGTCTGCGCCTACGCGAGAGAAAGTGATATTTCGCTTGCGCGTCAGATCGTTAAATGGGCTGACAGCCGCGGCATAAAAATCGAGCAGGCAGACGCCTACAAGCTTCAGGAATATGTCGGCGACGATCTTTATATGATCAAAAACGAGCTTGACAAGCTCTGCAACTATGTTGGCTACCGCGGTCTTATCACGGGCGACGATATCGATTTTCTCGTTGCAAAGCGGCTCGAAGCGGACGTTTTCGCGTTGGCGGACGCAATCGCGGAGAAAAAAAGCGACAAGGCGTTCTCAATCCTAGACGCGCTGTTTTATCAGAAAGCCGACCCCGAGAGTATCATCAGCGTGATCGGTATGGCGTATATCGATTTTTACCGCGTTAGGATCGCCGCTGAGTGCGGAGTTCAGCTCAGCGAGGTAGCGAAGGATTTTTCCTACGGCAAACGCGAGTTCGTGCTTAAAAAGACGGTGCCGAAGATAAGAAATATCACTACCGACGCGCTGAGGAAAAGTCTTGACGCTATCGTTGAGACCACCGGAGTTTTTCACTCAGTGACGCTCGGCAAGCGGACAGAGCTTGAAAAGCTCATCGCGAAGCTGCTCGTTTTCGCGGGCGAGAGGTGACTATGCTCAGCATAAAGGAAGCCGTCATAGTAGAGGGCAGATACGACAAAATCAAACTCGGAGAGCTTGTTGACACGCCGATCATCGAGACGGGCGGATTCCGTGTTTTCAGGGACAAAGAAAAGCAGAGCCTGATTCGGCAGATCGCCGAAAAACGCGGGATACTTATTCTTACCGACAGCGACGCCGCGGGATTTGTTATCAGAAATTTCCTTAAAGGAATTATACCCGAGAGCGAGATCAAGCACGCCTATATTCCGCAGCTCGGAGGCAAGGAAAAGCGAAAGGCTCAGCCGTCCAAGGAAGGCTTGCTCGGGGTTGAGGGACTATCCGCGGAAATACTTGCCGACGCGATACGCAGGAGCGGAGCAACGATAATCGGCGAAAAACAGAGTAAAAAAAGCGGCGAGATCACAAAAACCGATCTCTTTGAGCTTGGACTCAGCGGCGGAGAGCGCTCAGCCGAGAAACGGCGCGTGCTGTTAAAGGAGCTGAATCTTCCGACCTATCTCACAACCAACGCGATGCTCGCCGCGCTGAACTGTTTATATTCTCTTGAAGAACTAAAAAACCTTATTAAATAATTACACCGTCTTAGTGAATACTAACGACGGTGATTTTTTATGTTATTGAAGCGCAACGGATCTCTTTTTGTTTTTGGGGGAGTTTGCTACGGAATTATTGAAATAATGTGGAGAGGAAAGACTCACTGGTCAATGCTTATCACGGGCGGAGCTTGCTTTACGGCGTTGTACGGGCTTTTCGGAAGGCTTGAGAAATTCTCGCTTGCGGTCAAGTGCGTGCTCGGAAGCGCGGTGATCACCTCATTTGAGTTCGTTTCGGGCTGTATCTTCAATAAATTGCTGAAATTAAAGGTCTGGGATTACTCCGACAGACCTTTTAACTTCAAGGGGCAAATATGCCCGCTGTATTCATTTTTATGGGCGCTGTTGTGCGCTCCCGTAAGCTCGGTTTGCAAGGCGATCAAAAAGACTAGCTGTCTTCCTCGTCGGGCTGCCTAGGCTCGATGACGACGTTGACGGATATTATCCTCTGTGAATTGACCTGCTGAACCTCGAGCGTCATATTCTCAAAGCGGAATTTCGCCTTTCGGCGCGGAATGGTTGAGAAATGCTCCAGAATGAAGCCGCCCACGGTTACCGCGTCTGTTTCGACGTCGTCGGGGTCGATGTCGGCAAGCTCAAACAGATCCTCCAAAGGCATATCGCCGCTGACAAAATACTCGGTATCGGAGATCTTGGTAAAATCGTTTTCGATCTCCTCGTCCTCGTCCCAGATCTCGCCGACGATCTCTTCAAGCAGATCCTCCATTGTAACGATGCCAAGCGTTCCGCCGTATTCGTCGGTAACGATCGCAATGTGAAGACGCTTGCGCTTGAAATCGCTCAATGTTTTTGAGAGATTCTGATTGTTGAAGATAAAGTATGCGGGCTGGATCAGCTTGCCGATGTTGGGCTCGCGGTTGTCGGCGAGCTCCTCAAGGTAATCTCTGGTGTGAAGGATACCGATGATGTGGTCAACCGTTTCCTTATAAACGGGAATTCTGGAGTATCGGCTTTCAATTACTATGTGACGGAGCTTTTCGGGCGGATCGGTGATGTCGATAGCCGTCATATCGACCCTCGGGGTGAGCACCTCAAGCACGGTCTTGTCGTCAAAGTCAAGCACCGACTGGACCATTTCGCTCTCGTCCTCCTCAAGGACGCCTTCGCCCTCGATGTTTTCGACGATTTGCTTGAGCTCATCCTCGGTGACGGACGGCTGCTCCTCTTTTCCTCCCGAGAGCTTCACCGCGCCTTCCTTGAGCTTTACAAACAGAAAAACGATAGGAGTAAGAATAATTGTGATCGCCTTCAGAACCCCCGCTGTCGCAAGCGAGTAGCTTTCGGCGTGCTCCTTGGCAAGGCATTTCGGGATTATCTCGCCGAAGGTCAGAACAAGAAAGGTGGTCGCGCCTGTGGCGACGGCCGTTCCTACGTTGCCGAAAAGCTTGAGACAGACGGCAGTAGCAAGCGATGAACAGCCCAGATTGACGATATTGTTGCAGATCAGGATCGCGGTCAGCGCCTTGTCAAAGTGCTCGGTGATGTAGAGCACGGTTTTCGCCTTTCGGTTTCCGTCGTCGAGGTAGCTTTGAATACGGATCACGTTAACAAAGGAGAACGCGGTCTCAATCGAGCTGAAAAACGCCGACAGTATGATGCACAGTATTATGACAATAATTTGCCATGACGGAACGTCCAAAAATTATCACTCCTGTTTGATAAACATAATTTCACAAATACATAATACTATAATTCTTTTAAAAAATAATTTGTATTTAGAAAAAAGAATAATTTTCTTGAATTATTATACATAAAATGTTATAATTTAAAAGTGTATACGCGTCTTTTCGGGTAAACTAAACTCGGAGGTGCGTAAAAATGAACACGAATAAAGAAAACGACGGCGAGATCGTCCGCAATCCCTGCGAAGGGGAGGAGGACGAAAAAACCGAGAACGCTTCCGACAATTCCTTTGACAGGATCGAGGACAGCGGCTCCGTGCTCGCCGAGCGCGACGGCAGCGTTATCCATTGTCTTACCATTGTGGGACAGATCGAGGGACATTATATACTTCCCTCAAACAACAAAACTACAAAGTACGAGCACGTTATCCCGCTTTTGGTATCGATCGACGAGGACCCGAGGATCGACGGTCTGCTTGTGATATTGAACACCGTCGGCGGTGATGTAGAGGCAGGGCTTGCGATCGCCGAGCTTATCTCGGGAATGCGTAAGCCGACTGTGTCGATCGTTCTCGGCGGAGGCCATTCCATCGGTATTCCGCTTGCCGTGTCGGCAAAGCACAGCTTTATCGCCAAAAGCGCGTCTATGACGGCTCATCCCGTAAGGAGTACGGGGCTCACTATCGGCGTTCCGCAGACCTTTGAGTATTATCAGCGTATGCAGGACAGGATAACGGGCTTCATAGTCGACAATTCGGGGATTTCCCGAGAGGATTACTCTAGCCTTGTGATGAACACGGGCGAGCTCGTGATGGATATCGGCACGATCCTTGACGGCAGGCGAGCGGTCGAGGTCGGGCTTGTGGACGAGGTCGGCACTCTAAAGGACGCCGTCGACTGCCTTTACTCGATGATAAAAGACAATAAAAGCTGATTTTTGAATGATCGGTTTAGTCGGGCTTCCCGACTGAATGTGATTCCGATCGCCGCGTAGGGAACCCCTGTGATCGACGGGTTTTCGGGGGATTCCTGTGCCGCGTTTGGAACGCCGGCTTAAAAGAAGCGACACGCGGCAAAACTCTTTTTCATAAAACGGAGGTACATAAATGATAACACAAATAGTTCAGAACGTCATTCTCGGCATCATTCAGGGACTTACCGAGTTTCTTCCCGTTTCCAGCAGCGGCCATCTCAACATTGCCGAGCACCTGATGGGAATGAAGGACGGCGGATTGTTCCTTGACGTAATGCTTCACCTCGGCACTCTCACTGCGGTGCTCATTTTTTACCGCAAGCTTGTGTGGAGACTTATCAAGGCGTTCTTTTTGCTTATCAAGGACATTTTTACGGGCAAATTCAAGTGGAAAACAATGGACGGCGACCGCAATTTGATCTTTATGCTTATTATCGGTCTCATCCCGCTTTTCCTGCTTTTCCTGCCTATTCCCGGAACGGATATGAAGGTCAAGGACCTCGCGGATTTGTTCAAGGGAAGTCAGTATTTCATTGTTGTCGGCATTTCGCTTCTTGTGACAAGCCTTCTGCTCTTTATCGGTATCAAGTGCAACAACCGCGCGGGCGGCAGACATTACAAGAAGGACGCGGACAGCAATTACAGCGGCAACGGGCGTACACGCTACACGGTTCTTGACGCTGTCGCGGTCGGATTCGGTCAGCTTTTCGCGGCGCTTTTTCCCGGGCTTTCCCGTTCGGGAACCACGCTCGCGGTAGGCGAGATGCGCGGCATCAACAAGCAGGCGGCGCTTGACTATACCTTTATTCTCGGTATTCCGTCGATCATCGCGGCCGCCGTGCTTGAGGTCAAGGACGTAGAGCTTTCCGCGATCGGTACGGAAAGCCTTATCGCGGTCGGGTGCGGAGTTCTTGCCGCCGCTGTGGTAGGATACCTTGCGATCGTTCTTTTTAAATGGCTGCTCAAAACCGACAAAATGATAGCTTTTGTAATTTATACCTTGATCGTCGGCTTGCTCGTGACAGGAATCAGCGTTTACGAGCTGATGTCGGGAAATCTTATCAGCTTCGTCTGATCGGGATAATCAAGATAATTTGGAAGTGTAAAAATGGCAAACAAAAAAACTGCAAAAGCCAAACCCAAGGCGCAGGCTCAAAAGCCCGTCAAGCGCTCGACAAGACGCGAGCGCGAGCGTAAGGCTATCGAGCGAAAAAAACGCAATTACAGGGTTGAGGCAATAATTTACGCCGCGGCAGCGCTGATATCGCTGTTCCTCATAGTGATAAAGGGCGCGAGCGTGTGGATGTTTTTCCGAGGGGTATTTCTTGGACTGCTCGGAATTTCAAGCATACTTGTACCTGTGACCTTCGCTTATTTCGCCGTTATCACCGCGCTGGAAAAGGAGATCGCCCGATTCAAAACAAAGGTGATCATCTGCGCCGCGATAATACTTTTGGCGGAGATGTCGATCTATTTTATCTGCGAGCATAAGTTTGCGGAGAGCAGTAATATCGGCTATTTTGCCGATCTCGGAAAGCTCTTCGGCGAAGGATACAGCGCCGAATCGTACTTTTTTACGGGAAGCGGACTTCTCGGCGGACTTCTCGGCTATCCGATACTCAAGATGTTCGGATTTGTCGCGGCTCTGCTCGTGTCGCTCGTAATTATGACAGCGCTTATTCTGATCATCACCAAGATATCTCTCAACGACGTCGGCAAGGCGGCTGTGTTTGTCGGGAACAAGGTTTCGGACGTCTCCCGCAAGCAGGGCGAAAAGCTCAAAGCACGCCGCATAAAGCTCGAGGAGGAGAGGGAAAAAGCGGAAATGGAGCAGTTCTTTGGCTCGATCGATATTCCTCTTGAGGATTCAAAGAAAAAGAGAAAACGCAAAAGAAGCTCGATCGATATTTCGATCGACGATGACTCTTCACCCTCAGCTCCCAGTCCCGCCGATGATTTTATCGACGCGATCAACGATATTAATAAACCCGAAGAGGCAAAGCCCGAGGAAAACGAGCCCGAGGGTTCCTCGCAGTCTCCCGCCGAGCGCAAGCCGAGGAGACAAAGGACCCCGAAGCTGGAGACAGAGCCTAAGTCCGAGACCAGTTACCGCTATCCTCCCATGGGACTTCTCAGGGTCGCGGAGAACAGCGGGGTGGACGGCGAAGCCGAGATGCGCGCTAACGCCTCAAAGCTGATATCAACGCTTGAAAGCTTCGGAGTAAAGGCTTCGATAACCCACATCTCGCGCGGACCGTCCGTAACCAGATACGAGCTTCATCCCGCACCGGGTGTGAAAATCAACAAAATCACCAACCTCGCCGATGATATCGCTCTTAACCTCGCCGCCAACGGTATCCGTATAGAGGCGCCGATCCCGGGCAAGGCGGCTGTCGGTATTGAGGTTCCGAACAAGGCGGTAAGCGTGGTTTCGATCCGAGAGCTCATCGATTCCGACGAGTTTGAAAACAGCAAGAGCAAGCTCACCTGCGTGCTCGGCCGCGATATCGCGGGCAAGATCGTAACAACCGATATCGCCAAGCTTCCTCACTTACTTATCGCGGGTACAACAGGCTCGGGTAAATCCGTCTGTGTAAACTCGCTTCTTATCAGTATCCTTTACAAGGCAAGCCCCGACGAGGTCAAGCTGGTACTTATCGACCCCAAAATGGTTGAATTTTCGAAGTATAAGGGCATTCCGCATCTGCTTATTCCCGTTGTTTCCGACGCGAAAAAGGCTGCCGGCGCACTGGCGTGGGCGGTCAATGAAATGCAACAGAGATATAAGATTTTTTCCGAGTACGACTGTAAGGATATCGAGGGCTATAACAAGCTTATTGAAAGCAATCTTGAATATATGCGCGACAATCCTCCCGTTTACGACGAGGAAAAGGACGAGGAGGTCCAGCCTGTATTGGAGGTCAACGGACTTCCCGTCGCCAAGGAAAAGCTTCCGCGTATCGTTATCGCTATCGACGAGCTCGCCGACCTTATGATGACAGCTCCTGGCGAGGTTGAGGACAGCATCGTTCGTCTTGCGCAACTTGCCAGAGCCGCGGGTATGCACCTTGTTATCGCTACACAGCGTCCCACGGCGAACGTTATCACAGGTCTTATCAAGGCTAATGTTCCGAGCCGAATCGCGTTAAAGGTCGGTTCAAATATGGATTCGAGGATCATCCTCGATACGGGCGGAGCCGAAAAGCTCATAGGACGAGGCGATATGCTTTATATGCCTGTCGGCGCTCCCAATCCGATCCGAGTTCAGGGCTGCTACGCGACCGAGGACGAGATCGGCGGCGTAACGCGCTTTATCAAGAAATCCTACACCGCTCAGTATAACGAGGAGATCGAGGAAAGAATCAAGCGGATTGCTGCCGAGGAGCTGGACGGCAGCTCCGACAACACTCCCAATTCCGTTGACGGCGTAGAGCTCGACAGCAAGATGGAGGACGCGATCAAGTACGTTATCGAGGCGGGACAGGCTTCCACCTCAATGATCCAGCGACGTCTGAAGGTAGGCTACGCCCGAGCGGGAAGAATGATCGACGATATGGAGCAGCTCGGTATCGTCGGACCTCATCAGGGGTCAAAGCCTCGTGAGGTTCTTATGACCTACGGCGAGTGGCTTGAACGAGCGAATAATTTGAACAAGGATTAAAGGAATGGCTTTTTTACCCATGACAACTGCAGAGGTAAAGTCCCGAGGGTGGGACAGCGTTGATTTCGTCTATATTTCGGGCGACGCCTACGTTGACCACCCGTCCTTCGGCGCGGCTATAATAACCCGCGTTTTGGAGGCAAAGGGCTTTCGGGTAGCCGTTCTCTCTCAGCCCGACTGGAGGTCCGACCGCGATTTTAAGCGGTTCGGACGCCCTCGTCTGGGCTTTTTTATTTCTGCGGGCAATATTGATTCAATGGTTGCCCATTACACTGTCGCGAAGCGCAGGCGAAGCGACGACGCGTACACCGCGGGAGGCAGGTCGGGGAAACGTCCCGACCGCGCGGTTACGGTTTACAGCAATATCGTTAAGAGGATCTATCCCGATTGTCCCGTGATCATCGGCGGACTCGAAGCGTCGCTGAGACGCTTCGCGCATTACGATTACTGGGCGGACAAGGTTATGCCGTCCGTGCTGTTCGACAGCAATGCCGATATTATTTCCTACGGTATGGGCGAGCTCCAGACGATCGAGATCGCCGAAAGACTTGACAGGGGACTGCCGCTTGAGGCGCTTTACGATATACGAGGGATCTGTTATAAAATTCCCACAAAGAATTATGCTCCCCAGTCGGCCGTCGATCTTCCGTCGTACGAGCGCGTTTGCGAGAGCAAGCGCGACTATGCGATTGCCGCAAGAAAGGAGCTTGAGGAAGCTGACGCGGTGCGCGGCAGAAAAATGATCCAGCGTCACGGAAAGTATCTGCTGATCCAGAATCCGCCGATGCCTCCGCTCAACACCGAGCAGCTTGATTGGGTGTATTCTCTGCCTTACGAGCGTTATTATCCCGAATGCTACGAGGAGCTCGGAGGGGTTCCGGGGATAGCCGAGGTCGAGTTTTCGATCACTCACAACCGCGGCTGCTTCGGCGCGTGTAATTTTTGCTCACTGGCGTTTCATCAGGGCAGAGCGGTAACCGTAAGAAGCGAGCGGAGCGTTCTGGACGAGGCGAGATCATTTTGAAAAATCCCAGATTCAAGGGCTATATCAGCGATGTCGGCGGACCGACGGCTAATTTTCGACTGCCCTCTTGCGAGTTTCAGAAGGAGCACGGGCTGTGCAAAAACAGAAAATGTCTTGCTCCCAAGCCTTGCGAAAACCTTATCGCCGACCACACCGACTATATAGAGCTTTTAAGAAAGCTGAGAAAAATCGACGGGATCAAGCGAGTGTTTGTCAGAAGCGGCATCCGTTATGATTATTTTCTGGCGGATAAATCCGACGAGTTTTTGGACGAGCTTGTGCGTTATCACGTCAGCGGTCAGCTCAGGGTCGCTCCAGAGCATTGCTCGCAGGTTGTGCTTGACAGAATGGGAAAGCCGCATATAGAGGCGTATAAAAGGTTTTCCGAAAAATTTTACCGCGCGACAAAGCAGATAGGGAAGGAGCAGTACATCGTTCCCTACCTGATGAGCTCCCACCCGGGTTGTACTCTCAAGGAGGCTGTGGAGCTTGCTGTTTTCCTCAAGCGCGAGAAGATACACCCCGAGCAGGTTCAGGATTTCTATCCGACGCCGGGGACGATCTCGACAGCGATGTTCTACACAGGGCTTGATCCGTATACGCTCAAGGAGGTTTATGTTCCGAAAGCTCCCGAGGAAAAGGCCATGCAGAGAGCGTTGATGCAGTACTTTATCCCCAAAAACCGCGAGATCGTTTATAAGGCTCTCAAACGGGCGGGAAGGCTTGACCTGGTCGGCAGTACAAAGAACTGTCTTATTACCGCTCCGAAAACCGCGTCTCAGACGAAAAACACCGCTCGGCAAAAACGCGGAGCGGATAAAAAGAGAGGCAAACGGAATTTCAAAAAAACTTGACTTATATTGTCTAAAATCGTATAATATTTTAGTAAACTAAACAAGAGGTGAGACCGATAGGAGTATATGAAGAATTAAAGGCGCGCGGCCTTATCGCTCAGGTGACAGATGAGGAAGAGATACGCGAGCTTGTGAATAACGGAAAGGCAACTTTTTACATAGGCTTTGACCCGACTGCGGACAGTCTGCATGTCGGTCACTTTATGGCGCTTTGCCTTATGAAGCGTCTGCAAATGGCGGGCAACAAGCCGATCGCCCTCGTCGGCGGCGGTACGGGTTACATCGGCGACCCCTCGGGTCGTACCGATATGCGCTCGATGATGACCCCCGAGCAGATCCAGCACAACTGCGAGTGCTTTAAGAAGCAGATGAGCAAGTTTATCGACTTTTCCGACGGAAAAGCCATTATGGTCAATAACGCCGATTGGCTGCTTGATCTTAATTACATCGAGCTTCTCAGAGAGGTCGGCGCGTGCTTCAGCGTTAACCGTATGCTGACAGCCGAGTGCTACAAGCAGAGGATGGAAAAGGGACTCAGCTTCCTTGAGTTCAACTATATGATTATGCAGAGCTACGACTTCTACAAGCTGTATCAGGATTACGGCTGTAATATGGAGTTCGGCGGCGACGACCAGTGGAGCAATATGCTCGGGGGTACTGAGCTTATCCGCCGCAAGCTCGGCAAGGACGCGTACGCGATGACCATTACTTTGCTCCTCAACTCCGAGGGCAAGAAGATGGGCAAAACCCAGAGCGGAGCCGTTTGGCTTGATCCCGAAAAGACGAGCCCTTACGAGTTTTATCAGTACTGGCGCAATGTTGCGGACGCCGATGTGCTCAAGTGTATCCGTATGCTGACCTTCCTTCCGCTTGAGGAGATCGACAAGATGGATTCATGGGAGGGCGCTCAGCTCAACACCGCGAAGGAGATACTCGCGTTTGAGCTCACAAAGCTCGTACACGGCGAGGAAGAGGCTCAAAAAGCACAGCAGGCCGCAAGAGCGATCTTCGGCAGCGGTACCGATACGGAAAATATGCCCTCTACCGAGCTTTCCGCGGATGATCTCACCGAAAGCTTCTCGATCCTCGATCTTCTCACAAAGTGCGCACTGATCCCTTCGCGCAAGGAAGGCAGACGTCTGATCGAGCAGGGCGGCGTATCGCTCGACGGGGAAAAGGTTTCCGATCCCAATTTCAAGGTGACGGCGGAAGCGTTCGGCGAAAACGGTTATGTGGTAATCAAAAAGGGTAAAAAGGTTTATCACAAGGCTGTATTAAAGTAAGCGAATTATTTTTTATTTATAAAAAAAGGAGGTACAAAAATGAAAAAGTTTTTCGGAGAGTTTAAGGAGTTTATTATGCGCGGTAACGTTATGGATCTCGCCGTTGCGGTCATCATCGGCGGCGCGTTTCAGGCTATCGTCAGCTCCTTGTGCGACGATCTCATCTCACCGCTTCTCGGCTTGTTCGGAGGTATGAACTTCGACAACCTCAAGGCGGAGGTGCTCGGCGTAACATTCAGCTACGGTAAGTTTATCACCGCGATCATCAACTTCATTATCATGGCTCTGATCATCTTCCTGCTTGTTAAGCTTGTTAACAAGGCTATGTCTATCGGCAAGAAAAAGGAAGAGGAAGAGGAACCCACCACCAAGGAGTGTCCCTTCTGTAAGAGCGAGATCGCTATCGAAGCGACCAGATGTCCTCATTGTACATCTGTCCTCGACGAGGAAGAATAACGCAAAACAACTGAAACGGGGTTGTCGCAAAAGCGACAACCCCGTTTTTGTTTCCCGAAGGATCAATTAACGGTTACTATTCCTTTTTTGCCGTTGACTGTGACGATTTCGTTTTCCTTGATAAGCTTGTCTATGTCAACTATGCCTGTGACAGAGGGGGTTTTCATCGCCTTTGCCAGAGCTGCTCCGTGGCTGTTTTTGCTGCCGATCTCCGTGACGATGCCTTT
Organism: uncultured Eubacteriales bacterium; assembly: GCA_900316385.1. Lineage (GTDB taxonomy): Bacteria > Bacillota > Clostridia > Oscillospirales > Acutalibacteraceae > Ruminococcoides. The sequence continues at coordinate 24,633 of ONCP01000008.1, read as the reverse complement.
GGTGTGTTCTCGGTCAAGTCTGGCGACGACCGAGGGGGTAAGCTCCTTGGCTATGACTACGGTGTCCGTTTCAAAATGCTCAACCTCAACGTCATTTTGGTTAAGCAAAAGGTTGATCATGCAGGTTTTGAAATCCCTGACGTCGGTGGCGAGCTGGCGCACAAAGTCCTCGTCGGCGCTCAGAAAACGTTCAATGTATTCGTCGCAGATCTCGGTGGTAGCCTGCTCGGCGCAGATACCGTCGCTGATTTTGCGCAAAAGGCTGTACTGGAGCGCCAGATCGTGAGTCATCTTGATGTGACTGCCGAGAATTTCCGCCTCGCGTTTTCCGATAGTGTTTTTGACGTGTTCTATCTGAACGCGTGTGTTGTCGCAGTATTGTTTCAGCTTGCGCACAAATCTGCCGAGTTCTCTGTCTCTCTCTTCGATTTCATTTATGAATCTGATTTCGTATTTAGGGCACGAGCAGTCAACAAGCTTCGCTTTTCCGACGCCGATATGACCTACTACTCCGTTTCCCTTGTATTCTCTTTCCATCACATTCTCCGAAAAAAATTAAATTATCTGTTTCCGTACATTTTTTCGTAATAGCTTTGATATTCTCCAGAAATAATATTTTCCCACCACTGTCTGTGTGTCAGGTACCAGTCGATAGTTTTGTTAATACCGTCGGCAAACTTGGTTTCCGGCTCCCAGCCTAGCTCGTTATGGATCTTTGCAGGGTCGATCGCGTAGCGCAGGTCGTGACCCTTTCGATCCGTGACATAGGTGATAAGGCTCTCGGGCTTGCCGAGCTTTCGGCAAATGAGCTTCACTATATCGATGTTCTTCATCTCGTTGTGACCGCCTACGTTATATACCTCTCCGACTTTGCCGTTGCGGATTATGAGATCGATAGCCTTGCAGTGATCCTCAACATAGAGCCAGTCCCTGACGTTTTCGCCCTTGCCGTAGACGGGGAGAGGCTTATCGTTGAGAGCGTTCGCAATCATAAGCGGGATCAGCTTTTCGGGAAAGTGGTAAGGACCGTAATTGTTCGAGCAGCGGCTGATTGTTACAGGCAGTCCGTAGGTTCTGTGATACGCCAGCACCAGCAGATCGGCTCCTGCCTTAGAGGAACTGTAAGGAGAGCTTGTGTGTATGGGAGTTTCCTCGGTGAAGAACAGGTCGGGACGGTCAAGCGGCAAATCGCCGTATACCTCGTCGGTGCTCACCTGATGAAAACGCGTGATCCCGTACTTTCTGCAAGCGTCCATAAGCACCTGAGTGCCGAGGATATTGGTTTGGAGGAAAATCTCGGGATTATCGATAGAGCGGTCAACGTGGCTTTCCGCCGCGAAATTCACAACGATATCGGGCTTCTCATCCTTAAAGATCGAGTAAATGCCTTCTCGGTCGCAGATGTCGGTCTTGAAGAATCTGAAATTATCATTCTTCATCGCGTCGTCAAGCGTTTCGAGGTTTCCCGCGTAGGTGAGCTTGTCAACACAGAGGATTTTATCGTCGGGGTGCTTTGACAGCATATAATAAACGAAGTTGGAGCCGATAAAGCCCGCTCCGCCCGTTACCAGGATCGTCATTTCGCAGCCTCCTTCGCGAGTTCCATAATATATTTTCCGTACTCGGTCTTTTTAAGAGCCTTTCCGAGGGAATAGAGCTTTTCGCTGTCGATAAAGCCCTTTCTCCACGCGATTTCCTCAATACAGGACATATAAAGTCCCTGTCTGGACTGTATGGTTTCAACATATTGAGCCGCGTTCAGAAGTCCGACGGGCGTTCCTGTGTCAAACCACGCTACTCCGCGGCTGAACAGGCTGACGCTGAGCTCTCCCATCCTGAGATACTCGTTGTTAACAGCGGTAATCTCGATCTCGCCTCTTGCCGAGGGCTTGATATTTTTGGCGATCTCTACGACGCGGTTGTCATAGAAATAAAGTCCGGGAACGGCGTATTTTGACTTAGGCTTGTCGGGCTTTTCCTCAATGCTCAGAACATTACCGTCGCTGTCAAATTCAACCACGCCGAATTCCTTCGGGTTCTTTACGGGATAACCGAAAATCGTCGCGCCGCTTTTCTTTTTTGTCGCGTCGGCGAGAATGCTCGGTATCGTCTGACCGTAAAAGATATTGTCGCCGAGTATCAGACAAACGCTGTCGTTGCCGATGAATTCCTCGCCGATTATAAAGGCGTCCGCGAGTCCGCGCGGCTTGTCCTGAATCTTGTATGTAAAGCTGATGCCGAGATCGCTTCCGTCGCCGAGAAGCTCCTCAAAAAGCGGCTTGTCCTTAGGCGTAGTTATGATGAGTATTTCTCTTATGCCTGCCAGAAGAAGCATCGAGAGCGGATAATAGATCATCGGTTTATCGTATATCGGTATAAGCTGCTTGGAGACTACCTTGGTCATAGGGTAGAGCCTTGTGCCCGAGCCTCCCGCAAGAATAATTCCCTTCATATTATTTCCTCTTTTAGTTGAAATAGTTAAAGCGTACATTACGTCTTTTCTATTATACTTTTATTAGGTGCAAATGTCAAATAATAAACAAAAATTTGTTGTAAAAATAAATTTTTTGTGCAAAATATTTTAATGAAATCAGTCCGATTATATTTTTAAATAAATAAAAATTATAAAGATTTTTTTCTTTGGTCAGTCTACCAATTGCTATTATTTCAGGATTGAAGTATAATTTAATCAGTCCGGAAAGGTTCTCGGCGGTTTAGAAGAAAATTGAAAATCATTTTGCAAAGGATGGTAATTACAATGGTAAAAAAATTAACCGTATCCGCGTTGGTATTGCTCCTTGTTTTGGTAATGGCTGTACCCTCGGTATTTGCCGCTTCCGCTTTGACCGCTCCCACAGAGGTTAAGCAGATAGACGCTTCAAAAACCTCTTTTGAGGTCAAGTGGACAAATCCGCTCGGCGCCAGCGTTTATTCCAAGGTTCAGTACAGCAACGACGGCTCCAACTGGGTAGACGCAATGACATACACAACCACCTCCGATTCAGCTACTATTTACAACGGCGTTTCATCGGGTAAGGAGTACTTTGTTCGCGTAGGCTCCACGGATTCCTACAACGGCAAGAATTTTAAGTACAGCGAGCCTATCAAGGTCTGCACTGTTCCCGAAAAGGTTACAAACCTTAAGGAGTATGCCTGCTCCGCTAATTCTCTCAACCTTTCATGGACTAAGTCCTCGGGCGCTACAAAGTACAAGATCCTCAAGTATGTCAACAACAAAGAGGTTTCTCTCGGCACAACAACTTCTAACAAGTTTGTTTTGAAGAACCTCAAGAATACAAAGAAGATAGACTACGATATCTATGTAAGAGCTATGAAGCAGGTTCCCGGTTATACCGCGCAGAGCACTTACAGATATGACAGCACGTATCTTTATTCGTCCAACCTTGTTCTTGTTCCCAAGAAGATGTCCGCTCCCAAGATCACACACAACTGGACATATCTTAACGAGGCTAACGTAACCTGCAACACCGTTCCCTTTGCCAAAGGTTATAACTTTGAGGTTTACAACTCAAAGAACAAGAGGATTCAGGGCGTTAAGAACACATCTAGCTCTTTCTACGCGAAGAATATCAAGCGCACCGAATTTTATAAGGTCAGAGTAAGAGCTTACACCGAGATCAACGGAAAGACTAAGTTCGGTCCGTGGTCCGCTTACACCTTCTTTGCCAACGGCACCAAGACTCAGGGCAGATCGGGCAAGCACAACATCAAGGCTACCTGGAACAAGGTCAACGGCGCTACAAACTACTCTGTATTTATCTCCAAGAATTCGGAAACAGGCTTCAAGAAGGTAACTACTACAAAGGGAACATCCGTTAACATCACAAAGTTCGGCAAAAAGGCTCTCACAGCAAACACCAAGTATTACTTCTATGTTCAGGCGAACAAGAAGGTTGGCAAAAAGACCTTTAAATCCGGCGGCATCGATGTTATGTATGTCTATACTCTTAAATAATAATAATCTATAATTATCGAACGATTTCGGCTCCGACTTTTGTCGGAGTCTTTTTTCATAATATGTTCTTGACACTATCTTCGATCGGATATATACTGATATTACAAACCGAAAGGAGACAGGTTATGGGTTATTTGGATGAGTTAAAGTCAGCCTCTCTTACCATAGAAGGCAAATTAAACGATGTGTATACGAGAATCGGAAAAAGCTGGTTTGAGCTTCATAAGGACGACAGCGAGCCTGCCGAGCTCGCGGAGGAGTTTTTTGAGGCAAAGGAGCTTTGCGGTAAAATGGATTCCGTAAACGAGAAGATAGAGAAGATCAATAACTGCGAAATGTGTCACGCCTGCGGCGCCGCTGTACCCGAGGGCTTTTCGTTCTGCGGAAACTGCGGAGTAAGGCTGAACAAGCCGCAGCCTAAGGTCGAGGAAAAGCCTGCCGAGCCGGAACAGGAAAAGCAGGAGGGAGTTTGTCCCAAGTGCGGCAACATCAACGGCGCCGGCGCTGTATTCTGTGAGGAATGCGGAACAAAGCTCACGAGCGAGCCGAAGCAGGACGTTTGTCCCGCCTGCGGTGCTCCCGTTGCTGAGGACAGCGTTTTCTGCACCGAATGCGGCAAAAAACTGAAATAGTATTATTCTTGCGGGGAGCTGAAAGAGGCTCCCCGTTGTTTTTTGCTCGAAATTGCAAGTAAGTTACTAAAAACCGTTCAAATTTAGCCGTGAATAAATCATTTTGCATAAAGAATTGAATTTTTTAAAAAATATCTTGCAATTTTAAAAAGTATGTGGTAGTATATTAACGTGCTAAAAGCATTAATGAATGGAGGAAACTAAAATGGCATTAAAAAATCAGTATTTAGCTGACTTACTTGAGACAGTTAAAAAGAGAAACCCGGGCGAGCCTGAGTTCATTCAGGCTGTAACAGAGGTATTTATGTCCCTCGAGCCCGTTGCCGAAAAGCGTCCCGACCTCGTAGAGGCAGGCGTATTTGAAAGAATCGTTGAGCCTGAGAGACAGATCATCTTCCGTGTACCGTGGGTCGACGATAACGGTGTTTGCCGTGTTAACCGCGGCTTCAGAATTCAGTTCAACTCCGCTATCGGTCCCTACAAGGGCGGCATCAGACTTCATCCCTCTGTATATCTCGGAATTATCAAGTTCTTAGGCTTTGAGCAGATATTCAAGAACAGCCTTACAACGCTTCCTATGGGCGGCGGTAAGGGCGGCTCCGACTTTGACCCCAAGGGCAAGAGCGACGGCGAGGTTATGCGCTTCTGCCAGAGCTTTATGACAGAGCTTTGCAAGCATATCGGTCCCGATACCGATGTTCCCGCAGGCGACATCGGTACAGGCGCGAGAGAGATCGGCTATATGTTCGGTCAGTATAAGAGAATCAGAAACGAGTTCACAGGCGTTCTCACAGGTAAGGGTCTTACCTTCGGCGGTTCGCTTGCTCGTACACAGGCGACAGGCTACGGTCTTTGCTACTTCGCTAACGAGATGTTAAAGGCTAACGGCAAGTCCTTTGAGGGTCAGACCGTTGTTATCTCCGGCTCGGGTAACGTTGCTATCTACGCTACCGAGAAGGCTACCGAGCTCGGCGCCAAGGTTGTCGCTATGTCCGACTCCAACGGCTATATCTACGACGAGAACGGTATCGATCTCGCTGTTGTAAAGCAGCTCAAGGAAGTTGAGAGAAAGAGAATCAAGGAATACCTGAACTTCCACCCCGAGGCTAAGTACACAGAAGGCTGCAAGGGCATCTGGACTATTCCCTGTGATATCGCGCTTCCCTGCGCTACACAGAATGAGGTCGACGGCGAATCCGCCAAGACTCTCGCCGCTAACGGCTGTTATGCTCTCTGCGAGGGCGCTAATATGCCCTCAACACCCGAGGCTATCGACGTATATTTCGAGAACAATATGCTTTACGGTCCCGCTAAGGCTGCCAACGCAGGCGGCGTTGCCGTATCTGGTCTCGAGATGAGCCAGAACTCCGAGAGACTTTCTTGGACCTTCGAGGATGTTGACAACCGTCTCAAGGGCATTATGAAGGAGATCTTCAAGTCCTGTGACGAGGCTTCCAAGGAGTACGGAATGGAAGGCAATTATATGGCAGGTGCGAACATCGCGGGCTTCCTCAAGGTTGCCGAGGCTATGAAGGCTCAGGGCTGCGTTTAATTGATCAAATAAACCTCAGGGCTTCGGCTCTGAGGTTTTTCTTTTAAAAAACTATTGTGCTTTTTCATAAAATGCGGTACAATAATCGTATATTTTTTTTGGAGGTAAAAAAATGGTAATTGTAACAACAGAAACGATTTCAGGTAAAAAATTTGAAACACTCGGTATTGTGTCGGGCTCAATGGTACAGTCCAAGAACGCGTTCAAGGACATCGGCGCGGGCTTAAAGAGTATGGTAGGCGGCGAGCTCGTCTCCTACACAAAAATGCTTTCCGAGGCGCGAGAGATAGCGCTCCAGAGAATGATCGCTCAGGCGCAGCAGATGGGCGCGGACGCTGTTGTAGGCGTGCGTTTTTCCAGCTCCTCGTTAATGCAGGGCGCCGCCGAGCTTATGGCTTTCGGCACAGCGGTGAAATTCGCCTAAATAATTGAAACGAAAAGGGTCGGCTCAAACATTTCTGCTCGAGCCGACCCGTTGTTTTTTTATCAGAAGCCTTATCAAACGCCGAACAGCATTTCGCCGTATGAGGGATAAGGCCAGTATTCGGACGCGGTCTGGGTTTCCATATCGTCGCCGATCGCTCTGAGAGCCTGCATATCGGCGAATACAACGTTGTTGTAGAATTCCGCGTAAGCCTGCATATCATCCTGAAGCTCGCCTGCCTTGATAAGGTCATTTTCGAGCTCTGTTGCTTTGTCGGAGAAACAGACCAGCTTCTGGCTGAGATCGGTAACGAGCTTTGTTTCAAGCGAGGTGGGGATTGCTTCCGAAAGCGCCTGTTTCGCGAGCGCGGTGTCTGTCAGCTCTCTGACGTAAGCCGTGACGGACGGAATGATGTCTTTTTTTGCCATATCGAGCATTGTGAGCGCTTCAATATTGATGATCTTCGCGTAATTCTCAAGGTCGACCTCGTATCTTGCGTAGAGCTCCTCCTTTGAAAATACGCTGTTGCTTTCAAACAGCTTAACGTTCTTTTCGTCAAGGTAATGCTTGACAGCCTCGGGAACGCTCTTGAGATTGTAAAGGCCGCGCCTTTCAGCCTCGCGAACCCAATCCTGCGAGTAGTTGTCGCCGTTGAAAATGATCCTGTCGTGTTTTTTGAAGGTTTTGGCGATGAGTCTCTTGACAGCTCGCTTGAAATCCTTGATTTGTTCCAGATGGTCGGCGAACTCTTTGAGCTCCTCTGCGACGATCGTGTTGAGAACAATGTTAGCGCTCGCGATGTTCTCGGACGAGCCGAGCATTCTGAACTCGAAGCGGTTGCCCGTAAACGCGAAGGGAGATGTGCGGTTGCGGTCGGTTGTGTCCATTCTGAGAGTGGGGAGGACCTCTACGCCGAGCTCCATATTCTTCTTGCCCTCGCTCTCGTATTCTTCGCCTTCCTCTATGGAATCGACAACAGCGCCGAGCTGGTCACCGAGAAATACGGAAAGTATCGCGGGAGGAGCCTCGTTCGCTCCGAGACGATGGTCGTTGCCTGCTGAGGCTACGGAGATCCTGAGCAGATCCTGATATTCGTCAACAGCCTTTACGATAGCGGCGAGGAAAAGCAGGAACTGGAGGTTTTCCTCGGGCTTTTTACCCGGCTTGAGAAGATTCTCTCCGGTGTTTGCCAGAAGCGACCAGTTGTTGTGCTTGCCCGAGCCGTTCACGCCCGCGAAGGGCTTTTCGTGGAGCAGACAAACGAGGTTGAATTTTTCGGCTGTTTTCTTGAGTATCTCCATCAACAGCTCATTGTGGTCGCAGGCAACGTTTGTTGTGGTAAAGATCGGCGCGATTTCGTGCTGTGAGGGAGCTACCTCATTGTGCTTTGTTTTTGCGAGTATCCCGTATTTCCAAAGCTCCCTGTCAAGCTCTTTCATAAACTCGGAAACTCGGGTCTTTATGGCGCCGAAATAATGGTCATCGAGCTCCTGACCCTTTGGAGCCTTTGCTCCAAAGAGCGTTCTGCCCGTGAAGATAAGGTCGGGACGCTGATCGTACATATCCTTGTCGATAAGGAAGTACTCCTGCTCGGCTCCGACCGAGGTGATAACTCTTGTGATGTCCTCTCTGCCGAAGAGCTTCATAACTCGGACGGCTTCCTTGGAGAGTTTTTCCATTGAACGAAGCAGAGGAGTCTTTTTGTCAAGAACCTCGCCTGTGTAGGAAGCGAACGCGGTCGGGATATAGAGTGTGCCGTCTCTCGCGAAGGCGGGAGAGGTCGGATCCCAGGCTGTATAGCCGCGAGCCTCAAAGGTCGCTCTGATACCGCCGTTCGGGAAGGACGAAGCGTCGGGCTCGCCCTTGATGAGCTCCTTGCCCGAGAAGGTCATCATAACTCTGCCGTCGCCGTCGGGCGTGATAAAGCTGTCGTGTTTCTCAGCGGTTATGCCCGTAAGCGGCTGGAACCAGTGAGTATAGTGAGTGCAGCCTTTTTCGATCGCCCATTCCTTCATCGCGTGCGCGACCGCGTTAGCCATGCTTGAGTCGAGCGTTTCGCCGTTCTCAATGGTGGCCTTTAACGCTTTGTATACGGGCTTCGGAAGCCTTTCTTTCATAACATCATCGTTAAAAACGTTGCTTCCGAACAGCTCGGGAACATTGATTCTTTCGGGATTCATAATAACAAACTCTCCTTAAAATAAAAAAGACGGCACCGAGGACGTCAGTCCACAGCGCCGTTGCTGTATCAACACAGAAATTATACAGTCAACAGCTGCAAAAGTCAATAGATAAATGTTACAGTTTTATTCTATTACCCAATAAAAAATATGTGAATGAAAGGGAAATGACGAAGTTTTTTGTTTTAATTCTGTAAAGTAAATTTGTTGGGGGCTAAATCATATAAAATAATACGATGGAATAATACGATGGTGAAATATATGAAAGCGTTAATTGTTTCGAAAACCGAATCAAGCGTCCGAGCTATTTCAAAGCTTCTCGAGAACGAAAGCTATGACGACGTTTCGTGCGCTCTTTCCTCAAGAGAAGCACGCGAAAAGCTTTTTGAGAATGAATTTGACCTGGTCGTGATCAACACTCCGTTGTCCGACGAGTCCGGGGTTGAGTTTTCGGTTTTCTGCGCCGATAACACCAAGTCCTGCGTCATTCTGGTCGTCAGGGAGGAAAAGGCAGGCGAGGTTTTCAACTTTGTCGATAAATACGGCGTGCTTGTGATATCCAAGCCCGTCAACAAGCATTTGTTTCACCATTATCTGATATTCACTCACAGCTTTAAGGAGCGAATGCTTTCGGTCGAGAAAGAAAACCGCGAGCTTAAGGACAAACTTGAGGAATACAAGGTCATCAACAGAGCCAAGCTGCTCTTGATCCAATGCCTCTCAATGACCGAACAGCAGGCGCACCGTTATATCGAGAAGCAGGCGATGAATATGAGGACCTCAAAGCTCAACATAGCCAAGCAGGTCATCAGAACCTACGAAAACTAGTCTTAAACTTTACTTTAGATATATTAACGAAAGGAAGTATCGTATGAGCCGCAACGCATACCTTATTTTGGAAAACGGCGCTTATTTTGAGGGCAAGGCCTTCGGCGCTGAAAAGGAAACGACAGGAGAGCTCGTGTTCACCACAGCGATGACAGGCTATCTTGAAACACTTACCGACCCCAGCTATTTCGGTCAGGTAGTTATCCAGACATTTCCTCTCATCGGTAATTACGGGGTAATTCCCGCCGATTTTGAGAGTGAATCTCCCGCTTTAAAAGCATATATTGTCAGAAACTGGTGCCAAGCTCCCTCTAATTTCCGTTGTGAGGGAGATCTTGACACTTTTTTAAAAAGCGCGGATATTCCGGGGCTTTACGATATAGACACCCGAGCGCTGACAAGGATCGTGCGCGAATACGGCGTTATGAACTGCAAGCTCACCTATTCGCTCGATAACCTCGAGAAGGATATCGAGGAGATCAAGCCCTACAAGGTCGAGAAGGCGGTAAGCTCCACATCTACTCCCGAAAGACTCACCTTCAACGCGGAGAACCCCGAGCATAATGTTGTTCTGATCGACTACGGCGCCAAGCATAACATCGGAAGGGAGCTTGTCAAGCGCGGCTGTAATCTCACGGTAGTTCCTTATAACACTTCCGCTGAGGAAATACTCGCGCTCAATCCCGACGGAATCATGCTTTCGAACGGCCCCGGAGACCCGACTGAAAATACCGAGGCGATCGAAACGCTCAAAAAGCTATGTGAAAAGAAGATACCGACCTTCGGAATCTGCCTCGGACATCAGCTTCTCGCGCTTTCTCAGGGAGCGAAAACCGAAAAGCTCCACTACGGTCACAGAGGCGCGAACCAGCCCGCCAAAGAGGTCAAGACCGACAGAGTTTTCATTACCTCTCAGAATCACGGCTACGCGGTCATCAACGACAGCGTCCCCTCTAACGCGGAGGTGAGCTTTGTCAACGGCAACGACGGAACCTGCGAGGGTATCACATATACAGATATGCCCGCTTTTTCCGTTCAGTTCCACCCCGAGGCGTGCGGCGGTCCCAAGGACACGGCGTTCCTGTTTGACAGATTTATTGAAATGATGAAATAAGTACAGCGCGCAGCGTTAAATTAGTATTAAGCTTAGGAGTAATTGTTATGCCACTTAAATCTGATATCAAGAGAGTAATGGTGATCGGCTCGGGTCCTATCGTTATCGGACAGGCTGCCGAGTTCGACTACGCGGGCACGCAGGCGTGCAGAGCGCTCAAGGAGGAAGGTCTCGAGGTTATCCTCGTCAATTCCAACCCCGCTACGATTATGACCGACAACGCAATGGCGGACAAGGTCTATATCGAGCCGCTTACTCTGGAAATAGTTAAGAGAATCATCATAAAGGAGCGTCCCGACTCTCTGCTTTCGACACTAGGAGGTCAGACAGGACTTACGCTTTCGATGCAGCTTGCCAAGGAGGGCTTCCTCGACAAATACGGCGTAAAGCTGCTCGGAGCCGTTCCCGAGACGATCGACAAGGCTGAGGACAGACAGATGTTCAAGGACACTATGCTGGAGATCAATCAGCCCGTGATCCCCTCAACGGTCGTAAACGACGTTGAGGCGGCTGTCGATTTTGCTGACGAGATCGGATACCCCGTTATCGTCCGTCCTGCTTTCACGCTCGGCGGCACAGGCGGCGGCATTGTTGAAAACGAGGAGGAGCTCCGCGAAATAGCCTCAAACGGTCTTGAGCTTTCTCCGATCACTCAGTGCCTTATCGAAAAGTGTATCTCGGGCTGGAAGGAAATCGAGTTCGAGGTTATGCGCGACAGTCTCGGAAACGTTATCACCGTCTGTTCGATGGAGAACTTTGACCCCGTCGGCGTTCATACGGGCGATTCAATCGTTATCGCTCCCGCTGTCACGCTTGCCGACAAGGAGTATCAGATGCTCCGTTCCGCGGCGCTTAACATCATCTCCGCGCTCAAGGTCGAGGGCGGCTGTAACTGTCAGTTCGCGCTCAATCCCGAAACCTTTGAGTACGCCGTTATCGAGGTCAATCCCCGAGTGTCGCGTTCGTCGGCGCTCGCTTCAAAGGCGACAGGATATCCGATCGCAAAGGTAGCCGCGAAAATCGCGATCGGCTACACTCTGAATGAAATCAAGAACGCCGTTACGGGCTCAACCTACGCCTGCTTCGAGCCTGCGCTCGACTACGTTGTCGTAAAGCTCCCCAAATGGCCGTTCGATAAGTTCGTATACGCAAAGCGCAATCTCGGAACTCAGATGAAGGCGACGGGCGAGGTTATGGCGATCGCGCCCACCTTTGAGCAGGCTATGATGAAGGCTGTCAGAGGCGCTGAGATTTCGCACGATACTATGGACGACGAGATGTTCACCGAGATGAGCGACGAGGAGCTTGTCAAGAGACTTTCCGTCTGCGACGACCTGCGTATGTTCTGCGTTTACGAAGCACTCAAGAGGGGAGTATCCGTCGATAAAATCCACGAGATCACACTCATCGACGAGTGGTTCCTTGAGAAATTGATCAATATCGCCAAGGTCGGCGAGGAGCTCAAGAGCTCAGCGCTTACCGAGGATTTGTATAAGCGCGCCAAGGGAATCGGTTTCCTTGACCGCACAATCGAAAAATTCAGCTCGCAAAAGGTTGAAAATCCGCTGGTTCCCGTTTACAAGATGGTTGATACCTGCGCTGCCGAGTTCAACGCCGAAACTCCTTACTTCTACTCGACCTTTGACAAGGAGAACGAGGCTGAGGAGTTTATTAGGGAGAGAAATTCCGATAAAAAGACAGTCATCGTATTCGGCTCGGGTCCGATCCGTATCGGTCAGGGTATCGAGTTCGACTACGCCTCGGTTCACTGCGTATGGGCGCTCAAAAAGGCGGGCTTCGAGGTCGTTATCGTAAACAACAACCCCGAGACCGTTTCCACCGACTTTGACACAGCCGACAGACTTTATTTTGAGCCGCTTACGACCGAGGATGTTATGGGCATAATCAAGACTGAAAATCCCTACGGCGTGGTTGTCGCCTTCGGCGGTCAGACCGCGATCAAGCTTACGGAATTCCTTGACAAAAACGGCGTGAATATTCTCGGAACCTCTTATGACGCCATCGATATGGCGGAGGACAGAGAGCGCTTTGACGAGCTGCTTGAAAAACACCATATCGCGCGAGCTAAGGGCGTTACCGTAATGACCAAGGAGGAAGCGCTGGAGGCCGCGAACACGATCGAGTATCCCGTGCTTCTCCGTCCGTCCTATGTTCTGGGCGGTCAGAATATGATCATCGCCTTCAATGACGCGGATGTCGACGAGTATATGGATATCATTCTGGCTCAGGAGATCGAAAACCCGATACTTATCGACAAGTATCTTATGGGCACCGAGCTTGAGGTAGACGCTATCTGCGACGGCGAGGATATCCTTATCCCGGGTATTATGGAGCACGTCGAGCGTTCGGGAGTCCATTCGGGCGACTCGATAGCCGTTTATCCCGCGTGGAACGTGACCGACGAGATGGTGGAGACCATTATCGAGGCAACACGCAATCTCGCGCTTTCGCTCAAGACAAAGGGTCTTGTAAATATTCAGTACATCGTATATAACGGTGAGCTTAACGTAATTGAGGTCAACCCGCGTTCCTCAAGAACGATTCCTTATATTTCCAAGGTGACGGGAGTTCCCATGGTCGACCTTGCTACAAAGGCAATGCTCGGCGAGAAGCTCAGAGATATGGGCTTCGGCACGGGACTTTATAAGAAATCCCCGTATTTCGCCGTCAAGGTTCCCGTGTTCAGCTTTGAGAAGCTCATCAATGTTGATAACCACCTCGGTCCAGAGATGAAATCTACGGGTGAGGTTCTCGGCGTTGCGGGCACGCTCGAGGAGGCTCTTTACAAGGGACTTATCGCGGCGGGCTATAAAATGCAGCACGGCGGCGGTGTGTTTGTTACCGTTCGTGACAGCGACAAGGGCGAGATCGGCGACATCGTCAAGAAATACGCCGATATGGGCTTTACTATCTACGCCACAAAGGGTACCGCGAAGGTGCTTGAAAGCTACAACATCGACTCAGTAGTTGTAAACAAGATCCACGAGGACGATGAGAACAACACTCTTTCGCTCATTGAAAGCGGAAAGATCCAGTATGTTATTTCCACCTCGGCAAAGGGTAGAATCCCGAACCGAGATTCAGTTAAGATCCGCCGCAAGACGGTCGAGAGAAACATTCCCTGTCTTACCTCGCTTGACACAGCGAACGCTCTCGCGGAGAGCCTGAGAAGCCGTTATTCTCAGGTCAGCACAGAGCTTGTTGACATCAATAATATGCGTTCCGAGAAAATGAAGCTTCGCTTCTCCAAGATGCAGGGCGCGGGCAACGATTATATCTATTGCTCGACCTTCGATCAGGAGATCAACAATCCCGAGGCGCTCTCGGTCCGTCTTTCCGACCGCCATTTCTCGATCGGCGGCGACGGTATCATCCTTGTTTGTCCCTCCGAGGTAGCCGACGCTAAAATGCGTATGTTCAATCTCGACGGCAGCGAGGGAATGATGTGCGGCAACGGTATACGCTGCGTAGGAAAATTCCTTTACGACCACGGTATGCTCGACATTAAGGAGCGCGACGAATTTACCGTAGAAACGTTGAGCGGTATCAAGAGCCTCAAGGCGTACACTCAGGACGGCGAGGTCACAAAGCTCAGGGTCGATATGGGCAAGGCGGAGCTCCGCCCCGAATTTATCCCCGTTAAGTGCGACAAGGAAAGAATGATCGACGAAAAGATCACCATCGGCGGCGTCGACTATAACGTCACCTGCGTTTCGATGGGCAACCCCCACTGCGTAGTATTTGTCGATAACGTCGACGGACTTGAAATCGAGAAGATCGGTCCCTTGTTTGAGCATGACCCGATTTTCCCCGAAAGAGTCAACACCGAGTTTGTCAAGGTCCTCAACGATCATACCATTAAAATGCGTGTATGGGAACGCGGCTCGGGTGAAACCTGGGCTTGCGGCACGGGCGCGTGCGCGGTAGCGGTAGCCGCCTGCGAAAACGGCTTCTGCAAAAAGGGCGAGGATATCACGATCAAGCTTCGCGGCGGCGATCTTGTGATCAACTACACCGACGACACTGTCTATATGACAGGCGGCGCGACGCGTATCTTCGACGGTGAAATTGAGATCTGATCATAGAATTATTGAATGGATGGAAAAATAATTTTATGGAGGACAAAATGAAAATCAATTCAAATTTTGACAATCTGGTTCCCAACTACCTGTTTGCAGAGGTAGCCAAGAGAACCAATGAGTTTATTGAAAACAATCCCGACAAAAAGGTGATCAAGCTGGGCATCGGCGACGTAACGCTTCCGCTTGCTCCTGTGGTTGTTGAGGCTATGAAGCAGGGCGCTGATGAGCTCGGCAACAAGGATACCTTCAAGGGCTATCCCGATTACGAGGGCTATGAATTTGTCCGCAAGGCTGTTTCCGATTATTACAAGAGCTTCGGCGTGAGCGTTTCTCCCGATGAGATACTTATCAACGACGGAGCGAAGTCCGACTCGGGCAACATCGGCGATATCTTTTCAAAGGACAACACGGTGCTCGTCACAGACCCCGTATATCCCGTTTATGTTGACAGCAATATAATGGCGGGCAGGACTATCGTCTACGCCGACTCCGACGCCTCAAACGGTTTTGCGGCTATGCCCGACGAAAGCGTAAGCGCCGATATTATCTATCTTTGCTCTCCCAATAACCCCACAGGCTCTGCGTATTCCTATGACCAGCTCAAGGCGTGGGTCGATTACGCCAACAAAAACGACGCGATCATCATCTATGACGCGGCGTACGAGGCGTTCATCACCGAGGATCTGCCGCGTTCGATCTTTGCTGTCGAGGGCTCCAGAACCTGCGCGATAGAGCTTTGCTCGCTCTCAAAGACCGCGGGCTTTACGGGCACACGCTGCGGTTACACCGTGATCCCGAAGGAGCTTGAGCGCGACGGCCACAATATCTATAAGCTCTGGTACCGCCGCGAGGCAACCAAGTTCAACGGCGTTTCATGGCCTGTTCAGAGAGCCGCGGCAGCGGTGTTCAGCGACGAGGGTCAGCGCCAGATCAAGGAAAACATCGCCTATTATCAGGAGAACGCCCGTATCATCGCTTCCGCTATGGACGAGCTGGGAATTTATTACACAGGCGGCAAGAATTCTCCTTATATTTGGCTCAAATGTCCCAACGGAATGGGGAGCTGGGAGTTCTTTGACTTTCTGCTTGAGAAAGCCAACGTTGTCGGTACACCCGGAGAGGGCTTCGGCAAAAACGGAGAGGGCTATTTCAGACTTACCTCCTTCGGCGACCGCGACAACACGATCGAGGCTGTTGAAAGGATCAAAAAAGTATTATCATAACAAATATGATAACGGGGCTGTCGTTGCGACAGCCCCGTTTCTGTACCAAAATGAGCCGTCGCGTTAACGCGGCGGCTCATTGTTTATCAGAATTTTACAAGCTCTGTGATGTAGTCGGTCAGTTTGTCGATCGCTACTCGTTCCTGCTCCATTGTGTCGCGGTTACGGATCGTTACGCAGCCGTCCTCAAGGGAGTCGAAATCGTAGGTGATACAGATCGGAGTTCCGATCTCATCCTGACGGCGGTAACGCTTGCCGATAGAGCCCGCGTCGTCATAGTCGACCATAAAGCTCTTGGAAAGCTCAGCGTAAACCTCCTCTGCCTTTTCTCCCAGCTTCTTTGAAAGCGGAAGCACGGCGGCCTTGAAGGGAGCGAGAGCGGAGTGAAAACGAAGCACTGTTCTTGTGTCCTTCTCGTTAACGACCTCCTCGTCGTAAGCCTCTGTCATAATGGCGAGGAAAAGTCTCTCTACGCCGAGCGAAGGCTCGATAACGTAGGGAATATACTTTTCGTTTGTCGTCGGGTCAAAGTACTCAAGGCTCTTGCCCGAGGTGTTGATATGCTGCGTGAGGTCGTAGTCGGTTCTGTCGGCAACGCCCCAAAGCTCGCCCCAGCCGAAGGGGAAGAGATACTCAAAATCGGTAGTAGCCTTGCTGTAAAAGCAGAGCTCTTCCTTGTCATGATCGCGGAGTCTGAGGTTTTCAGGCTTGATGTTGAGAGAATACAGCCAGTCGCGGCAGAAGCTTCTCCAGTAGTCAAACCACTCAAGGTCGGTATCGGGCTTGCAGAAGAACTCAAGCTCCATCTGCTCAAACTCTCTGACTCGGAAGATAAAGTTACCGGGAGTGATCTCGTTACGGAAGGATTTGCCTATCTGAGCTACGCCGAAGGGGACCTTCTTGCGGCTTGTTCTCTGGATATTCGCGAAGTTTACGAAAATACCCTGAGCGGTCTCGGGACGGAGATAGAGCTCGTTCTTTGTGTCCTCGGTAACGCCCTGGAAGGTTTTGAACATCAGGTTGAACTGACGGATATCCGTGAAATTATGTTTGCCGCAGTCGGGACAGGGAATAGCCTTTTCTTTTATATAGTCCATCATCTGCTCGTTAGACCAGCCCGCTACGTTTGTGCCGTCAAAGTCCTCGATAAGGTTGTCGGCTCTGTGGCGCGTTTTGCATTCGCGGCAGTCCATAAGCGGGTCGGAAAAACCGCCGAGATGACCCGACGCGACCCATGTCTGGGGATTCATAAGGATCGCGGAGTCAAGCCCCACGTTGTATTTGTTTTCCTGAACAAACTTTTTGAGCCATGCCTTTTTGATGTTGTTTTTCAGTTCGACTCCGAGAGGGCCGTAGTCCCATGTGTTGGCAAGCCCGCCGTAGATCTCCGAGCCGGGATATACAAAGCCTCTGCCCTTGCACAAGGCAACCAGAGTTTCCATACTTTTCTTGCTGTTATCCATAAAATATTCCTCATTTCATCACGTTTTTTGCGTACACGATAATTCTAGTAAATTTCGACACGATTGTCAAGCGGAAATTACCGATCTTTTCAGCATTATTGTGTTCTTGCATAAAAAAACTTCGTGATATTTGTATAACCTACTAAAAATTAATTTTGATAATAGCTTTTTTTATAAATTGCTTGAAAAATCAACTGTAATAAATTATAATATAACTAAGCTTAAATCCGTATTTACGGAAAATAAAATTTAGGAGGTAATTGAAATGAAATTTTTCAAGAAATCTTTAAGCTTACTTTTAGCGGTTTGCATGCTCGCTTCCGTTGCGATGATCGTTGCTTCCGCTGAGGAAACAGCCAAAGTTCACAGACCCGTTGTTTCCGACATCGTTAACTCTGATCCCGAAATTCAGGTAGACACATACAGATATTATTTCTATATGCCTGAGCACTGGAGAAACGAGTACAACGATACTTATGACGGCCAGGATCTCGCTTCCTGCTCCGCAGGTATCTATTGGTACACAGGCGACTATAAGTCCGACGATTATCCCGGAGAGTGCACAAACGGTTGGCCGGGTTACACAATTAAGAACAGAGACGCTGCTGATGATCACATCTTCTACGCTGACGTTCCCGTAAGCGTTGGTAAGGTTATCTTCAACGGTACTGTTGACGGCGGTAAGCCCGAGGACAATCTCCCCCAGAGCAAGTACGCTTATCAGACAATCGATATCAACTCCGAGAGCTACGAGGCCGGCGATGATAAGTACGGTTTCTATGAGGACGCGATCGAGAACTTCAACAATATGATCTTCGTAATCGACGAGGACGCTAAGGCTGTAAACGATTATTCCGGCGCTACAACATGGGGCGGCGACTGGTTCTATTACTATGGCGACGGCACATACGGCATTTATCCCACAAAGGCTGAGGCTGAGCAGAACAACAAGGTTCTCTCCAACGGTGAGTTCCCCCAGACCTTACAGATCGATCCCAAGAGCATTATGCTTTACTCCAACGGCGAGCCCAGCACTGCCAACATCACTCCCAACGATCCCGAGGCTGAGGCTGTTATCGACGATGAGTCCGTTGCTACAATCACTCAGAACCCCGAGACAGGTGTTGTAACTGTAAAGGCTGTTGCTAACGGTACCGCTAAGGTTACATTCACAGACGCTAACGGTGTTTCCAGAGTTGCTACTGTTGACGTTGTTTCCGGTACAACAAGAGTTATGGCTGCTTCTTTAAAGAAGGCTACTCTTACCATCGGCGGCAAGACCACTATCTCCGCTAAGGTTAACTTCCCCGTAGGCAAAACAACTTACAAGTCCAGCAACACAAAGGTTGCCAAGGTTGACGCTAAGGGTAACGTTACAGCTGTCGGCGCAGGTAAGGCTACTATCTCCGTAGTTAACAACGGCAAGTCCGCTTCCGCTGAGCTCACTGTTAAGAAGCTCGCTAACCCGATGACAGTTAAGTTCACAAAGAGCGTTAAAGCTAACGCTAAGAAGAACGTTACAGTTCTCGTTGCTAAGGTTGCTAAGGCTCAGGGCACTGTTACTTACACGGTAAAGGGCAACAAGAAGGTTTCTATCAAGGCCGGTAAGCTCATAATCAAGAAGGGCCTCAAGAAGGGCGCGACCGTTAAGGTTACAGTTACTGTAAAGGCTAACGGTACTGCTAAGTACAACGCTGCTACAAAGACCCAGAAGATCACAATCAAGGTTAAGTAATAAAGATTTAAGCTTTTTCGAGAGCCGTCCGCAAGGGCGGCTCTTTTTCCGCGCTTTTTTCAACTCAAATCACTTGCCACTTCCATTCTTACGTGATATACTGATATTCGAACGGAGGCGCAGATATGTATATTTATGACATCAGCAGAAGTATTATAGATACTCCGCCCTATGAGGGCGATCCCGATACCGTTGTCAGAACCGTCAAATCAATGGCGGACGGTGACAGCTATAATCTCAGTATGTTCTCGATCAGCTCGCATACGGGGACCCATATCGACGCGCCCTTCCATTTTGATCCCGACGGGAAAAAGATCAACGAGCTTCGTTCCGCGTCCTTTTACGGGAAATGCAGTGTCATTACCGCCGATCATATACTTACGGGCGTTGATATGGAGCGTATTCTCCAGAAATGCCGCAAGCGTCTTTTGATCCGCACAAAGGGCGAGGGCGGTATCGAAAGCTCCGCCGCGCGCGTTATTGCCGACAGCGATCTGATTCTGATCGGAATTGACCGCCAGTCTATCGGAGCGGATTTTGACAACGAAAACACACATCGTATTTTGCTGACGAATGAAGTTGTAGTGCTCGAAAATATTGACCTTAGCGGAGTGGAAGACGGCAATGATTATACTCTTTGCGCTTTTCCTATCCGTCTTGACGGTTTGGAGGCGGCTCCGTGCAGAGCCATGTTGTTTGAACAGGAAAAGGGGTTCTGATGTATAAGATAGTGATTTTTGACCTTGACGGTACCTTGGTTGATTCTATAACCGATCTGGCTAACGCCACTAACGAGGGCTTGAAGCTGGCGGGACTTCCGACTCACAGTGTGGAAGCTTACAAAAAGTTTGTCGGAAACGGCAGAGAAAAGCTTGTGGAAAGAGCTATGGGCGACAGCTATTCTGACAAAAAACTGAGCGAGCTTGTACGCGATACCTTTGATACATATTATGCCGAACACTGTAACGATAATATTTACGCCTATGACGGTTGTGAACAAATGCTTTCAAAGCTTTCCGAGCGCGGAATAAAAACCGCGGTCCTTTCCAACAAGCCCGATGAATTTGTCGAGAAGATCCTGAAAAAGACATATCCCGACCATAAGTTTACCTTGGCTTGGGGCAAGAAGGCCGATTTTCCGACCAAGCCCGACCCGAAAGCTCTGCTTGAGATCCTCAGAGAGCTTGATATCCCTCAGACCGAGTGCCTTTATATAGGCGACAGCGACGTCGATGTGATCACAGCGAAAAACGCGGAAGTCGATATGATAGGCGTTGAGTGGGGATTCAGAGGCAGGTATGAGCTTATTAACTGCGGCGCGCCGTTTGTAGCGGAAACCGCCGACGATATTTTGGAGTATATATGCTGAACGCTCAAAAAAATATGGACGCGCTCATCGAGCGCTGTAACGAGGAAAACAAAGCGCCGACGCTGTTGATCCACGCGTGTTGCGCTCCGTGCTCAAGCTACGTTCTGGAATATCTTTCTCAGTATTTTCATATAATAATTCTGTATTATAACCCGAACATCACATCTCGCAAGGAGTACGAATTTCGTCTCAGCGAGGAGGAGAGGCTGATCAACGAGTTACCTGTGAAGTATCCCGTTAAGCTTATCAAGGGCGATTATTGTCCCGAGAAATACCTTGACGCCGTAAAAGGTCTTGAGTCGGAGCCCGAGGGCGGAGAGAGATGCTCGGTTTGCTTTGAGCTTCGCCTGAGAGAAGCCGCGGAATATTGCGGAAAGCTGGGCGCGGATTATTTCCTTACCACGCTGACGATATCTCCGCTGAAAAACGCGGAGAAAATCAACGCGATAGGCGAGAGGATCGCCGAGGAATACGGAGTCAAATATCTGCCTTCGGATTTTAAGAAGAAGAACGGCTACAAACGCTCGATTGAGCTTTCTCGCGAATATGATCTGTATCGGCAGAATTATTGCGGCTGTGTCTTTTCGAGAAAAATCGTTGACAAATAACGCGGTTTATGATAACATACACCTGTTAAAAGGGAGTAGTTATAATTATGTGTTCAACATACCCTCGGAAAAACCGATGGACACATACCTTTAGCTTTTAGAGGAACAAGACTTTTAGCATACCGTAGGTGTGCTAAAAGTCTTTATTTCTTTTATAGAATCATATGGAGGCTTTATGGAAACTTTCTTGATGTATTTTCTCTTTGCGGTGGGGCTTGTTCTTATTATTAAGGGCGGCGATTTCTTTGTGGACGCCGCGGCGTGGCTCGCTGAGGTTTCGGGTATACCGCACTTCATCGTAGGAGCTACGATAGTCGGACTGGCAACTTCTTTGCCCGAGATAATCGTATCTATAATCGCGGCGGCAGGCGGCGATGTGGAAATGGCGACGGGTAACGCGATCGGCTCCGTAACGGCAAACACAGGTCTGATCCTCGGAATAAGCCTGTTCGCGATGCCGATAGCTATCAAACTGCGAAAGTATTATCCGCAGGTTATTTTACTCACGGTCTCCGTTCTCTGCGTGTTCCTGTTCGGCCTTTCGGGTGAGATCACGGTCGTTGCGTCTGCTGTTTTGGTATTGCTTTTGATCGCGTTTGTTGTGTTGAACGTCCGTGACGCGAAAGCTCATATTTCCGAGAACGAAGCTGCCGTGATCGAGCGTGAGAGCATCACAAAGGGGATAGTCGTCAAGAAGATCGTGATGTTCGTTTTCGGCTGCGCCGGTATTATCGGCGGCTCTGAGCTTCTTGTAAACTACGGCTCGGCTATCGCCGCGTCCCTCGGTGTACCGACACGTATCATAAGCATTTCCGCGGTCGCGATCGGAACCTCGCTTCCCGAGCTTGTCACCACGATTTCGGCGATTTCAAAGAAACAGGCTTCTCTTTCCGTCGGGAACATACTCGGTTCGAACATCATCGATCTTACCTTTGTTCTTCCGCCGTGTATGCTCGCTTACGGAAAGCCGCTTCCAGTCTCTAACGAAACGCTCTTTGTGGATCTTCCCGCGCTGTTCGCGCTTTCGGCGATATGTTTTGTTCCTACTGTTTTCACAAAGAAATTCTCTCGCTGGCAGGGTGTCGTGATGCTCCTGTCCTACGCGGGATATCTGACCTATACATTTATTACGCATTGATTGATCGGTAATTTAAAAAAGTCCCAAAGCCGTTTGGCCTTGGGACTTTTTGCGTTTAGTTTTCGAGCTCGGCTCTGTTGATCGCGTTCAGAACACCGAGAATGGAAGCGAAGTTTACGTTCTCGTCAATGCCGACTCCGAAGATCGTCTTTCCGTCGGGCTTCTTGAGCTCAATGTAAGAAACAGCCTTACTGTCTGAGCCCTCGGAAATCGCGTGCTGACTGTAATTTACGAACTTATAGTCGATTTTGAGCGGCTTGAGAGCCTTGAAGAAAGCGTCAATGGGACCGTTGCCGACAGCGCCGATCTTTATCTCGGTTTCGCCGTCAATGAGAAGTCTGCCCTTGAAGTGAACGTAGTTTTTGCCGTTTTCACTTTCCTCATAAACCTTGTGACGTGTGAGAGTGTATTTTTCATTTATGTTGATGTAGTTATCCTCAAACACCTTTAAAAGCTCCTTGGGAACGAGCTCGCGTCCCAGCTTTTCGCATTCCGCCTGAACAAGGTTGTAGAACTCACGGTGCATACGCTTGGGCAGGTCGTAGCCGAAGTTGTTGTGCATAACAAACGCCGCGCCGCCCTTGCCGCTCTGCGAATTGATTCTGACGATCGGTTCATACTCTCTGCCGACGTCCGCGGGGTCGATCGGAAGATAGGGAATCTCCCAGTAAGGAGTTCCGCTTTCCTTCATATATATATGTCCCTTGTTGATCGCGTCCTGATGAGAACCCGAGAAAGCCGTGAAAACAAGCTCGCCGATATACGGCTGACGGGGATCGATCTTCATATTCGTGCATCGCTCATAGATTTCTCTGAGCTTGGGCAGATTGGAGAAGTCGAGCTTGGGGTCAACGCCCTGAGTGTACATATTGAGTCCGACCGTCACCATATCGAGGTTGCCCGTGCGCTCACCGTTTCCGAACAGTGTGCCCTCAACTCTCTCCGCGCCCGCCAGCATAGCGAGCTCGGCGGCAGCTACGCCGCAGCCTCTGTCGTTGTGAGGATGGATACTTATGATGGCCGCCTCGCGGTTCTTGAGGTGCTTGATGAAATACTCAACCTGATCCGCGTATGTGTTAGGTGTGCACATTTCAACGGTGTTCGGCAGATTGAGGATAACGGGATTCTCTTTCGTGGAACCAAGAGCTTCCATAACCTCCTCGCAGATCTTAACGGCATTATCCATTTCGGTTCCGCTGAAGCTCTCGGGAGAGTATTCAAAGCGAATGTTTGTATCGCCCTCAAACTGCTCGGTGAGCTCCTTGATCAGCTTCGCGCCGTTGACGGCAATGTCGATAACGCCCTGCATATCAGTTTTGAACACGACCTTGCGCTGTAAGGTGGAAGTTGAGTTGTAGAAATGAACGATAACGTTCTTCGCTCCCTTGATCGCCTCAAAGGTCTTTTTAATGAGGTGCTCTCTGGCCTGAACAAGCACCTGAATAGTAACATCGTCGGGAATATGTCCGCCCTCAATGAGCTCGCGGCAGATCTCGTATTCGGTTTCCGACGCGGAGGGGAAGCCGATCTCGATCTCTTTGATACCGATATCAACGAGCGCATGGAAGAATTCGAGCTTTTCCTCGAGGTTCATCGGGTCAATAAGCGCCTGATTGCCGTCGCGCAAATCAACGCTGCACCATATCGGAGCTTTTGTAATTGTTTTGTTAGGCCATTCTCTGTCAGGCAGATCGATCTGCTTGAACGGAATGTACTTCTTGTAGCCTTCGTTCATAATAGTCCTCCTAAAATTACTTGTTCACAAAAAAATCGCCCCTAAAAAGGGACGAACTGAAATTCGTGGTACCACCCAAATTCAAGCGAGCCTCACAGCGTCGCTCCTTAAGGACTTCCAACAAAGTCCCGACCTGTAACGCGGTCTGACGTTCCGACCTACATATCAATCGGAAAACTCGGGGATGAGCTATCCATATAACCTTTGCCGCCGATTTACACCAACCATCGGCTCTCTTTGCGCATCGGGTCATATCTTGTTCCCGTCACTGTTTTTAGAGGGATTAAATTGCTATCAATTATTATATATATAAAGACTTCGTTTGTCAAGTCAAAAACAAGTTAATTTTTTTAAAAAAATTTACATTTAGGTATTGACTTTTTGCTGTGATGTGATATAATAACTCTTGCACGTGTGAAAAACAACGTGAGCAAATCACGACGTTTTTTGCGCTGTATGAACCTTGAAAAGTGAACAACGAAAGTAAAGAAACCCGAAATAACTTTGAGTTGATTTAAGCGATTGAATTGGCTTAGAGAAAGTGAAGACAACA
>ONCP01000004.1 GCA_900316385.1 uncultured Eubacteriales bacterium | reverse complement strand
ATAGCCTGTATTTTATTTACAATACAAATAATAGAAATACTCCGTGCTAAAATCCTTAAACAAATACTGTTAAGATTATTTTGCAGGGAGCGAGTGGGAGTAAATTTCTAATATAGAATTATAAATCAAGCCGTCAAGCGGGATAATTCCTGATTGGCGGCTTTATTTTTCTTTTGATTTAGAACAAAAGTTTTAAATTTGTAACGGTTAATTCCCGCGAGGCAATTTAGATTACAGTTGTGTTGTAAATCTTTACAGGGCACAAGATGTTGTGATATATTATGAATTGTTATAATGTGTTTTTGTATGCATTAAGCTCAGGAGGTATTTTTATGGAGAAGTACAAGCAGGAATTTATTGAATTTATGGTTGACTGCGGAGTCCTTAAATTCGGAGATTTCGTTACTAAAAGCGGCAGAAAAACCCCGTTTTTCGTCAACACGGGCTTTTACCGCACAGGCTCCCAGCTCAAGCGGCTCGGCGAGTATTACGCCGAGGCGATAAACGAAAAATTCGGGCTTGATTTTGAGGTGCTCTTCGGACCTGCCTACAAGGGCATTCCGCTTTCAGTAACGACCTCGGTCGCGATCGCGGACAAGTACGGCAAGGATGTAAAATATTGCTCGAACCGCAAGGAGATCAAGGATCACGGCGACACGGGCATTCTCCTCGGAAGTCCCGTTTCCGACGGCGACAGGGTCGTTATTATCGAGGACGTTACGACCGCAGGCACATCTATTCGCGAAACTCTCCCGATCATCAATGCGCAGGGCGATGTAGATATCGTCGGTCTTGTTGTTTCAGTTGACAGAATGGAGAGGGGACAGGGCGAGAAATCCGCGCTGTCCGAGATCGAGGACAACTTCGGGCTCAAAACTACCGCGATCGTTACGATGGCTGAGGTGGTCGAGCACCTTTACAACAGAGAATATAACGGAAAAATCATCATTGACGACGAAATAAAGACAGCTATCGACGCTTATTACGACAAATACGGTGTAAAATAATTATCAAAAGCAAACCAAAGAGGGGAGTTGAGAGATATGCCCGAGAATCACAGCCACAAGGGACACAGACAAAGACTTCGTGAGAAATATATGCTCAACGGTCTTGACAGCTTCAAGCTTCACGAGGCTCTGGAGCTTTATCTGTTCTACGCGATCCCTTACAAGGATACCAACGAGCTGGCTCACAGGCTTATCGACCGCTTCGGCTCCCTTGCCGCGGTGTTTGACGCTCCGCCCTCTGCGTTGAAAGAGTTCGGACTTTCCGACAACACGGTGGCGCTTATCAAGCTTTTGCCCGATATGTCGAGGCTTTATCAGATCGACCGCTCGGAAAGCAAATCAAACCACCTTGATGTTTTTGCGATGTCAAGATATTTTGAGCCGTATTTCTTCGGGATGAACGAGGAAGCGTTCCGACTTGTTTTGCTTGACAGAAAATGCAAGGTGCTTTTTTCGGGCGTCATTTCACGCGGCTCGATCAACGCGACCATCGTTCCGATCAGGAAGATAGTTGAGCTGGCTCTTTATTATAACGCCAGCTTCGCGGCGATAGCTCACAACCACCCCAACGGCGTAGCCAGACCCTCGGAGCTTGATATAGTTACCACCAAGAAGGTATTTATGGCGCTGAGGATAGTCGGCGTTAAGCTTGTTGACCACGTGATCGTCGCGAACGACGATTCATTATCGCTCGCTATGTCGGGTATCGGGATATTCGGAGAAGATGTTGTAGGTAATTATGGAATTTAAGCTGCATTCATCATATAAGCCGACGGGCGACCAGCCCGAGGCGATCGAAAAAATCGTAAACAGCATAAAGGCAGGCAACCGCGAGCAGACCCTGCTCGGCGTTACGGGCTCAGGCAAAACCTTTACAATGGCGAATATCATTGAAAGGGTGCAGAAGCCTACGCTCGTGCTCGCTCACAACAAAACCCTCGCGGCTCAGCTTTGCTCGGAGTTCCAGTCCTTCTTTCCCGACAACGCGGTAGAGTACTTCGTGAGCTACTATGACTATTATCAGCCCGAGGCTTATGTTCCGACGACCGACACGTATATCGAAAAGGACAGCTCCATCAACGACGAGATCGACAAGCTCCGCCACAGCGCGACGCTGGCGCTCTCGGAAAGGCGCGACGTAATTATCGTCGCCTCCGTGTCGTGCATTTACAGCCTCGGAAACCCGATCGACTACCGCAATATGGTCATCTCGCTTCGACCGGGAATGGAGAAAAGCCGCGGAGATTTGATAAAGAAGCTCGTAGAGCTTCAGTACGAGCGAAACGACGAGAGCTTTACCCGAAATAAATTCAGGGTAAGGGGAGATACTCTCGAGATTTTTCCCGCTTCGTCCGGCGACAGGATAATCAGAGTGGAATTTTTCGGCGACGAGATAGACAGGCTCTCCGAGATCAACCCTCTTACGGGAGAGCTTTTGGGAACGCTGAGACACGCCGCGATCTATCCCGCGTCTCATTATATAGTTTCAAGGGACAAAATGCTTGAATCGGTCGCTGAGATACGCCGCGAGCTTGATGAAAGGGTGGAGTATTTCCGCTCAAAGGGCAAGCTTCTGGAGGCTCAGCGGATCGAGCAGAGAACAAATTACGATATAGATATGCTGCTTGAAACAGGCTTTTGCAGCGGCATAGAGAATTATTCGCGTATTATGTCGGGCAGAGCCCCCGGTTCCGCTCCTTATACGCTTTTGAGCTATTTTCCCGACGACTTTCTGCTGTTTGTGGACGAAAGCCACGTCACTCTGCCGCAGGTCAGAGGAATGTACGCGGGCGACCGCGCAAGGAAAAAGAGCCTTATTGACTACGGCTTCAGGCTTCCGTCAGCTTACGACAACCGTCCTCTCAATTATGACGAGTTCTATAACAAAATAAATCAGGTGTGCTTTGTTTCCGCTACCCCGGGCGATTTTGAGCTTGAGAAAAGCGAGCTGATCGCCGAGCAGATCATTCGTCCGACGGGACTTCTCGACCCCGAGATATCCGTCAGACCGACAGAGGGTCAGCTTGACGACCTTATCTCCGAGATCAACACAAGGGTCGCGAAGTCGCAGAGAACGCTTGTAACTACGCTTACAAAGAAAATGGCGGAGGATCTGACAACGTATCTCTCGGAAATGGGAATCAAGGTCAGATATATGCACCACGATATAGATACCGTAGAGCGTATGGAGATAATCCGCGACCTTCGTCTGGGAGAGTTCGACGTGCTTGTCGGTATCAACCTGCTCAGAGAGGGACTTGATATTCCCGAGGTCAGCCTTATCGCGATACTTGACGCCGACAAGGAAGGCTTCCTGCGTTCCGAGCGCAGTCTTATCCAGATCATCGGACGCGCCGCGAGAAACAGCGAGGGATATGTGATCATGTACGCCGACAGCGTTACTCCCTCGATGAAAAACGCTATCGTCGAAACCAACCGACGCCGCGGTATTCAGCAGCAATATAACAAAGATCACAATATCACGCCCAAAACGATCGTTAAGGGCGTCAGCGATATAATAGAGATCTCCACTCATACAGACGATGAGTTCAAGAATATGAAGAAGCTCTCGCGCGCCGAAAGAGAACAGCTCATAAAGAGCCTTCAGCGCGAGATGCGCGCGGCGGCAAAGCTGCTTGAGTTTGAGCATGCCGCGTATCTCAGAGATAAAATCAAGAAACTACGAGGTGAAAAGTAGTGCCTAAGAAAAAGAAGGTAAGCGAATATAACGACGACAGTATCTCCGCATTAAACGGAGCGGACCGAGTCAGAAAAAGACCTGCCGTAATCTTCGGCTCCGACGGTATCGAGGGCTGTCAGCATTCCGTGTTTGAGATTCTCTCCAACTCGATCGACGAGGCGCGCGAGGGTCACGGAAGAAGCATTCAGGTGACAAGATATTCCGACGGCTCCTACGAGGTAGAGGATCACGGCCGCGGTATCCCTGTCGGCTATAACAAGAACGAGGACAGAATGAACTGGGAGCTGCTTTTCTGCGAGATGTACGCTGGCGGCAAGTATAACAACAGCGACGGCGAGAACTACGAGTTTTCGCTCGGTCTCAACGGTCTCGGCCTTTGCTCCACACAGTACGCCTCCGAGTTTATGGACGTTGAGATTAAGCGCGACGGCTATAAATACAGCCTTCATTTTGAGCACGGCGAAAATATCGGCGGTCTCAAAAAGGAGGAATACACGCGCAGGGATACGGGCACCAGGATCCACTGGAAGCCCGATATTGAGGTGTTTACCGATATCGACGTGAGCGCCGAGTATTTTCTCGACATTATGAAGCGTCAGGCGATCGTCAACGCGGGTGTTGAATTTATTTTCCGTAATCAGAACGGCAGAAGCTTTGACACGACCGTTTTCAATTACGTCAACGGTATCGAGGATCACGTAAGGGAGATCGTCGGTGAGGACGGGCTTTCCACCGTTCAGTATTTTGAGACCGAGCGCAAGGTAAGGGACAGAGCCGACAAGCCCGAGTACAAATGCAGGATATGCGCGGCGATGGCGTTCTCCAACAAGATCGCTCAGACGGAATATTACCACAACTCAAGCTGGCTTGAGTACGGCGGAGCGCCCGAAAAGGCGGTCAAAAACGCCTTTGTATATATGATAGACAGCTATCTGAAAAAGAATAATAAATATAACAAAACCGAAAGCAAGATAAACTTCGCTGACGTTGAGGACTGCCTTGTGCTCTGTATCTCGTCTTTCTCAAATGTGACCTCGTACGAGAACCAGACCAAAAAGGCGATCACAAACAAGGGTATTCAGGAGGCTATGACCGAGTTCCTCAGACACAGCCTTGAAATCTATTTTATCGAAAATCCGCTTGAGGCCGAGAAGATCGCCAATCAGGTGCTCATAAACAAGCGAAGCCGCGAGGACGCAGAGAAAACACGTCTCAACATAAAAAAGAAGCTGACGGGCAATATCGATATTACGAACCGCATCGCGAAATTTGTCGATTGCCGAAGCAAGGACGTCAACGAGCGCGAGGTGTTCATCGTTGAGGGAGATTCCGCGCTCGGAGCCTGTAAACAGGCGCGCGACCCTGATTTTCAGGCGATTATTCCGCTTAGAGGTAAGATCTTGAACTGCCTGAAGGCTGATTACGACAAGATATTCAAGAGCGATATTATCACCGACCTGTTAAAGGTGCTCGGCTGCGGAGTTGAGGTCAAGGCAAAGGCGAACAAGAACCTCTCCAACTTCGATATGAACAATCTGCGCTGGAACAAGGTCATCATCTGTACCGACGCCGACGTCGACGGCTTCCATATCAGGACTCTTGTGCTGACTATGCTTTACCGTCTCACGCCGACCCTGATCAAGGAGGGAAAGGTTTTCATAGCCGAATCTCCGCTTTACGAGATCACAACCAAGGACAAGGTTTATTTCGCGTATGACGAGGTGGAAAAGGACAGATACCTCAATGAGATCGGCAATCAGAAATTCACGATCCAGCGAAGCAAGGGTCTCGGTGAGAACGAGCCTGAAATGATGAGCTTCACAACCATGAATCCCGCCACAAGGCGTTTGATAAAGGTTATGCCCGATTCCGCCGAGCAGACCGCCGCGATTTTTGATACTCTTCTCGGAGATAACCTTCAGGGAAGAAAGGATTTTATCGTTGACCACGGAGCTGAGTATATCGACCAGCTCGACGTAAGCTGATTAGGACGGTGAAACGATTTGGCTAAGAAAAAGAAAAACCCGAAAAAGCCCGATAAGCCGCAGGTCAACGGCGTTATAGAGGGAGCGGGCGAGGTAGCGGAGCAGCATATAGTAAGCTCGATCCAGGAAAATTTTATGCCGTACGCGATGAGCCTCATTCTCTCGCGCGCTATCCCCGAGATCGACGGCTTCAAGCCCAGCCACAGAAAGCTCCTTTATATGATGTACAAAATGGGGCTTCTCTCGGGAGCACGCACAAAGTCCGCGAACATCGTCGGCGCCACAATGAAGCTCAATCCTCACGGCGACGCCGCGATCTACGACACGATGGTTCGTTTGTCGCGCGGCTATGAGGCGCTTTTGCACCCGTATGTGGACAGCAAGGGCAACTTCGGAAAATTTTACAGCCGCGATATGGCTTGGGCGGCTTCCAGATATACAGAGGCAAAGCTCGACAGGCTTTGCGCCGAGCTGTTTAAGGACATCGACAAGGACACAGTCGATTTTGTCGATAACTATGATAACACGATGAAGGAGCCCACGCTGCTTCCCGCGAGCTTCCCGTCGGTGCTCATCAACTCAAACACGGGTATCGCGGTCGGTATGGCTTCAAATATCTGCTCGTTCAATCTCAGAGAGGTTTGCGAGACCACAGCGGCGCTTATCCGCGATCCCGAGCACGACGTTATGTCCACAATGCCCGCGCCTGATTTTCCGGGCGGAGCCTCAATCGTATATGACGAGGAAGTAATGAAAAAGGTCTACGAAACGGGCAGAGGAAGCATAAAACTCAGAGCAAAGTATGAGTACGACAAGAAGGCTAACTGCATTGACGTCCTCAGTATTCCTTATTCGACTAACTGCGAGTCGATAATCGACAAGGTCATCGACCTCGTGAAATCGGGCAAGGTCAAGGAAATCTCCGATATCCGCGACGAAACAGGTCTTGACGGTCTGAAAATCACTATCGACCTCAAGCGAGGTGTCAATCCCGATAAGCTGATGAAAAAGCTCTTCAAGCTCACTCCGCTTGAGGACAGCTACGCCTGCAACTTTAACGTGCTTATCGGCGGAGTGCCTATGGTGCTCGGCGTCAGACAGCTGCTCGAGGAATGGATCGGCTTCAGGATCGAGTGCGTCAGAAGAAGGACCTTCTTTGACCTGAACAAGAAAAAGGACAAGCTTCATCTTTTAAAGGGTCTTGAAAAGATACTTCTCGATATCGACAAGGCGATAAAGATCGTCAGAGAGACCGACGAGGAAGCCGAGGTAGTACCCAATCTTATGATCGGCTTTGGGATCGACGAGGTGCAGGCGGAATATGTGGCGGAAATCAAGCTTCGCCACCTTAACCGCGAGTATATTCTCAAGCGCACCAAGGATATCGAGGAGCTCGAGAAGGAGATCGCCGACCTTGAGGCGATCCTCAAAAGCAAATCAAGGGTCAAGACCATCATTGTCAGGGAGCTCAAGGAGGTCGCCGACAAATACGGTCAGGACAGGCTCTGCGAGATCATCTACAACGACGAGACTGACGACGACGAGGATATCGAGGAGATACCCGATTATCCCGTTAACCTTTTCTTTACTAAGGAAGGCTATTTCAAGAAGATCACTCCTCAGTCGCTGAGAATGAGCGGCGAGCAAAAGCTCAAGGAGGGCGACGAGATCACCGAGGCGATCGAGTTCAGCAACAACTGCGATCTGCTGTTCTTTACAAACAAGGCTCAGTGCTACAAGGCGAAGGCTTATGAGTTCAAGGACACCAAGGCAAGCGTGCTCGGAGATTATATCCCCGCTCAGCTCCAGATGGAGGAAGGGGAGACCGCGGTAAAGATGATAGCCACGAAGGATTACAAGGGTATTCTGCTCTTTGCCTTTGACAACGGCAAAATCGCCAAGGTTCCGCTCGAGGCTTATATCACCAAAACCAACCGAAAGAAGCTCACAAAGGCTTACTGCGAAAAATTCACTCTCGCTGACGTCGCGTTTACGCTTGAGGACAAGGAGTTTGTCGTTAAGGCGAGCACAGGCAGGATGCTGCTTCTGCATTCTGGTATCCTTTCGCTCAAAACAACGAGAAACACGCAGGGCGTCGCCGTGCTGAAGCTCAAAAAGGGGCATAGGCTTGATTCTCTGACCGAGTATAAGGAGGGAAGCTTCTCCAAGCCTTCCCGTTACAGGACAAAGAGCCTGCCTGCTCTCGGAGCGCTTCCGTCCGCCGAGGACACCGCCGTTCAGCTCAGTATAATTTAGATTTTTTAAAGATATTAAAAGAAAATTGTAAATAATGTAAAAAATACTTGCAAAATTATTTTTTATGTGTTATGATATTTAGGCTATTGAATTATGTCTTGAAAGGATTGTTATAAATGAACATTTGGCATATTATTTTAGGTATCGTACTTATTTTGGTATCTATCGCGATCATTATTGTTATTATTCTTCAGGAAGGCAACCAGCAGGGCGTCGGCGTTGTTACAGGCGGCGCGGATACCTTCTTCTCAAAGAATAAGGCTCGTTCGATCGACGCTTTCCTGTCCCGTTGGACAAAGGTTTTTGCGGTTATTTTCGTGCTCGCGGTTATCGGACTTAATGTTGTTTCTTACTTCATTAAATAAAGCGCAGTTCTAAAATAATTATAATTTTCATAATTATAGACCGTAGGTTGTCCTACGGTCTATTTTTTATGGAAGTAGTGTATATATGAACTTCACGGTGTTTTTTATCTCGATAGGCTCGGCGTTTTTGATTTACGCCGTGCTTCACAGGCTTTCAAAAAACAAAAGACCCGTCCTGCGGGCCTTTCTAAGTATTTTGTCTGGAGCCGCGGCGCTTGCCGCGGTCGATCTGACGAGCGTATTCACGGGAGTATATCTTCCGCTCAGTCTGCTGACGCTTACGGTTTCGCTCGTTGGCGGTATCCCCGGAGTAACGGCGCTTTTGGCGCTTAATTTATTCTTTTAGCGTCGTTCAGACATTCGGTTATCAGATCCTTGTCCTTCGTCAGGGTCCCCATGATCATCTTGTAGATAAGCTCGGGATTCTTGTGAAAGCTCTTTTTTATGAATTTAGCCTGCTTCATATCGGGAGCGTAGATATCCAGCTCGATGAGGTTGGTTTCTCCGCCCGAAACAGCGCATTTGACCCTGTAACCGTTCTCGGATTTAACTATATCAACGGGAGTTTCCTTTTCGATACGCTTTTGTTCAAGAAGCCCAACGGCGCAGTTGTACGCTTTTTCCTTTACCGAGAGAGGAAGCGTGCTCTCAAGCTGTTTCGCGACCATATTTCCGTTCGGAGTAAGAAAATACAGCGATTTTTCCTTGTCCGTCAGCTCGATGTTCTTGTGGATTATCAGGTCGTCAAAGCAGGAGCTTGTCTCAAAATAATTGGCAAGCCCGCGGTTCTGGATAGCCTCGATTATGGTCTGCTTGTCCATCGGCTTGTTGACCGAAGCGAAAAGATAACAGATCAGGGTTCGAATTTCGTTTTTTGAGCGTACTCCGCCAAGGTTGATACCTTCGTCAAATGTATCAAAAGCCATATTACCGCCTCCTTATAAATTGTATTTTACCACAATTTTTCTTAAAAGTACAGTACTAAATATATTGACTTAAAAATATTTAAGGCTTATAATGCTATATAAGGGGGAAGATATATGGAAAACTATATTGTTTTCGTATGGATCATTTTCGCTGTGTTTATGCTCGTTTGCGAGGCGCTGACGACCCAGCTTGTGTCCATATGGTTCGTTATCGGCGGCGTTGCCGCAGCCGTTACGTGTATTTTTACTGACAGTATCCTGATCCAGACCATTGTTTTTGTCACGGTCTCGCTGGTCGCTCTGCTCGCTACAA
Organism: uncultured Eubacteriales bacterium; assembly: GCA_900316385.1. Taxonomy (GTDB): domain Bacteria; phylum Bacillota; class Clostridia; order Oscillospirales; family Acutalibacteraceae; genus Ruminococcoides. The sequence goes on along the minus strand of ONCP01000004.1, from coordinate 172,759 downwards.
GACCGCTTGTAAAAAAGTTTCTTGAAAACAAGAAGGAACCAACCAATTCCGACCGTCTTATCGGCAGAGTCGGAATAGTGACAATGGACATTGTGAACTCGCTGGGCGAGGGTCAGGTGAACGTTGACGGGAAGATCTGGAGCGCTAAAAGCGCGGATGAGCGCGAGATAAAATCGGGCGCTAACGTCAGAATATCCGCCATCGAAGGGGTTAAACTTGTAGTAGAGGTTATGTAAGGAGAATAGAAAAGGAAAAAGCTGACTGTGAAAGAAGCGCGAAGCTGAATTCGCAGTTCAACTGTAAGTATTCTTGTTATCTGTTCAAACGAAATATAGGAGGAACATATGAATTTCGCTAACTTTCCGTATCATTTAGTCATTATCGGACTTCTTGTTTTTATTTTTCTGATCGTTATCATCAGAAACATCAAAATCGTTCCGCAGGCGCACGCGTTTGTAATCGAGCGTCTCGGAGCCTTTCACGCGACGTGGGGAACGGGTCTTCACCTCAAGGTTCCGTTCATCGACAGAATCTCCAAAAAGGTTTCTCTAAAGGAGCAGGTCGTAGACTTTCCGCCTCAGCCCGTTATCACGCGCGATAATGTAACTATGCAGATCGATACGGTAGTTTATTTTGAGATCACCGACCCCAAGCTTTACACCTACGGCGTAGAGCGTCCTTTGTCGGCTATCGAGAATCTCACCGCCACAACTCTGCGTAACATCATCGGTGATCTGGAGCTTGACTCCACTCTTACCTCGCGTGATACCATCAACGATAAGATCAGAATCATTCTTGACGAGGCAACAGACGCGTGGGGAATCAAGGTCATCCGCGTTGAACTCAAGAACATTCTTCCGCCCAGAGAGATTCAGGACGCGATGGAGAAGCAGATGAAGGCCGAGCGTGAGCGACGCGCCAGAATCCTTGACGCTGAGGGTGAAAAGCGCAGTCAGATCCTCGTTGCAGAGGGTATGAAGGAATCCGCTATCCTCAAGGCGGACGCCGTAAGAGAGCAGAAGATTCGTGAGGCTGCGGGTGAAGCCGAGGCTATCCTCACCGTTCAGAAGGCGAACGCCGACGCGATACGTATGCTCAACGAGGCGGCTCCGTCCGATCCCGTTGTAGCGTTAAAGAGCCTTGAAGCCTTCGCGAAGGCTGCCGACGGCAAGGCTACAAAGATAATCGTACCCTCCGATATCCAGAATATGGCGGGATATGTCACCTCGCTCAAGGCTCTTTGGAGCGATGATAAATCTAATAAAGAATAAAAATTTCGGCTGTAAAATTACAGCCGATTTTTTTGTGTAAAAACTACAAAAATGAAGCCTCTTATTCATCTAATTCAGCTTTAAATCTATTGAATAATTCCTCATTTTTCGATATAATATATGTATATTTTTATATATTAAAAGGAGTACTGTTTATGAAAAAGGTTGCAGTGATTATGGGCTCGGACAGCGACTTTAAGGTCGTTTCCAAGGCTGTTTCAAAGCTCAAGGAGTTTGAGGTTCCCTACGAGGTTCACGTTATGAGCGCTCACCGCACGCCCGACAAGGCAGCGGAGTTCTCGAAAAACGCCAAGAAAAACGGGTTCGGCGTGATTATCGCCGCGGCGGGTATGGCGGCTCATCTCGCTGGTGTTCTCGCGGCTCACACCACTTTGCCGGTGATCGGTATTCCGATAAAGTCCGCCGCCTTTGACGGTATGGACGCGCTTTTGGCTACCGTAATGATGCCGACAGGCATTCCCGTGTCGACAGTCGCGGTTGATGGAGCCGCGAACGCTGCTTTGCTCGCGATCGAAATGCTCGCGCTGTCAGATGAGATTCTTGACAAAAAGCTTGAGGCTATGAAGGAAGAAATGGCTCTCGGCGTAGCCAAGAAGGATGAAGATATTAAGAGAAAGGCCGAAGAGCTTTGAGTTATATTGACATAATGCAGTCCGACAAGCCCCACGACGAGTGCGGCGTTTTCGGCTTTTACAACAATGATGATTATAATCTCGCGGAGCTTACGAGAGCCGCGCTTTACGGTCTCCAGCACAGAGGGCAGGAGAGCGCGGGTGTCACCGTGATCAAGGACGAGGAGCCCTATACGGTCAAAAATCTCGGTATAGTGTCTGAGGTCTTGACGGACAAGGCTCTTGAGAAGCTTCCCGAAAACGGAAGAATATCCGTTGGACACGTTCGCTATACTTCTCTGGATTTCCTTGACAGAGCCGCTACCCAGCCGCTCGTTATGCGTTATATCGAGGGCTCGCTCGCTTTGGCGAACAACGGCTCCATCACTAATTTCGCTGAGATAAGAAGCGAGCTCGAAAAGGGCGGCGCTATCTTCCAGAGCAATTCCCACGCCGAGATCATCGGCTACACAATTGCCACAAAGCGTATTGAATGCGAGAATATCGAGGACGCCGTTATGCGCACTATGGAAAGCCTAAAGGGAGCGTATTCGCTCGTTCTCAGCTCGCCGAGCAAGCTTATGGGCGCACGCGATCCTCACGGCTTCAAGCCGCTTTGTATCGGCAAGCTCAACAACAGCTACATCATTTCCTCCGAGAGCTGCGCGATCGACACAGTCGGAGGAGAGTTTATCCGCGACGTTGAGCCGGGAGAGCTCGTCGTGATCGACGAAAACGGTCTTAAAAGCTATTTTTGCGAAAAGAAAAAGAATCAGTCGCTCTGCCTTTTTGAGTATGTTTATGTTGCTCGTCCCGATTCTGTTATCGACGGCGTTCACGTCAACGAAGCTCGTCACAAGGCGGGAAGGATCCTCTTTGAGGAAAACCCGATCGAAGCCGATATTGTCTGCGGAGTTCCCGATTCGGGACTTGACGCGGCTCAGGGCTATGCCGAGGCTTCGGGCATTACCTACGCTACCGCGTTCATCAAGAATAAATATATAGGCAGAACTCCCGAGGGCGTCGGTAACGACAAAAAAGCCAGACTTCTTCGTATGCGTCTCAACGTTCTTGATAACATCGTTAAGGGAAAAAGAGTCGTCATTATCGACGATTCCATTATTCACGGAAACACCTCCGCTCACATCGTCAGGCTTCTCAAGCGCGCGGGCGCGAGTGAGGTCCATATGAGGATAAGCTCTCCCGAGTTTGTGTATCCGTGCTATTTCGGTATAGATTTGCCCGACGAGGAGCATCTTATTTCCAATAAGCTCAGCGTTGAGGAGCTCAGGGAGAGGATCGGCGCCGATTCACTCAGCTTTTTGAGTGTGGAGGGCGTCAGAAAAATCGCCGATGGCTGTAAGATCGGACTTTGCGACGGCTGCTTTACGGGTTGTTACAGAGCCGACAAGCCCAAGGTCATTTACGAGGATAAATTCGCTTCAAAAATAAAGCACAGAAAGTTTTAATTTTATGGGGGTCAAAATGAAGAGTTTCAGCGAAAGCTACAAGCAGGCGGGAGTTGACATCACCGCAGGCTACGAGTCGGTAGAGCTTATCAAAAAGCACGTTGCCCGCACCAAAATCCCGGGCGTTATTTCGGGTATCGGCGGCTTCGGCGGTCTGTTCGCGCCCGACTTCAAAGATATGGAGGAGCCGATCCTTATCAGCGGAACCGACGGCGTCGGAACCAAGATCAAGCTCGCGTTCCTGCTTGACAAGCACGACACTATCGGTATCGACGCTGTCGCGATGTGCGTCAACGACGTTATCTGCTGCGGCGCGAAACCGCTTTTCTTCCTTGATTATATCGCGATCGGCAAGAATTATCCCGAGAAGGTCGCTTCAATAGTCGAGGGTATCGCGGAGGGCTGCGTTCAGTCAGAGTGCGCTCTTGTCGGCGGCGAGACCGCCGAGCACCCCGGGCTTATGCCTGTTGACGAGTACGACGTTGCGGGCTTCTGTGTAGGTATGGTAGACAAGCCCAAGATGATCGACGGCTCAAAGCTTTGCGAGGGCGACGTTCTCATCGGACTTACCTCCTCGGGCGTTCATTCCAACGGCTTTTCTCTTGTCAGAAAGGTTTTCGGAATTGACGAGAACACGATTAACAACACATATCCCGAGCTTGACAAGCCTCTCGGCGAGACGCTTTTAACTCCTACAAAGCTCTATGTCAAGCCGATTTTCGCGCTTCTCAAAGAGGTTGACATCAAGGCGATCTCCCATATCACGGGCGGCGGCTTCTATGAGAATATCCCCAGAATGTTGAAGGACGGACTTACCGCGAAGGTGAAGAAGGAGAACATTCCCGTGCTCCCGATCTTCAACGTGATACAGCGCGTCGGCAATATCCCCGAGCGCGATATGTTCAACACGTTCAATATGGGCGTAGGAATGGTCGTCGCCGTTGATAAGAACGACGTTGAAAAATCGCTTGAGATTCTCAGAGCCAACGGCGAGGACGCCGTTGTTCTCGGCGAGGTAGTAAAAGGCGACGAGGGAGTAATCATAGAAGAATGAAAAATATCGTAGTTTTGGTATCGGGCGGAGGCACCAACCTTCAGGCTCTGATAGACGCTCAGAATTCGGGCGCGATAAAAAACGGTAAGATCACCTGTGTGATCTCGAGCAATCCCGAGGCGTACGCCCTTGAGAGAGCCGCACAAAACGGCATTCCGACGGCTGTTATTCGCCGCAGGGATTTTACCGAGTTTTCCGAGTATGACAAGGCTCTTACCGAGCTTCTTAAAAGCAAAAACGCCGATCTGGTGGTTTTGGCAGGATTCCTTACGATCCTCGGAAAAGAGGTCATCAGCGCTTTTGAGAACAGGATAATCAATATCCATCCTGCGCTGATCCCGTCGTTCTGCGGCGAGGGCTATTACGGACTCAAAGTCCACGAGGCGGCGCTGAAAAAAGGCGTCAAGCTCAGCGGCGCTACGGCTCATTTTGTTAACGAGGAGTGCGACGGCGGTCCGATAATCCTCCAAAAAGCAGTGAAGGTCAAAAACGGAGATACCCCCGAGGTTCTTCAAAAACGTATTATGGAACAAGCGGAATGGAAGATATTGCCAAAGGCTGTGTCGCTGTTCTGTGAGGATAAAATCAGTGTAATTAATAATATCGCGATTATAAGCGAATGAAAGGATGGTATTTATGAAGCCCGTATCATTAACCAAAGAAATTTCATCAACCTCTTATCCCGGACGCGGGATCGTGCTCGGCAGAACAGCTGACGGACTCAACGCCGTTATCGCTTACTTCATTATGGGAAGAAGCGAGAACAGCCGCAACCGTGTGTTTGTTGAGGACGGCGACGGAATCCGCACAAAGGCTTTTGACGAGTCAAAGCTTGAGGATCCCAGCCTCATCATTTACGCTCCCGTCAGAACGATGGCTGAGAGCACCGTCGTTACAAACGGCGACCAGACCGATACGATCGTTTCCCTTATGTCCTGCGGACGCACCTTTGAGCAGAGCCTCAGCGCTCGTGAGTTCGAGCCCGACGCTCCCAATTACACGCCCAGGATCAGCGGTATCGTCAACTGCCGCACCGAGGCGGACGCCAGAGGCGAGAAGCTTTCCTACACAATGTCTATCCTCAAGAGCGCCAACGGCGATCCCAAGTGCTGTCAGCGCTTCACCTTTGATTACGCTCATCCGTTAAGCGGTCAGGGTCACTTCCTTCACACATATATGGGCGACGGAAATCCGCTCCCCAGCTTTGAGGGCGAGCCTACGCTTGTTGAGATCGGCAACGACGATATCGACACCTTCGCTCAGAAAGTATGGGACGCGCTTGATGACGATAACAAGGTAAGCCTTTTCGTCAGATACATCAACATCGCTTCTAATAAAGCTACTACCAGAATCATCAATAAAAATAAATAAGGTAATTTACGGAGGTAAAAAATGAACGAACTTTCTTTAAAGTACGGCTGTAACCCCAATCAAAAGCCCTCAAGGATCTTTATGCAAAACGGCGGCGAGCTTCCCGTAGAGGTTCTTAACGGCAAGCCCGGTTATATCAACTTTCTTGACGCTTTCAACTCCTGGCAGCTCGTAAAGGAGCTCAAGGCAGCCACAGGTCTTCCCGCCGCGGCTTCCTTCAAGCACGTAAGCCCCGCGGGCGCGGCTGTCGCGACAGAGCTTTCCGACACTCTCAAGAAAATTTACTTTGTAGACGATCTTGAGCTTTCTCCGATCGCTTCCGCTTACGCGAAGGCGAGAGGCGCGGACAGAATGTCCTCCTACGGCGACTGGGTAGCGCTTTCCGATACCTGCGACGCTCAGACCGCAAAGCTCTTACAGCGTGAGGTCAGCGACGGTATTATCGCTCCCGATTACACTCCCGAGGCTCTTGAGATCCTCAAGACCAAGAGAAAGGGCACTTATAATGTAGTAAAGATCGACCCCGATTACATTCCCGAGCCGATCGAGCACAAGGATGTTTTCGGAATCACCTTTGAGCAGGGCAGAAACGAGCTCAAAATCGACGAGGAAATGATCACCGCGAACATTCCCACAGCCAACAAGGAGTTCACTCCCGAGGCAAAGCGTGATCTTCTTATCGCTCTTATCACCCTCAAATACACACAGTCCAACTCCGTATGCTACGCGAAGGACGGACAGGCGATCGGCGTCGGCGCGGGTCAGCAGTCGCGCGTTCACTGCACGCGTCTCGCGGGCAACAAGGCTGATATCTGGTGGCTCAGACAGCACCCGAAGGTACTCGGCTTGCAGTTTGTCGACAACATTCGCCGTCCCGACCGTGACAACACTATTGACGTTTATATCTCCGAGGAGTGCGACGACGTACTTCGCGACGGCACATGGCAGAACCTCTTTAAGGTCAAGCCCGAGCCGCTCACAGCCGAGGAAAAGAAGGAATGGCTCGCTAAGAACACAGGCGTAAGCCTCGGTTCTGACGCGTTCTTCCCGTTTGGCGATAATATCGAGAGAGCAAGAAAGTCGGGCGTTCAGTTTGTTGCCCAGCCCGGCGGCTCGATCCGCGACGACAACGTTATCGAGACCTGCGACAAGTATAATATGACAATGTGCTTCACAGGAATCAGACTTTTCCACCACTAAGAGGTATTTTTTATGAAAATATTAATGGTAGGCTCGGGCGGACGCGAGCACGCTCTTATCAAGAAGCTCAAGGAATCGCCCAAATGCGGAAAAATCTACTGCGCCCCGGGTAACGGCGGTATTTCCAAGGACGCCGAGTGCGTCAACATCGGCGCTATGGACATTGAGAATATGGTCAAATTCGCGAAGGACAACGCGATAGACCTTGTTTTCGTGGCTCCCGACGATCCGCTCGCGGCTGGAATGGTCGACGCTATGGAAAAGGCGGGGCTCCGCGCCTTCGGTCCCAAGGCTGACGCGGCGATTATAGAGGCGTCAAAGGTTTTCTCCAAGAATCTTATGAAAAAATACGGTATACCGACCGCCAAATACGAGGTTTTTGACGACCCCAAAAAGGCGATCGAATATATCGAAAGTGAAAACACTACTCCCGTAGTCGTCAAGGCGGACGGTCTCGCTCTCGGTAAGGGCGTTATTATCGCTCAGACGATCGACGAGGCGAAGGACGCGGTCAAATCCATTATGGAGGACAAGCAGTTCGGCGATTCGGGAAACAACATCGTTATCGAGGAATTCCTTACGGGTCCCGAGGTCAGCGTGCTTGCCTTTACCGACGGAAACGTTGTAAAGCCCATGGTCAGCTCCAAGGATCATAAGCGCGCTTACGATAACGATGAAGGACTTAACACAGGCGGTATGGGTACAGTCAGCCCCAACCCTTATTATACTGACGAGGTTTCAAAGCGTTGCTGTGACGAGATATTCGTTCCCACGATCAACGCTATGAAGAAAGAGGGCAGACCCTTCAAGGGCTGTCTGTACTTCGGACTTATGATAACCGAGAACGGTCCCAAGGTCATCGAGTATAACGCCCGTTTCGGCGATCCCGAGGCTCAGGTAGTATTGCCCAGACTCAAGACCGACCTTGTTGATATCTGCGAGGCTGTCATAGACGGCAAGCTCTCGGAGCTTGATATTGAATGGTACGACGGCGCGGCTGCCTGCGTTGTAATGGCGAGCGGCGGCTATCCCGTAGCGTACAAAAAGGGTATCGAGATCACAGGTCTTGACGAAAACGGCTCCGTGGACGGAGCGGTAGTCTATCACGCGGGAACCAAGCTTGAAAACGGAAAGTTCCTCACGAACGGCGGACGTGTTCTCGGCGTGACCGCAAGAGCCGAGACGCTTGACGAGGCTCTTGACAAAGCCTACGCCGCTGTAAAGAAGATCAACTTTGACGGCGCTCATTACCGCACTGATATCGGAAGAACAAAATAATACTTTGTTTTATAAATTCTCCCTCGGGTTATTCCGAGGGAGTTTTTTTTACTCTTGTATTTTTATAATTTTGTGCTATAAATTGAATCATAAAAACATCTCAAAGGTAATGGTGATATTTATGTGTAAAAAAAGAGTGATTTCTTTACTTTTGATTATTATCATTACTGTACTTATGCCTTCCTGTAACGAAAAAAAGGACGCTAAAGAAAAGACCGCGGATAAAACATATTTTGTAAACAGCGATTTTGACCCGTACAGAAAAACGACTGTATACGATAATATGGATTATTACGGTTACTATGATTATATCGACTTTTACAACGCAATCGAATTTGACGGTTTTAAGCCCGACATTGATTTTACAAAAGATGTTGATCCCTTTTATTTGATAGATGAAAGCGACGGGGAAGGAGGAACCTGCAAAATAATTGATACAGAGGGCTTGTGCAGAAACTTTTATCAGAATTACAAGAGAGCTGTTCGTAAGGCGGATAATTATATAATTTCCGATTTTAAAAACGGAGTATGTTTGAATAAGATCATTTTTGATAAGAAAAAATATAAAAGCGGAGAAATAACGATAGATGTTCCGTCAACAATAGACGGTAAAAAAGTTCTTAAAATAGGCGGATTTGTTAATCCAAATAAAAATGATGAGTATATGGATGAATACTATCAAACAGGCTTTTTAAGTGAATTCCCCAAAAAATATATAATCAAGCTGAAAATACCTTCGACAGTTACTGATATCAGCGGTTCCGCGTTTGATACGTTTTATTTCAGCGAAAATTACGGAGGAAATATCATTGATATCGAAGTGGATCCCGACAACAGGAGTTTTAGTTCAAAAAACGGTATTCTTTATAATAAAACCAAGGAATGGCTTTTGCGTGTGCCGCTGAATTATAATAAAGATTATATTGTGCCTGATACCGTAAAATATATCGCGAGCGGGGTCTTAAACAATCCGAAATATAAGTCCTTGACTGTCGGCAAAAACGTTGAGCGGATCTATGATGATGTCTGTGATTGTAATTGTAAGGTTTATGTTTACAGGAACACTTACGCTGCCCGTTGGTTTGAGGATAAGGCGGATGAGTTGAAAACGACAATAGAATACATTAACTGAAAACGGGAGGCTTTTTTGACCTCCCGTTCTTAATTGATATTATTGCTTCTTTGGCTTAAACCTTCTCAGTCTCAAAGCATTTGTAACAACACAAATCGAGCTGAGGCTCATCGCGATAGTGCCGAACATCGGCTGAAGCTGCCAGCCGAGGAGTCCGTAGAAGGCTCCTGCCGCGAGAGGTATGCAGATTATGTTGTAAATAAACGCCCAAAACAGGTTTTCTTTTATGTTTTTCAGCACGGCTCGGCTAAGCTTGATCGTTGTGACAACATCGCGCAGATCGCTCTTCATAAGCACTATATCCGCCGAATCGATCGCGATATCGGTGCCCGCGCCGATCGCTATACCGATATCTGCTGAAACGAGAGCGGGGGAGTCGTTGATACCGTCGCCGACCATAGCGACGCAGCCTTTTTCCTTGTATTCACGGACAACGCTTGCCTTCTGATCAGGCAGTACCTGAGCGAAAACCGTGTCGATATCCGTTTCTTTTTGTATCGCCTCGGCGGTTTGCCTGTTGTCGCCTGTCAGCATAACCGCTTCTATTCCCATAGTTTTCAGTTCTCTGACGGCGTCGCGGCTGGTGGGCTTGACTTTGTCCGCTACGGCGATCACGCCGATCAGCTTTTCGTCGTCCGAGAAATATAAAACTGTTTTGCCTTGAGCGTATAATTCTGAATAGGAATTAAAATCAGCCTTTATTCCTAAACCTTCAATAAACTCTCTGTTGCCCGAGAAGTAATTTGTTCCGTTTATTTCCGCGGAAATGCCCGAGCCAGTGTGCGACTTGAAGCTTGAGCAGGGCAGGGGAGCTGTTTTGCTTTTGGCGTAGCTCACAACGGCCTTTGCGAGCGGATGCTCGGAGCTGTTCTCAAGCGAATACGCTATTCTCAGAAAATCGGGAGCAAGCTCTTTTACGTCGGTCACCTCGGGCTCGCCCTTGGTGATCGTACCTGTTTTATCAAGAATGACGGTGTTTATCTTGTTTGCCGTCTCAAGCGCCTGCGCGGATTTGATCAGTATTCCGTACTGAGCCGCCTTGCCTGTTCCGACCATTATCGCGGTCGGCGTAGCCAAACCCAGAGCGCAGGGACAGGAAATTACAAGCACCGCGATACCGAAGGAGATCGCTTTTCCCGTTTCGGCTCCTAGCAACAGCCAGATCACTGCGGTTACGAGCGCGATTCCGATAACGGTCGGAACAAATATCGCCGCGACCTTGTCGGCGATCCTCGCGATCGGTGCCTTTGAGGTCGTCGCGTCCTCGACAAGCTTGATTATCTTGGAAAGAGTTGTGTCCTCGCCAGTATTGACGGCTTTTATCTTGATATAGCCCGAGCTGAGGGTGGTGCCGCCTGTCACATTGTCACCGACGGTCTTATCCACGGGAATGCTCTCGCCTGTGAGCGCGCTTTCGTCAACCGAGCAGCTGCCGTCAACGATCACTCCGTCTACGGGTATGTTCATTCCGTTTTTGCAGATGACGATATCATCGGGTCTGATTTCGCTTGTGTCGATCTCGGCCTCCACGCCGTTCTTCTCAACGATCGCTGTTTTCGGGGTCAGTCTGATAAGCTTTCCGATCGCGGACGAGGTTTTGCTCTTGCTTTTGCTCTCAAGATATTTTCCGACTGTTATAAAAGTCAGTATCATTCCCGCTGATTCAAAGTAATAATGAACATTTACAGTGTAAATCGCGGCAATAATAAAGTTATATACGCTGTATGCGACGGAAATTCCCGCTCCGAGGGCTATTAGCGCGTCCATATTCGGGTTGAGCTTAAAAAGCGATTTAAAGCCGTTGATAAAATATTTTCGGTTAAAAATCAGGATCGGAACAAGTAAAATCATTTGGACGATCCCAAAAACGACCATATTATCAAAATAGGGGATATGGATCCCGAACATATGGCTCATTCCGACGAACATCAGAGGAATAAGAAATATGACGGACAGGATTAACCGCTTTTTTGTTTTGTTCGAATCCTCATCATATTCGGAGCTTTCTCTCGAAAATTCCTTCGCTCCGTAGCCTGCATCCTTTACGGCTCTGATTATCGTCTTGTTGTCGAGCTTGTTCTCATCAAAGCTGACGTCCATGGTGTTCGCAAGTAGATTTACGCTGACACTTTCAACTCCGTCAAGCTTTTTTACCGCGTTTTCAACATGAGACTGACAAACCGCGCACATCATTCCCGTAATATTGTATTTTTTATTTTTCATATAATCACCCGATTAGTGTTAACTAACTACATCATAACATAACCGAGTGATTTAGTCAACATTATCAGCTCGCGTTTTTAATCTGTAATCTCAGCTTGTCGGCGATCATCGCGATAAACTCGCTGTTTGTGGGTTTTCCTCTGTCGTTGTGGATCGTATAACCGAAATAAGAATTCAGCACATCAACGTCGCCTCTGTCCCAAGCAACCTCGATAGCATGGCGTATCGCGCGTTCGACCCTGGAAGAAGTTGTTTCGTACTTTTTAGCGACACCTGGGTAGAGCTGCTTTGTTACCGCGTTGATAATATCTGGTCTTTCAATGGACATAATAATTGAATCTCTAAGATAATTATAGCCCTTGATATGCGCGGGAACACCGATTTCGTGAAGTATCTCCGTTACCTTGAGCTCCAACCCGTAATTATCCAGCACAGGGCGGTTTATCTTACCCTTGTTGACCAGCGCGACGATATCCTCGCAGATAGACTTGACATTGTACGGCTTGAGCACGTAATAATTCGCGCCCTCGTTCATAACAGCTCGCTCAAGATCAAGGCTGTTAAACGAGGCGGCGACGATGATAACGGGCTTTTTAACACCCTTCTGTTTGATTGCTCTCATAACTCCGAGGCTGTCGAGTCTGCTCATAAATAAATCCATTATCACAACGTCGAAATTGTTGTCGAGAAGTCTTAAAAGAAGCTGTTCGCCGTCGTTATTGCAAAACTCGGGGATAATATTGAAGCTTCTGAACGCGGCGTGCTCCTCCTCGCTGAAAGCGCCTGATTTTTCTGTTATTAAAAGCTTGATCGGTTCGTTCATTGTTTGTTTCCTCCATAAAATTGATTGCGAAAATATACTACCATAAAATGGTAATAATGGCAATAGTTTCCGATTAAATATTTTTAAAAAATTACAAAAAAATTAAAGCGTTGTTACCTTTTTCTAAGTTTATGTACTATATGTTGTATAAAGCATTTTAATTCGACACAATATATCGACAGCGTTTTTCGACAGACTTATGTACCTCTGCCAAAAAAGGCAGAGGCTTCTATTCTTTTACAAGGTTCTGAGCAAGGATCGCGTAGCCGCTTTTACAGTCGTCAAGGAATACGTGAGTAAGAGCCGCGGCAAATTTACCGTTTTGTATGATAGGGCTTCCGCTCATTCCCTGAACAATCCCTCCTGTCTTATCGAGCAGCCTTTTGTCTGTGATTTTTACGGTCAGGTTTGTGTTGGAGTTTTTATAATCATTATTAATGTCGGTGATCTCGATCTCGTACCTTTGCGGTTTGGTCCCTGAGAGCGTTGTGATCAGCTCGGCGCTTCCTGTTTTTACCTCGCTTTTATCCGCTATGGTGTATATCTCGTCCTTTTCAGGATACGCTCTGAGCTTGCCGAATATCCCCAAAGGGCTGTTTTCCGTCATAGAACCGATCGTCATTCCCTGAAAGTACCCGTTGAGAGTACCGATATCGTTGTTTTTTGATTTTGTAACGCTTGATATCGTCGCAGGCAGTATTTCACCCTCGTCGCTTTCTATTATAGAACCTGTGTCGATATCGCATATTCCGTGTCCGAGCGCTCCGTAGGTCATAGATTTTGTGTCGTAATAGCTGATAGTACCGAGTCCTGCGCAGCTGTCTCTGACCCAGATACCCGTATAAAAGTTTTTATCGTCGCTTTTTTGCGGTTTTATTCGGATAGTTTTTGTTTTACCGTCTCTGAGTACGGTTAACACAAGCTCCTTTCCGTTTGAGTTCTTTACCGCGTCGCTCAACTCATCGTTTGTTTTGATCGTGTTTCCGTTTACGGCGGTGATAATGTCGTTTTGCTTCAAGCCGGCTTGTTCGGCAGGGCAGACATCGCCGTTTTCCGAGCTGAAGCCGTCAAGCTTTGTGATCATAACGCCCTTACAGTATAGCTTGAGTCCGAACGCTTCACCGCCTATCAAAACCGTTCTGTCGTCGGCGTTAGCGGAAAACGTTGTGAAAACCATTAACATAATAATAAACAAAGAGGACAAAACAGTCTTATTTTTTACATTTTTACCCATTTTTTCACCTCCTTTCAAATAACACTATTATTTTTTGAAAAGATGGTGTATAATAAAATGGTAACTTAAATCGAATCAAAAGTAATTAACAATGAATATCGATCGCGCTTGAATGGAGCGATTGTTTTTACAATTTTTTAAATTAATTCTAATTATTGAGGTTTATATGGTTGAAGAAAAGCTTTTGAAGCTGAGCCTGAGCGACAATGAGGTCAACGAACGGGTCGAACAGGGTCTTGTAAATACCAACTCGGACGCAAAATCAAAATCCATAAAACGTATCTTTTTCGACAATCTTTTTACGTTTTTTAATTTGCTGAATGTTATTTTCGCGGTGATGCTGATAATGGTCGGCGCCTTTCGCGATATGCTGTTCCTGATCGTTATAGTTACGAATGTAGTGATAGGTATCGTTCAGGAGATACGCTCCAAGCGAGCCGTAGACAGGCTTTCCATCGTTGTCAGCAGCTCTGTTGAGGCGTTGAGAAACGGCAGGCTTGTTGAGATCGACGCCGAACAGATCGTCCGTGACGACGTAATAGTGCTTAAATCGGGAGCGCAGATCCCGTGCGACTGCGAGATCATCGAGGGCTTCTGCTACGCTAACGAGAGCCTTCTGACAGGAGAGAGCGACCTTATTGAGAAGAACCCTGGTGATCGGTTGTTATCGGGCAGCTTTGTCACCTCGGGAGAGGTTTACGTCAAGGTCAAAAACGTCGGAAAGGACAGCTACGCGGCGAAGATTCAACAGGAGGCGAAGGTAAACAAAAAAGTCAACTCCGAAATAATGATAACCCTGAACAGGATCATTACATATTGCTCGATCGCGCTGTTTCCCGTCGGAGTAGCTCTGTTTGTTAATCAGAGATTTTTTAACGACGTCAGCTTTAATGACGCGGTCCCCGCGGTAGTTGCCGCGCTGATCGGTATGATCCCCGAGGGTCTGGTGCTCCTCACAAGCACCGTTCTGGCTGTATCTGTAATCAGACTTTCGACCAAGAACGTCCTCGTACAGCAGTTGTTTTGTATCGAAACTCTCGCGAGGGTCGATGTGCTTTGCCTTGACAAGACAGGAACCATTACAACCGGCGATCTTGAGGTTGAAAAAATAATCGTGCTCAACGACGATGTCAGCGCCGAGGTCGCGCTTAAATCGCTATGCGCCTGCGCTTTTGATAAAAACAGCACTCTAAACGCGATCGACCGCTATGTTAACGGCGATTTGATCAAGGCGAAGGAGGTAATTCCGTTTACATCGGAGAAAAAATGGTCGGGCGCCGCGCTTGCGGACGGCAGAAGCTATGTGCTCGGCGCCGCTGAGCTGATGTTTGATAATTCTTATAAAGAATTATTTGGCGAAATATCAAAAATCGACGATACATTCAGGGTCGTTACTTTGGCTTACAGCGACGAGGAGTTCACCTCAAAGGAGGTCTTGCCCGAAAAGCTCGTGCCGCTTGCTCTGGTTGTTATCAGAGACAAAATCAGGGAGAACGCCTCGGATACTATACAGTATTTTATTGGCCAAGGCGTTCAACTCAAGGTCATTTCGGGCGATAACAGCAAAACGGTCGGCAAGATTGCTTCCTTTGTCGGTGTTCCGAACGCGGAGGTCGCCGTTGACGCGACGACTCTTGATACCGATGAAAAGCTTATTGAAGCCGCCGAGAAATATTCGGTTTTCGGCAGAGTTACTCCTCAGCAAAAGAAAAAGCTGGTTAAAATCCTCAAAAACAACGGACACACAGTCGCGATGACGGGCGACGGAGTCAACGACGTGCTTGCTCTCAAGGAATCCGACTGCAGTATAGCTGTCGCCTCAGGCTCGGACGCGGCGAAGAACATTTCTCAGCTGATACTGACAGACGACGATTTCCGCCATATGCCCGAGGTCGTCGCGGAGGGCAGACGCTCGATCAACAATATTCAGCGAAGCGCGTCGCTCTTTATCGTTAAGACGATTTACGCCGCCGTGCTTGCTCTCGCGTTTATATTCATCAGCTACAATTATCCTTTCAAGCCCATTCAGATGTCATTCTTGAATGCTTTTCTGATCGGTATTCCCTCGTTTGTGCTCGCGCTCCAGCCGAATCATAACAGGGTAAAGGGCAATTTTATGAAAAACGTGTTTATGAGGGCGTGGCCCGGCTCCGTGATGGTGCTGTTTAATATCTTCACGCTATTATTCTTTAGAGGAAATATGTCTCATGATCAGTTTTCAACGATGGCGGCGATACTGACCGCGCTGGTCGGAGTTATGACCGTAATACGGCTCAGCCTTCCGATGAACGCCTTGCGTTTTGCGCTTGTGATATTCATCGTTACCTGTCTGACGGTCGGAATTATTTTCTTCGGATGGTTCTTCCGTTTTGCTCCGCTCGGGTGCTTTGAGCTGTATTTGCTATTGATTTTATCGGGAATAACCGTTATATTATATAATGTGATTTATAACGTCAGCAAAAGGCTGAACAAGGATTATTGATATGATTTTTAAGGTTGAGAACGGCTTTAAAGAAAAGCTGAAAAAAGATATCGGAAAAAGATATATGAAAAGCGGACTTCGTCTATCGGGCGGCGTAAAAGAGAACAAAATCTCGCTTTGCCTCGAGGACGATCATGGCAAACGCTCAAATTTTCTGACGAGAGTATTCTACGGCAGACTTAACGGCGATACGCTCGAAGGAAGCTTCAGGGTCAGCAATTACGTTCTTGTTCTGCTCGGGATCTTGCTGGGCTTCTGCGTTGAGAGCATAATTGTCGCGTTGATCACGGGAGCTCTGTTCGGACTTATTTTGCCCTGCGCCGTGATTTTATGTGAGCTGATATATTTTCTTTCGATAAAAAGTATGTCAAAAGAACACGATGAATTGGTTTTAAGATATTTAGAGGAAAACAAAGTTGAAGATTAAGCTTCCTTCCGACGTAAATTTTATACTTAAAAGGTTATCTGACGCGGGCTACGAGGCGTACACGGTAGGCGGCTGTGTCCGTGACAGCTTGCTCGGACTTGAACCGCACGACTGGGATATCACGACCTCGGCAAAGCCCGACGAGATAAAAGAGGTTTTCGCCGATCATAATATGATCCTGACAGGGGAGAAGCACGGAACAGTCGGCATAATTATTGACTCAAAGCCGTTTGAGATCACCACATACAGGATCGACGGCGATTATTCCGACAGCCGTCATCCGCTCGAGGTGAGCTTCACAAATAAGCTTGAAGATGATCTTTCACGGCGCGACTTCACCGTAAACGCTATGGCTTATAACGATGAAACAGGGCTTGTGGACCCGTTCAACGGCGCGGTAGACCTTCAGTACCGCGCGCTTCGCTGTGTCGGCGATCCCGACAAGCGCTTCGGCGAGGACGCACTTCGCATTCTGCGCGCTTTGAGATTCGCTTCCGTATACAGTCTCAGCATTGAGGGCGCGACCTCGTTTTCTCTTGTAAGAAACAGGCTCAGCCTGAACAAGATCGCTGTTGAAAGAATCGCGTCTGAGTTCAACAGACTTCTTTGCGGCGAGAATGTAAACTTTATTCTCAGACGCTACAAGGATGTTATCGCGGTTTTCTTTCCCGAGATCGTTTCCGCCTTTGACTGCGAACAGAACACGCCTCATCACAATAAAACAGTTTGGCGTCATACAACCGCGGCTGTTTCAAACGTTGAGGACGAGCTGTTGCTTAGAATGGTAATGTTTCTGCACGATATCGGCAAGCCGCTGGCGCTCCGTACGGACAGTAACGGACGGGATCACTTCAAGGGTCATAATCATTTCAGCGCTGTGCTCGCGAAAAACTCGCTGGAAAGGCTGAAATATCCTACAAAGTTCATTGAGGACGTAGTTACGCTGATCGAATATCACGATGTGCGGTTCTCCGACAACCGAAAGCAGATCAAACATGTTATGAACAATATCGGGGTCGAGAACTTTAGAAACCTGCTGAAGATACAGAGAGCAGATATTCTGGCTCAGTCAAAGTATAAAAGGGAACAGAAGCTCTCAAATCTTGATACGGCGCGGCGCATATTCGACGAGATACTGGAAAGCGGAGAGTGCTATTCCTTAAAAACTCTGGCGGTCAACGGCTCCGATCTGCTGCACCTCGGGATAACCGAGGGCAAATATATCGGCAAGATACTTGAGCTGTTGCTGGACAGCGTTATCGACGCAACTCTTGAAAATGAAAAAACAGAGCTCAAAAAACGAGCTCTGGAGATTTACAGTGAAATTATTTCGGAATAAACAGAGCTGTCGCTTTAAGCGGCAGCTCTCTTATCTTTTTCTCATATTTTTAAAAAAATCTTTTATCAGCGCGGAGCATTCTTCTTCAAGTATTCCTCCCGTTACGTCGGGTCTGAAATTGTTTTCCATCTCAAACAAATTCAAAAAAGAGCCGCACGCCCCGTTTTTTATATCGTAGGCTCCGAAAAACACCTCGGTGATCCGCGCGTTTACGATAGCTCCCGCGCACATCGGACAAGGCTCAAGCGTGACGTAGAGCCTGCATTCCCACAGCCTCCAGCCTCCGAGCTTTTCGCAAGCCTTGTAAATCGCTTCGGTTTCAGCGTGGAACAGCGCGTTTTTGCCTGTTTCACGTCTGTTGTGCGCGGTTGATATGATCTCGTCGCCTTTTACTACGACCGCTCCGATCGGCACCTCGCCGAGCTCGTAAGCCTTTTTCGCTTCGTCAAGCGCGACCTTCATAAAATCTTCGTTAGTCAAATCAGCCTCCCAAAAAAGAAAACAGAGAGGTGGTCGAAATCGTGTTGATCACAACGATAACAAGGAAGCAGATCATTCCGCCGTTTCCGATAAAAGCTCCGAGCGATTCCGCGAACGGATAATCGGGCTTGCTTTCAAGAGAGAAAAAGCCCTCTTTTTTGCTGAGCCTGTACGCGGAAACAATGCCGAGAATAAAAACCACTATAAGGAAAACTATATATATGATGTTGAGGATTTCCTCGGAAATAACCTTATTATCGATCAGTGACGAAATCAGCGTAGCTCTGAAATTGACAATAAAATGCACGATTATGGCAGGAACTACGGAGCCGCATTTAACAGTGGTAAAGGCGAGAGCCAAGCCGACGATAAATGCAAAGGGTATTTGTACAAGATTTTCATGGATCAAACCGAAAATCACCGAGGACATCAGAACCGCGAACCCGTCTCCGAAGCGTCTTAGCTTTCCGAGAAGCACGCCTCTGAACACAAATTCTTCAACAAGAGGCGGAACGACGGAAACGGCGATAATATTCAGTAAGAAATTTACGGGCGTAGTAGATTCTGTATTAAGCTCTATTCCGTTTTCAAGTCCGAAAACAGAAAAACTGGATTGAAGAAGATCGGCGAGATAATCAGAGGTGAACGAAACAGTCAGAGCGATCATAATCAGGGGAACGGCAAGCTTTGGGCTTACTCTTTTTACCTTGATCAGCTCATTGATATCGCTTTTTGAAGCCCAGCAGTAAACCATTCCCGAAATAAACATACACGAAACGGAAATGAACATCTGCATCCACAGCGACAGCGTCGTGTCGAGCCTTGTGAACAGCGCTATCGACAGTATCAACGCAACGAGATTCATCGTTCCCGTAATCGCAAAGACCATAAAGCCAAGCCCGCTCGAGGTCCTTTTGAGGTATTGTCTTTTGTAAATATCCATATAATCACATCCGATTCAATATTATCATAATAATATCATTAAATCAAGCTATTATATTCCGCGTAAATGGTTACATTCTTTTTACAAAAATTGACAGTTTTATTATTTGCCATTATACTTTAAAATAGCGTAATAATAATTGGGACAAGTGCGTCCTGATTGACTTATTCCGCAATTTATGATAAAATATTTAGAATAACAGTTACCTTTGGAGGATTTATGAACACTGCTATTATTCTTGCCGGCGGAGTCGGCTCGAGAATGGGCGTCGACCGTCCCAAACAGTATTTGATCGTAAAGGAAAAACCGATTATCGTGTATTGTCTTGAAATCTTCGAGAAGCATGACAGTATCGATAATATCGTTATTGTCGTCAGCGACGAGTGGAAGGACTACGTTAAAGAGAATGTCGAAAAATACGGCATTTCAAAGGTCTGCGGCTACGCTCCCGCGGGAGAAACACGCCAGCACTCCATCTTTAACGGGCTAAAAGCTACGGAGAAAAACGCTCCCGATACCGACGTCGTTATTATCCACGACGCCGCGCGTCCGCTTGTGTCCGACAAGATCATTGACGACTGTATCAAGGGCGCGGTCGAGGACGACGGCGCTATGCCCGTTATTTCCGTGAAGGATACGGTTTATCTCAGCAAGGACGGAAAGTCGATCGACAGCCTTCTCAAGAGAAGCGAGCTTTTCGCGGGACAGGCTCCCGAGAGCTTTGATTTCAAAAAATACCTCGATATACATAATTCCGTAACGGACGAGGAGATCGCCTCCACAGCAGGAAGCAGTGAGATCGCCTACCGCCACGGAATGAAGATCCGCCTTGTAGAGGGCAGTGAAAGAAACTTCAAAATAACAACAATAGAAGATTTAGAAACTTTTGAAACTATTATCAATTCCTGATTGGAGGGACACACAATGGATACTATGAAAGCAAGAGTGCTTCACGCGGTCGGAGATTTAAGATATGAGGATTATCCCATCCCCGAGCTCAAGCCCGACGAGGTTCTTATGAGAGTCAGAGCCTGCGGAATCTGCGGCTCGGATATCCCCAGAATCTTTGTTAACGGAACCTATCATTTCCCGACCATTCCCGGTCACGAGTTCGCGGGTGAGGTCGTAGCGGCGGCTTCCAAGGAAAACGAACACCTTATAGGCACACGCGCCGCGGTTTTTCCGCTTATCCCTTGCAGAAAATGCGCAAGCTGCAACAAGGGCGTATACGAGACCTGCAAGAGCTATGATTATCTCGGCTCGCGTTCCGACGGAGCCTTTGCCGAATATGTGCGTGTTCCCGTTTGGAATCTGGTTCCGATCGCCGACAACGTTTCCTTTGAGGAAGCGGCCATGGCGGAGCCCACGGCAGTCGCGCTTCACGCGCTGAGACAGGCGGGTATCGAGATCGGCGACACAGTCGTTATTTACGGTCCCGGTACTATCGGTATGCTCATCGCTCAGTGGGCGAGAGCCTGGGGAGCCAACAAGGTTCTGCTTGTCGGAACCGATATGAATAACTACGAGTTCATCGAAAGCCTCGGCTTTTATGATTATTTCAACGCCTCTCACGGCGATCCGATCGAGTGGGTAATGGAGCAGACAGGAGGCAACGGCGCTGACGTAGCTATCGAGGCCGTCGGTATCGCTGTGACTGCGGGCAACTGTCTTGACAGCGTTTGCTCGGGCGGTAAGGTCATCTACGTGGGCAATCCTCACGGCGATTTCACCTTCCCGCAGAACACCTACTGGCAGATACTCAGAAAGCAGCTTCGTATCTTCGGTACGTGGAACTCCGCTTATAACAACACGCCTCAGAGCGACTGGAACATCGTTGTAAACGCGATGTCATCGGGCGCCGTAAAGGTCAAGCCCCTCATTACTCATAAATTCTCTCTCGAGGATATGGACAAGGGTCTTGAAATTATGAAAGAAGGAAAAGAGTTTTACAGCAAGGTAATGGTCGTTATCGACTGATTGCCGACTCAGGGTATATTATGGCTGGATTACTATCACCGTCGGTTATGTGCGCCGATCTGCTTCATCTTTATGACGAGATCGAGAAGCTTGACTCTCTCGGGGTCGAGTATCTTCATATCGATTTTATGGACAATAAATTTGTTCCGAATATCACGTTTGACACCAATATGGTAAAATGCTTTAAAAAGCCGATGAAGAACATCAAGCGCGATATTCACATTATGGCTTTTAAGCCCGAGCAATTCTTTGACGCTATGGAAATAGGCGAGGGGGATATGGTCTCGGTTCATTATGAAGCCTGCAACGACGCTCATACAGTGCTTGAGGATATCAAAAACAGAGGCGCTTTGCCTTGTATCGCGATCAGTCCCGATACTCCCGTTGATACCGTAAAGGCTTTTCTTGACGAGGTTTACGCGGTGCTTCTGATGACCGTTTACCCTGGTTTTGCGGGTCAGCCTATGGTCGAGGGCAGTATGGACAGGCTCTCCGAGCTTAGAAGGATCATTGACGAATCGGGCAAGGATGTAAAAATCGAGGTTGACGGTCACGTCAGCTGGGATCATTGCGGCGAAATGCGCGAAAGAGGCGCTGATATCTTTGTCGCGGGTTCTTCCTCGGTTTACGGCAAGGATTATCCGCTTGACGAGGCTGTCGAAAGATTTTACAGTCTTGTTGAATGATTTAGATATTTGGGGGGATTATGGAGTGGATTATAAACTGCGTTTTAACAGCGTGATCATTGAAAAGCAGAAGCTTACCGTCAATGTTTCGGGCGAATTTACCGACCCGTCAATCGACAGCCACTGCCTTTCAACTCCGAAGGTTATATTTTATTTTGAAAACGGCAAGGAGGACAGGCGCATTCCGCTTGTCGTCCGCTTCAACGATATCACCCGTATCGACGGCAAGATGCTTTTCTGGGGCGAATATACGTACAGGCTTGATTATCTTTTCTGGGATACAAGGGGCAAGGGCTTGCCCTTTGATATGTATATCAACCTCAGCTTCGCGGATTATTATGAGGAAAAGATCAAGGTCGACCTCACGCCCGCTGAGTTTGAACAGGATAACAAGCTCTATGAGTTTGAAAATATGGGCGATCATTATCATTTTACTCCCTTGCCCAAGAAAATCAGAAAAAATCACTATCTTCACATTCTGGTCGCTAAATTTGACTTCCTTTTAAAAATCCTTGCGTTTATACTCGCCATTCCGCTCATTCCCGTGTATATCCTTATGGGCTTGCTGACCTTTACGGGCTTTATCAATATGCCGAAAAGGATAGAATCCGAGAACAAGTTTCAGCGTTTGTTTACTTACGTTCTTCTGAGAATGTCCAGGATCTGCCGCGAGAGCTTCTCTATGGTCCGCTTCAAGAGAGGAAGGATCAAGTCGGCTTACAGACGCAAGAAAAGAAAGAAGATCCAGGAGAATAAAATCACCTTTTATTCCGCCAGACGCGAGGAGCTTTCGGGAAACTTTGAGTTTGTATATAATCAGCTCAAGGACGATCCCAACCTCGATATTCAGTTCCTCTACAACACCAACACCTTCAGGTTTATGAACAGAAAGCAGATCAAGGAGTTTGCTGAGGCCTGCGCTACAAGTAAGGTCATCGTTCTTGATGAATTTACTCCTCAGATCCATCTTATCAATACCAAGCCCGAAACCAAGATCATTCAGCTTTGGCACGCCTGCGGAGCGTTCAAAACATTCGGCTTTACACGTCTCGGTAAGCCCAAGGGCTCGCCTCAGGCGACAAGAATGCACCGTTCCTACGACTATGTTACGGTTAGCTCGGAATACTGCAAAAAGTGTCACTCCGAGGGCTTCGGTATTCCCACTGAGAATGTCGTTCCGACGGGTATCGCCAGAACCGATATATTCTTTGATGAGGAATATAAGAATAATTTTATTAAAAAATTCTACTCCGAATATCCCAAGTTCAAGGATAAAAAGATCATTCTCTTCGCTCCGACCTTCCGAGGCGACGTAAAGGAAAGCGCTTATTATCCGATGGAGCTTTTTGACATCAACGAGGTTTGCAAGAGCCTGGGAAACGAATATGCTATAATCATCAAGCATCATCCCTTTGTCGCGGAGAAGCACGAGATACCCGAGAAATACGCTGACAGGGTAATCGATCTTTCCGATAACACCGAGATCAACGATCTTCTCTTTATTTCCGACGTTATCATCACAGATTACTCCTCGCTCGTATTCGAGGCGTCTATCCTCAATATCCCAATGCTCTTCTACGCTTACGATCTTGAGACCTACATCAAGGAGAGAGATTTCTACTTTGATTTCAAGCTCAATATCCCAGGTAAGATCTGCACCTCGATCTACACCCTGCTTGACGCGATCAAAAATGAGGACTATGAAACCGAAAAAATCGAAAAATTCAGGGATATGTTCTTTGATAAGCTCGACGGTAAGTCCTCCGAGAGGATCGCTCAGCTGATTTATGATTCTCTTAAAAAATAATACTTGACAACTCGTTTTTAATGTTATATAATATATCGGTAAAATAAAGAAAAGCTTAACGGCTTTCACCTGCGGGGTTCCGTCTGCGCGGGTCAATACATTAAACTGAGTTTAATTTGTGTTGTAATGCGGACGGTTTCTCGTCCGCATTTATTTTATTATTTTATACTATGGAGGTGCTTTGTTATCAGTAAGCATGAAATTCAGATCAACGAGGATATCCGCGACAGCGAGCTCAGGATCGTGAGCGCAAACGGCGAACAGCTCGGAATTATGTCCGCAAAGGAAGCTCTTGATCTGGCGGCTAAATCAGACCTTGATCTCGTAAAAATTGCTCCGCAGGCTAAACCGCCCGTGTGCAAGATTATGGATTACGGTAAGTACAGGTTCGAACAGGCCAAAAGAGAAAAGGAAGCCAGAAAAAATCAGAAGATCATTGACACAAAGGAAGTTCGTCTTTCGCTCAATATCGACACGCACGACTTCAACACCAAGCTCAATAACGCTCTTAAATTTTTGAAGCACGGCGACAAGGTAAAGGTTTCCATTCGTTTCAGGGGACGTGAAATGGGTCATTCCGAATTCGGCTATGATATTATGAATCGTTTCTCAGAGGCTTGCTCCGAATACGCCACTATCTCCAAGCCCGCAAAGCTTGAGGGTCGTAACATGCTTATGTTCTTGGCGCCAAAGCAGTCGAAGTAATCAAAGTTAAGGAGGATAAATATTATGCCTAAAATTAAAACTCACAGCGGAGCTAAAAAGCGCTTCAAGCTCTCTAAGAACGGTAAGGTAATCCGTGCTCACGCTAACAAATCCCACATTCTCAACAAGAAAACAAGAAAGCGTAAAAGAGGTCTCCGTCAGACAGTATGCGCTGACAAGACAAACGTGGCTCAGATCAAGCGTCTGATTCCTTATAAATAATTTTCTTGTAATTTCTAACTAAACGGAGGTAATAAATATGGCACGAGTTAAAGGCGCTATGGCTACTCGCAAGAGAAGAAAAAAAGTTTTAAAGCTCGCTAAGGGCTATTTCGGTTCTAAATCAAGACACTTTAAAATGGCTAAGCAGGCGGTAATGAAGTCCGGTAACTATGCTTACATCGGCCGTAAGCAGAAGAAGAGAGACTTCCGTCGCCTTTGGATCACACGTATTTCCGCAGGCTGCAAGGCTAACGGCGTGAACTATTCCACATTTATGAACGGTCTCAAGAAGGCAGGCGTTACTCTTAACCGCAAGATGCTTTCCGAAATCGCTATTTCGGATCCCGCCGCTTTCACAGCTCTCGTAGAGCAGGCAAAGGCCGCGAAATAATTAAAACGTAAACGCGTTTGGATTTGCTTCCAAACGCTTTTGCTATTTTGAGGACAACGGGGGAAAGTAATGAAACGTATAACCTCTAAGGACAATTCCGCTTTGAAACACATCTCAAAGCTCATAAAATCCTCGTCCTTCAGACGCGATAATCACGCGTTCGTATGCGAGGGGCTAAGGCTTTGCGAGGACGCTCTTCTCTCTGAGCGCGAGATCATTTCACTTGCGGTTTCCGATTCCGCGCTTTCAAAGCACGGCGAAATCATCGCCCGTCTGAGCGATAGGGCAGGCGAAGTCTACTCGCTCCCCGACAGTCTTTTCAACAAAATATCCGACACAAAATCGCCTCAGGGGATACTTTGCGTAATAAAAACTCTTGACAATCCCTCTCTATTTGATAAAATAAAATGTAACGGTAAATTTTTGGCTCTGGAAAATATCCAGGATCCCGTTAATCTCGGCACTGTTCTAAGAACTGCCGAGGCTTTAGGCATTGACGGTATAATCCTTTCCTCCGACTGCTGCGATATCTATTCGCCAAAGGTCGTCAGAGGAAGTATGGGCGCCGTGTTCAGGCTTTCTTATACCGTTGTCGATTCGATCGCGGACTTCATCAAAACGCTTGACGGCGTAAAATCCTACGCCGCCGTGGTCGACAGAAACGCCGATAAGCTCACGGCTCTGGATTTTTCCGATCACGCCTCTGTCGTTTGCGTCGGCAACGAGGGCAACGGCCTTACCGCGCGGCTTATTGAAGCTTGTGACAAATCGTTTACTATTCCGATGGCAGGCAGAGCCGAAAGTCTCAACGCCGCCATCGCCGCAGGCATAATAATGTGGGAAATGATGAAATGACTGACGTAAGATATTGGATATGGCTGTCTCAGTGCGTCGGATACTGCAATCCGAAGGGAAAGCAGCTTCTTGAGCTTTACGGAGATATTGAAAGCTTTTATAAAGGCGGAGAGTCCGAATGGAGACTTTCGGGCTTGTTTTCCAACGCCGAAATAGAAAAGCTTAAGCAGACTCCGTTATCGGTTTGTGAGGAGATCATCGAGAAATGCAATCATTATTGCTACGAGATACTGACGCTCGACAACCCTTATTATCCACGCTGTCTTTTCAGTATTGACGACCCTCCCGCGGTTCTGTATGTCTGGGGCGCTTTGCCCGATATCGACGACAGACTGTCCATCGGCGTCGTCGGTACAAGAAAGGCGTCAATGTACGGAATAAGGGCTTCGCACGCCATGTCGTATAATCTTGCGAAGGTCGGTGTAACGATAGTCAGCGGCGGCGCGCTCGGGATCGACTGCTCCGCCCATCTCGGCGCTTTGGCCGCGGACGGGGTGACCGTATGCGTTCTCGGTTGCGGTATCAATTATGATTATCTCAGGGAAAACCGCAAAATGCGAAGCGACATCACCTATAAGGGCGCGGTCATATCTGAGTATCCGCCCGATACCGAGCCTTATCCATATCATTTTCCGCAGCGCAACCGCATTATCTCCGCGCTTTCCGACGGTATACTCGTCGTTGAGGCAGGCAAGAAAAGCGGCGCGCTCATCACGGTTAATTCCGCCTTGGAGCAGGACGCTTCCAAGAAAATCTTTGCTATGGCGGGACCTGTTGACCCGCATTTCTACGGCACAAATCAGCTTGTAAAGGATAAGATTGCTACGCTCGTAACCGATTACGCGGATATATTGAGCGAGTTTGATAATATATATGTATCCGAGGAGATAGCCCCCGAGCTTTCCGCGCTTGACGAGAGGGTAAACGTTATCCCCATCAAGGGCAAGGCTCCTAAGGATATCAACGGACTCAGGGTCAACGACCTCTCCGAGCTTCCCGTTCACAAGGAGAACCTCGGTCTTAAGGAGGACGAACTCGCCGTTTACTATGCGATCGGCAACGAGCCTGTTCACATAGATAAAATCGCTGAAATCACAGCTCTTCCGATTTCCAGATTATCCTCTATCCTCACTGTTCTGGAAATAAAGCGTCTTATAAAGGCGGTTCAGGGAAGAAGCTATGTATTAATATAAATTGGAGGAAACATGTCTAACTTAGTAATTGTGGAGTCGCCTGCAAAGGCTAAAACAATCAAAAAATACTTAGGTAAGGATTATGACGTAATTGCTTCTATGGGTCATGTTCGCGACCTTCCGAACGCCAGACTCAGCGTTGACATCAAGAACAATTATGAGCCTAATTATACTATCATCAAGGGCAAGGAGCAGCTTGTTAAGGATATCAAAAAACAGGCGGAAGGCTCCGATAAGATCTTTCTCGCAACTGACCCCGACCGTGAGGGTGAGGCTATTTCATGGCATTTAGCCTATATTCTCGGTCTTGATCTTAACGATTGCAACAGGGTCGAGTTCAATGAGATCACCAAAACGGGCGTTAATAACGGAATGAACTCCCCGAGAAGCATCAACCTCAATCTTGTCAACGCTCAGCAGGCAAGACGTGTTCTCGACCGCCTTGTGGGCTACAAGCTCAGTCCCTTTGTGTCTCAAAAAATCAGACGCGGAATGTCCGCGGGACGCGTTCAGTCCGTTGCCGTAAGGATCATCGTTGACAGGGAAGAGGAGATACGCGCATTTAAGCCCGAGGAATACTGGTCGATCGACGCGAAATTCATCCCCAAGGGCTCCAGAAAGGCTTTTCCCGCGACGCTTTACCTAGGCAAGGACAAAATCAGCACTCAGGAAGAGGCGGAGAAGATACTTTCCGACCTTGAAAACGCAGAATATAAGGTAACAAGCGTAAAGCACGGCACAAGAAAGAAATCTCCCGCGCCTCCCTTTATCACCTCAACGCTCCAGCAGGAGGCTTCGAGGAAGCTCGGCTTCCAGTCCAGACGCACAATGAAGGTCGCTCAGGAGCTTTACGAGGGCGTAGAGATCGACGAGCTCGGCGCTACGGGTCTTATTACCTATATGCGTACTGACTCTCTCAGAATATCAAATCAGGCGATCGAAGAGGTCACTTCATATATTTTCGATCATTTCGGCGACAAATATCTTCCGCCGAAGCCCAGATTCTTTAAGTCGCGTTCAAACGCTCAGGACGGTCACGAGGCTATCAGACCCACAATGCCGTCTTTGGATCCAGACAAGATCAAGCACAACCTTACTACGGATCAGTATAAGCTCTACAACCTGATATGGAAGCGCTTTGTGGCTTCCCAGATGTCAGACTGTGTTCAGAAAACAAGCAGAGCCGATATCGAAGGCAACGGTTATGTTTTCAAGGCTTCGGGCTATACCGTAGACTTTGACGGCTTTACTATGATTTACACCGAGAGCAAGGACACAGCCGAGGAAAAATCCCTAGAGCTTCCGCCTCTTGAGAAGGATATGATCGTTCGTAAAAAGGAGATTGTGCCGAATCAGCACTTTACTCAGGCTCCGCCGAGATACACCGAGGCTTCGCTTATCAAGACGCTTGAGGAAAACGGTATCGGCAGACCTTCCACCTACGCCGCTACGATCTCGACCATCACGGGCCGCGAGTACGTCAAGCGCGAAAGCAAGACCCTCATCCCGACAGAGCTCGGCGAGGCGATGGTCAAGCTGATGAAGGAACGCTTCCCGAAGATAGTCAACCTCAAATTCACCGCACAGATGGAGCAGAATCTTGACACGGTAGAGCACGGCGAGGTCGAGTGGAGAGCGCTCATCGATGATTTCTATAAGGATTTCGAGAAAACCCTCGCCAAAGCCAAAACCGATATGGACGGCGTCAAGATCCAGCTTGAAGAGGATAAAACCGATATCATCTGCGAAAACTGCGGCAGAAATATGGTCATCAAGGTCGGCAGATTCGGTAAATTTATCGCCTGCCCCGGTTATCCCGAGTGCAAAAACGTCAAAAAGTATGTTCAAAAGCTCGGCATAAAATGCCCCAAATGCGGCGACGGCGACGTTATTATAAAAACTACAAAGAGAAAAACCATATTCTACGGCTGCAGTAACTATCCCAAGTGCGATTTCGTTTCGTGGAATGAGCCCGTTGACGAGAGATGTCCGCAATGCGGAGAGATACTCTTCAAGAAAAAGGGCAAAAAACAGGTGCTTTTCTGCGCCAATAAGGATTGCGGCTACGAGAAAGCCGTCAAGTGATGTGTATTAACGTTATCGGAGCGGGTCTCGCGGGTTGTGAGGCAGCTTATCAGATCGCTAAGCGAGGTATAAAAGTAAACCTTTATGAGATGAAGCCGCTGAAGAAAAGTCCCGCTCATAAATCCGACTTATTCGCGGAGCTAGTATGCTCCAATTCCTTCAAGGCTGACAGAGTAAGCTCTGCCGCGGGTCTTTTGAAGGAGGAAATGCGGCGTCTTGATTCTCTGCTTTTGAGGGCTGCCGATACGGCCAGAGTCCCCGCTGGCGGAGCGCTTGCCGTTGACCGCGATGTTTTCGCGAGATATGTCACCGAAGAAATCAAAAACAACGGTAATATTACCGTGATCAGCAAAGAGGTTTCGGAGAACCCCGACGGTATCACAGTCGTCGCGACGGGTCCTTTGACCTCGGACAATCTTGCCAAGACTATTTATTCAAGATTTTCCGACGCCTTGTCATTTTTTGACGCCGCGGCGCCTATCGTCACTCTTGAAAGCATTGATATGAGCAGTGCTTTCTTTGAATCCCGTTACGGCAAGGGCGACGGTACGGATTATCTTAACTGTCCGATGAACAAGGCGGAGTATGAGGTGTTCTACGAGGCGCTTGTTAACGCCGAGCGCGCGCCTGTTCACGAGTTTGACGCGCGCGACCCCAAGGTATATGAGGGCTGTATGCCTATCGAGGTTATGGCTCAAAGGGGAAAGGACACGATACGCTTCGGTCCTATGAAGCCCGTCGGTCTTACAGATCCTAACACGGGACACCGTCCGTGGGCTGTTCTTCAGCTTCGCAAGGAGAACGCTCAGGGCACCTTATTCAACCTTGTTGGTTTTCAGACAAATCTTAAATTCCCCGAGCAGAAGCGTGTGTTCGGACTGATCCCCGCTTTAAAAAACGCGGAGTTTGTTCGTTACGGAGTGATGCACCGCAACACCTTTCTTGACTCGCCGAGAGTGCTGAACCGCGATTTCAGCCTGAAATCCGACGGCAGGATCTTTTTTGCGGGTCAGATAACGGGAGTAGAGGGATATATGGAGAGCGCTTCCTCGGGTATCGTCGCGGGAATCAACGCCGCGAGACGCCTCAATGGCTCTCCGTCTCTTGATTTGCCCCAAACCACTATGATAGGCTGTCTTTCGTCTTACATAAGTGATGAAAGCGTTGAAAACTTTCAGCCCATGGGCGCGAATTTCGGTATTATGCCCGAGCTGGAGAACCGTCCGAGAGATAAAAAGGAACGCGGACAGGCTTACGCCGACCGTTCGCTTAACGATTTGGAAAAATATTTGGAGAGCGTGAGATCATGAACATTATTGTTGACGCAATGGGCGGCGACAACGCCCCTTTGGAAATCATTAAAGGCTCGCTTGACGCCAAAAACGAGTACGGTGTCGATATCACACTTGTCGGAGATAAGGCGGTCATTGAAAAATGCGCGAAGGAAAACGACGTTGACATCTCGTCAATGGAGCTTGTCCACGCAAGCGAGGTTATCGCTACCGACGAGGACGCCGACTCCGTTCTCAAGAAAAAGCCCGACAGCTCTCTCGCGGTCGCGATGAGACTTTTGTCCGAGGGTAAGGGCGACGCCCTTGTCAGCGCGGGCAACAGCGGCGCTATCTGCGTCGGCGGCACGTTGATAGTAAAACGTGTGAAGGGCGTAAAACGCCCCGGCTTCGCTCCGATCCTTCCTCATTTTAACGGCGGCTGTTTTATGCTGATCGACGCGGGAGCCAATCTTGAGGCACGTCCAGAAACCCTCGTTCAATACGCAGTTATGGCGTCCGCTTATATGGAAAAGGTTATGAAGGTAGATAATCCGCGCGTCGCTCTCGCCAATGTAGGCGCTGAGTCACACAAGGGCGGAGAGCTTCAAAGAACGACCTATGAGCTTCTTGAAAAATCAGACCTGAATTTCATCGGCAACGTCGAGGGACGCGATCTTCCTTCGGGAGCGTGCGACGTTTATGTTTGCGACGGTTACGCTGGTAATCTGGTGCTCAAAACCTACGAGGGCGTTGCGAAATCAATGCTCAAAAAGGTAAAGGAGCTCTTTTCAAAGAACGCCAAAACCAAGCTTGCCGCGGCTTTGATAATGAAGGACTTAAAGGCTATGGCTGCCCAGTTCGATTATAATGAATACGGCGGCGCTCCGATTATGGGTACCGCGAAGCCTGTTTTCAAGGCTCACGGCAGTTCAAAGGCAAAAACCTTTAAGAACGCCATAAGACTGACAAAGGATTATGTCGAGGCTGATGTTATTTCTCAGATCGCCGAGGCAGTAAAGAAAAAATAAGGTTAAGCTATGAAGGATTTTGAAAAAGCTATTGATTATAGATTTAACAACAAAAATCTGTTGCGCGAGGCTCTGACCCATTCATCCTACGCCAACGAACACCGAGACAAGCATATCAAACATAACGAGCGGCTTGAGTTCCTCGGAGACGCGGTTCTTTCCGTCGTTGTAGCGGAATATATTTTTGAAAATTGTCCCAAGCTGCCCGAGGGCGAGCTCACCAAGCTGCGTTCCTCGCTTGTTTGCGAAAAAGCTTTGTATAATTTCGGAAAACAGATCGGGCTGGGAAGCTATCTGTTTCTCAGCAAGGGCGAGAAAAACGGCGGAGGAGCCGACCGCCCGTCGATCGTTTCCGACGCGTTTGAGGCTGTTATCGCCGCCATCTATCTTGACGGCGGACTTGAAGCCGCCAAAAAACATATTCTCAGATTTGTGATCCCCGAATTGAAGAATCAAAACAAAAAGCCCTTCAAGGATTACAAAACCACTCTCCAGGAGATCATTCAGAAAAATCCGGGCGAGAGGATAGAGTACAAGCTTGTTTCCGAGAGCGGTCCCGATCACGACAAGCATTTTGTATTTGAGGTCCACCTCAACTCTAATGTGATCGGCAAGGGCGGCGGAAGAACCAAAAAGGAAGCCGAACAGAACGCGGCCAGAGAGGCTTTGGAGTTGATGGGCTATTAAAAACGGTAATATAGCGATTTTTATACCGCATAACGGCTGTCCTCATCAGTGCTCCTTCTGTAATCAGAGAGAGATCACAGGACAGGCTTGCCAGCCCTCGCCGAATGATGTACGGCAAACTCTGCAAAAAGCAGTATATGATCTCAAAGCGGATTCTCACAACGCTGAGATCGCGTTTTTCGGCGGCAGCTTTACAGCCATTGACCGAGATTATATGCTCTCGCTTCTGGAAAGCACAAAGCCGTTTATTCATCATTTCAAGGGTATCAGGATATCCACAAGACCCGATTATATCGATGATGAAGTATTAATTCTGTTAAAGAAATATAATATTACCACCATTGAGCTCGGCGCTCAGTCAATGAATGACGATGTACTCAGCGCGAATGATCGCGGTCATTCCTCCGACGACGTGAGAAACGCCTCAAGGCTTATCAAAGCCCACGGCTTCAAACTCGGGCTTCAGATGATGACGGGGCTTTACAAATCAAGTCACGAAGCCGATTATGACACCGCGCTTGAGTTTGTTAAGCTAAGACCCGACTGCGTAAGGATCTATCCGACAGTCATTATGAAAAACACCGAGCTTGAACGACTGTATAACTCAGGTGTTTACAAACCCGACACTTTGGAACAGTCGGTTGAGCTGTGCGCCGCACTTTTGACGCTTTTTGATAACGAGCATATCGACGTTATCCGAGTCGGACTGCATTACAGCGACAGCCTGATCGAGGGCTCGGTCGCTTCGGGTTATCATCCCGCGTTCAGGGAGCTGTGCGAAAACAGGATTTTTGCCGACAAGCTTGATCGCGCGCTACGAAATATCGATTCAAAAAACATAATTATTGAAGTCAATCCATTTTCTGTTTCCAAGCTCATAGGACAGAAACGTGCCAATATTAAGGATTTGGAGCAGAGAGGTTATAATATCAAAATAGATAAAGACCGTTCGTTATCAAAATACGGTCTCAGAATTAAGAATAACAGGTGATCGAATGCTTTTAAAATCCCTTGAGATTCAGGGCTTTAAGACATTTCCCGATAAAACTAAATTAACCTTTGACACAGGTATGACCTCGGTCGTCGGTCCCAACGGTTCAGGCAAAAGTAACATCAGCGACGCAATCCGCTGGGTTCTCGGCGAGCAGTCTCCGAAAAGCCTTCGCTGTTCCAAGATGGAGGACGTCGTATTTAACGGCACAGACGGCAGAAAGGCTCAGGGCTACGCCGAAGTTACGCTGAATATTGAGAACAAGGACAGGTCTTTGCCTTATGACGGCGACGATGTTTCCGTTACGAGAAGATACTTTCGCAGCGGCGACAGCGAATACCTTATAAACGGTGCTCAGGTACGACTTAAGGATGTAAACGAGCTGTTTATGGACACGGGTCTCGGCCGCGACGGTTATTCTATGATCGGTCAGGGCAAGATCGACAGTATCGTCGCGTCAAAAAGCGAGGACAGGCGAGAGATCTTTGAGGAAGCCGCGGGAATTTCCCGTTACCGCTACAAAAAGATCGAGTCCGAGCGCAAGCTCAAGCACACCGAGGATAATCTTCTCAGGCTCAGAGATATCGTTACAGAGCTCGAGGAGCGTGTAGGACCTCTCAAATCCCAGTCAAAGAAGGCGGAGAAATTCCTTGAATATTCAGGGGAGAAGAAGGATATTGAGATCGCGCTTTGGGTCAACACCTTGAATAATTCTAACCGAGTGCTCAAGGAAGAAGAGGATAAGATCGAGATATCGCGTCTCCAGCACTCAAAGGCGGACGAGGATCTCGACGATATACAGCGCGAAACAGAGGAAATCTATTTCAAAAACGGCGAGCTTTCCGCGGAGATCGAGAAGCTCCGCGCTGAGATCAACGATGTAACAGCCGAGATCAGCTCAAAAAAATCCTCGGTTTCCGTCGCTGAAAACGATATCTTACATAACAAGGAAAATATCAACAGGATCAACGAAGAAATCGGCAAGGTCGATTCCGACGCCGAGGACGCCGTAAACAACATCGAGGAAAAACGAGCGAAAATAAAAGAGCTGGAAGCTATTATTGAACAAAAGCAGGACATATACGACGAGACCTCGGACAAGCTCAACATCGTAAATACAGACTCAAGCCGAAGCGGCGATAAGCTTCAGGAGCTCAGCGCTAAGCTCGCGACCCTGACCGCTCAGTCCGCCGACGCGAGGGTCACGATGATGACGAGCGTGACCTCGGTTACAGAGCTTCAGTCGCAGATCGAAAATATTTTAAGCACAAATGCCGCGCGTCAGGAGCAATATGATATCGCTCTTGAAATGTCGGAGAATTATAAAAAACAGATCGAGTCGATAACCGCCGAGGTGGATTCACTCTCAAACTCGCTCAAGGGTCTGGAGCTCAAGCTTGATTCGCGCAGAAAAAAGCGCGACGAGCTGAAAGCTAAGGCGGATGAACTCAACCTTGACGCTCAGCAGGCTTTACGCAGAGTAAAGCTGCTTGAGGATTTGGAGCGCAATCTTGAGGGCTTCTCTTATTCCGTAAAAAAGGTCGTGAACGCTTCAAAGGAAGGCAGGCTAAAGGGTATAAGAGGTCCCGTTTCAAGAATTATTGAAGTACCTTCCGAATATACGGTCGCCATAGAGATCGCTCTCGGCGCCGCTATGCAGAATATTGTAACCGTCACCGAGCAGGACGCGAAGGCGGCTATCGCGTATCTTAAAAAGAACGACGGCGGCCGCGCGACCTTCCTCCCGATGAACACCATTAAGCCCAAGGAGTTCAGAGAGAACGGTCTTGACGACTGCTACGGCTTTATAGGCATCGCGTCCGTTTTATGCAACTGCAAGGATGAATATTCAAATATCCTGAGGTCGCTTCTCGGCAGGATCGTTGTCGCCGAGGATCTCAATGCCGCCGCGAATATCGCCAAAAAATACGGCTACCGCTTTAAGGTCGTTACTCTTGACGGTCAGGTAGTCAACGCGGGCGGCTCGCTTACAGGCGGCTCTCTGGGCAAAAAATCGGGTCTGCTTTCACGTACGGGAGAGATCGCGTCTAACAAAAAGAAAGCCGAAAAGCTTCTTGAAAACGCGCGGGAAGCCGCGTCGCTTGCCGAAAAAGCGGCTTCGGACTACGCTTATGTCGAGGCCGAAATTCTCGGCACGAGAGCCGATTTGTCAAACGCCAAGCAGGAGCAGGTACGTATCCTTACCGAGGCTAAGGCGTGCGAAAACGATCTTGCTTCAAAAAGGACAGATATAGAAGAAGCTGAGGCGGTAGTAGAAAGCTGTAAGGAGCGTATCGCCCAGTACAAAAATGATGAAAGAAAGGCTCAAACCGAGCTCAACGATATAAACACCGCGATCTCCGAGTATGAGGCGCTTATCAATGATATCACAGGCAGCCGCTCAAAGCTCACCGCTCAGCGTGAGGAAATGAGCGAGAAGCTCCAGAACGTGCGTCTTGAGATCGTAACCGCAAAAAAGGATATCGAGGGTCTTAATTCCGAGATTGCCTACGCTCTTTCCTCCGAGGAGGGCAGAGAAAGCAGAAAAGCGGAGCTTTATTCGCAGATCGATAACTATAATACTGTTATCTCCGAGACCGAGAAAAGGATAGTGTCGCTTAATAAGGACATCGAGGCTCTTAACGCGAA
Source organism: uncultured Eubacteriales bacterium (assembly GCA_900316385.1). Lineage (GTDB taxonomy): Bacteria > Bacillota > Clostridia > Oscillospirales > Acutalibacteraceae > Ruminococcoides. The sequence continues at coordinate 136,854 of ONCP01000004.1, read as the reverse complement.
GGTCAAAGCGCTGAACTCGGATATCGACAGTATAAATAACCAGAAAAGCAAGCTCGAGGTTCGCTCGGGAGAGCTCAGAGCTCTTGAAAAGGACAAAAACAACGAGCGCGAAACAGCAGGCAGAGAGCTCGCGAGGCTTGAAGAAAGGCGTATCAATCTCCAAAAGGAATACGACAACATCATCACCAAGCTTTGGGAGGAATATCAGCTCACAAAGAACGAGGCTGAGCAAAACGCCGTTGAGCTTGAAAGCATAAGCGAGGCGCGTTCGCGTCTTAACGAGCTTAAATCAAAGATCAGAAACCTCGGCAACGTTAACGTCGGAGCAATCGAAGAATATAAAGAGGTTTCGGAGCGCTACGACTTTATGAGCAAGCAGGTTGAGGACGTGGAAAAATCCAAGAAGGAGATCGAACGTCTTATCACCGACCTGACAAAACAGATGCGCGAGGAATTTATCGTCGCTTTTGAACAGATAAACAGGAATTTCACATTTACCTTCAAGGAGCTTTTCGGCGGCGGTACGGCGTCTCTGTCGCTTACCGATCCCGAGGATATCCTTACAAGCGGAATCGATATCATCGTTCATCCTCCGGGAAAGATCGTTGTTCATCTTGACGCTCTCTCGGGCGGAGAGAAAGCGCTTGTCGCTATTGCGCTTTACTTCGCGATCATGAAGGTGCGTCCCGCTCCGTTCTGTGTTATGGACGAGATCGAGGCGGCGCTTGACGAGGTCAACGTTGACCGCTTCGCTCAGTATGTCAGAAGCCTGACAGGTAAAACTCAGTTTATACTCATCACTCACCGACGCGGAACCATGGAGGAAGCCGACGTTCTCTACGGTGTCACTATGCAGGACGAGGGCGTTTCTAAGCTTCTCGCGCTCAGAGCGAGCGAGGTTTCCGCAAAGCTGGGAATTTAAAATAAAGGAAGAAATTTATGGGACTTTTCAGTAAAATCAAAGAAGGCTTAAAAAAGACCAGGGACGCCGTAGTCGGTCAGATCGACTCAATGCTCAAGTCCTTCACCAAGATAGACGAGGAGCTTTTTGAGGAGCTTGAGGAGCTTCTTGTTATGGGCGACGTCGGAATGGCGACCGCCGAGGAGATCTGCGACAAGCTGCGAGTAAAGGTCAAGGAAACAGGCACTACCGACCCAAACGAGATACATAATCTGCTTCAGCAGGTCGTAGCCGAAATGCTCACGGGCGGTCAGGAGCTTACTCTCAATACAAAGCCGTCGGTCATTCTCGTGATCGGTGTTAACGGCGTAGGCAAAACCACTACTATCGGAAAAATGGCTAACCGTTTCAGAAACGAAGGCAAAAAGGTTCTGCTCGCGGCTGCCGATACCTTCCGCGCCGCCGCGATCGATCAGCTCCAGATCTGGGCTGACAGAAGCAAATGCGACATTATAAAGCAAAAAGAGGGCAGCGACCCCGCGGCCGTAGTATTTGACGCGATCTCCGCCGCGAAGGCGAGAGGCGCCGACGTTATTATCGCGGACACGGCAGGCAGACTTCACAACAAAAAGCATCTTATGGACGAGCTCGCGAAGATCAACAGAATCATCGACCGTGAGCTTCCCGACGCCGACAAGGAGATACTCCTTGTGCTCGACGCCACAACAGGTCAGAATGCCGTATCTCAGGTCGAGCACTTTAAGGAAGCCACGGGCATCACAGGCATCGTGCTTACAAAGCTCGACGGTACCGCAAAGGGCGGAATTGTGCTCGCTATCAAGAATTCGCTCGACGTTCCCGTAAAATTTATCGGCGTTGGCGAGCAGATCGACGATTTACAGCCCTTTGACCCAGAGGAATTCTCAAAGGCGTTATTTGATTTCAGCTAAGGAAAGAATATGAAGTTTATTATCGCTACTAACAACGCAAAAAAGCTTGTCGAGCTTGAGCGTATTCTCGCTCCGCTCGGGATCAACGCCGTTTCTCAGAAGGAAGCGGGGATCAGTCTCGGAGACGTTGAGGAAAACGGCTCGACCTTCAAGGAAAACTCATACATTAAAGCCGAGGCGGCGTGCAAGAAAACAGGCCTGCCTGCGATCGCTGACGATTCGGGTATTTGCGTCGATCACCTTGACGGCGCTCCGGGGATATATTCCGCAAGATTCGCGGGCGAGGAAGCGACCGACACCGACAGAAACGATCTTCTGCTCAAAAAGCTTGACGGTGTTTCCGAGCGCGGCGCTCACTACACATGCGCTATCACCTGCGTGTTTCCTAACGGGGACAGCATCAGTGTCGAGGGCAAATGCTTCGGCGAAATAGCTACCGAGCCCGACGGAGAACACGGCTTCGGCTACGATCCGATCTTCCTTTACGAGGGCAAGTCCTTCGGTAATTTTCCCGACGAGGAAAAGGACAAGGTCAGCCACAGAGGGATCGCGCTCAGAATGATGGAAAAAGAGTTAAAAAAATATCTGGAGGAAAATAATGTTAACCAGTAAACAGAGAGCTTATCTTCGCTCTTTAGCAAATACTATCGATACGATCGTTCACGTCGGAAAGGGCGGAATGACCGATCAGATCATCAAGCAGGCGGACGACGCTCTCACCGCCAGAGAGCTTATCAAGGGCAAATGTCTTGAGAACAGCCCTTTGACCTCACGCGAAGCTGCCGATCTGATCGCCGACGCTACCGCCTCGGACGTCGTTCAGGTGATCGGCTCCAAGTTCGTGCTTTACAGACCGAACCCCGATGAGCCCGTGATCAAGCTCCCGAAGTCAAAGAAATGAAAACAGCTATGTTCGGCGGAAGCTTCAATCCGCCTCATCTCGGGCATTTGAAGCTTGTTGAAAAGGTCGTTAACGATCTTTCTCTTGACAGGGTAATTATTATGCCGACCTACTCAACTCCCTTAAAGGATAATTCCGAGTTTGCCGACGCTGAGCTGAGGCTTGAGATGTGCAGACTTAATTTTGAGAATACCGAAAAAGCAGAGGTTTCCGACCTTGAGATCAAACGAGAGGGAAAGAGCTTTACATATTTAACTCTTAATTCTCTTAAAGAATCATATCCCGACGACGAGCTTTTCCTCATAGTCGGCGCAGATATGTATATGACGCTTCAAAACTGGAAGAATCCCGACGAGATTTTCAAACTCGCCAAAATAATCGTTGTTCCGCGTAACGGCGGAGATTACGATCTGATTTCTCAGAAAAAGCTTCTTTCCGAAAGAGGCTGTGTTTCTTATCTTCTTGATAAGCCCGTGTACGACATCAGCTCCACCGAAATCAGAAACAAGCTCAGATCAGGCGATGAAGTCGGTTCACTTATCGCGCCAAAGGTGCTTGAATTTATAAAGAACGAGTGTTTGTATGGAATTTGATTATTACGTTCAACTAATTAAGGGCAGAATGGGCGAGAGACGTTTTATTCACAGTGTTAACGTCTCCGATGCCGCTGTCGCGCTTGCCGAGCGTTACGGCGCGGACAAAGAAAAAGCGAGGCTTGCGGGCATTCTTCACGATTCCTGCAAGGAAATTCCAAAGGATGAGATGTTGCAAATTATCTCAGACGGTGGTATAATACTCGACGCTACGGAAAAAGCTTCGTCAAAGCTATGGCACGCGATCGCGGGCAGTGTATACGCAAAGCAAACGCTCAATATCGACGATGACGACATTATCAACGCCATAAGGTACCACACAACGGGTCGCGCCGATATGTCGCTGCTGGAAAAAATCATTTTTACCGCTGATTTTATCAGTGATGAAAGAGATTATAATGATGTTGAGATAATGCGCGAGAAAGCGTTTAACGATCTTGAGGACGCGATGCTCTTCGGCCTGAGCTTTACGATATCCAATCTCGCCGACAAGCGTCTGCCTATCCACAGGGACGCTATTGACTGCTATAATGATATTCTTGACAAAATGACAAATCTTACTAAAGCAAAGCTTTGAAAGAAAGAAGGATCAGTATGACAACCTTTGAACAGGCGGTAGTAATCGCAAAAGCGCTCGACAGCAAGCTCGGGCTTGATATCAAGGTGATAGAGATCACCGATGTGACCGTCCTAGCCGATTATATGGTTATAGCGACGGGCAGAAACTCAACTCAGGTAAAGGCGCTCGCCGACGAGGTTGAGTATCAGATGACCGAAAACGGGGTAGAGGTCAACCACATCGAGGGACACCGCTCAAACAGCTGGATACTCCTTGACTATGTTGACATTATCGTAAATGTTTTCAGTGAAGAAGCAAGAGAATTCTACGACCTTGAACGCCTTTGGCAGGATGGCAAGGAAGTAGATTTATCGGATATATTAGAATAATTTTGTGGAGGGTAAAATGAAGTATAATCATAAATCCGTCGAACCTAAATGGCAGAAGGTATGGGAGGACAAGGGAGTATTCCACGCCTCCGAGGATACCTCAAAGGAGAAGTTCTACGCTCTTATCGAGTTCCCGTACCCCTCGGGTCAGGGCTTGCACGTAGGACATCCCCGTCCTTACACCGCGCTCGATACGGTAGCGCGTAAAAGAAGATTAAAGGGCTACAATGTACTCTATCCGATCGGATGGGACGCGTTCGGACTTCCGACCGAGAACTACGCGATCAAGAACCACATCCATCCCGAGATCGTTACAAAGCAGAACATCGCCCGCTTTAAAAAGCAGATCCAGTCGCTCGGTATTTCCTTTGACTGGAGCCGCGAGATCAACACGACAGACCCCGATTATTACAAGTGGACGCAGTGGATTTTCCTCCAGCTCTTTAAAAAGGATTTAGCCTATAAAAAGGAAATGAACGTCAACTGGTGTACCTCGTGTAAGTGCGTTCTCGCTAACGAGGAGGTAGTCAACGGCGTTTGCGAGCGTTGCGGAAGCGAGGTTATCCACAAGGTAAAATCACAGTGGATGCTCAAAATCACAGCCTACGCCGACAGACTCATCAACGATCTTGACCTTGTTGACTATCCGCCCAGAGTAAAGGCTCAGCAGAAGAACTGGATCGGTCGTTCCACAGGCGCAGAGGTCGACTTCAAAACAAGCACGGGCGACACGCTCACCGTTTACACAACACGCTGTGATACGCTTTTCGGCGCTACATATATGGTTATTTCTCCCGAGCATCCTCTCATTGAGAAATGGGCTGACAAGCTCGAGAATATCGACGAGATCAGAGAGTATCAGCTCCAGGCGTCAAAGAAATCCGACTTTGAGCGCACCGAGGTCGCAAAGGACAAGACAGGTATCCGCCTGAGAGGTGTTGAAGCGATCAACCCCGTTAACGATACGCGTATCCCGATCTTTGTTTCCGACTATGTACTAGTTTCCTACGGAACTGGCGCTATTATGGCGGTACCCGCTCACGATACCCGCGACTGGGAGTTTGCCAAGAAATTCGATCTCCCGATCATTGAGGTCGTAAAGGGCGGAAAGGACGTTCAGGAGGAAGCCTTCACGGACTGCGCCACGGGCGTGCTTGTCAATTCGGGCTTCATCTCGGGTCTTTCCGTTGAGGACGCGAAGGCTAAGATGATTTCTTGGCTTGAGGAGAACAACATCGGCAGAGCCAAGGTCAACTATAAGCTTCGCGACTGGGTATTCTCCCGTCAGCGTTACTGGGGCGAGCCTATCCCGATCGTACACTGCGACAAGTGCGGCTATGTCCCGATCGACGAAAGCGAGCTTCCGCTCAAGCTTCCGATGGTCGATTCGTACGAGCCGACAGACACGGGCGAATCTCCGCTCGCAAAGATGACCGACTGGATCAACACGACCTGTCCCTGCTGCGGCGGCAAGGCAGTGAGAGAAACCGACACAATGCCTCAGTGGGCAGGCTCCTCGTGGTACTTCCTCAGATATATGGATCCTCACAACAATGAGGCTCTCGCTTCCAAGGAAGCTTTGAAATACTGGTCGCCCGTTGACTGGTATAACGGCGGAATGGAGCACACCACGCTTCACCTGCTTTACAGCCGTTTCTGGCACAAGTTCCTCTATGATATCGGCGTTGTGCCGACAGTCGAGCCTTACGCCAAGAGAACAAGCCACGGAATGATACTCGGCGAAAACGGCGAGAAGATGTCAAAGTCCAGAGGCAACGTAGTTAACCCCGACGATATCGTCAACGAGTACGGCGCGGACACAATGCGTCTTTACGAGATGTTCATCGGCGACTTCGAGAAGGCCGCTCCCTGGAGCCCTTCAAGCATCAGAGGCTGCCGCAGATTTATTGAACGTTTCTACAACCTTCAGACTATCCTCACTGACGGCGACTTTATTCGTCCCGAGCTCGAGAGCGCGTTCAACAAGGCGATCAAGAAGGTAGGCGACGATATTGAGAACATCAAGTTCAACACGGCTATCGCGGCTCTTATGTCGCTTATCAACGACGTTACCGCCTTCGGCTCGATCTCTAAGAAGGAGCTCGCGATATTCTCGATCCTTCTCAATCCCTTTGCTCCTCACGTTACCGAGGAGGTATGGGACGCTTGCAAGCTCGGCGAGGGAATCGTAGCCGAGCAGAGCTGGCCCGAATATGACGAGAGCAAATGCGTTGAGGAAACTATCGAGATCGCCGTACAGGTCAACGGAAGGATAAAGACAAAGCTTAATATCGCCGTTGACGCGGGACAGGATGAAGTCCTCGCGCTCGCAAAAGCCGATGAAAACGTCAAAAAAGCCGTTGACGGCAAGAATATTGTTAAGGAAATCTACGTCAAGGGACGTATTGTCAATATAGTCGTAAAATAATGAATTAGCGTTTTTTAACTAATTTTTCGATAGGTCTTGACATTTTATGTCTACTTGTTGTATAATAACTAATGCAGTAATTTGCAAAATTACCCATTTAAGATGGGAGGGATATAGACAATGTCAGAGGTAAGACTTAAAGAAAATGAATCTCTTGAAAGCGCATTAAGGAGATTCAAAAAACAGTGTGCCAGAGCTGGCGTAATTGCTGAGGTTCGCAAGAGAGAAGCGTATGAAAAGCCTTCCGTAAAGCGTAAGAAAAAGTCCGAAGCAGCTCGTAAACGCAAATATAGGTAATCTTTAAAGCGGACAGGACCTCTGTCCGCTTTATTATTTCAGGAGAAAAGCTTATGAAAAAAATACTTATCATTCTCGGTCCCAACCTCAATATGGTCGGAATAAGAGAAAAAGGAATCTACGGCGAGGAAAATGCCGACAGCATTTCAGCCGAAATAGTTAATAAAGCCGCCGAATCGGGTTTTGAGTCCGAGGTTTTTCAGTCCAATCACGAGGGAGACCTGATCGACAAGATCCACTCCGCCCTCGGCGAATTTGACGGAGTCATCATCAACGCGGGCGCGCTCACTCATTACAGCTACGCGCTTCGCGACGCGATAGCGAGCGTTAATATTCCTTTTGTTGAGGTCCATATGTCTAACATACACTCCAGAGAGGAATTCCGCCACACTTCTGTTATTGCTCCCGTCTGCGTCGGACAGATTGCGGGCTTCGGTAAATTCAGCTATTTTCTCGCGATCAACGCTTTAAAGGAATTGATTTGATGAATATTCAGGAAAAAAGGATCAGCGCCCTCAGAGCCGTTCTCAAGGACAGCGATCAAGCCGCGCTGATCTCAAACGAAACAAATGTATATTATTTTTCGGGAATCCCGAACAGCGAGGGTAAAATCCTTTTGTTCAGGGACGAGGTTTATCTGCTTGTAGACTTCCGCTATTCGGAAACCGCAAGAAACAACTGCAAATCCTGCGTCGTATTTGAATTTAAGAATATGCTTGAGGATATAGGCGGCTTGTTAAAAAAACACAACGCAAGCACGCTTTATATCGAAAACGAGGATGTTTCCTTCAGCTCGTACAACTCATATAAGGACTATTTTGAGAAATACAATATCAAAATAAACACCGATAACGTTTTAAGCCGCTCAATCGCAAACCTCAGACTTATCAAAAGCGAGGACGAGATAGAGAATATCGCCGAAGCTCAGAGGATCACGGAAAAAGCATACACCGAGGTTCTCAATTACGTTAAGCCCGGCGTTTGTGAAAGAAAGATCGCTCTCGAGCTGGAATATCTGATGAAGCAGTACGGCGCGAGCCACGTTTCATTCGATCTCATCACGATAACAGGCAAAAAGACCTCGCTTCCGCACGGCGTTCCGTCGGACGGGATCATTGCCGACGGCGATTTCTTTACTATGGATATCGGCGCGCTTTATAACGGATACCACAGCGATATGACGCGTACCGTAGCCGTGAGATCCTGTTCGGAATATCAGAGAGAGATTTATAATATCGTTTATAAGGCACAGACCACCGCGCTCAACGCCGTAAAAGCCGGAGTAAAAGCCTTTGATATCGATAAGATCGCCAGAGATATCATCAAGGAAGCGGGCTACGGCGAGCAGTTCGGGCATTCAACGGGTCACGGCGTAGGGCTTTATATCCACGAGGAACCGTATGTCAGCACAAGGGGAGAGGCTATCCTTTCCGAAAATATGGTGATCACCGTCGAGCCGGGAATTTACCTTGAGGGTAAATTCGGCGTTAGGATCGAGGATATGGTTCTCGTCAAGGAAAACGGCTTTTATAATTTCGCTTCCTTGCCCAAGGAACTAATTATTGTATAATACTTGCATTTTTCGGCGTTTTTATGTATAATGTTTTATAATGAATATTAATGTCATTTAATATGTAATTTTAGGAGGTTAAATTATGATTTCTGCAGGTGATTTCAGAAACGGCGTAACTTTCGAAATGGACGGTCAGGTTGTTTCTATTATCGAGTTCCAGCACGTTAAACCCGGCAAGGGAGCCGCTTTCGTAAGAACAAAAATCAGAAATGTTATTACCGGCGCGGTTGTTGAAAAGACTTTCAACCCTAACGACAAGTATCCCACCGCTTATATCGAGAGAAAGGATATGGAGTACAGCTATAACGACGGCGAGCTCTATTACTTTATGGACACCGAAACATGGGAGCAGCTTCCCATCAACGCTTCGGTTCTCGGCGACAACTTCAAGTTCGTCAAGGAAAATATGGTTTGCAAGATCCTCTCCTACAAGGGCAATGTATTCGGCGTAGAGCCGCCCAACTTTGTAGAGCTTGAGGTAACAAAGACCGATCCCGGCTTTGCAGGCAACACAGCTACCAACGCTACAAAGCCCGCTACTGTTGAGACAGGCGCCGAGGTCAAGGTTCCGCTCTTCATCAACGAGGGAGAGGTTATCCAGATCGATACCCGTACAGGCGAGTATCTCGGCAGAGCGTAAGGTGATTTTATGACAATTAACGAAAGAGCCGCTTATTTAAAGGGCTTAGCCGAGGGACTTGATCTTGACAGCTCAAAGCCCGAGGTAAAGGTTATCAACGAGCTCCTTTCGCTTGTTTCCAATATGGCTCAGGAGCTCAACGAGGTTGAGTGCGAGGTCGACGACGTCAGCGACGTTCTGGTTGAGCTTCAGGACGAGGTATCCGAGCTTGAGGGCGACTTTGACGAGTTCGCCGAGGCGGTAGCCAACGTCATGGAGGATTTCGCGTTTGAGGACGACGACGAAATCGACGATGATGAGCTCTTTGACGAGGACAATCCCGATTACGAGGTGAAATGTCCCGACTGCGGAGCCGATATCGTTGTTGACGAGGACACACTCCTTGAGGGAGAGATCGACTGTCCCAACTGCGGCAACACACTTGAATTTGACTTTTCAAGCCTTTTTGCGGACGAGGTTTGCGACTGCGGCGATCCCGACTGTGAAATGTGCAACCCCAAATAATGTAACAGTATCAACACCTCTCGTATAGAATGACGAGGGGTGTTTTTTTGCTTTGTAAAACCAAGAACCAAAAGCACAGACGTCTTAAAAAAGCCTTGTTTGTGTTTTTCTGCGCGGCCGCTCTTTGCGTGATACTTTTTGAGGCGCAGGCGATACCGTTCACAGCGAAATGCGTAAAAAAACAGTCAAAAACGATCTCAACAAAAATCATTTCACAGATCGTAGACGAGGTTCAGTCGCAGCTTGACTTATCCTATGACGATCTGGCAGATATCAAATACTCCGACAGCGGGGAAGTGCGCTCCATAAGCGCCGACACGGTGAAGATCAACAAATTCAAGTCGCTTGTGACCCGTAAGATACAAAATGAGCTTGACAAACAAAAACTTTATAAATTCTCTTTACCTCTCGGAGCATTTACGGATATCACACTGCTTTCCACACTCGGCCCTCAGACCGAGATAAGCTTTTATCTTACAGGCTCCGTCAACTGCAAGATAAAAAGCAAATTTGAAAGCGGAGGAGTAAATCAAACGATACATCATATCTACCTTATCGTGAATACCGATATTATAACCATCAGCCCCGAATACAAGGAGCAGTGCTCTTTTTCCACCGATTACGAAATAGCACAGACAGTTATAGTCGGAAATATCCCGTCAACATACGCAGATATTGTTAGATAAATCCAAAATGACACAAAATATAGGAAATTTTAGCAGATTGTCTATTGTAATGCATTCTCATTTATGCTATAATTCTATGGATAATGATTAGTAAAAGGAGTAATATCCGTTGACAGAGAAATTCGGCACCCTGAATGATTTTGACGAAAGTCAAAGAGAGTATCTGAATTTAATATATGAGGTTATGGAAAGCCGCAAGCGGGGCGAAAAGCCCGTCGCTTTCATCAGAACCTACGGATGCCAGCAGAATGTCGCCGACGGCGAGAGGATCAAAGGAATGCTGAGCGAGGCGGGGTTCGTTTTTGAGGATAAGCCCGACAATGCGGACTTTATTCTCTTTAACACCTGCGCCGTCAGAGAACACGCCGAGGACAGGATCTTCGGCAACGTGGGCGCGCTGAAGAACCTCAAGGCTAAGCACCCGAGAACGCTTATCGCGCTTTGCGGATGTATGATGGAACAGAAGCACATCGCCGAGAGGATATACAAAAGCTTTCCTTATGTAGGGCTTGTTTTCGGTACGCACGCGCTTCATCAGTTCCCCGAGTTGCTTTACCGCTCGATAACAACGGGAAAGCGTGTATATCTCAGGGATAACGACGACAGCCTTGTTCACGAGGGCGTGCCGATCAAGCGCGACGGCTCCGTTAAGGGCTGGCTGCCGATCATGTACGGGTGCGATAATTTCTGCACCTATTGCATAGTTCCTTATGTAAGAGGCAGGGAAAGAAGCCGTGAGAAGGATATTATTCTCTCGGAAGCGCGTGAAATGATCGATTCGGGCTACAAGGATATCACACTGCTCGGTCAGAATGTCAATTCCTACGGCAAGAACCTTAAAAACGGCGTGAGCTTCGCGAAGCTTATCAGGGAGATAGACGATATCGAGGGTGATTACTGGCTGAGGTTTATGACCTCACATCCGAAGGATTGCACCCGCGAGCTGATCGATACTATCGCTCAGTCTAAGCACATCAGCAAGCATCTTCACCTTCCTTTCCAGTCCGGTTCAAGCCGAATTTTAAAGGCTATGAACCGTCACTACGACAGGGAAAAATATCTGGATATCGTCAACTACGCCAAAAGCAAAATCCCCGATGTGAGCCTTACAAGCGATGTTATCGTCGGTTTTCCGGGCGAGACCTACGAGGATTTCAAGGAAACGCTTTCTCTTATCCGAGAGGTAGGCTTCACTTCGCTTTTCACCTTCATATATTCTCCCAGAGTCGGTACTCCTGCCGCGTCTATGCCTGACCCGATCTCTGCCGAAGTAAAGCTCAAGTGGTTTCAGGAGCTGCTCGACGTTCAGGAGGAGATCGCCTCAAAGCGTTGCGCCTCGATGGTCGGAACCACTCAGAGAGTGCTTATAGAGGGTGAAAAAGGTAAAAACAATATACTAAACGCAAGGACCTCGGGAAATATAATCGTTGAGGCTGAGGGCTCGCCCGAGCTTGTCGGCACCTTTCAGAACGTCGAGGTCACAAAAGCGGGCAATTGGATATTAAAAGGTAAAATCATTTAACATTCAGGAGGTAATTATGGATATAATCGAAATGACAAGAGAGCTCGGAAAGCTCATTCAGGCTGACGAAAGCTACATCAAGCTTCACGAGGCGGAGAAAAGCGCCGATTCCGATGAAACTCTCCAGAATTTGATCAAGGAATTCAACTTAAAAAGACTTTCGGTCAACACCGAAAACGCAAAGGTTCAGAAGGACCCCGAAAAGCTCAAAAAATATAATTCCGAAATGCAGAAGGCTTACGCGGATATTATGTCTAATGAAAATATGATCGCCTACAACGAGGCTAAGCAGAGCTTTGATCAGCTTACCTCGAGAGTACTCACGATCCTTCAGAACTGTATCGCGGGCGACGACCCCGAAACCACCGACGTCACCGCATCCTGCACGGGAAGCTGTTCCACCTGCGGCGGTTGCGGCTGATAAAAGGATAATAATAACAAGGGAGTGAGATAATGGCTGAACAGAAGTTATCCCCGATGATGCAGCAATACCTTAAAATTAAAGAAGAAAACAAGGATAGTATTCTGTTCTTCCGTCTCGGCGATTTTTACGAGATGTTTTTCGACGACGCCAAGCTCGCTTCAAAGGAGCTTGAGCTAACGCTGACGGGCCGCGACTGTGGTCTTGAGGAACGCGCTCCGATGTGCGGCGTGCCTTTTCACAGCTGTGAGGGTTATATCGCGAGGCTCGTCAAAAAGGGCTACAAGGTAGCTATCTGCGAGCAGATGGAGGATCCCTCCACCGCAAAGGGTATCGTAAAGCGCGATATCATCCGCGTTGTTACCCCCGGCACAGTTATGGAAAACAGTATGCTCGACGAGAGCCGCAATAACTATATTTCGTGTCTGTATTCCGAGGGGAAGGAAACCGCGGTCTGTTTCTGTGATATTTCCACAGGAGAATTATACGCGACCGAGTCCGAGGAATACAATATCGAGGATCTCAAATCTCAGCTTTCAAGCTACAATCCCAGAGAAATCCTTATCGGCGGAGATATCATTCTTCTCAGAGAGCTGCCTTCTTTCATCAAAGACAAGCTCTCCACCTCTGTCGAAATGCTGCCCGACGAAAGCTTCGCCTATCTCACATCGCTTAATATCGTCAAAGAACACTTTAAAAAGGAATTTTCCACCCTTGAAAACAAACGTGTTTTGATCTGCGCTCTCGGAGCGTTGATCACATATTTAAGAGATACCCAGAAAACAGGTCTTGAGCGAATCTCTCATGTTGATCTGTTCGCCGATAATCAGTTTATGAAGCTCGACTTCAACACCCGCCGCAATCTTGAGCTCACAAAAACGATGCTCAACAAGGAAAAACGCGGCTCGCTGCTCTGGGTTCTTGACAAAACAAAGACATCAATGGGCAAGAGACTGCTCAGAAAATGGATAGAACAGCCTCTTTTGAACGTCACAAAGATAATCAACCGTCAGAGCGCCGTCGAGGAGCTTGTGAACGATACTGTTCTCAGACTTGACCTGACAGCCGCTCTTGTCGGCATTCTTGATATCGAACGCCTTATGACAAGGATCGTCTACGGCTCGGCAAACGGCAGGGAGCTTCGTTCTCTGGCGTCCGCTCTCGAGAAGCTTCCTCCGATAAAAGAGCTTCTGATGAACTGTAAATCCTCCTCACTGAACAGGATCTATAAGCAACTCGACACACTTGAGGATGTTTTCAAGCTTATCGACGACGCTATCGTTGACGATCCGCCTTTCTCGGTTAAAGAAGGCGGGATAATCAAAAAGGGCTACAACGAGGAGCTTGACCTCGTGAGCACTGATATGAACGACTCAACGGGGCTTCTTTCCAAGATAGAGGAGGAACAGAGAGCCTTAACGGGGATACCGAAGCTGAGAGTCGGCTATAACCGCGTTTTTGGTTATTATATTGAGGTCACCAATTCATACAAGGATATGGTGCCCGAAACCTACATACGCAAACAAACGCTCACTAATTGTGAGAGATATATTACTCAGGATCTCAAGGAGATAGAAGGCAGGATACTCGGAGCCAAGGACAAGGCTACCTCGCTTGAATACTCGCTGTTTGACGCTGTAAGAAAACAGGTCGCCGCTAATCTGGAACGTATCCAGAACACCGCTTCGGCTGTCGCCAAGCTGGACGTTATCAACTCTCTCGCGAACGTTGCCGCCGACAACCGTTACACCCGTCCCGAGGTGAATCTTTCCGATAAGATAATCCTCAAGGACAGCCGTCATCCTGTTGTTGAACAGCTGCTTAACGGCGCGCCGTTCGTTCCCAATGATGTCTATCTCAACTGCGCCTCAAACCGCGTAGCTATCATCACGGGTCCGAATATGGCAGGTAAATCCACATATATGCGTCAGGTAGCGCTGATCGTTCTTATGGCTCAGATCGGCTCGTTCGTTCCCGCTTCATCGGCAGAGATCGGTATCGTGGACAGCATTTTCACCCGAGTAGGCGCCAGCGACGACCTCGCGTCGGGTCAGTCCACGTTTATGGTCGAGATGAGCGAGGTCGCTCACATAGTTACAAACGCTACGCAAAAATCGCTTTTGATACTTGACGAAATCGGTCGCGGCACCTCGACCTTTGACGGTATGAGCATTGCCAGAGCGGTTCTTGAATATGTAGTAGACAAAAAGAAGCTCGGTGCTAAAACGCTTTTTGCCACACATTATCACGAGCTTACAGTTATGGAACAGACGATCGAGGGCGTTAAAAACTATAACATCGCCGTTAAAAAGCACGGCGACGATATAACCTTCCTCAGACGCATAGTTCCGGGCGGAGCCGACGACAGCTATGGAATAGAAGTCGCTAAGCTCGCGGGACTTCCCAACGCGATCATTGAAAGGGCAAAGAAGATACTCAAGGATCTTGAGAGCGGCAACAGCTCTATTCAGCCTGTACTCAAGCCGAGAGAGGACGAATCCGAACAGCTCAGTCTTTTGCCGTCATCAAATAACGCGTTAGCGCAAAGACTTGAAAGCGTGGATATAAACACGTTAACGCCTATCGAGGCGATGAATTTACTCTATGAATTGAAGAATATGATATAGGAGGTGAAATCAATGGGTGTTATCAACGTTCTTGACAAGCACGTCGCCGAGCTTATCGCGGCGGGCGAGGTCGTAGAGCGTCCCGCGTCCGCTATCAAGGAACTTATAGAAAACTCCATCGACGCAGGCGCGGACAATATTACCGTCGAGATCCAGAACGGCGGTATCACCTATATGAGAGTAACCGACAACGGCTGCGGCATTATGCGCGAGGATGTAAAGCTCGCGTTTCTTCCGCACGCCACCAGCAAGATCAGGCTCGAGGATGACCTTGACAGCATTTCCACTCTGGGTTTCAGAGGAGAGGCGTTGTCGTCGATCTCGTCTGTTTCAAGGCTCCAGCTTTTAACAAGGCATAAAAGTGAGGAGATAGGAACCGATTATGAGATCAACGGAGGGGAAGAGGTTTCGTTCAGCGACGCGGGCTGTCCTGTCGGAACAACGATAATCGTTAGAGATTTGTTCTACAATATCCCCGCGAGAATGAAGTTTTTGAAAAAGGACAGAGCCGAGGGCAACGCCGTCGCGAATGTTATTGACAAGATCGCGCTTTCTCACCCCGAGATCGCCTTCACATTTATCCGAGACGGCAGACGCGTGCTGACAACCTCGGGAGATAACAAGATCAAATCCGCGATCTACTCCGTGTACGGCAGAGATTTAGCGAACGGTATGATTCCGGTAAGCTACGAGCTTAACGGAATAAAAATCAGAGGATATATCTCTAAGCCTGTCAATGCGCGTCCAAACAGAAGTATGCAGAACTTCTTTATCAACGGCAGATACGTCCGCTCGGGCACTGCCTCGGCGGCTGTTGAGGAGGCGTGCAAGGGCAGTGTTATGGTCGGCAAATACGCCGCCTGCGTGCTTCATATAAAGCTTCCGTACGAGGCGATCGACGTTAACGTTCACCCCGCAAAAATAGAAGTGCGCTTCATCAACGAACGACCGATTTTTGACGCGGTCTATCATGCCGTTAAATCAAGCCTTAACAAGAACGATGAACGTAAGGAAATCACCTTTGACGGAAAGGTCAGAAACGACGCGATTTATGCAATACGGAAGCCTAAGCCCTTTGTAGCCGCTCCGTCGGTATTTGAAAAAAAGCCCGAGCCGCAGGCTCCCGTCGCCGAACAAGTCAAAAAGCCGATCGATCCGATAGCCGAGCTTGACTTGGGTATTATCGATCAGCAGGAATCCGTGCTGGACGTCGCTGTACACAGCGAAACTCCCGATCCCTTCGAAATCTACTCTAAGGAAGCGATCAAGCGCGAGCAGAACATAAACAGGATCGTTGAAAAGAAAACAGAAGAAAAGCTGCTCGCCGACATTGCGCCTGAAAAAGAAGAAATAGAAGAAATAGAAGAAAAAGATGAAATCATTGAGCCGAAGCCGCTGTTTGAGCGGCCGAAAAACAAGCTCATTCTCGTGGGCGAGGCGTTCAATACATATATTATTGTTGAGAAAAACGATAAAGAGATCATTATTATCGACAAGCACGCGGCTCACGAGCGCATGATCTACGAAAAGCTCAAGAAGGAAAAGGGCGCAGGATTTTCACAGCTTCTTCTCCGTCCCGTTACGGTCGTGCTAAGTAAGAACGATTATGAAGCCGCTATCTCCAATCTTGATATGTTCAGGGAATGCGCGTTCGATGTTGAGGATTTCGGCAACGGAACCTTGATCGTCAGGAGCGCTCCGCAGTATCTCGATCTGAACGATATCGAAAGCTCTGTAATTGAAATGGCAGGCTATATCGCCCGTAACAAAACAGATATCCGCAGTGAAAAAATGGATTGGATCTATCATAACATCGCTTGCCGAAGCGCGATCAAGGGCGGCAATATCAGTACAAAAGAGGAGCTTATGGATATCGCCAACAAGCTGGATGACGATCCGACGCTTCGCTATTGTCCCCACGGCAGACCCGTATGTGTTGTAATGAGCCGCTACGAGCTTGAAAAACAGTTTGGGAGAATCCAATGAAGACAAAGATAATAGCTGTTATCGGGCCTACCGCTTCGGGCAAAACCTCACTGGCCGTGAAAATCGCGGAACGCTTTAACGGAAGCGTTATCTCTGCCGACAGTATGCAGATTTACAAGCATATGCAAATCGCTACGGCTAAGCCGACTCGGGAGGAAATGAAAAACATCAGGCATTATCTGATCGATTTTCTCGAACCGAGCGAGGCTTATTCTGTCGGTCAGTATGTCTCCGACGCAAAACAAGCTGTCAGAGAAATCCTTTCCGAGGGCAAGCTGCCGATTATCTGCGGCGGAACGG
This sequence comes from uncultured Eubacteriales bacterium, assembly GCA_900316385.1. Taxonomy (GTDB): domain Bacteria; phylum Bacillota; class Clostridia; order Oscillospirales; family Acutalibacteraceae; genus Ruminococcoides. The sequence continues at coordinate 119,577 of ONCP01000004.1, read as the reverse complement.
GACTGTACGTTGATTCTCTGCTTAACGGGATCGATTTTGTGGACGACAGCGTTGACAACGCTCTCAGAAACGAGCTGAAATCGCTTTGCGAAGAAAAAGGCGTTGATTATCTTCTCGATATCCTCAGGGAGTTCGATCCCGAATCGGCTCAGAGACTGTCCTCGGAGAAAAATCCGAAACGCGTCGCCAGAGCGATTGAGATATACAAAACCACCGGGATAACGATCACTGAACAAAACAAAAACAGCAGACTCAGAGAAAGCGAGTTTGAACCCCTGTGCTTCGGACTTACCGCCGATAACAGGCAGTATCTTTATGACAGGATCAATCATCGCGTCGACTTAATGCTTAAAGAAGGTCTTATTGACGAAGCTCGCGGGATACTTTCGCGCGGACTGAGCGATACAGCTCGGGGAGCGATAGGCTACCGCCAGCTCAAACCGTACTTTGACGGGGAAAAGAGCCTTGACGAATGTATCGAAAGGCTTAAAATAGAAACGAGACACTACGCCAAACGGCAGCTTACATGGTTCAAAAGAAACGAAAACATTATTTGGCTTAACATCGACGAGCTAAAAACCGCCGATGACCAGTTAAACAGTATAGACAGTAAAATCAGAGGATTTTTATATGGATAAATTATTGTTTAAAAGAATTATAATCGCTATTTTATCGGTTCTGATAATTTCATATATAGCTTATCTGCTTGTTAGCTCAAACATTACCAAGGCTGTTGACATTGAGGACGCGGTCTACAACGTAGTCTCCGACGTTATCAACACCGAGGGCTATATAATTCGAAAAGAGAATTATATCAACGATACAGGCTCGGGAGTTCTCAGCTTCAACGTAAACGACGGCGAAAACATCAGCGTCGGTCAGCCGATCGCCGATATCTACAATAATGAGAACGACGCGGTTTTAAGACAGCAGATCAAAAACATCGACTCCCAGATCAGCAGTCTGAGAATGCTCAGCGAAACCTATTATAAGGACAGCGTCAGCTTGGAAACAGTCAATTCTCAGATCGAAACCAATCTGTTCCAGATTCTGGGAGATGTGAATCGCGGCAACTATTCCGACGCTAAGGCGTGTAATCATAATCTTCTGCTTTCGATCTGCGAACGCCAGATGATCACGGGCAACGTCAAGGATTTCTCGGATAAAATCACCCAGCTCAAGAAAACCAAAACCGACCTTGAGTCGCAGTGCTCGGAGAGCTCGGGAACACTTACCTCCGACGACGCGGGATACTTTGTTTCTCATCCCGACGGCTACGAAAAAACCTTTGATTATGATAACGTTAAGAAGCTCACGCTCGACGATCTGAACAAGGCGAAAAAATCGAAGGTTTCGGACAGCGTAGTAGGAAAGATCGTTGTTGATCCCGACTGGTATATAGCCTGTAAGGTCAAAGCGGACGATACCGTTTCTCTAGCAAAGCTCCAGAATCTCGGAGTTACCGTGTATGTTCGTATGCCGTCCGTAACCACCGAGAAGATACCCGTATCGATCTATTCGATCAATCAGAAATCCAGACAGGACGACGGCGTGCTTGTTCTCCGCTGCGATTATATGAGCAATTATCTTGCTAACGCGCGTCACGAAAAGGTTGAGATCACCACCGTAAACTACGAGGGCCTCAAGGTGCCTAAAAGAGCTATTCACGAGGATTACGTTGAGCGTACCGTAAAGAATAAAAAAACAGGTAAAAAGATAACCGAAAGAAAACGCGTTCAGGGTGTTTACGTGCTTCACGGCTCGGAGCTTCGCTTCAAGCAGATCGACATATCTTATTCGGGAAGCGACTTTGTGCTTTGTGATCCAAGCACCGAAAACAAAACGCTGTTTAACGGAACTACGATCGAATTGTATGATCAGGTCGTAATAAAAGGAGATGATCTTTATGACGGAAAAATTATCAGATAGCATAAGATATAACTATCAGTTTATTGAGGAAAGAATCAGCGAAGCGGCGCAGAAGGCTGGGAAAAGGCGAGAGGATATCACTTTTCTCGCGGCGACTAAGACCGTAGACGTCGAAACTATAAACTTTGCTATATCTTTAGGTCTTAAATATATCGGCGAAAACAAGGTTCAGGAGCTTTTGTCAAAATATGACGGCTATAATCTCAACGACGCCTCGCTTCAGTTTATCGGACATCTTCAGACAAACAAGGTCAGGCAGATAGTCGGCAAGGTCGACCTGATCCAGTCCGTCGATTCCGTAAAGCTCGCCAAAGAGATCTCAAAGCAATCGGTCAAGAACAACGTGAACACCGATATTCTGGTCGAGGTAAATATCGGCGCGGAGGAAAACAAAAGCGGCGTAATGCCCGAAATGCTTGTGGAATTACTTGACGAAATCAAGGATTTTGAGAACATTTCGGTCAAGGGATTGATGGCAATTCCGCCAATTTGTGATAGTTCACAAAAAATTTCTAAATTTTTCAGTAAAATGAACAACTTATTTATTGACATTTCGGGCAAAAACATAGATAATATTTCTATGGATATTCTTTCAATGGGAATGTCTGCCGATTATTACGAAGCAATACTATCAGGCGCTAATATGGTACGCATAGGTTCGTCTCTGTTCGGCGCTCGTAATTATAATTAATTTGGAGGATAATGATATGGCTAATTTTGTTGACAAGTTCAAGCGTATGTGGGACGCGCCCGACGAGGAGTACGATAACGGCTATGATGAGTACGGCTACGCGGAAAACGAGGAAGAGGAGTTTGAGGAGGTTTCTGCCTACACTCCGTCGTCCCGCCGCAACAAGGTCGTTAATATCAGCGCTACCGCAAAGCTCAAGGTCGCTATATTCAGACCTGAGGCATTCGGCGAGGAGACCCGCGCTATCGCGGACGAGCTTATCAAGACTCATACCGTCGTGCTCAACTTAGAGGAAACAAAGAAGGACATCTCGCGCAGGATCATCGATTTCCTCAGCGGCGTTGCTTACGCTAACAGAGGAAAGATCAAAAGAGTTGCTTCCAGCACCTTTATTATTATTCCCAACAATGTTGACCTTACGGGCGACGATCTTCTCGATGAATTAGAGAACAGTGGCGTTTACTTCTGATAAAGAGGATAAACAGCTTTTTTCCAGAGCCGACGATACCGTAAGGCTCTGCGAGCTCAGGCATTCTCCGTGTTTTATGGGCTTTCTCAATGAAAGAGAAAGATTTTTGCTTGAGAAGCATCTCGGTTGGTTTTCGGGACTTGAGTTTTTCGGCGGCTACGAAAACGCGTCGAGGGTCATTATGGGCGCTTGCGAGCGCGAAATCGACCGCGACGAATTTCCTTTGGAAAAGCTATGCTTTAAGTTTCGCAAAACGGACAGGCTTTCGCACCGTGATTTTCTCAGCTCGCTGATGGGGCTCGGTATCGAGCGCGACTGTGTCGGAGATATTCTGATCGGCGAGGGCTTTGCCGCCGTTTTCGTAAAAAGCGAGATCGCTCCCTATGTTAAGTCTCAGCTTACAAAGGTCGGAAGGGTAGGGGTAAAGCTTATACCCGAGAGCGAGTGCGATATTTCGTACAAGCCCGAAACCGAGGAAAAATGCGTTATACTCAGCTCAATGCGCCTTGATGTGATCGTCGCGGCGCTGACAGGTCTTTCAAGAGGAAAGACCTCGGAGCTGATTCTCTCGGGCAAGGTTTTTGTGAACTATCTCGAGAATAAGAATGTCAGCCATACGCTCGGCGAGAACGATATTCTCACGATCAGGGGCAAGGGCAAGTTTATAATTAAGGAACAATCCGGTACCACAAAAAAGGGACGGGTAAAAATTAATATTGTACATTACAGATAGGAGTTGTAAATAATGTTAACTATCGATGAAATCAAGGATATTTCCTTTAGAAAAGGCAGAGGTTACAGAGGCGAGGACGTTGACGCTTTTATTGACGAGGTCATTCTTACCTTTGAGCAGATGAGAAAAGAAAAGTCCGATCTCATCCGCAAGATGGATATTCTCGCGACAAGAGTTGAACAGTATCGCGCCGATGAGGAGACTGTTCGCAACGCGCTTTTATCTTCTCAGAGAGTTGCCGACCAGTGCATCAAGGAGGCTAACGCCAAGGCTGCCGCTATTATTTCCGACGCTGAGGCAAAGGCTAACAATATGGTTAAGGAATCCAACGCCGTAACCGCAAAGCAGAAGGAAGCTTACTTAAAGCTCAAGAACGATTCCATTCAGCTCAGAGCAGAGCTCGAGGCTCTTTATAACAAGCATTTAAAGACCATCAACGATCTTCCCACAGACGCTGTTCTTATCCGCAAGCAGGAGGAGCTTGACCGTCAGTATCCCACAACTCCCGTAGAAGAGCCTGCGGTTGAGGAGGAAATCGTTGAAGAAGCTCCTAAGGCAGAGGAAGCTCCCGTATATGACGACTCCTTTGAGCCTGTTGTACATTCCGTTCCCGATTACGCTCCCGAGGAGAACAGATTTTCCAACTTAAAATTCGGCGATAACTACGATGTAGACGCTGACTGATCAATAAAATTAGGTAATTAATGGAGAGTAGATATAATGTCACAGGATTATAATTCCACATTAAATCTTCCCAAAACCGATTTTCCGATGCGAGCAGGCTTACCCAAGAGTGAGCCTGTTACTCTGAAAAAATGGGAAGAAGATGACGTATATAATAAGCTTATGGAGCTCAACGAGGGCAAGCCGCTCTACGTTCTGCACGACGGTCCTCCGTACGCGAACGGCGACATCCACCTCGGTCACGCTCTGAATAAGATTTTGAAGGACTTTATCGTTCGCCAGAAGAATATGGCGGGCTTCAAGTCTCCCTTTGTCCCCGGCTGGGATACTCACGGACTTCCCACCGAGCTCAAGGCGAGAGCGAAAGCGGGTATCGGCAGCTCAGCGGATATCTCTGTGCTTGAGCTCCGCAAAATGTGCGAAGAATTCGTCACGGGTTATATCAACGACCAGCGCGACCAGTTTAAGCGTCTCGGCGTTATCGGCGAATGGGATAATCCCTATGTAACCTTAAAGCACGAGTTCGAGGCTGAGCAGATCAAGGTTTTCGCCGAGATGGCTTCTAAGGGTTACATCTACAAGGGCTTAAAGCCTGTTTATTGGTGTCCCGAGTGTAAAACCGCGCTCGCCGAGGCTGAGATAGAGTACGCCGAGGATCCCTGTCATTCTATCTATGTAAAATTCAAGGTCACCGACGATCTCGGAAAGTTCGAGGCTATGGGCATCGATCCTTCCAAGGTAAGCTTTGTGATCTGGACAACAACGACCTGGACCTTGCCCGCGAATGTCGCGATCTGCGTAGGTCCCAGATATGAATATTCGATCATCAAAGTAGGCGAGGAATACCTTGTAATGGCTACCGATCTGTTCAAATCCGCTTTGGATGTTGCCGAAATCACCGATTATGAGGTAGTAGCCACGATCAAGGGCAGTGAGCTCGAATATATGAAAACGGCTCATCCGTTTATTGACAGAGAATCTCTCGTCATCGTCGGCGAGCACGTTACTCTGGAAAGCGGTACCGGCTGCGTACACACTGCGCCCGGTCACGGCGTAGACGACTATAATGTCTGCCAGAATTATCCCGAGATCCCTGTTATCTGTCCTGTTAACGCCGATGGCGTAATGACAGAGGAGGCAGGTGTCTTTGCGGGCTTGACGACCGAAGAGGCCAACAAAAAAATAGCTGTTAATCTTGATGAAAGCGGCGCTCTCTTCGCGCTTAAAAAGATCATTCACCAGTATCCTCACTGCTGGAGATGTAAATCCCCGATCCTCTTCAGAGCTACCGATCAGTGGTTCTGCTCAGTAGATGATTTCAAGGACAAAGCGATCGACGCTATCAACACAGTTGAGTGGGTTCCCGCGTGGGGCAAGGATCGTATCACATCAATGGTACGCGACAGAAAAGACTGGTGTATTTCACGTCAGCGCAAATGGGGCGTTCCGATCCCGATTTTCTACTGTGCGGACTGCGGCGAGCCTTATGTCAACAAGGAGGCTATGCTCGCTGTTGCCGATCTCTTTGAGAAAGAAGGCTCAAACGCTTGGTTTGAGAAGGAAGCGAACGAGATAATCCCCGAGGGCACAAAATGTCCCAAGTGCGGCTGCTCCGAGTTTGAGAAGGAAAAGGATATCATGGACGTTTGGTTCGATTCGGGTTCCTCTCATACTTCTGTTGTAAAGCGCCGTCCTTATCTCAAGTTCCCTGCCGATATGTATCTTGAGGGCAACGATCAGTACAGAGGCTGGTTCCAGTCCTCGCTTCTGACCGCTGTCGCGACAGACGGCGTCGCGCCCTACAAGACCGTTCTCACTCACGGTATGATTCTTGATATGGAACGCCGCAAGATGAGTAAATCTCTCGGCAACGGCATCAGTCCTCAGGAGGTCATCGAGCAGTACGGAGCGGATGTATTAAGACTTTGGGTCGCTTCGTCCGACTATCAGTCCGATATCAATATCTCCAGAGAGATCCTCAAGCAGATGTCTGAGTCTTACCGCAAGATTCGCAACACTGCGCGATATATTCTCGGAAACCTTTCCGATTTTGATCCCGATACCGATATGGTACCTGTAAACGAGCTTACCGACCTTGACAAATGGGCGGTTAAAACGCTTAACAACCTTATCGAAAAGGTAACAAGCGCTTATGACAGATACGAGTTCCATCAGGTTTATCACAGCATCCATAATTTCTGTGTAGTCGATATGTCCAACTTCTACCTTGACGTATTAAAGGACAGACTTTACACGGAGAAGAAGGACAGCGCGCTCAGAAGATCCGCTCAGACCGCTATCTATCTCATTCTTGACGCTATGACAAGAATGCTGGCGCCGATTTTAGCATATACGTCCGACGAGATCTGGAGTTATATGCCTCACAAGTCCAGCGATAACTCAGAGCATGTGATCTTCAATTCAATGCCCGAGACAGTCGAGCTTACAGTAGACGACGACTTTATGGCTGAGTGGGATAAGATTCACGAGCTCAGAGATCTGGCTAAAAAGGAGATTGAAGTTCTTGTCAAGGACAAGACTATCAAGGGCTCCCTTGAGGCTAAGGTCGTTCTCACGGCTTCGGGAGAATACCTCACCTTCCTTAAAAAAGTTGAGGCTGAAATCAAGCCCGCTCTTATCGTCTCCGAGGTCGAGATCAAAGAGGGCGACGGCGAGCTCAATATCTCCGTTGAGAAGGCTGAAGGAGAAAAGTGCGAAAGATGCTGGAGTATCAGCAGAACCGTCGGACTTAATTCCGCTCATCCCACGCTTTGCGATAAGTGCTGCAAGTATTTTGAATAAAACTAAATCGGCGTAGAATCTACGCCGATTTTTACTATCGGAGTTAATATGATTTATATTGTGTTCGGTCTGTCGCTTTTGGTAGCGGCATTGGATTATTTAATAAAGATCCTCGTAATGAACAATCTGAAGCCCGTCGGTTCCTTGACGGTCATCCCCGGATTATTCTCGCTCACTTATGTAGAAAACAGGGGAGCGGCATTCGGTATGCTTTCAAACGCGCGCTGGGTGTTTATTCTGTTCACGATCCTTGTGATCATCGCGCTGATATATGTAGTAATAAAAAAACGTATAGAAAGCAAGCTGTTTAACGCCGCCGTGATCCTGATTATCGGCGGTGGAATCGGGAATCTCATAGACCGTATTTTTTACGGCTATGTTGTGGACTATCTGAGCGTCAGCTTTTTTCCGCCCGTATGCAATTTTGCCGATTACTGCGTGACCGTAGGCGCCGCTCTTATGGTTATCTATCTGTTATTCTTCAGCGATATGTTTGAAAAAAAGGACAGAAAAAATGGATAAATACGCCTTTACGCCCGAAGAATGCGGAATACGAATCGATAAATACCTTTCCGAGAAAATTACATCTCAGACGCGTTCGTCACTTGCCGATCTTATCGAAAAAGGCGGCGTTACGGTAAACGGTAAGACCGTCGCCAAAAATTATAAGCTCAGGGCAGGGGACAGGATCGAGGTCACAATTCCCGATCCGATCCCGTATGAAGCCGAGGCTGAGGATATCCCTCTGGATATCGTCTATGAAGATAACGACCTGCTTGTCGTGAACAAGCCGAAAGGTATGGTGGTTCATCCCGCCGCGGGTAATTACAGCGGAACGCTCGTCAACGCGCTTCTTTATCACTGTAAAGAAAATCTATCGGGCATTAACGGCGTTCTTCGCCCCGGTATCGTCCATCGTATCGACAAAAACACCAGCGGACTGCTGATAGTCGCCAAAAACGATACCGCTCACAAGGGGCTCGCCGAGCAGATAAAGGAACACAGCTTTACGCGCGAGTACAGAGCGATCGTCGTAGGCAATCTAAAAAACGATAAAGGCTCGGTCGACGCTCCGATCGGAAGACATCACACTGACAGAAAGAGAATGACCGTCACCGAAAAAAACTCCAAAAACGCCGTCACTCATTATGAGGTTCTTGAACGTCTCAAAGGCTACACATATATAAAGTGCGTTCTCGAAACAGGCAGGACCCATCAGATAAGGGTTCATATGGCGTATATCGGTCATCCTGTTTCAGGCGATGACGTTTACGGTATCAAAAAGGAAAAAACGGGTTTTGAGGGACAATGCCTTCACGCCGGTAAAATCGGCTTTGTCCATCCTGTAAGCGGAGAATATATGGAGTTTGTATCGGAATTGCCCGATTATTTTGAAAAATACCTTAATAAGCTTAGAAACAAATCCCTTTAAGAGGTTAAAATGAAGATTTTTTACACACCTAAAACATCATCCGACGGTAAAACCGTCCACACGAAGGCTTCGAAGAGCGTCAGCAGTCTGTTTGATTTTATTTCAACCTTTGTATATGTCACCGCCGTTGTCGTTATCGCTATGATATTTGTTATTCGTCCCGTTTCCGTTGACGGACGTTCAATGAACCCGACGCTTTACGACAAGGATATAATGCTTGTTACAAATTACTATTCGGCTCCCAAAACAGGCGATATAGTAATTATAAGTCACGGTCAGCGATTGCTCGAACCGCTTGTAAAGCGTGTTATCGCGACGGAAGGACAGAAGCTAAGTATAAATTTCAAGAAAAACGAGGTCAAGGTAGACGGAAAAATCCTCAACGAGCCTTACACACAGGGGAGAACCATTATCGGCAACGGAAGTATACCCGAGGTGATCCCCAAGGGAAAGGTTTTTGTGATGGGAGACAACCGCGAGCATTCAACAGACAGCCGTTTTGTCGAGGTAGGTCTTGTGAGTGTTGACGACATGATCGGCAGAGCAAGGCTCGTATTGTTCCCGTTCGACCATTTCAAGCTCCTTGAGGACGTTGATTATCAATAAATTTACATTTAAAGAAAAAAACTCTTGCATTTGCCGTCGGTTTGTGTTATTATATTTAGGCATTTGGATACCGTTACTTTGTAATGGGGTTCAATAAACGGCGAAAGCCGCAATTTGAAGCGGATAGTCCTCTGCGTTTATCGCATGAATATCTGGAATTTTATAGGAGGTTCAATATGGACGCATTAAAGACAATCGCTGCCGATTCCGTAAAGGCAGAGACTCCCGTGTTCAAAATCGGTGACACAGTTAAGGTTTCCGTAAACATCCGCGAGGGTCAGAGAGAAAGAATCCAGATGTTTGAGGGCACAGTTATCGCACGCAGAGGTTCAGGCGTAGCCGAGACTTTCACAGTAAGACGTGTTGCTTACGGCGTAGGTGTAGAGAGAGTATTCCCTTTACATTCTCCTAACGTAAGAAAGGTCGATGTGGTTCGTCGCGGTAAAGTCAGAAGAGCTAAGCTCTATTATCTCAGAGATCGCGTAGGTAAGGCTGCCAAGGTTAAAGAACAAATCTAAAGTAATCAAGGGGGCTTTTATAAGCCCCTTTTTACTTACTCCTATTATCAAGGTGTACTATGAAAAGAGAAAGAACTAAGGTTATCCAAAAAGATCAAAACAAAGATAACAAGGTCAAAGCGAACAATACTAAACGAAAAATAGAGACAAGAACAATCCACCTGAAGAAGAGCGAAGGTACCACCAGCCTTTATGAATGGATCCACACACTGGTATTTGCCGTAGCTGTTGTGGTTATTCTTCTGACCTTCTTTGTCAGACTGGTTGACGTAAGCGGAACCTCGATGGTTCCCACGCTCCAGAGTCAGGATAAGGTCATTGTATCCAATTTCTTTTACACTCCCAAGAACGGCGATATCGTTGTTATCAGCCACGGCGCGGAGTATTCCGACCCGATCATCAAGCGCGTTATCGCTACCGAGGGACAAACTCTTTCGATCGACTTCGAAACAGGTGCCGTTATCGTTGACGGAAAGGAGCTCAAGGAGGATTATATCCAGGGCTTTACGCACGAGGAGGACGGCGAGATACCCAAGGTCATCCCCGAGGGCAAGGTGTTTGTAATGGGCGACAACAGAGGAGTTTCGCTCGACAGCCGTTCAAAGGAGATCGGACTTATCGACAAGGACGACATTATCGGAAAGGCACAGCTTGTTGTATTTCCGTTCAAAAGCATTAAATTTTTATACTGATAACAGGCTCACATCTGAATAAGGATGTGAGCTTTTCTAAAAGGCGGTGAAAATATGGACGCTAAACAGAATATTCAGTGGTTCCCCGGTCATATGACAAAAACCAGACGTCAGATACAAGCAAGCCTCAAGCTGATCGACGTTGTGGTAGAGATCATTGACGCGAGGATACCCGTCAGCTCATCAAATCCCGATTTGAATGAGCTGATTCAGTCAAAGCCTAAGCTTGTGCTCCTCAATAAATGCGACAAGGCAGATCAAAAGGTCACAAAGCTTTGGGTAGAATACTACGCGAAAAACGGAGTTACCGCGCTTCCTGTCGATTGTAAGAGCGGCAGAGGGCTTAACCGCTTTGTTCCCGCGGTAAGATCGCTCCTCACAAGCAAATTCGACGCGCAGAGGGCAAAGGGGATCAAAAACCCCATATTAAGACTTATGATCGTCGGCATACCGAATGTCGGCAAATCCTCGTTTATCAACAGGATCTCTAAGCAAACCCGAGCCAAGGTTGAGGACAGACCGGGAGTTACAAGAGGAAATCAGTGGTACACGATCTCAAAGGATCTGGAAATGCTCGATACCCCGGGAGTTCTCTGGCCGAAGTTTGACGATCAAAAGGTAGGGGAAAACCTTGCGTTCACAGGAGCGATAAAGGATAATATACTGGATATCGAGCTGCTTGCCGTCAATTTTCTTGATCTAATGAAAAATCATCCGACCGAGGAGTTTAAAGCGCGCTTCAAGCTTAACGACAGCGATTTGTCGGATAATGATTCCTACGAACTGCTCAAGCTGATAGGAAAGAAACGCGGTATGTTGATATCGGGCGGAGAAATCAATACCGAACGAGCGGCTAATCTGATTTTTGACGAATACAGGGACGGAAAATTCGGTAACATCACGCTTGAATATCCCGAGGAGCTTTAAAATGGACTGGTTAAAATACGAAAGAGAAGTAAGAGAAAAAGGCTATGTGAACATCTGCGGAGTTGATGAGGCAGGCAGAGGCCCCTTGGCGGGACCTGTCTGCGCCGCGGCAGTAATATTGCGGAAAAATCAGATCATCGAAGGAGTAAATGATTCAAAAAAGCTTTCCGAAAAAAAGCGCGAGGCTCTGTTTGATGTAATAAAAAACGAAGCCGAAGCTTACTCAATAGCCTTCGCATCAGTCGAGGAGATAGAGGAGCTCAACATTCTCAACGCCACTATGCTCGCTATGAAAAGAGCGGTCGAGGGCTTGCCGATCAGGGCGGATTACGCGCTTATCGACGGAAATAAAACGCCCGAGCTTGAAATCCCTACTCAGTATGTCGTCAAAGGCGACGCTAATTCCATGTCGATCGCCGCGGCGTCGATTCTCGCGAAAGTAAGCCGAGACAGGCTTTGCAGAGATTACGCGGAAAAATATCCCGAATACGGCTTTGAAAGGCATAAGGGCTACGGAACAAAGGCTCACACCGAGGCGATTTTGAAATACGGTCCCTGTGAGATCCACCGTATGAGTTTTTTGAAGAAAATACTGAACAAATGAACACACAGGAATTAGGCGTAAAGGGCGAGAAGTTCGCCGCGAGATATCTCAAAAAAAATAAATACAAGCTGTTTTACAGGAATTTCAGAACAGGTTTCGGCGAGGTTGACATTATTGCCGAAAAAGGCGATATTATCGCGTTCGTTGAGGTGAAAACCAGAACAGCGGGACAAATGCTCGACCCCTCCGCATCTGTCGATCAAAAAAAGCAAGCAAGGATACTTTCGGCCGCAAATTCATATATGTCAATATATAAGGTCAAAAAACAGCCTCGCTTTGATATCGCCGAGGTCGTAGTTGACCAAAAAGGTAAATTCAGCATAAATTATATCGAAAACGCATTCGCGTAAGGTGAGATTATGAGATATTTTGATCTGCATTGCGACACTATCTATGAATCGCTCGCAAAGGGCTGCGACATTTCAAATCCTTTGTTTCACATAACTCCTCAAAAATCAGCTTTTTTGTCGCCGTATATCCAGTGCTTCGCCATCTGCGTTCCCGAGGAGATTCGCGGAGAACGGGCGACGGATATGTTTTTGAAGGCGTATCAAAGACTCGAGGAGCAGTGCTTAAAATTCGATATTAGAATAATAAAATCCTTTGAGGATATTAAATCCGTCACAGAAAACGGGGGAAAGGGAGCGATTTTCACTGTTGAAAACGCTTCTCCGCTTGCCGGCAGGCTTGAAAACATCGAGTTGTTTGAAAGATGCGGTGTAAAATTCGTCACCTTGACGTGGAACGGCCGCAACGAGCTGGGAGCAGGAGCTATGGTAACCCATTCAAACGGGATAACTCCGTTCGGTATCGAGGTCATAAGTGAGCTTGAAAAACGAAAAATTGCCGTTGATGTATCACACGCGAGCGACAGACTTCTTGATGACGTCCTGAATCACAGCAGCAGACCGATAGTCGCTACACATTCAAATTCGCGGTCTGTTACTAACGTCAAGCGAAATCTCACCGACTCGCATTTCAGGGCTATTGTGAACCGCGGCGGCATTGTTGGGCTTAATCTTCACAGGTATTTTTTAAACGACGATCCCGATAAAGCCTCAAAATTCGATATAATAAAACACGCGGAGCATATGCTTTCTCTCGGAGGAGAGGACGCTCTCGCCTTCGGCGCTGATTTTGACGGGTGCGAGCTTCCGAATGATTTAGTCGGAATAGACAGTATGGGAGAGGTTTATGAGTTGTTTTTAAGAGAAAATTACAACGAATCTCTCGTCAAAAAAATATTTTTTGAAAACACGTTCAAATTCTGCGAAAACTTTGACAAATACTGAGTTTTATAGTAAAATATAAAGATATGAAAGGGTGATTTTATGCTGTATAACAGTACGGAAAACAGAAATGAAGTTGTTTCCGCTTCACAGTCTATCGCTCAGGGTATTTCCAAGGACGGCGGTCTCTTTGTTCCGCAGTCGCTCCCCGAGTACGACATCAAAACCTTAAAGAATATGCTTTCACTCGATTATAAAGGAATCGCGAAAAAGGTTTTCTCGGATTTCCTTTCCGATTTCACAGCCGAAGAAATCAACGAGTGCGTTGAAAAGGCTTACACCGTTGAGAAATTCGGCGGCGAGAACCCCGCTCCTTTATCGTTTAAGAAATATAACGGCAACGACGTAAATATTCTTGAGTTATGGCACGGTCCTACCTGCGCGTTCAAGGATATGGCGCTCCAGATCCTTCCTCATCTTCTCACAAAGTCGCTTAAAAAGACAAACGACGGAAAAGACGCCGTGATCCTTGTTGCGACATCGGGAGATACGGGCAAGGCGGCGCTCGAGGGCTTCAAGGACGTTGAGCATACAAAAATTATCGTATTCTATCCCGAGCTAGGTGTAAGCCCGATGCAAAAGCGTCAGATGAACACTCAGGAGGGAGAAAACGTCAGAGTATGCGCCATTGAAGGCAACTTTGACGACGCTCAGACAGGCGTAAAGAAAATCTTCACAACACCCGAGATCTCCGATATCCTCGAGAAAAACAATATGATGTTCAGCTCCGCTAACTCCATCAACTGGGGCAGACTTCTTCCGCAGATCGTTTACTATATCGCATCATATCTCGATATGGTAAACTCCGGAAAGATCGCTCTCGGCGACAAAATCAACGTAGTAGTTCCCACGGGCAACTTCGGAAACATTCTCGCTTCCTATTACGCCTTCTGTATGGGACTCCCGATAAACAAATTCATCTGCGCCTCAAACTCCAACAATGTTCTTACAGACTTCATCTCCACAGGCGTATATGACAAAAACCGTCAGTTCTACACAACCATTTCTCCGTCTATGGACATTCTCGTATCCTCAAATCTTGAGAGACTTCTCTACAAGCTTTCGGGCGATAACGATGAGATTACAAAGGAATGGATGACGCAGCTCAAGACCGTTGGTAAATACGAGGTAACTCCCGAGGTCAGGGACGCTGTTTCCAAGCTGTTTTACGGCGGCTTCTGCGACGACGCTCAGACAAAGGAAACTATCGCCAAGATGTACAGGGAAGAAAATTATCTTTGCGATACTCACACAGCAGTCGCTGTTTCGGTTTATGACAAATATGTATCCGAGACAGGGGACAAGACTCCCACGGTTATCGCCTCGACAGCAAGTCCTTATAAGTTCTCAAAGGCTGTCCTTTCCGCTGTAAGCGAAGGAAAAGAGCTTCCCGAGAGCGAGTTTGATATGGTCGATCTTCTTAACAAGATCACAGGCGTTGAGATTCCCGCTCCGCTCGCTTCCCTGAAGGACAAAAAGTCGCGTTTCTCCGACGTTGTAAAAACAAACGAAATGCCCGACTATGTGCTCGGCGCTCTCGGAGTAAAATAATGTCTGTTTTCGCGATCGCGGATTTTCATCTTTCTCTCGGCACGGACAAGCCTATGGACGTTTTCAGCGGTTGGGACAATTACGTCGACAGGCTGAAACGCAACTGGCTTAACCTTGTCACAGAGCGTGATACGGTCGTAGTTGCAGGTGATATTTCCTGGGCAATGAAGCTGTGCGAGACCGACGAGGACTTTGGCTTCATCGATTCGCTTCCCGGGACAAAGATATTTCTCAAGGGCAATCACGACTACTGGTGGGAAACAGCAACCAAAATAAACCGCCGTCTTGAGGAAAAAGGCTTTGATTCAATAAAAATCCTTTTTAATAACAGCTATGAGGCTGAGAACTACGTTATCTGCGGAACAAGAGGGTGGCTGCTCGAATGCGAGACCGACGAGGACAAAAAGCTTCTCGAAAGGGAATGCGGCAGGCTGAGGCTCTCGCTTGAATCAGCAAAAAAGAGTCTAAAAGAACCGATCGTTTTTCTGCATTATCCGCCCGTTTACGGTCGTCAGATTCAGGATAATATGATCGGAATAATGCGTGAATACGGTGTAAAAAAATGTTACTACGGTCATATTCACGGCAGAAATATGATCAAAGGCGCCTTCAACGGCGAATATCAAGGTATCGATTTCAGGCTTATATCATGCGACGCGCTGGGGTTTACTCCGCTGCTGATCAGATAAGCAAATAAACAGAAATATATATTGCTTAATTGCGGTATTTATGCTAAAATTAAGCGAAATGCTAAAAAATGGAGGAATCAGAAATGAGCTTAATCAAATCGACAAAATCAGAAGAGGCTAACAAGTACGAATTAGAGGTAAAGGTTGATAAAGAGACCTTCACCGCCGCAACCACAAGAGTTTACAAGAGACAGGTTAAGAATATCAATATCCCCGGCTTCAGAAAGGGAAAGGCTCCCAAGCATATTATAGAGAGAATGTACGGCAAGACCGTTTTCTATGACGACGCGATCGAGGATACATATCCCACAGCGCTTTCCGAGGCTACCGTTGAGGCCGATTTAAAGGCTGTCGGCGTTGATGACCTCAAAATCGACGAGGTAGGCGACGACGGTTATACCTTCACAGCCGTTATTATCGTAGCTCCCGAGCTTACCGTTGACGGCTATAAGGGCATTGAGGTCGAGAAGATCTCCACAGAGGTTACCGACGAGCTCGTTGACGAGGAGCTTCAGGCTGTAAGAGAACGCAACGGCAGAATGGTTACTGTTGAGGACAGAGCCGCTCAGAACGGCGACACGGCAGTAATTGACTTTGAGGGCTTTGTTGACGGCGACGCATTTGACGGCGGCAAGGCTGAGAACTATAATCTTCGTCTCGGAGACGGCAACTTTATCCCGGGCTTTGAGGACGCTATCGTAGGTCATTCCACAGGCGAGGAATTTACGATCGACGTTACCTTCCCCGAGGATTACAACGCGGAGAACTTGGCTGGCAAGGACGCTCAGTTCAAAATCACTCTCCACGAGATCAAGGTCAAGGAGCTTCCCGAGGTTGACGATGAGTTCGTAAAGGACGTTTCCGAAAAGGACACTCTTGAGGAATATAAGGAAGAGCTCAAGGAAAAGGTCGCCGAGAGACTCAAGGAAAATGCCGAAAAGGACTTTGACGACAAGCTTACCGACGCTCTCTTCGCTCTTGAGACAGAGGAAATCCCCGAGGTTATGTTTGACAACGAAGTCAGAGATATGCTCAACGAGTTCGATATGAGACTCCGTCAGCAGGGTATGGATCTTGAGACTTACCTCAAATACACAGGTATGGACAAGGCTGCTGTTGAAGCCACCTACAAGCCTCAGGCTGAAAAGAGAGTCAAGATCCGTCTTGTTCTTGAAGCTATCGCCCGTCAGGAGGCTATCGAGGTTTCCGACGAGGACGTTGAGAACGAATACAAAAAGCTTTCCGAAGCATATAATATGGAAGCCGATCAGGTCAAGACCTTTATCGCTCCCGAAGCCCTCTCGCAGGATATCAAGGTCGAGAAGGCTATGCAGCTTGTTCGCGATAACGCGAAAGTTAAATAATCCGTATATTTCAGAAATTACAGCCAATTAATAATCAGTGAAAGGAATGATACGTATGGCATTGATACCTTATGTAGTTGAACAGACCAACCGCGGAGAACGTTCATATGATATTTTTTCCCGTCTTTTAAACGACAGGATCATTATCCTTAACGAAGAGGTCAACAGCGCGAGCGCGGGCGTTATCGTCGCTCAGCTTCTTTACCTCGAAAGTCAGGACCCCACAAAGGACATCAGCCTTTACATCAACAGTCCCGGCGGCTCGGTTACAGACGGCTTTGCTATTTACGATACAATGAATTACATCAAGTGCGACGTTTCCACTATCTGCGTAGGTATGGCGGCCAGCATGGGCGCATTCCTTCTTGCGGCAGGCGCGAAGGGCAAGCGTTACGCGCTTCCCAACGCCGATATTATGATCCACCAGCCCTCAGGCGGCGCTCGCGGTCAGGCTACCGATATGGAGATCCACACGCAGCATATTCTTGACATCAAGAAGCGTCTGAACGAAATTCTCGCCAAAAACACGGGTCAGCCCGTTGACGTTATCGCAAAGGATACAAACCGCGATAACTTTATGACCGCTCAGCAGGCGCTTGAGTACGGTCTTATCGATCAGGTATTTGAAAACAGATAAGTGAGGATATAATATGCCTAACAATATCGACAAAAACATCTATTGTTCCTTCTGCGGTAAGCCGCAGGAGTACGTCGGACGGCTTGTAAAGGGCGGTAACGGAGTATATATCTGCGATCAGTGTATTGATCTTTGCGTCAATATCCTTGAAGAAGCCGATATGACCGTTAACGATAACTACGAGACCGTTGATAACAAAATAGAGATCCCTCAGCTGCTCAAGCCCGTTGAGATCAAGGCTATTCTTGACGAGTACGTAATAGGGCAGGAGAAAGCGAAGAAATCGCTCAGTGTCGCGGTGTATAACCATTACAAAAGAGTTTTTAACAAGGACGACGACGTTGAGTTCGCAAAAAGCAACGTTCTTTTGCTCGGACCTACGGGCGTAGGCAAGACGCTTCTTGCCCAGACTCTCGCCAAGGCTCTTGACGTTCCTTTCGCTATCGCTGACGCGACAACGCTCACCGAAGCGGGATATGTCGGCGAAGACGTTGAGAACATTCTTCTCAAGCTCATTCAGGCAGCCGACTTTGATATTGAAAAGGCCGAGCGCGGTATTATCTATATCGACGAGATCGATAAGATTTCCCGTAAATCCGAAAACCCCTCGATAACACGCGACGTCAGCGGCGAGGGCGTACAGCAGGCGTTATTAAAAATTCTTGAAGGTACGGTCGCTAACGTCCCTCCGACAGGCGGCAGAAAACATCCCCAACAAGAGTTTTTGCAAATTGATACTAAAAATATCCTGTTCATTTGCGGCGGAGCCTTTGACGGACTTGAAAAGATAGTCGAGAAGCGCAAGGGCGCGTCCCTGATCGGCTTTGGCGCGAAGGTTCAGGAGAAGGCTGTGCTTGACGAAACGGGCTGGATGAACGATGTAGTCGCTCATGACCTTGTCAAGTACGGTATCATCCCCGAGCTTGTTGGTCGTATTCCCGTGATCACGGCGCTCAACGGTCTTGACGAGGAAGCTTTGGTCAGGATACTTACCGAGCCGAAAAACTCGATCGTTAAGCAGTATAAGAGACTTTTCGCGCTTGACGGCGTGGAGCTTTGCTTCACCGACGACGCTCTTAAAGCCGTCGCTAAGCGCGCCAAGGAACAGTCCACAGGAGCCCGAGGCTTGAGGGGCATTATGGAGGGCGTTTTGAACGATCTTATGTTCGAGGTGCCGTCCGACGAATCAATCACTAAAATTATCATCAATGAGGATGTTATAGAAAACAAGGCTGAGCCGGAGATCATACGAAGCGGCTTCAAAGCTCAGCCGAAAACAAGTAATTCAAAGATTATTGACGCCGAAGAGGTGTCTTAACGATCCACTTGCTGTAAAGTAAATTCAACGACGAATTTTACCTTACAGCTTTTGGATTTTAAGGAGAAATTATGAACTTTACTGAACCCGAAGCTTTGAATCTTCCCGTATTACCGCTTAGAGGCTTGGTGGTTTTTCCGAAAACACTGCTTCATTTTGACGTTGGCAGAGATAAATCCCGCAACGCCATCAACATAGCGATGAAGGAAGACCAGCTCATATTTTTAGTCGCTCAGAAGAATCCCTCCGCGAAAGAGGCGATCCCGTCAGAGCTATACAAAACAGGCGTTGTAGCCAAAATCATACAAGTCATCAAGCAGCCCGAGGGAGAGACCAGAGTAATCGTCGAAGGTCAGATGAGAGCTTCAATGGACGATTATTACGAGGACAAAAAGTGCCTCTTTGCCAAGGTGATCACGATCCCTGAGTTTCACGATCTTCAGACTGCCAGAGAGATCGCGCTTACAAGAACGCTCAAATCTCTGTTTGAAAAGTATTCCCGATTCATTCCCAAGCTTTCCTCGGACGTTATGTTCAAGGTCGCTCTGAATGACAACGGGGGAGAGCTCGCGGATTTTATCGCCAATAACGTAGTTCCCGATTATCGCGACAAACAGCTGCTTCTCGAAACCTTCAACATTACCGAAAGGCTCGAAACGTTGATCGAAATCCTCAGTCAGGAAATAATGATACTTGAAATCGAGGAAGAGATCAACGAAAAAGCGCGCGCGAAAATTGACGATCAGCAGCGCGAGTATTTTCTCAGAGAACAGAAAAACATAATTGAAAACGAGCTCGGAGAGGCAGACAACCCCTCGGGAGAGGCTGATACATATATCAAAAAAATAAAGGAGCTCAAGCTTTGTGAGAAGAGCGAGACTGTTCTTATAAAGGAATGCGAAAAGCTCGCGAAAATGTCTTACGGCTCTCAGGAAACGGCTGTTATCAGAACATATCTGGATACTGTGCTTGAGCTTCCGTGGAACATTTCGACCAAGGATAAGCTAAATCTCAAAGCCGCGGCGTCAAAGCTGGATAAAAACCATTACGGTCTGACAAAGGTCAAGGAGCGTATTATTGAACAGCTTTCCGTCAGAAAGCTCAATCCCGACGTTAAGGGGCAGATAATTTGTCTTGTTGGTCCTCCCGGAGTGGGCAAGACCTCGATCGCACAGTCGGTCGCGGAGGCTATCGGCAGGAAATCCGCAAGGATCGCTCTCGGCGGCGTTCACGACGAGGCTGAAATACGCGGCCACCGCAGAACGTACATCGGCTCAATGCCCGGCAGAATTATGGCGGCGATCAAATCCGCAGGCACCAATAATCCTCTTATAGTGCTTGACGAGATCGATAAGCTCGGCTCCGATTATAAGGGCGACCCGTCGTCCGCGCTTCTTGAGGTTCTTGACGCAGAGCAGAACAACAAATTCTGTGACCATTACATCGATATTCCTTTTGACCTTTCAAAGGTATTCTTTATTACGACAGCCAACGACCCGTCGATGATCCCCGCTCCGCTATATGACAGAATGGAAATCATCCCGATCGACAGCTACACGAGAGAAGAAAAATTCAACATAGCCAAAAAGCACTTGATCCCTAAACAAATAAAGGAAAACGGCCTTGATAACAAGGCGGTCAAATTCGCTCCCTCAGCTATTTACACTATGATCGACAGCTACACCAAAGAAGCCGGCGTAAGACGTCTGGAACACGAGATATCCAAGGCGATAAGAAAGTTTGCCGTAAAATATGTCAACGGGGAAGAAGAAAGCGTTAAATTCACCGACAAAAATATCGGCGATTATCTCGGAGTAAAACGGTATACAGGCGACAAGCTTGAGAAAGCCGACGAGATAGGACTTGTAAACGGGCTTGCATGGACTGCCGTAGGAGGAACTATGCTCCCGATCGAGATCGCGATAATGGACGGAGAGGGTAACATTTCTCTCACAGGCTCCCTTGGCGACGTTATGAAGGAAAGCGCGAAAACCGCTATCTCATGCATTCGCTCTCACGCAGATATCCTCGGAGTGGACAAGACCTTCTACAAGACGAAGGATATTCATCTTCACGCTCCAGAGGGCGCTGTGCCGAAGGACGGTCCGTCCGCGGGTATCACTATGGCGACAGCGATCTATTCCGCGCTCACTATGCGCCCCGTAAGGCGAGATATCGCCATGACAGGTGAAATTACACTCAGAGGAAAAATCCTTCCCATTGGCGGTCTGAAGGAAAAAGCGATGGCAGCCTACAAGGCAGGGATCAAAACAGTTTTTATTCCCAAGGAAAACACTCCCGATCTTGATGAGGTCGACAGCGTTGTAAGAGAAGCGGTCGAGTTCGTACCTTGTGAATACTTTACCGAGGTGCTCGGCAAGGCGACTGTTGAGCCTGTTATTGTAAAGGAAAAGCCCGACAGACATCTGATTATTCCCGACGCTCCGATTGGCAGAACAACTTCCATAAGACAGTAGGTGACTTATGAATTTTAATAAGGTTGAATTTGAGACGTCCTCGGGAAACGCTTCTCAGCTTCCCGAAAGCACAAAGCCCGAAATAGTCTTTTCGGGTCACAGCAACGTCGGAAAAAGCTCGCTTATAAACAAGCTTGTACAGCGCAAGAATCTTGCGCGCGTCAGCTCTCAGCCCGGCAAAACCGCGACAATAAACTTCTACAACGCGGAGGAATTCAGGCTTGTCGACCTTCCCGGTTACGGCTACGCTAAGGTCTCCAAAGCCGAAAAGGCGAGATGGGCTGAGCTGGTCGAGGGTTATCTCTCGGCTCAAAGAAACATTGCTCTGATTATTCAGATAATAGATATACGTCACAAACCGACAAAAGACGACTACGATATGCTCGGTTTTCTTTACAACTCAAACGCACCCTTCGTTATTGTTCTGACAAAGAAGGACAAGCTCAAAAAAAACGCTTACGAAAAGCGGCTTGAAGGGATTATGGACGAACTGGGAGAATTTGAGGGGACGGAACTAATCCCGTTCTCAGCGGTTGACGGTTACGGTCTGGAGGATGTAAAAGCCGTGATCGAGGAATATATTAACGAGGTAATTTAGGAGGAAACAATGGAGAAAAAACCGTTTTTGAGCCTTGAAAAGGCTCAGGAGATCATCAAAGAAATCCCCACACCCTTTCATATTTATGATGAAAAGGGGATAAGAGAGAACGCCAGAGCGCTCAACGAAGCGTTCAGCTGGAACAAGGGCTACCGCGAGTACTTTGCGGTAAAAGCTACCCCGAACCCTTATCTTATGCAGATCCTTTTTGAGGAAGGCTGCGGTATGGACTGCTCGTCCTACACTGAGCTTGAGCTCTGTAAGGCGTGCGGTATATCGGGCACCGATATTATGTTCAGCTCGAACGTTACTCCTGTCGAGGATATGAAGCTTGCTTATGATATGGGCGCTTACATCAATCTTGACGACTACACACACGTGGACTTTATAAAGAAGGTCTGCGGCGTTCCCGAGACTATCTGCTGTCGCTACAATCCCGGCGGAGTCTTTGAGCTCGCGGGAAGTGAGGACAAGGTTCAGGTAATGGATACCCCCGGTGATTCCAAGTACGGAATGACCGAGGAGCAGATGGAAAAAGCGTTTATTGAGCTAAAAGAAGCAGGCGCGAAGGAGTTCGGTATCCACGCGTTTCTTGCGTCAAACACTGTTTCCAACGAATATTACCCCGAGCTTGCGGGCATACTCTTTGAGCTTGCCGTAAGGCTCAAAAAGAAAACAGGAGTACATATCAAGTTTATTAACCTCTCGGGCGGAGTAGGCGTAGATTATAAGCCCGAGGAGCCCAAGAGCGACATCAAATATATAGGCGAGGGCGTGCGTAAAAAGTTTGAAAAGATCCTTGTTCCCGAGGGAATGGGGGACATAGAGATTTACACCGAGCTCGGCAGATATATGCTCGCTCCTTTCGGTTCGATCATAGCTAAAGCGATCCACGAAAAGCACATTTACAAGGAATACATCGGTCTTGACGCGTGTGCGGCAAACCTTATGAGACCCGCTATGTACGGTTCTTATCATCATATTACGGTTCTCGGCAAGGAGAACGAGCCCTGCGACCGTATGTATGACGTAACGGGCGGTCTGTGCGAAAACAACGACAAGTTCGCGATCGACCGTATGCTTCCCAAGATAGATATCGGCGATCTGATCTACATCCATGATACGGGCGCTCACGGCTTCTCAATGGGATATAACTACAACGGAAAGCTCAGAAGTGCAGAAGTATTACTCAAAGAGGACGGCTCGTTCAAGCTGATCCGCAGAGCGGAAACCTCCAAGGATTATTTTGCGACCTTTGACTTTTCTGAGTTTAAGTTTTGAAAAAAGCGTGTGTCATAAACGACACACGCTTAAATTTTTGGTTTGATTTTCCCTAAAGGATTGCTTTCGGACGCGTCTTTAAGCTGTTTTGAGGACAAATGAGTATAAATTTCGGTGGTACCGAGATTCTCATGACCGAGAATATCCTGCAAGACCCTGATATCGACCTGTCCTGTCTGATACATCAAAGTGGCGGCTGTATGCCTTAGCTTATGACAGGAATAACCCTGTGAGTCAAGCCCGATTTTTTCAAGGTATTTATACACCATAGCCTGAACGGTTTTTGGAGATATCCTGTTATGATTACGACTTATAAACAAAGCCTTTCTGTCTTTCAGGTCGTCAGTAGGACGAACTTCCTTGTAAGCGTTAATAGCATTCAGGCAAGCCTTATTGAGGTATATAACACGTTCTTTATTACCCTTACCGAGGACTCTCATCGTGTTATCGGAGCGGATATCGCTGTAATTAAGACCGCACATCTCGGATAAACGAAGTCCGCAGTTAAGAAATAATGTTAGAATACAGTAATCTCTGGCGGCGTATTCTCCTTCAACGGCGTTCAAAAGCTCGATACTTTGTTCCAAAGTAAGATATTTAGGAAGCGCTTTCTTTTGCTTTGGCGTTTCAAGCTCTTTTAAGGGATTGGATTCTATTAAATGATCCCTTTCAAGAAATTTATAGAACTGCCGCAGGGAAGAGGTTTTACGCGCTCTGGCGGCCTGAGCGTTTCCGCGTTCGCGCTGGAGATAATACATAAACTCATAAGCCTCGCGTAGCGTAACAGACTTTATAAGATCGATATCTACATTATCAATTTTGATTTCATCAAAATCAAGAGAACGATCGCAAAGCCCGCGAGCCTGATTTAAATAACGAAAGAATGTACGTAAGTCAATATAATACTCGTCAACGGTTTTCGGAGAACGTCCTTTGATATTCTGCATATATAATAGAAACCGTTTTATTATGTCAGGAGCTTCGCTCATAAAGTCTACCGCCATTAAATCACCTCATTTTCTGTATTATAACACAAAAGGAGAGGGCTATAATTCCAATACGGAATATTATACAAAATGAATATTTTGTATAATTCGGGGAACCCGAATTATACGCGCCGCCTGATATCGGCTGGCGCTTACAAAATATTGCTGTTTTGTGCCGTTTAAAGCTTCGGGTATAAGGTTAGCGGCTACTGACATAATCACCTCACTTTCTACTTGACTTTTTTTCGGAACTGTGGTAACCTATAAGTAATGGAAGGAACGTATCGTTCCCACTAGAGGTCATACTGTCCGTGAAGCCTTGCGAGTGATAGCGCAAGCCTCTTTACCTCTAGCATATCACAAGAAAACTCAGAGCTCAATCGAGTTCTGAGTTTTTTTATTACAGTTTTGCAACTGTCCCATTAATCGGACAGTGACTTTTTCGGCGATCATTTCAGCCAGTAAATCAAGATCATAATTCGAACATTCGTTCTTTTTCCCTTGATCGAGCAGATCTGCGAAGGCGTAAATCATTGTAGTCCCGATTCTGTCATGTTGTAATTGCTTCTGAACAGCCGAAATCCCTTGATCTCTGAACAATTCTACCGCATAGGTTTTTCGGGCGCTATGCGGAGCTATATTTCCCTTAATTCCGAGCAAACGAGCGGCTTTTTTAACGTCCTTCCAAACTGCTTGGCGAGTTCTATGATCATCTTTTTTTAATCTATGAGGGAATAAAAAGTCACTTCCGCTTACTTGACGTAAACGCTTAGCCAGATCAACGCTAAGCGTTTTTTTGAATGGTTTATCGGTTTTTTCAGCAACACCAACAATCGTTCGACCTTTTAAATTTTCCGTGCGCAGACTTAGAACATCATCAATTCTCAAGCCTGTTTCCAAGCTTACCCTAAGGGCAAGGACGTTATTGTACTGCATAACCGAATAAAGCCTGTTATATAAGTCGGGGTTTAGGTAATTCGTTCTCATATTTCCATTATAGCACGAATTTACTTTCCTGAATATGTCAACTCGGAATTTTTACAAAATCGCGCGTGCGGCTTTTAGAGATAGCTTCTCACTAGCATTTCGCCATTTGGAGTATCAAAGCTATAATCAGGATCAAAGCTGTCAAAGTCTGTATTGAAATAAAAGTATTTCGGTCGCCGAAGGTCGCCGCCTGAGTAGTACCACCGACCGCCGACCTTCTTTCCCTTTGTTATGTACTTTCCGACATAGTTTGCGATCGCTCGGCGATCGCCTTGTAAGCGGATCGCTGTTGTATATCCGAGTTTCCAATCTTTCAAGTTGTAGACGGTTCGACAGTCTTCGAGCGAATAACCTTGCTTTCTGGCGGTCTCCGATCGTACGGGGCGACCGCCAATAGGTCTAACCACAGTCCCGCTATCAATCAGAGGTAAACAGTCATTCATCAAAAAATGAAAATGAAAACCGCCTTTTTTATGAAGTTCGGGAACACCGACATAATACAGTCCATTTCGTTTTACTCTGTTTGCTAGATAAGTATTAAGTCTTTTGATGATCGATTCATAATCATTTCTGTTGACCTTGTCGGGAGAGAGAGTTAAGGTTACAAAGTAATCAAACTGATTGCAAAGAATCAAATCTTTGATCTTCGCATTCGCTCGAGCCTTTGAACGGGCGATTTTTTCAAGCTCTGGTGTCGGCTTGCCGATTTTCATTTCGCCCCGCAATCCTCGCAGTTCCAAACCGTTCGGATTGAAAATGAAGTTCGAGCAAACCATTTCCTCAACGATAGTTAAAGCTCCATTTTTTGAGGGGTAGAGCTTTGCCCGTCCGTTGTATTTTCCCTCGGAAGCGGTCAGCCTAAACAATTTATTTGACATAATATTGTCAGTTATATCAAGTAGAGGTTTCGCCCTGAACGTCATCATTTTCTGACGTTCTACGGACACAAATCAAATCGAAAAGTTCGAGTCGTTCTGACTCCGAGATCATTCCCTGACGTTCGAGGGAGATCAGATGTTCCATAACGCGATCTCGATTTGGTTTCGACAGCCAATAACTAGCCTTACCGATAATCAAACACTCCTTTCATAATTCCTCTCAGCACGTGGCGGCTTTTTCTTGCGCCGTCCGCTCGGGCGCCGTTTTAACAGGGGTTTTCTGTCCTTTCAAAGCGTCGTCGTCGATACGCAAAAAGCCAGACCGAGGCACCCTCGCGGCAAACCCCTTGCGGGGCGGCGTTGCCCACTTGCTCGCTTTGCAAGCACGCTCGTCGCGTGGGCTTTATCGGTTTCCCACCCAGCTACCAAGCGGCGTTTTGTATGCGCCTAAAGGCGCCGCCGCCCCTCTCTTTTTCACACGTGTGTGCGTGTGCGTGTGCGTGTACCGTGTGCGTGTGCACCAACCCAGACAAACATCAGAATCACCGCGCCTTTTTGTGGGCGTTTGTCTCAAGCACGCGCCGAGCGGTGCGTATCGGTTAGTTTGCTCGGATTTTTGCGTTTGGTTCTGTGGCGCCGCGCCCTTTTCCGCGCGGCGCCGTCAAACGTAAAAAACGCTCGGCGCGTTGCTTTCGCCTAAACGCCCACACAGCGGCGAGCCGAGCGCTACGTTTAGTGAGTTTTCTTTACCTGACCGCGCGTTTCCTACGAGCCCATTGTTCGGCGGCTTTTTCTGAACGGTAGTCCGTATGTGCTACGTTCAGTCTGTTCTTACTGCTGATCGTTTCGCCCGATAAACGTTTTTTTCGGCGACTCTCCGTTGTCGTTGCTGATAATGGAAGGAACATTTAAGGGTTTCTACTTGAAAACCGCCGCTTTCCCCTTCGCTTTTAACGACTCAAAACAGGTATTTTGTATAATTCAGGGGAGTGTAAAAGGGCGATAGAGGGTAAAAGAGCCCTGATAAGTCCTATTCAATGCTTTTATAATATAAACGCCTTTAGATATTTTATCCTTATCGAAAACAACTCACGCAGTAATGTATCAGACTAATAAGTAATTATAGTAAAATATCTTCATGCACTAAAATTATTTAGATCATATTATTTTCAATTACATTTCAAATAAAACAGTTACAATTACAGCCGATAGAAATTTTCCCGATATATAATAAGTCGTTGAAGTTTTTTCTATCGGCTCATTTTTTTCTTAATTTGCTTTCATATCTTACATAATACAAATAACAAATCCGATGGAAATATTTTTAACGACCTGAGTATCGTCAGAAGAATTTCTATCGGATTTTATTTTTATCTATATAAATTGGTTACGCGCTTCAAAACAAACAGTAATATATAAACTCTCATATAACAACTATAAATATGTACAGATTCATTACTTAACTTAGTTTTGCGGATAATCGTGACAGCTTTACCCCGCTATCACCCGCTATTGTTAATTATCAAAATATTTTGTATAATTCAAGACCTGGTTTTCCCCACGGTTTTAACAAATTTTGTATAATTCAATTCTATTATACAATCTGTATAATTTGCGAACAAAGAAAAAGCGGATCATATCACTATGAATCCGCCTATATCGTACAGCTTATTTTCGGATAAGCATACCGTTTTTATATCTTTCTTTGTCAAAAATTCTTTGATTTTAAGGTAGCTTTTATGCTTTGAGATATCACCGTTCAAGTACAATGTGCCGTCGTCATAAAAACCGCAGCCGCCAATAAACCCGTAATCGACTCCTTTAAGGTCTATATCACCGCTTTCAATAAGCAGCCCCTCTTCCCCGTTTCGGGTCATAGCGTCATAAATTCCTTTATCCGCTGTAATAAAGACTTTGTCGGCTAACAACACCGAGCATTTTGCGTAGCCTTGATTAACGTTGATGATCTTAATACCCTGAGTCGCGCAATAATTCTTTACCGCGGGATCCGCCGCGTCCTCCCTGCAATACAGCCTACCATTAAGATACACTGCATTTAACAGCACATTACGCGGATACTTTCCGTCAGTTTCGCGCTCGGTCATTATATAGCTTATACCGTTTTCTTTCAGCGAGTTGATAAGATTTACCGCTTCCTGTAATACAAACACTGTATTATCGATCACAAGACACTGCATATCTGCGTGTCGTCTTTCAAACGGCAGAAAGCATTTCACGCTGTCAGTACCGATTATTTCATATCCAAGGTCTTTCACCGAGGCGCAAATGCTAGGTAGCTCGTCCGACATTATTATTTTACTCACTTAGCGCCTCGAATGCTTGTCTGATATTTCTTACGCCGACTATCTCAGCGCCCAATCCGTCTATATTCTTAGCGTTATGATACGGCAAAATTATTTTTGTAAAGCCGAGCCTTACCGCTTCGCTGACTCTCTGCTGAGCCTGAGAAACAGAACGAATCTCGCCCGCGAGACCAACCTCGCCGAACGCTACCGCGTTTTCCGTAACGGGAGTATCCTTAAGACTGCTTATCAGAGCCATACAGATCGCCAGATCAACGGCAGGTTCGTCGATCCTGAGACCGCCTACTATATTCACATAGGCGTCCATATTGTTGAAATAATATCCCGCTCTCTTTTCAAGCACAGCCAAAAGCATGGAAAGTCTGTTATAATCAAAGCCCGTCGACATTCTTCTCGCGTTGCCGTAGCCCGATTGTGTCGCTAAGCCCTGGATCTCGGTCAGTATCGGTCTTGTTCCCTCTAGAGAACATGTTACACAGGTGCCCGAAACGCCCTTAGGTCTGCCAGACAGCATCATTTGGGACGGATTTTCGACCTCCGCCAAGCCTTTGTCGGTCATCTCAAAGACACCGATTTCATTTGTAGAGCCGAAACGGTTTTTAACGGCGCGAAGGATCCTGCACGACATCTGCTTGTCGCCTTCAAAATAAAGCACTGTATCAACAATATGCTCAAGCACCTTCGGTCCCGCGATCGAGCCTTCTTTATTTACATGCCCTACGACCATTACGGGGATATCATAATCCTTGGCGGTATGCATTATCAGATTTGTACATTCTCTAACCTGAGTTATACTTCCCGCCGAGGAGCTGAGCTCCTTGATCATCATAGTTTGGATCGAGTCAATCATTACAAGATCGGGCTTGAGCGATTTTATCTCTTCCGCTACGATCTCAACGTCTGTTTCTGTCATAATTAGCAGGTTCGGGCTTTTTACGCCGAGCCTGTCCGCTCTGAGCTTGAGTTGACGGCGTGATTCCTCTCCCGAAACATACAGTATATTCAGAGCCGAAAGATTTTTGCATATCTGCATAAGTATCGTGCTTTTTCCTATTCCTGGGTCTCCTCCGAGGAGCACCAGACTTCCTTTGACGATTCCTCCGCCCAGCACTCTGTTAAGCTCCTTGAAGCCCGTATCAAAGCGCTGTTCGTCTTCTGTGGAGATCTCATCAACGCCGACAGGCTTAACGTAGGCGGAAACACGCTTTTTGACCGCCGTTGCGGATTTAACGCTTTCCTTTATTTCCTCGGTCATGGTGTTCCACTCGCCGCATGACGGACATTTTCCGTACCATTTGGGGCTTTCATAGCCGCATTCCGAGCAGATATATACGCTTTTTATCTTTGCCATAATTCTACCTCGCGTTACTGTATTTTAGATATCCCGAAAAAATCGCGAACGCTAATTTCTTTTGATATTCTTCATCCTTCAGTTTTTGCGCTTCCTCATAATTTGAAATAAACCCGCATTCAACAATCACCGACGGCGCCTTGCAGTTATATAAAAGATAAATATCCTTTGACGCGCCCTTGCATTCACGCGTATTGTCTGGCTGCGTCAGAGTTGTGATATCACTTCTGAGAGCTTCGGCGAGCCTTTGACTTTCAGGGTTGTTCGCAGAATAAAAAACCTGCGCTCCGTTGTATTTTTCCTGAGTAAATTTGTTTTGATGAATGCTGATCACACAGGCGTTAATGTCTTTATTAAAAAGGCTGAGCCTGTTTTTCATATCGGATACCTTTTTCTCTCGGATAGTGGTACCCTCGGATTCAAGCGTTTTATCGCTGTCTCGCGTCATAATCACGTTAAAGCCCGAAGCTCTGAAAACATCGGCCAGCTTCTTTGTGATCTCAAGATTGATATCCTTTTCGACGATCCCGTTCGCCACAGCCCCGCCGTCTTCTCCGCCGTGACCCGCGTCGAGTATGACGGTTTCCGTACCACGTGACTCAAGATTCACCGCGGCAAAATTATCTATATTGCAAAAAGCCGTTATGATCAGAGCGACATACACGGCAAACAGCGCGAAAACAAGAAAATATGTACGTTTATCCTTCTTCATGATCTCACCCGTAAAGGGTATGAAAAAGGCTCAGCTATTATTCATATTTCGAGTTCGAGCGCAACGGGACAGTGGTCGGAACCGAGAATGTCGGTATAAATATCGGTGCTGTTGATTTTATCCTTGATATCATCAGACACAACAAAGTAATCGATACGCCAGCCCGCGTTGTTTTTTCTTGAATTGAATCGATATGACCACCATGAATACACACCCGTGACGTCAGGATGCTGAAAACGCCAGCTATCCGTAAAGCCCGATTCAAGAAGCTCGGAGAACTTTCCGCGTTCCTCGTCGGAAAAGCCCGCGTTGCCGCGGTTCGACTTTGGATTTTTCAGATCGATCTCGGTGTGAGCCACATTCAGATCACCGCAAAGGACAACAGGCTTTTTCTCGTTAAGCTTGAGCATATACGCTCTGAGATCATCCTCGAACTCCATACGATAATCTATTCTTTTCAATTCGTTCTGAGCGTTGGGAGAATAACAGCACAAAAGATAGAAGCTTTCGTATTCACAGGTTATGACACGACCTTCATCGTCATGCTTGCCGTCCACACCGAACGCGACACTCAACGGTTTTATCTTTGTATAAACAGCGGTGCCCGAATACCCCTTTTTCACAGCGCTGAAAAAATACTTTTCATAGCCCTCGGGCGAGAAATCAGCCTGATCGGGCTGCATTTTTGTTTCCTGAAGGCAGAAAACATCAGCGTTCAAATCGTTAAAAATCTGCTCAAAGCCTTTGTTGAGGCAGGCTCTGAAGCCGTTTACATTCCATGATACAAGCTTCATATTATAATCTCTCCCATAGCTTTTCTGATTTTCCTGTAATCGGGACAGAGCTTTTCGACAACCTTGTAAAAGTCCTTGCTGTGGTTAGGAACAATAAGATGTGAAAACTCGTGAACGATCACGTAATAAATCATTTCCTCATCACAGTAAATAAGCTTTGAATTGAGGGTAATAACGTATTTAACGAAATTACAGCTCCCCCACCTTGACTTCATACTGCGAAATTTTATCTGAGGTCTGTCAATATTATATTCCGATAAGGAATTATAAACCTCGTCGCAATATTTCTCCGCAAGCGCAAGAAACTCCTCCGCGCTGTACTTAGTCTTTAGTTTATCAACTGATTTTTCACGGTAGTTATTTATCGCTTTCAGAATAAACTCGGCCTTTCCTAGCACGAACGAATCGATATATCGCAAGCTTACTCTCGGATTCGCGGAAACCTTGACCTTCAAGTCCGATCCTATCCTCAGGTTTATATTCTTAACACGTTTTCTTGTGAGCTCATATTGAATTATTTGTCCGTTATAATCAACTTCACGTATCAAAGGTTATTGCTTCTTTCGTATTTTCTGCGCAGTGTTTTGAGCGCCTTTGTTTCAATTCTGCTTATATAGGAACGGCTGACGCCGAGCAGCTCCGCGACCTCGCGCTGAGTCAGGGCTTTTTGACCGTTAAGACCGTATCTGAGCGTTATCACGCGCTTTTCTCTGTCGTCAAGCTCAGCTTCGATGTAATCATAAAGCTTTGACAGATTGAGCTTATCGTTAAGGCTGTCAAAAATATCATCATCAGTTGAGAGGATATCAAACAGGCTCAAGGGATTTCCGTCCTTATCGGTGTCAATTGCTTCATTAAGAGAAATATCCTGTGAGCTCTTTTTCAATCCTCGAAAATGCATTAGTATTTCGTTCTCAATACACCTTGAGGCATAGCTGGAAAGCTTGATATTCTTGTTGATATCAAAGGTGTTTATAGCCTTGATAAGACCGATCGTACCGATGGACACCAAATCATCCTGATCACTTCTGTTAGAATAATATTTTTTGATTATATGAGCGACCAGACGAAGATTGTGCTCCACAAGCTTGTTTCTGGCACTGATATCGCCGTCCGCGGCCTTCACAAGGCATTCTCTCTCTTCCTTTGCGGACAGAGGCTTCGGAAATGTTCCGTTACCGCAGACATGAAGAAAGAAAAAGAAAATATACTGACTTAAAAAGCTTAAAAGATTCAACAAAATGATCCACTCCTTATCACAGTAAATACTATGAAAGGAGCGAATTATTCTTGCAAGTCCGTGTTTATTTTAGAGCCTTTACCACCTGCATCATAACGGCGCATTCCATACGCTTTTTGAACAGCTTGCAGCCGTATTCGTAAACGCCCGTGATCGAGCCTGTTGCGTGGTAGGCGTTAGCGGCGCAGCCTCCGCTGCAATAAAGCTTTGCCCAACAGTCCTTACATTCGGGACGCGCGTAAGCATTGCAAAGCTTAAATTCGTCCTGTTTTTCTTTATTGGTAACGCCCTTCCAGATATCGCCCATGAGGTATTTTTCGTCACCGACGAACTGATGGCACGGATAAAGGTCGCCCCACGGCGTTACGGCAAGATACTCGGTTCCCGAACCGCAGCCCGAAATACGCTTGTAGATACAGGGACCGCCCGTCAGATCTATCATATAATGATAGAACGTGATCGGCTTGCCTTCCTCCTCGCGCTTTAGCATATATTTCGCGAGTATCTCGTACTGCTCATAAAGCTTGGGAAGATCGTCATATGTCAGAGCGTAGGGATCGTCGGGAGAACACACGACAGGCTCCATTGACAGCTCTGTAAAGCCAAGATCAGCCATATGAAAGATATCATTGGTAAAGTCAACGTTATTGTGAGTAAAGGTACCGCGAACATAATAGCCCTTGTTGCCGCGTTTCTCGACAAAATGTTGAAATTTGGGGACTATAATATCATAGCTGCCCTGACCGTTGACGGTTTTTCTGAGATTATCGTGGACTTCCTTTCTGCCGTCGAGACTGAGTACAACGTTATGACATTCCCTGTTGGCGAAATCGATCACATCATCATCGACAAGCACGCCGTTGGTCGTCAAGGTAAAGCGGAAATTCTTGTTATGCTCTTTCTCAACAGAGCGGGCGTAGGCTACTATTTCTTTTACGACGTCAAAATTCATCAGCGGTTCGCCGCCGAAGAAATCGACCTCAAGGTTTTTTCTGCTTCCGCTGTTTTCAATCAAAAAGTCGATCGCTCTCTTTCCCACCTCAAGCGACATCAAAGCTCTTTCGCCGTGGTATTTGCCCTGACTGGCAAAGCAATACTCGCAGTTCAGGTTACAGGTGTGAGCGATATGGAGGCAGAGCGCCTTTATGACCGTATTTTTCTTTTTGAAATCAAACGCAAGATCGGCGTACTCGTCCTCCGTAAAGAGCTTTCCCTGAGATTTTAGCTCCTCAACATCGGCGATACACTCCACGATCTCGTCTGTCGTTACATTCGGATATTTGTCGGAGATCGTTTTGATTATATCGTTTTTACTGTTTGTCTGATACATGGCGATAATATCGTAAGCGACCTCGTCAACGGCGTGAACGGCGCCGCTGAAAACATCAAGAACGATATTAAAGCCGTTTAGCTTATACTGATGAACCATTTATTACTCCTTACCTAAAAAAGGAAAAGCCGTTTAACGCGTCAGCGAAAAACGGCGGAAATCCTTAATAATTACTCTGCTTCTGAGCACTTTTCGCACTGCTGGTTAGCAACACCGCATGATGTTTTGCAAGCTGACTGACAGGATGTCTGGCATTCGCCGCAACCGCCGCTCTGTGTGCTCTTCTTTAAGTCGCGAGTTTCAATAGTCTGAATTCTTTTCATAGCTGAAAACCTCCTATTAGTATAATAGAATTTTATCATATATAATATTAGTTGTCAATGAAAGTATCAGGATTGACAATATATTTTTTCGGGAAGATTATCACGCGTGCTTTGATGATTTACGCCGTGTTCGATCCCGTCGCTGATATATTCAATAAGCTCGGCTGAAATTATTTCTCCGGGTACAATAAGCGGTATCCCAGGCGGATATGCCCATATATACTCACCGCTGACTCTGCCTGCCGACTTTTCAAGCTCAACATATTCATATGCTTCGGAAACAGCCTTTGATTTTTCGGGCAAGTTTGGAAGCTTGATCGGAGTAAATCCCTTTTTACATAATGTTGAGTCAATTTCGCGCAAAGCCTTTGCGAGCTTTTCATAATCGGAATAATCGTCACAAGCCGTAAGGACCAGAACAACATAGTATCTGACTGCCATTTCGACCTCGATTTTATATTCCGTCCTCAAAATCTCGGCAAGCTCAATACCGCTGATATTGCTGTAACCGGCAAAAACGACAAGCTTGGTTTGTTCACCGTAGTCGATAACTCTCAAACGCTCCAGCCCGTCACAATTGTTAAGTAATTTTTTGCGTTCATTACGAAGTCTCATATTATCAGGTTTAAAGCTGAGACATTCATCAACAGAACACATCAGAATATACGAGGGGCTCGAGGTTTCAAGCATGGAAAGCTTGATTTTAAATTCCTCTGCGCTGACAAGCGAACCGTTTATATGAGCGAGCGCGCATTGAGTGAGCGCGGGTAAGGTTTTGTGCAGGCTCATAACGGTTATATCGGCGAGTCGGGCAAGCTCCGTATGATGAGCGCCGTGAGCCGCGTCAAGCAAAACGGGAACGCCGTTCTTATGAGCGACCTCACAAATGTCGCTTATTTCAGACATTACCCCTTCATATGTAGGCGATGTCACGACTATAAGCTTAGGCTTTACGCTTATGATTTTTTCCTCAAGCGAGCTTATGTCGATCGCCTTGAATATTCCGTACTTATCAGTTTCGGGCAAAATGTATTCCGCTCGCGCTCCCGCGAGCTCCACAGCGTTATACACAGACTTGTGACAGTTTCTTGCCATAAGAACCGTGTCGCCGCGTTTCACCGCAGCTAAAACACCGGCCAGAATACCGACAGTCGAGCCGTTGACGAGGATAAAGGAATTATCGGATTTATAAATCTTTTTCGCTTTTTCTTCGATCTCTTTTATAATGCCCTCGGGCGAATGAAGATTGTCAAAGCCCTCGATTTCGGTCAGATCAATGTCATACGGAAGCTTGCTGCCGAGTAGCTTTGTGTTACGCTTATGCCCGGGCATATGAAACGGAATACGATCCTCGTTTTTCAGCTTATCGTACAGCATCACGCGTTACCGAATTCCTGAAGTCGGAGCTCCTTATTGTGATCAAGCGCCCAATCGATACTCCAGTAGCTCGTGAACAGCAAGAGCTTGTTGCCATTTAAGTCCTGAATACGCTTTGTGTCTGAGGCGAGGTCGAGCTCCTTCGGGTCGATATCCTCATTCATGATCCAGCGGATATATTCAAACGGAAGGTTCTCCATTATGATTTCAACGTTATACTCGTTCTCAAGTCTGTATTTAAGAACGTCAAACTGGAGCACGCCGACTACGCCGACGATAACTTCCTCCATACCCGCGTCAAGCTCCTGAAATATCTGGATCGCGCCTTCCTGAGCGATCTGGGAAATACCTTTAATAAACTGCTTGCGCTTCATTGTGTCCTTCTGACGGACAAGACAAAAATGCTCGGGCGCAAAGGTCGGTATTCCCTTGTATCTGACCTTGTTCCTCGCGGTGCAAACCGTGTCGCCGATCATAAAAATACCTGGGTCAAACACACCGATGATGTCGCCTGCGTACGCTTCGTCAATGACCTCGCGTTCCTGAGCCATAATCTGCTGAGGCTGAGAAAGGCGCATTTTCTTTTCACCCTGGAGATGATAAACCTCCATATCCTTCTCAAATTTTCCCGAGCAAATCCTCATAAAGGCGATCCTGTCGCGGTGCGCCTTGTTCATATTAGCCTGTATCTTGAATACAAACGCGGAGAAATCGGAGTCCGTCTCTACAACACCGTCGACCGTTTCCCTCGGAGACGGCGGAGGTGTGAGCTTGAGGAACTGCTCAAGAAAGGGCTGAACGCCGAAATTTGTCAACGCGGAGCCAAAAAACACGGGTGTGAGCGTGCCTGCTCTGACAGCGTCAAGGTCAAATTCGTCGCCCGCGCCGTCGAGAAGCTCTATCTCGTCGATCAGATCCTGCTTCTTCTCCTCAAGAAGCTCGTCAAGGCGTGAGTCGTCGATCGGAATGATCTCCTCCTCTACCTCCTTCTGACCGTTATTGGCGGTAAAAGCGAGCACCGCCTTGCTTTTTCTGTCATAAACGCCCTTAAATTCCTTACCCGAGCCGATAGGCCAGTTCATCGGGCAGGTGTTGATACCGAGGACATTTTCGATATCCTCAAGCAAATCAAACGGGCTCTGCGCGTCACGATCCATTTTGTTGATAAAGGTGATGATCGGGATATGACGCATAACGCAAACCTTGAACAGCTTTTTTGTCTGGTTCTCAACACCCTTTGAAGCGTCGATCACCATTACCGCCGAATCCGCCGCCATAAGCGTTCGGTAGGTATCCTCCGAAAAGTCCTGATGTCCGGGAGTATCAAGAATATTTATACAAAAGCCGTTATACTTGAATTGTAATACAGACGAGGTAACAGAAATACCTCTCTGCTTTTCAATCTCCATCCAGTCGGAAACCGCGTGCTTTGCGGTCTTTTTGCCCTTAACGGAACCCGCGAGATTGATAGCTCCGCCGTAAAGCAGAAGCTTCTCGGTAAGTGTGGTTTTACCCGCGTCAGGGTGAGAGATTATAGCGAAAGTCCTTCGCTTGTTTATTTCCTCTCTTAATTCAGCCATATTTTCCTCCGTAAATTACCTGTTTATGCAATCAAACAGTTGTATTTTACTATTATTTGCCTCTATATGTCAATAATTTGAAAAGAAATATTTAAAAAGTGAAAATATTTAAATAAAAACGCTTGACAAGACTGTAAAAATATTGTAATATAATTGTAATAAATAATGATTTTTTCCTATTTTTTCATATACCTTCCAAATTTGGGGCAGAGACAGTAGTTTCTGCCTCACCCCTTTTTAGGAGACAATTATGAGCAATAACCTCGGACTTTATATTCATATCCCGTTTTGTCGCAGTAAATGCCCTTACTGCGACTTTTTTAGTATGCGATCCGACAAAAAAGGTTATGTGGAATACACGAAAGCGCTGATTGAAAAGATCAGATATTGGGGCGAAAAGCAAAAAGAAAAAGTTGACACTGTTTATTTCGGCGGAGGAACGCCCAGCGTGATCGGCTCTGATTTGATGTGCGAGATCTTAAAAGAGATCAAGCTTGATTTCAATGTTGATAATAACGCGGAAATAACTATGGAAGTTAATCCTGCTTCGGGTAAATTCTTTGATTTTCTATGGCTCAAAAAGCTAGGGCTGAACCGCGTTTCTCTCGGATTACAGTCGGCAAATCAAAATGAGCTTTCAAAGCTTGGCAGAACACACTCTCTTGAAGATGTTAAAAACACTATCGAGCTGATAAAGAACACGGGAATAACAAATTTTTCGCTCGACCTGATGCTCGGCATTCCCGAACAAACAAAGGAAAGTCTCAGGCGTTCAATCGATTTTTGCGCGGAAACGGGAGCGAAACATATATCATCGTATATACTCAAGCTTGAGGAAGGAACCGTTTTTTATAACAGACGCGATAAGTTTCGATTTCCAAACGAGGACGAAACAGCAGAATTATATCTGTACGCTGTTGATTACTTTGAAAAGCAGGGCTATAAGCAGTACGAAATATCAAATTTTTCGGTTGAGGGATATGAAAGCAAGCATAATCTCAAATACTGGAGGCTTGACGATTATCTCGGTATCGGTCCGTCGGCTCATTCCTTTTTGAACGGCGAGCGTTTTTATTACGACCGCTCTTTTGATGATTTTCAGGATAATAAAATAATAAGCGACGGTTCAGGCGGCAACGCCGAGGAATATATAATGCTCAGTCTAAGACTTAAAGATGGCTTTAGAATGAATAAATATAAAGAAGTCTTTGGCGAACCCGACAAAGACTTCTTAAGAAAAGTAAAAAAATATTCCGAATTAGGATTAATGGATTTTGACGGAAACCGTCTGAACTTTACCCCAAAAGGTTTTCTGGTATCAAACAGTATTTTGGCTGATTTGATTTAATAATAAAAACGAATGAACTTCATAGTATAGAGATCACAGGCTGTCACATCGTTGGTATCAAGCTCGTTTATGAGAAGATAATTTTGAGCTACCGCGAGGAGATAGCCTGTTTTTGACGTAAGAGTATCGCTGCCAAGCAAAAAATCAATAGTGACGCGCCGCCCGATCTGTGTTCTTATAAAACCGTTAAGGTACTGGAGACTTTCTCTTGTGACCTCATACGGAAGGAAAAGATCCTCGGCGGAATCGGGAGCGGCGGTGTTTTTTTCTTTGTCGAGCGCTTCCACCTGCTCCTGAACTATCGCAGGTGTCGGATAAAGCTCGCTTTGTGTTTTAGTGATCGGCTGATACATCTGCTCGGGATTGCCTATGATGGGACTGGAATCCCTGTACGCGACTTCATCCGCCGCGCTGAGAAGCTCAGCGCCTCTGATAGTATTTGTGTAAGGATCCATAACGATGCTCTCCACGGAATCAGCAGGAAAGCCCGAAGGAACGGTATTGCTGACACATACACCGCCGAGACAACGGTTAAGATTATATAAATCATTTAAATCAATGCTGTTAAACTTATTGACCTCATTGTGGTCGTCATTACCTGTCATCATATTATTACCCCCTCAGGTATCTTTGTAAGCAGCGGTCGGAGCGTAAAAGCAGTGCTTGCCGATTTTGTTGTAAATGATCCCGATTTTTGACGGAAAATAGTTCGGACAATCCGAAGAAAAAGGATTGAAGAAAAACAGAGAATTACCCACGGACGAGGTCGTGTTGCCCGCGAGCGCCCAGTCGGCAATATCATAATGGATAGCCGTTGGGTTCATATTGTAAATATTCTGAGTGTTGTTCTCTGTTCTCGTACAGGTGAACTGTCCTTTTTGTAAAATGATCGCCCTGACGTTACCGCCGTTGGAAACTCGGGAAAATTCGCCGTTTGGCGCGTTGACGCGATTCATCACAACAGACGCCACCGCGCGCATTCCTTCGTCGCCCTCGCCGCCTGCCTCGCATTGTATCAGGCGAGCCAAAAGCTCTCTGTCGGAAAAAGCCATAGTTACCACCGCCTTATTTTTTATTATATGCCGAAAACAAACACTTGACAAAATACGTTTTTCAAAGTACAATAATAAAGTTGAATACGGAAGCGTATCGAAGTGGTCATAACGGGCCTGACTCGAAATCAGGTAGTCCTCA
Source organism: uncultured Eubacteriales bacterium (assembly GCA_900316385.1). Taxonomy (GTDB): domain Bacteria; phylum Bacillota; class Clostridia; order Oscillospirales; family Acutalibacteraceae; genus Ruminococcoides. Next base: position 79,862 of record ONCP01000004.1, on the reverse strand, counting down.
CGGGCTCGTGGGTTCGAATCCCACCGCTTCCGCCATAAAAAATAAGCACACCATTTCGGTGTGCTTATTTTTTTACAGATAATAAGGTTGGATTCGAAGTCGAGTGTTAAGAAAACCGTCCAGTGGACGGTTTTTAGCGAGGAGCGCTGATGAACCAACGGAGCTTTTGCACAGCGCAACAAACGAGATGATATTTTTGAACAGCACTACGTACACCGCTTCCGCCATTATATCAAAAACAGTGGGATTCGAAGCTTATTCTCACCAAAATATAGTCGTTGTGCGGACAGCCTGTAACGCTGTCCTTCAACTCCTTATTTTGGAGAGCGCTTTTGCTCCCTTATTCCGCCACAGGCGGCGGTCGCAACGCTACATTAAGAAAACCGTCCTGTGGTCGTTTTTTTTAGAGGAGCATATTTTTGCACAGACAATATAATTTGACATATTTTTAGACATAAATTTGTTTTTGTTTAATTTTTGAAATGAAAATTTATTGATTAAATCGCTAAAATGTGGTATAGTTATTAAGAATTATGCAATTTTAAGCAGATGAAAATTCATTATAAAGGAGAAGGCTATGGCAAAAGATATTTTAGACGCTGTCAGGCTCGCTGAGGAAGAAAGCAAAAACCGCGAGAATGACGCTAAAAAAGCCGCTCAAATAAAGCTTGAAAGCGCAAAAAAGGACGCACAGGCGCTGATAAAAAACGCTGACGCCGAATTTTCTCAGGAAAACGAGAAGTTGTTCAGCGAGGTTCGCTCGGAGGGCGAAAGGATTCGTCAGAAAGCTGAGCAGGCTGCCGCTGACAAATGCTCCGACATTCACAAGGTTGCTCAAAGGAACCGCGAAAATGTCATTGGAAACGCGATCAATGCTATTTTAAATTAAAGTGTGGTGATGCTGAATTGGCAAAATTGAAGATGAAAACCGTTCGGATCGTCGCCTTGCGTGAGGACAGAAAACGGCTTTTGGAACACCTTCAGGACAGCGCTCTGATTCAGATAAGAAAGCGCGATAAATCCGCCGAAGGGTTCTCCAAGGTCGATATGACCTCGCAAATGCAGCTTTTCGAGCGAAATGTGACACTAACCGAGCAGTCGCTCAAGATTCTTGACGACTACTCGCGCGAGAAAAAGGGACTTCTTGATTCCTTCAAGGGCAGACGCGAAATCGATCCCGATGAGATCGGTGTGATCGCTTCAAACGCCGCCGAGGTAATGACCGTCTGCAACAAAATCGTATCGCTCAGCAAAAAGCTCAGCGACAACGCGGCGGAAACGGTTCGTATCAAAACCTCTCTCGCTCAGCTTGAAGCGTGGAAGAATCTTGATATCCCCATTAATACTCAGGATACAAAATCAACGGCAATATTTATAGGCAGTTTTCCCGAGGCTTACACTGATGAATCTCTCAGCGCAAGAATCGCCGAGGAAAACCCAAAGCTTGAATTTGAGCTTGAGATCGAGTATTCCGAAAATAAAATGACCTGCGCAGTCATTTTTACTCCCATAAGTCAAAAAACGATGGCTGAGGACGCGCTTCGGTCTCTCGGATTCTCAAGACCGATGACCCCGACGAGTCATACTCCAAAGGTAAAGTCCGAACGCCTGAATAAAAGGCTTGAAGAAATCGACAGGCAAAATCGGGAATATATAGAAACGATCATAAAGCTTGCCGACAGACGCGAGGATATCAAGGTTACTCAGGATTATTTTAGGATCAGAGCCGATAAGTACAACGTAATAAACGAGCTCGACCAGACTCGTCATGTATTTGTTATTTACGGTTTTATTCCCGAGGAAGACTCGGAAAAGCTGAAAAATCTCTGCGAGAGAGTCGCGACCTGTTATGTGGAGTTCAGCGACGCTGACGACGACGCGCCGGTAAAGCTGAAAAACAACCGCTTTGCGAAACCCGCTCAGAATATTCTGACGATGTACGCGGCTCCGTCACGCGCGGATATCGATCCCACGCCGCTTCTTGCGTTCTTCTTCTACTTCTTCTTCGGAATGATGTTCTCGGACGCGGGCTACGGACTTCTGATGGTGATCGCTATCGGTATAGTGCTCAAGCTTTTCAAGCCTGACGATCAAATGAGAAATAATCTCAAGCTGTTCCAGTATTGCGGCATATCAACGTTTTTCTGGGGACTTGTGTTCGGAAGTATATTCGGTGACGCGCCTGTCGCGCTTTACAATTACTTTACGGGCGCCAAGCTTACAATGGCTGAGATTCTCCCCTGGCCTACAATCGATCCGCAAAAGGACGCGTTGATGCTGATGATAATATCCATAGCCTTCGGCTTGGTTCATATTCTCGTCGGTATGGGCTGTAAATTCTATATCTGCTTCAAGCAGAAGGATTACAAGGCGGCTTTCTTTGACACGGGATTGTGGATGATGATGCTTTTAGGCTTCGCCGTGCTCGGAGTAGGAATGGCAACGTCTCAGATCATACTTTACATCGGAGCGGGAATCGCGATTGCCTGTGCGGTCGGACTTGTTCTGACGCAGGGACGTGACAAAAAAGGCTTCGGTAAGGTTATCGGAGGTTTGGCGTCGCTTTATGACGTTACAAGCTATATCAGCGACCTTTTGAGCTATTCAAGACTTCTTGCTCTCGGGCTTACAACGGGAGTTATGGCTCAGGTATTCAATATGCTGTCGACTATGTTCGGCAGGAGCGTTGTGGGCTTCATATTTATGGTACTGATCATGGTTGTCGGCCACGCCATAAACATCGGTCTTAACGCGCTCGGTTCATACGTACACACAATGAGACTTCAGTACGTAGAAATGTTCAGTAAATTTTACGAGGGCGGCGGTAAAGAATTTGAACCGTTCTCGTTAAAGAGTAAATACATTAAAATTCAGGAGGATAAATAATATGTTTTCTAACGGTATCTTTTTTGCTATTGTAGGCGCTTCAATCGCGACAGCTCTCGCGGGCTTCGGTTCCGCAAAGGGCGTAGGAGGAGCAGCACAGGCTTCCATGGGAGTTCTCTCCGAGGATTCGTCTAAATTCGGTAAAATGCTCGTATTAACGCTTCTCCCCGGTACACAGGGACTTTACGGCTTCATCGTAGGCTTCCTTATTCTTGTTAACTGCGGCGTTTTAGGCGGAAGCATTCCCACAGTTATGCAGGGTCTTGCTTATCTCGGCGCTTCGCTCGCTATCGGTATCGGCGGTATGGTTTCGGGTTTCGCTCAGGGCAAAGCTTCCGTTTCGGGTATCGCGATGAGCGCAAAGGACGACAGAAACTTCTCTAAGGCTATGGTATCGGTTACACTCGTTGAGATCTACGCGCTTCTCGCGTTCATCGTATCTCTGCTCGTAGTTATTTCCGTACCTGCAATCAAAATTTAATGCCGAATAAGAGAAAGGCGGTGTCTGTATGAACGGTGGAGAAAAAATCATAAACCGTATTAAATCAGACTGCGACGAAAATGTAAAAGCTATTGAGCTTGAAGCTCAGGCTGAATATGACAAAATAATAGACGAAGCAAAAAATCAGATCGAGAAGGACAAAAAGCTCAACAACGAGCAAGCCGAGAAAAAACTCAAGCAGATCAAGGCCGCCGCAAAAAGCAAGGCTGAACTTGAAATCAGGAACGCTTTGCTTAAGAAGCGCCGTGAGGAGATCGATAATACTCTTAAAATGATCCATGAAAGAATGCTTAATATGGAACACTCAGAGTATTTCAACGCGATTTACAGTCTTGCAAAGCAGTTAAAGGGCAGCGAGGGCGAGATATTCTTAAATCAGAAGGATCTGAACCGTCTCCCCCTTGACTTTGAGTCAAAGCTGAAGGAAAGCGGGATCAATGTTACGGTATCCGACAAGCCCGTTGATATTGACGGAGGCTTTATCCTTAAGAACGGCGATATCGAGGAAAATATGGCGTTTTCCGCTATCATCGCTTCAAGACGCGACGAGCTTGAGGATCTGATCAACCGCGAGTTGTTTATCTGACGGGTGATACTTATGGCATTATCATATGAATTTTCGATCGGTTCTGTCAGAGCGAGAGAAAAATCGCTTTTGACCTCGTCGGACATAGAACAGCTTTTAAGCTTTAAAAGCGTTGATGAGATCAAACGCTTTCTTTCCGACAAGGGCTACGGCGACGGCAGGGACGTTGATGAAATAATCAAAAATCACAGCGTTGAAGTATGGGAATATCTCAGAAGCGTCGCTCCCGATTTTTCGATCTTTGACCCGTTTCTGATCGTCAACGACGCTCATAATTTTAAAGTAACGCTCAAGGGTACTATGTCGGGCAGAAAATACGACGAGCTCATTATCAGCCCCTCAACCATCGCGTCCGAAAAGCTCAGAGAAGCTGTTGAACATAAAAAATTCACTTCTCTCCCCGATTGGCTCTCAAAGTCCTGCGAGGAAGCGTACGACATAATCGCGACAAAGAACGACGCCAAGGAAAGCGACGCGGTGATCGACAACGCTGTTATGAAAGAAACTCTGAGACTTGCCAAAGGCTTTTCTTCCGATTTTCTTAAAAAATATTTCAGAACTCAGATTTTCTATAACAATATCAAAATCGCGATAAGAAGCGCGAGAACAGGCTCTTCCGCCGATTACCTGAACAAGGCTCTCTGTGATGTTGAAGGCTTCCGCAAAAACGCGGTAACAGCAGCCGCGGTCAAAGGCTCGGAATACCTTATTGACGAGCTCTCGAAATACAGCGAATACGACTGCAATAAGGCTATGGAGTGTTACAAGCAGTCCCCCGCTTCATTTGAGAGGTTTGTTGACGACAAGCTGATCCTTGCCGCCAAGGAAAGCTGCAAGCGTTCCAGCGAAGGCTGCGAGCCTCTTGTGGGTTATTATCTTGGCTGTGAAGCAGAGAAAAAGGTAATACACATTATTACAAACGGTATCAAGACAGGTACCGAAACCGAAATTATAAGAGAAAGGCTGCGTGAGATCTATGGCTAAGAACATCGCCGTTATCGGCGACAGTGAGAGCATAAAGGGCTTCTCCGCTATCGGGCTGGATATCTATCCCTGTGACGACAGCGAAAACGCGCCTCATCTTCTCAGAAATATAGCCGATTCCGAGGACTACGCCATTATCTATCTCACTGAGGAGGTATATAACATCACCCTCAAAGAAAGAGACAGATACTCGGAAAGACTTATCCCCGCGATCATTCCTATCCCGGGCGTTAAGGGCAACAGCGGCGCAGGCGTAAGACGGCTTTCATCCTTCGTTGAGAAGGCTGTTGGCTCAGACATAATCTTCAATAATTGAGGTGTAAGATTTGAAAACAGGAATTATTACAAAGGTCGCGGGTCCTCTCGTTATCGCGGACGGAATGCGCGACGCTAATATGTTTGACGTTGTCAGAGTAAGCAAACAGCGTCTTATAGGTGAAATAATCGAAATGCACGGCGACAAAGCGTCAATTCAGGTTTATGAGGAAACCTCGGGCTTAGGCCCAGGCGAAACCGTTGAATCCACAGGCGCGCCGCTTTCGGTTGAGCTCGGTCCTGGACTTATCGGCTCGATCTATGACGGTATCCAGCGTCCTCTTAATGAAATAATGAAGGTCGCGGGCACCAACCTCAAAAGAGGCGTAGAGGTCAGCCCTCTCGATCACAGCAAAAAGTGGGTATTTACCCCTGTTGTAAAGGTCGGCGATAAGGTCAACGCGGGCGACGTTCTCGGAACGGTTCAGGAAACACCTGCCGTTCTGCACAAGATCCTGACTCCGAATAAGATAAACGGTACTGTTGAGAGAATCGAGGAGGGCGAGTTCTGCCTTGACGAATATATAGCCGTTATCAAAACCGATAAGGGCGAGGAAAAAATCAAGATGTTCACCTCCTGGCCTGTACGTATAGGCAGACCTTATAAAAAGAAGCTCTCTCCCGATATCCTGCTTACAACAGGTCAAAGACCCGTTGACACGCTCTTCCCTCTCGCGAAGGGCGGTGTAGCGGCGGTTCCCGGACCTTTCGGCTCGGGCAAAACGGTAGTTCAGCATCAGCTTGCTAAATGGGCGGCAGCCGACATCATCGTATACATCGGCTGCGGAGAACGCGGAAACGAGATGACCGACGTTCTTAACGAATTCCCCGAGCTTAAAGACCCGCGTACAGGAAACTCTCTTATGGAGAGGACCGTGCTTATCGCTAATACATCGGATATGCCTGTTGCGGCTCGTGAGGCTTCCATATACACTGGTATCACTATTGCCGAATATTTCCGTGATATGGGCTACACCGTAGCTCTTATGGCTGACTCCACCTCTCGCTGGGCTGAGGCTCTTCGTGAAATGTCAGGTCGTCTTGAGGAAATGCCCGGTGAAGAAGGTTATCCCGCTTACCTCGGAAGCCGTCTCGCTCAGTTCTATGAAAGAGCCGGTCGCGTGATCGTAAACGGAACCGAGGACACCGAAGGCGCGCTTTCCGTTATCGGAGCCGTATCGCCTCCCGGCGGTGATATCTCCGAGCCTGTATCTCAGGCTACGCTGAGAATCGTTAAAGTATTCTGGGGCCTTGACGCTAATCTTGCTTACAAACGTCACTTCCCTGCTATCAACTGGCTCACAAGCTATTCTCTTTACACCGATCAGCTCGCTGACTGGTTTGCCGAGAACGTCGCTCCCGATTTTATGGAGCTGAGAGGCAGACTTCTCTCCCTGTTACAGGACGAGGCGGAGCTTCAGGAAATCGTAAACCTTGTAGGTATGGACGCACTCTCCGCTTCCGACAGACTCAAGCTCGAAACCTCGCGCTCGATCCGTGAGGACTATCTCCATCAGAACGCCTTTGACCCGACGGATACTTACACCTCGCTCAAAAAACAGGTTCTTATGATGAGAGCTATTCTGAGCTTCTATGACAAGGCTCTTGAGGCGCTCAACAAGGGCGCGAATATTGAAATGCTCGTTAATATACCCGTTCGTGAAAGGATCGGACGTTATAAATACGAGGCTGAGGACAAGATCGACAATGAGTTTGAGTCGATCGAGGCTCAGCTTGACAGTGAAATCGAAGATGTACTGAAAAGGAGTGACGACTGATGCCTAAGGAATACCGCACAATACAGGAGGTCGCAGGTCCTCTTATGATGATCAGCGACGTTGACGACGTAAAATATGATGAATTAGGCGAAATCGAGCTTCCCAACGGCGAAACACGCCGCTGTAAGGTGCTTGAGGTCAACGGCAGTAACGCCTTGGTACAGCTTTTTGAATCCGCTTCGGGTATCAACCTCGCGGGCTCAAAGGTTAGATTTCTCGGACGCTCAATGGAATTGCCCGTATCTCCCGATATGCTTTCGAGAGTTTTTGACGGTCTCGGCAATCCTATTGACGACGGTCCCGCGCTTATCCCCGAAAAACGTCTTGATATCAACGGCACACCGATGAACCCCGCCGCCAGAAATTATCCTCAGGAATTTATCCAGACAGGTATTTCCGCTATTGACGGACTTAATACTCTAGTAAGAGGACAGAAGCTTCCGATTTTCTCCGCTTCGGGTCTTCCCCACGCTCAGCTTGCCGCTCAGATAGCGCGTCAGGCTACGGTAAGAGGCAAGGACGAGAACTTCGCCGTTGTTTTTGCCGCTATGGGTATCACCTTTGAGGAATCTAACTATTTTATTCAGTCCTTTAAGGAAACAGGCGCTATCGACAGAACCGTTATGTTCGTTAACCTCGCGAACGACCCCGCTATCGAGCGTATCGCGACGCCTCGTATGGCGCTTACTGCCGCCGAGTATCTCGCGTTTGACCTCGGTATGCACGTGCTCGTTATTATGACCGATATCACGAACTACGCCGACGCTCTGCGCGAGGTTTCCGCCGCGCGTAAGGAGGTTCCGGGTCGCCGCGGTTATCCCGGATATATGTACACCGACCTTGCTACTCTTTATGAAAGAGCAGGTCGTCTCAGAGGAAAACAGGGCTCGATCACTCTTATTCCGATCCTCACAATGCCCGAGGACGATAAGACACACCCCATTCCCGACCTCACAGGCTACATTACAGAGGGTCAGATCATACTCTCGCGTGAGCTTTACAGAAAGGGCGTAACACCGCCTATCGACGTTCTCCCCTCTCTTTCACGTTTGAAGGATAAGGGTATCGGTCCCGACAGAACACGTAAGGATCACGCGGCTACGATGAACCAGCTTTTTGCCGCCTACGCGAGAGGCAAGGACGCCAGAGAGCTTATGGTAATTCTCGGTGAAGCCGCTTTGACGGATATGGATAAGAAATATGCCGAGTTCGCCGAGGCGTTTGAACGCGAGTACGTTTCTCAGGGCTACGACGCAAACCGTTCGATCGAGGAAACGCTCGATATCGGTTGGAAGCTGCTCGAAATCTTCCCGAGAAGTGAATTAAAGCGTATCAAGGATGATATGCTCGACGAATTTTACGGTAAACAGTAAGCGGGTGCTTTTATGGCGATTATGAATGTAAATCCCACGCGAATGCAGCTGACTAAGCTGAAAAAACAGCTTACCACAGCCGTTCGCGGTCATAAAATGCTTAAGGACAAGCGCGACGAGCTTATGCGTCAGTTTCTTGACCTTGTAAGAGAAACGCGCGCGTTGAGAGACGAGGTCGAGCAAAAGCTCAACGACTGTAACTCTCACTTTGTAAACGCCAGCGCGGTAATGTCTAAGGAAGCGCTTGACGCTTCGCTTATGTCCCCAAAGCAGCAAATCAATGTGGAGATCGGCTCAAAGAACGTAATGAGCGTTGAGATACCGCAGTTCAGCTCCTCAACCAGAACGAGCGACAGCGGCGATATCTTCCCCTACGGTTTCGCTTATACCTCGTTTGAGCTTGACGACGCGATAATAGCCCTCAACAGCGCGCTGCCCGATCTGATCAAGCTTGCCGAAATGGAAAAGAGCTGTGAGCTGATGTCTGCCGAAATCGAAAAAACGAGGCGCAGAGTTAATTCTCTCGAACACGTTATGATCCCCAGATATCAGGATACGATCAAATACATCTCAATGAAGCTTGAAGAAAACGACAGAAGCAGCCGCACAAGGCTGATGAAGGTCAAGGATATGCTGCTTGACAAGGCGCACAACTATTCAGGTAAACAGAAATAAGAAAAAGCCTTCCGTTTTTCGGAAGGCTTTTGTCGTATTATAAATCAAATAACATAATCATTGGAATAGCTCTCTCGCTGACGGTCAACGATATCCTGTAAGGTGATGGAATCAAGGTAAGTGTCGATCGCTTTTTTAAGACCCTGCCAAACGTAAAGCGTAGGACAATCGCTGCTTCTGTCGCAATCCACAAACGCGTCATTCTCAATACATTTAACGGGAGCCATTGAACCCTCTGTCAGCCTGAGGACCTCCCCCACCGTTACGGTCTCGGGCGAACGGCTGAGAGAGTAGCCTCCCTGAAAGCCGCGGTTTGTCCTGAGTATCCCTGACTTGTTGAGCACGGGAACGATTTGTTCAAGGTATTTTTTTGAAAGAGCCTGTCTCTCCGCTATATCCTTCAAAGCTACATATCCTTCTCCCCTATGCTCTGCCAAATCGACCAGCATTCTGAGAGCGTATCTGCCCTTTGTCGAAATTTTCATTTTCCCACTTCCAATACATATATGTTTTATAGCTATTATAATACCACAAATTTAATAGGTTTTCAAGATTATTGTTGCGAAAACATAAAAACTCCTGTATAATATATAAAGAATACATTTTGCGAGGCGTAATTATGAACAGTTCGGATAAGCTTATTAATCAAATTCTCGAAAGCTATGAAAAACACGAGCTAACACGAAGAATCGACGAGGACAATATAGTCAGCCGAGACGCGTTAATCTCGATCGTTAAGGAGCTGAGAAAGCTTCTTTTCCCCGGCTATTTTGATAATATGAAGGTTCGCAGCGACTATGTAAAATACCTTGTCGGGGAAAGAGTAGAGAATATCGAGTACAACCTCAAGCAACAGGTTTCCAAGGCTCTCAAAAATTGTGATGAGAACTGCGTTGACTGCGATGAAAAGGCAGACGCTCTTGTTTACGATTTTCTGAACAGACTCCCTGTGATCAGAGACTATCTTGCCACCGATGTACAGGCGGCTTTTGACGGTGATCCCGCGGCTTACAGCATTGAGGAAATAATTTTCAGCTATCCGGGAATATTTGCGATAACTGTTTACAGGATCGCGCACGAGCTGTGGCTGCTTGATATTCCGATGATACCTCGAATTATTTCCGAATACGCCCATAGCCTCACAGGAATTGACATCCATCCTGGAGCTACGATCGGAAAATACTTCTTTATTGACCACGGAACGGGCATTGTAATCGGTGAAACAACTGTTATCGGCGACAATGTAAAGATATATCAGGGAGTTACCCTCGGCGGTCTTTCCACAAGAAAAGGACAGCAGCTCAAGGGAGTCAAGCGTCATCCTACGATCGGCGATAATGTGACCATTTACTCTAATACCAGTATACTCGGCGGAGATACGGTTATCGGTAGTAATGTTGTTATCGGCGGTAACGCGTTTATTATTCACTCGGTCGATGAGGGCACAAAGGTAAATATTCGCAATCCTCAGCTTGAATACAGCGAAAACAAATAATAATTTAACACGCCATATTGACAAAAGCATTGTTTTTTGATATAATAACAATGTTGTCAATATGCGGATGTAGTTTAGTGGTAGAACTTCAGCCTTCCAAGCTGATCGTGTGGGTTCGATTCCCATCATCCGCTCCAATAAAAACGCCCAGCAGGGCGTTTTTTTATTGAGCGAAAAAGATGATGGGAATCGAAGCCGAGCGTTAAGAAATTGTCCCTGTGGNNNTTTTTATTGAGCGAAAAAGATGATGGGAATCGAAGCCGAGCGTTAAGAAATTGTCCCTGTGGGACAATTTTAGCGAGGAGAGCTGATGAACCAAAGGATTCAAAACACGCCGTATCAAACGATATCAAACATAAAATATTTATGATACGTACATCATCCGCTCCAATAAAAACGCCCAAGAGGGCGTTTTTTTATTGGGCGAAAAAGATGATGGGAATCGAAACCGAGCGCAAAAAATGTCATCCCTCGCATATAATAAAGGGATGACATAATTAATTAGTATAATACAGAAAGAGCCGATTATCGGGTTTATAACGCCGAATATCCAAAGCTGTTTACCAGAGCCTCAATCTTTTTACCGTCAGCGCAGAACGGGCACTGGTGCGGCTTAAAGCTCATAAAATCGCCAAGATCATTAGGATCAAAAATCGAATGAACAGGATGGCCGTCGCATTCCTTTAATGTGGCAAATATTGAGGATACACCTACAACGATGCCTCCGTAATACTTGATCGCGTCGATCGCGGCAATCGCGCTCTTACCCGTTGTGACAGACGCCGCAAGAATAAGCACGTGCTTTCCCGCAAGAGTCGGAGTAAGATTATCGCGGAATATCATCTGTCCTCCGCCTATAAACTCGGGAGAAACGACGTAGATAGTCTGGTGAGCGTTGAGATTGATGTAATTATCCTTGGTAAGCTCCTCGGCAACGAACGCGCCAATCACTTCCGTACCGTCAAGGCAAAGGATAGTGTCAACGATCGTGTTAACCTGATACGCCGAGACCATCTCTTTAGCAACCGCCTTAGCCTCGGAAAGGCGGTTTTTTTGCGTTGTAACGTCGATATAATAATTTGTGTGGCTGTGCATTGTAGCGAAATGACCCTTTTTTACTCGCAGAAAAACATTAGGGTTTTTGGTTCTGATTTTATATTCCTTAGACATTTTTTACCTCGTGATTCAGATGATATCAAGCTTGATTTCGTCGTTTTCAACTCTTACGTGCACTCCCGCGATGTCGCCGTCACGGTGAGAGATGAGCTCGGTAGTGATCTTATCCTCAATATTCTTACGAATAAAGTTTCTGAGGTCACGCGCTCCGCTCTTGCCGTTTGCCGCTTTCTTCGCGACAAAATCACACACCTCGGGGTCGTAAGTAAACTGAATGCCCTTCTCGCCGATCGGCTCCTTGTACTCGGAAAGCATAAGGTCGGCGATAGCCCTGTAATTCTCGGCAGTAAGGCTGCGGAATACGATGACCTCGTCAACTCTGGCGATAAACTCGGGTCGCAAGAACTCCTGCAAGCCCTTCAACGCCTTTTCTTTGACAATATCACCCTCCTGCTTGCCGAAGCCGAGAGCGTTTTCACGTCTTTCGGAGCCTGCATTGGAGGTCATAACTATTACGGTATTCTCAAAGTTAACGCTTCTGCCGTGAGCGTCGGTTACTCTGCCTTCATCAAGTATCTGTAAAAGAATGTTCAGAACGTCGGGGTGCGCCTTCTCAATCTCGTCAAAAAGAAGCACGGAATACGGACGACGGCGAACCTTCTCGGTTACCTGACCCGCCTCGTCATAACCAACATATCCGGGAGGTGAACCGATGATTTTGGAAACCGAGTGTTTTTCCATAAACTCGGACATATCAAGTCTGATGAGCGTTTCGGGCGTATCAAACAAAGCCTGAGACAGAACCTTTACAATCTCGGTCTTGCCAACGCCTGTGGGACCTACAAAGATAAACGAAGCGGGACGTCGGCGGGGCGAGATCTGTACTCTGCTTCGCTTTATTGCGGCCGCGAGAGCCTCAACAGCCTCATCCTGACCGATTATCTTCTTCTTTAGCTCAAGGTCGATATCGGCGAGCTTGGAGAGTTCATTTTCTCTGATCCTTGACGACGGGATACCTGTCCAAAGCTCGATGACCTTGGCGATATCCTCCTCCGTTACGGGAGCGTTGACCTTGCTCATATCGATCTTAGCAAGCTGCTGATCGACCTTAGCGATATCCGAGCGAACCTCCGCAAGCTTCTCGTAATCAACCTCTTCCTCGTGCTCAAGCTCGTCCATCATAGCCGAATAATTGCGTTTCTCTATGTTAAGCTTGTCAAAGCGTTCCATCTCCTTGTTCCTGAGAGCGGCGCAGGCGCAGCTTTCGTCGAGAAGGTCGATAGCCTTGTCGGGAAGGAAGCGGTCGTTGATATATCTTTCGGAGAGCACGACGATCTTTCTTACAGCGTCATCGCTTACAGTAACGCGGTGATGAAGCTCATAATAAGTCTTGACTCCCCTTAACACCTCGATAGTGTCGGCAATCGAAGGCTCGCCTACCTTAACGGGCTGGAATCTTCTTTCAAGCGCAGAATCCTTCTCGATATACTTTCTGTACTCATTAAAGGTCGTCGCTCCGATAACCTGAACCTCGCCTCTGGAAAGCGCGGGCTTGAGAATATTGGCAGCGTTCATTGTGCCCTCGCTGCCGTCGCCTGCTCCGACAAGATTATGGACCTCGTCAATAAAGAGGATAATATTACCCGCTTCCTTGATCTCCTGAGTAAGTCCCTTGATACGGCTTTCAAACTGGCCTCTGAACTGAGTTCCAGCGACAAGAGAGGTAAGATCAAGCAGATATATTTCTTTGTCAAGAAGTCTGAGAGGAACGTTTCCCGAGGCGATCCGCAGAGCAAGACCCTCGGCGATGGCTGTTTTACCTACGCCGGGCTCGCCTATAAGACAGGGGTTATTCTTCTGGCGGCGTGAAAGGATCTGGATAACTCGCTCGATCTCCTTGTCACGTCCGATAATATTATCGATCCTGCCCTCTTTAGCTTTGCTTGTGAGGTTCTCGCAATAAAGGTTGAGGTGCTTGCGCTTTTTGTCATTCTTTGAGTTTTTACGTCTGTCCTTGGAACGATCGCGTCGGTCGTTGCCTTCCTTTGAAGATTTATCGGAATTATTAGCACCGAAGAGATTGTTGAAGAACGGGAAAACGGGAGCTCCGCCGGGAGAAAAATCTCCGTTATCCTCAGCCTGCTCGTTGAATTCCTCCATCTGCTCGGCAAGATTATCCACGTTCATATTCTGCATAAGGTCCTTCATTCCGTCGTCGGTCAGAAGAGCGTTCATCTGATCCTGAACAGTCTCAAGATCTTCGTCGGTAAGACCCATTTTTCTTATCAAGTCCTCAACAGGCTTAATTCCGAGCTCCTTTGCGCAGGTAAGGCAATAGCCTGTTGTGGGCGCGTCGGAGGACGGATTGTTGGATGAAACGAAAACGACCGCGGGTCGCTTTCCGCATTTACTACATAACATATATTACTCCTTTTCAGAACCGTTGAGTTCTTTGAATATCATAAAATATTTTATCAGCGAGAAAATCATCATCGCCGCAGTAGCTCCGAGGAGCACCAGCGAAAGGATCGGATTTTCATAATCATATACCGCCTTCAAAAATACTATCAGGCTGACTGAAAAATAAAACATTATCGTGCTGAGCTTACCGTACCATTTTGCCGCGGGCGGCTTAATATCCTTCTTGAGAAGGTGGGTAGCTCCGATCATCATAACCAAGTCCTTGAGAATAAGAACGATTACGACAGGCATCACTATCGGGAACAGTATCAGTATACATATCATTATAGCGATAAGCGTCAGCTTGTCGGCAAGAGGATCAAGCATCTTCCCTATTTCGGTTATCTGATTGAACCGCCGCGCTATAAAGCCGTCAAGCGCGTCGGATATTCCTGAAAGAATTATCATCGCCGCGGCCGCGATATAGTTCTTGTTCAAAAAGAAGATCACGAACGGTACAATAAGAATTATCCTCAAAACAGAGAGCATATTCGGTACCGTCCGAAGCTCCTTCAAATCGAATTTAGTAACCATTTCCATCACCTGTTTCCATATTTATTCCCTAAAATTACCCTAAATAACGTCTGAGATCAGACTTATAAAATCCGAATGATAAACAAGCTTGAATACATACGACGAGTTTATCAGTTCGGGACTGATAAATGGCTTATCAAAGCACGGCAGGATTATACGAAGGATCATAACTGCCGCAAATACGATCGCTACGCCCTCGCAAAGTCCGAAAACTCCGCCGAAGATGGAATTTACCGTACGAATTATCGGAAGCTCAAAGAGCTTTAATACATGATGTCCCAACAATTTGAACAGCAGAAGCACGATCAAAAACAAAGCGAGTATGAATATCGCGCTGAAAATCGAGATCAGTATCGGAGCGATGACAGAATCAACAGCAGAGGTTATCGCCTGAGAGGTCGCCTTTGCGTCTACCGCCGAAGAAATCGTGTTTTCGGTGATACCGAACGAATTAAGCAAGCCCGAGAAGAAGTCGGGCAAATCTTTAAAAACGCTTTCCGCGATTTTTTCGGAGCCAGCCGTCGTTTCCGAAACAGACTTTGTTACGCTGTCGGAAATCGATTTAAGTATTACGTTTTTGTATAACAAATTAGCAAAAAAACGTCCTGCGAGATACGCTATTATGCCCGAAAGCACTATGCTTGCGAGACCGTAAAGAGTTTTCGCGATGCCGCGCTTAGTTCCGATGATCATAAAAAGCGCGACAAGCAATATCATTGAAATATCTAATATCATTTAAATTCCGTTATTTTCCTTATTTCATTAATACCTAACACATAGGCTCTTTCCATATCTTCCATTCTGACCGACTTCGCGCCGTTTCCCGCGTCAGCCTTACCGAGCTTCTTGCCTGTCGTGTCATATAAATAGCACACGCCGGAGTCAAGGACAGCGATCCTGTTCTTATAAAGGCTGAGCGATTCGATCGAGCGCTTTGTATCGATAACTTTGATCGGCTTGCCGTCGGTGTTAAGATATTGAATAGAGCATAATCTTCCATCACCGCTGCGTGAAAGCGAGAGTGTGAGAGTATCGGTGTCAGGATCGATATCATAGGCTGTGAGCTCCATACTGCCGTAGTCTATCTGCTTGAGCTTGGAATCACCAAGATTCAGCATAAATGATGAACCTGAACCGACCATACAAACTCTGCTGGAGCTGAGATACTGAACGTCATAAATGGTGTTTTCGTCAAGAGTGTAGGTAGCGATCGGCTTTTCGTTTGTAAAATCAAGCTGATAGGCAATGCTCAAAAGGCTTCCGTTGTCGCCCGAAACGCCGCAAGCGATACAACCCGTACCCGCGCTGTTAAGAGCCACGGCGTTGATATAATAATCGGCGAAGGAATACGCGTAAATCTGTTCGTTATCTTTATTATAGACAAAAATCTTTGAAAGGTAACCGTCGGTTTCGCTGACAATGCAATAGTAACCGTTCTTATTAACGTCAGCGGTGATGATATACTTATCATCCTTGGTAGTCCTGAATTTGCCAAGCTGTTTTTTATTGCCGACAACATAGCCGTTGCCGCCAAGATTATAGATCAGCACATTGTCGCCGTCGGAGGTCAGAACGGGCTTTGAAAAGCTGTGACGGTTATAGCAAAGCTCATTACCCGAGGAGCTGAGACTCACATAGGCGGTATCGGAAACATAGAACGCTCCGTTGTCGCAGAGAAAATTGTTCTCATTAACGCCTGTACCGATGACCTTTACGGGATACCCTGTATCGTGCGAGCCGAGAAGATCATATTTGACCCAGTTGGAGATTTTTTCGGGAGTGAGGTTGTCACGGTTCGCTACCGCAAAGACCGTCAGTCCCATAACGATCAGTATCGCTACAACGATGAGGATACGCTTGACCGCAGTCTTATTTATCTCAATGCTTTCCTGCTTCGGTTCTTCAAGAGGAACGTCCTCGTAGCTTAACACCTCGCGTTTAGGCTTTTTCTTTTTTTCGATATTTCGGACGCTGTGACGCTGTCCCTTCATAAATTTCATATATTTCTTCCTTTATTTATATCAATAATTGACTTTGTTAAGATACAACCCGCACGCCGGAGCAGTAACACCCGCAAAGGAACGGTCTTTTTCGGCGATTATTTTCGGGATAGAATCGGAAGCTATCTTTCCCTGAGCGATACCGAGAAGAGTTCCGACCATTATCCTGACCATATTATACAGGAAGCCGTCAGCTTCAACAGTCATTGTAACGAGTTTTCCCTCGCGTTTCACCTCAAAGAGCTTAACGTTACGCGTCATATTGAGCATTTCACGCTTGTCCGCCGTACAGAAAGAGGTGAAATCATGACTGCCGACATATGCCTGAGCCGATTTGTTGAGAAGTTCAACGTCAAGCGGATATCTGTAAAACAACGCGTAGCCGTTAAGAAAGGGATTACGGGTTTCGCTGTTCCAGATTTTGTAGACATAACGCTTGCTTTTGCAGTTATATCTTGCGTGAAAATCAGGAGCGCAGGGCTTTATGTCAAGACAAACCACCTGCTCGGGCAGCCATCGGTTGAGCGCCGCCCTGAGCCTTTCCTCGGGAATCGGATGCTTAATTTTAACGCTAACACAATACATATCCGCGTGAACTCCGCTGTCCGTCCTGCTGCAGCCCTTGAGGTCATAAAACTCGCCGACTATCTTTGACAGAGCTTCTTGAAAAACCTCCTGAACCGTAACGGCGTTTTGCTGTATCTGCCAGCCGTGAAAGGCTTTTCCGTCGTATGAAATTGTAATCAGAAGATTTCTTAAATCACGGCAGGTAAAATCAGGTTGCATACTATAATTCCGGCTAACAAAGCCGCCGCAAAGCCGACACAGCCAAAATCAAGCGGCTTCATATGTAATATTTTCATTCTTGTGCGTCCGTTTCCGCCTCGGTAGCAACGGCATTCCATAGCCATCGCAAGCTCATAGGCGCGTCTGAACGCGGAGACAAACAGCGGTATCAAAACAGGCGTCATAGCCTTGATTTTCTTTATTATCCCGCCTGATTCCATATCGGCGCCTCTCGCCTTCTGAGCCGACATGATCTTGTCGGTTTCTTCAAGCAGAGTCGGCACAAAACG
This sequence comes from uncultured Eubacteriales bacterium, assembly GCA_900316385.1. Lineage (GTDB taxonomy): Bacteria > Bacillota > Clostridia > Oscillospirales > Acutalibacteraceae > Ruminococcoides. The sequence continues at coordinate 62,082 of ONCP01000004.1, read as the reverse complement.
AAGCGCGATCGTCATCATCATAGCGATTTCGTGAACCTTGATATGGAAAACCTTCAACGGCTTCATCAATCTTTCAATAGCGTCGGTAAGATCGGTCGGAGACGTTGTAAAGGTCAGACAAGAGCTTATCAGTATCAGGCAAATGATCCTGACAGAGACAAAAATCGCTCTGTATATTCCCGAAAGAGTTATTTTCAGGAAGCCCAGCTCAAAAATCGGTGTTCCCGAGCCGTAAAAGATATTTAGGATCGAGGTGATTATTATGATGAGTATTATCACCTTCAAACTCTTTAAGTACAGCTTAAATGGCACATCCGAGAGAAAAATCACAAAAAGCACCGCCGCCGCGCAAACGCCGAGCGAAACAAAATTAAAGGTGCAGAAGATGAACACGATGAACGCAATCAAAAGCAGGATCTTAACTCGCGGATCCATTCTGTGGATAATTCCCTTACCCGGTACAAACTGACCGAGAGTAATATCGCGGATCATAGTCTTCCCTCCTTTTTCAGCAGGTCAACTATTTCTGACATAGCCTGCTCGACAGTGAGTATGCCGTCGGAGACAGGAAAGCCCTTTTCCTTGAGCGACATCATTATTTTAGTTATCTGCGGTACTCTGAGACCGATTTTCTCGAGCTTTTCAACCTCACTGAAAACCTTTTTGGGAGTGTCAAACATCACGAGCCTCCCCTTGCTCATAACCATTATCCTGTCGGCAATACGGGAGATGTCCTCCATACTGTGGGAAACGATGAAAATCGTGTTGTTGCGCTCCTTGTGGTACTGCATTATCTGAGCCAGAAGCAGATCGCGACCCTTGGGATCAAGTCCCGCGGTGGGCTCATCAAGCACGAGCACGTCGGGATCCATGGCAATAACGCCCGCTATGGCGGCTCTGCGCTTCTCTCCGCCCGAAAGATCGAAGGGAGATTTATCTAAAAGCTTGTCCGAAAGACCGACAAACTTTGCCGCGCTTCTTACTGTTTTATCTATTTCTTCATCACTGAGCCCCTTGTTTTTGGGGCCGTAGGAAATGTCCTTGTAAACCGTATCGTCAAAGAGCTGATATTCGGGATACTGAAAAACCATTCCGACCCTGAAACGGATTTTACGTATCTCCTTTGGCTTTTCCCAAATATCCTTACCTTCAAGCAAGATCTGACCCGAGGTGGGCTTGATAAGACCGTTAAGCGTCTGCACAAAGGTACTTTTTCCCGAGCCTGTGTGACCGATAAGTCCTATTACCTCGCCCTCGTTGACGCTCACGCTGACGTCGTCGACAGCGTTGATCTCAAAAGGAGTTCCTATTCCGTATGTATAGCGAAGGTTCTTCACCTCAATGATACTCATCTCAGCACCCCCTCAAGAAAGGAGACGCATTCCTCGGCGGTAAGTGGCATTTCGGTATAACGAAGCCCTACTCCGATGAGCTTATAAGCAAGCTCTGTCGCCTGCGGAACGTCGAGCGAGTGCTTTTTGAGAAGATTGACCTGAGAAAAAACTTCCTTTGGCGTGCCTTCTGTAAGTATTTTTCCGCTGTCCATAACAACGACCCTGTCAGCCTGAACAGCCTCGTTCATATAGTGAGTGATCAGAACGACGGTGATCCCCCTGCTTTTAAGGGTATGGATCGTTTTCATGACCTCTTCCCTGCCGTTGGGATCAAGCATAGCAGTCGGCTCGTCAAAAACGACGCAGGAGGGCTGCATAGCCAATATACCTGCAATGGCGACTCTCTGCTTCTGACCACCGGAAAGCTTGTGAGGCGCGTGCGTGCGATATTCGTACATATCAACGGCTTTCAACGCCTCGTCTACTCTTTTACGTATTTCGGACGGCTCAACTCCGAGATTCTCGGGTCCGAAAGCGACGTCCTCCTCGATAACGCTGGCAACAAGCTGATTATCGGGATTCTGAAGCACCAGACCGACTGTCCTGCGGATCTCAAAAGTCAGCTCCTCGTCCTTCGTGCTCATATTCTCAATAACGATCGTTCCCTCGTCGGGAAGCAGCATCGCGTTGAGCATTTTAGCCATAGTGGATTTCCCGCATCCGTTATGGCCGAGAAGAGCGACAAAATCGCCCTTTTCTATTTTCAGGCTTACGCCGTCAAGAACGTTTTTGTTCTCCTCGTCGTACGAAAACTTGATATTTTCAGCCGTGATAAAACTCATTTATTTCTCCCAAATTACCGTTGAGCCGCAAGGCAGAAACAGCCCCGACTCCGTTACTTTCAGCCCGATCTCGTCCGAGCTGACGCGCCCGCCGAATTTCTTGACGAGCATTGTGTTCAAAAGATACTCCATAACCGCGGGAGATAATCCCGTTGTGTAAGAATTAAGGATCAGAAACGAGGGATCGTCGGATAAAACCTGAATACATAATTCCATAAAAGAATAAAGCTTTTCCTCTATCTTCCAAACCTCGCCGTTAGGACCTCTGCCGTAGGACGGCGGGTCCATAATGATCCCGTCATATTTATTTTTACGCCGAATCTCGCGCTGTACAAACTTGACGCAGTCGTCGACAAGCCATCTGACAGGTTTATCATTAAGCTTTGAACTGAACGCGTTTTCCTTAGCCCAGTTAACCATTCCCTTGCTCGCGTCAACGTGACAAACCTTGGCGCCGGCGTCGAGACAAGCCAGAGTAGCACAACCCGTATAGCCGAATAGATTAAGGATATTCATCGGGCGGCGCTCGGATTCTATTTTATTCTGAGCCCATTCCCAATTGACAGCCTGTTCGGGGAAAACACCCGTATGCTTAAAGCCCATAGGCTTTACGTTAAAAACCAGATTTTTAAAATTTACGCTCCAGTTATCGGGAACCTTTTTGTACATTTCCCAGCTTCCGCCGCCTTTATTGGAGCGGTGATATCGTGCGTGAGCGTTTTTCCAAAGCGGGTTTCTCTTGCCCGAGCTCCAAATTATCTGAGGGTCGGGACGGATAAGAATGATGTTTCCCCATCTTTCAAGCCTTTCGCCGTCGGAACAATCGATCAGCTCATAATCCTTCCAATTTTCGGAAGCTCTCATTTAATCAGCCTTTCTGCCAAATCAGTTATCAAATAATGTAGGTTGAGGCGTTACTGCCGTTCCTTTCGGAAAAGGAAGCCCCAGATGCTCGCACGCCTTTGCGGTTATGCAACGCCCTCTCGGAGTACGGCTCAAAAATCCGATCTGCATCAGATACGGTTCGTAGACGTCCTCGATCGTAACAGCTTCCTCGCCGATCGCGGCGGCGAGAGTTTCCAGTCCGACGGGACCGCCGTTGTAGAATTTTACGATCGCCTCAAGCATTCGCCTGTCGTTATTATCAAGACCGAGCTCGTCAACTCCGAGACGTTCAAGCGCGATCCTCGCTGTCTCAAGAGTGATAACACCGTCGGAAAGCACCTGCGCGAAATCGCGCACACGCTTTAAAAAGCGGTTTGCGATTCTCGGCGTTCCACGTGATCGCGAGGCGATCTCAAGAGCTCCGTCACGCTCAATCTTGATCCCGAGTATCCCCGCACTACGCTCAACGATCCTCGCGAGCTCCTCGGGCGTGTAAAGCTCAAGCCTCAGTACGACTCCGAAGCGGTCACGCAGAGGAGCCGTGAGCTGACCCGCCCTTGTAGTCGCTCCTACAAGCGTGAATTTGGGAAGCGGAAGATGGTAGGAAGTCGCCATCTGACCCTTTCCCGTGATGATATCTATCGCGAAATCCTCCATAGAGGGGTAAAGTATCTCCTCAACCGCTCGGCTGAGACGATGTATCTCGTCAATGAAAAGCACGTCGCCCGAGCTAAGATTTGTAAGAAGCGAGGCAAGATCGCCCGGCTTTTCGATCGCGGGTCCCGAGGTTATCCTGACGGCAACGCCGAGCTCGTTCGCTATTATCGCGGAAAGAGTGGTTTTTCCTAGCCCCGGGGGACCGTAAAGCAGAACGTGATCAAGGCTCTCTCCCCTCTGCTTTGCCGCGTCAATAAAGATCCTCAGATTTTCCTTTACTGTTTCCTGACCGATGTAGTCGTCAAGCGTCCTGGGTCTGAGAGGATTTTCACCATCCGCGACATCCTCGGGAATCGAGGAGGTATCAACTATTCTGTTTTCAAAATCAAATTCATCTGAAAATTCTATACTCATTCTAATTTACCTTTTATTATTTTCTGCCCATCATCTTCAAGGTCTCGCCGATAAGCCTCTCAACGGGAAGCGACGGGTCGAGGGTCGAGATAAACGGCGTAACGTCCGCGGAAGAATAACCGAGAACAGCGAGCGCCTCAACAGCCTTGGGGACATTGCCGACAGCATAGCTCTGAGACGGAGCGCCCGACACATCAAACTGCTCTGATGAACCGAAGTTAAACTTGTCCTTTAATTCAAGAATCAACCTTTGAGCAAGCTTCTTTCCCACTCCCTGAGCGAGAGTGATAGTCTTGACGTCGCCCGAGGCTATCGCCATAGACAACTGCTGAGGTGTAAGCGCCGAAAGGATCGAAAGTCCGACCTTCGGACCTACTCCGCTGACGGCGATCAGTGTTTTATACGCGTTTAATTCTTCTTCGGAATAAAACCCGAACAGCTCCATAGCGTCCTCACGAACGCTCAGATATGTATATAGCTTCGCCTCGCTGCCGAGGGAAAGGTTCTTTTGAGTATTGATTGTGGTAAGGCACCTGTATCCCACACCGCCGCATTCTATGACGGCGACACCGGGACCGAGGTTAATCACCTCGCCGTGAACACTGTAATACACTAAATATTCCCCTCTCTGAATAGCTTTTGCCTGAGCTCGCTGCCTGCCGCCTGAATGTGCGTCAAGGCGATAGCAAGAGCGTCGGCGGTGTCGTCGGGCTTTGGAACAGAGGGCAGCTTCAAAAGCCTTCTGGTCATTTCCATAACCTGAGGTTTTTTAGCTTTGCCGTAACCCGTGACAGCGGTTTTGACCTGTAAAGGCGTATACTCAAAAATCGGCAAGCCCTGTCTTTTTGCTGAGAGAAGGATAACTCCTCTTGCCTCGGCGACCATAATCGCTGTTTTTTGATTCGTGGTAAAATAAAGCTTTTCGATCGCCATTGAATCAGGCTTGAAGGCGGCGATAATATCGTTAAGGTCGTTAAAAATGACCTCGAGCCGCGAGTTGAAGTCCATATCGGCTTCGGTAATGATCGCGCCGTAACGAAGCGGTGAGAATTTGTTGTTTTTATATTCCACCAAGCCCCAGCCGACAATAGCGTAACCGGGGTCGATTCCGAGGATAATCAATTCGCCCGCTCCTTCACATAATAACCCAATTTATCTGAATAATTATATCACAATAAGCCCGATATAGCAATAAAAATCATATGTACTTTTCAGCATTTTTGTAAATTAAAAGCCTTCCCCGTGAGGAGAAGACTTTCACAGTAACATATCCTTTTTGGAATAACCGACACCCACTGTCTGAGATTCAGACAAAGCGAGAAAAATGAACAAAAGCGGCGTTGTTATCGGCGTCGCGATATTTACGACGCTTTGCAAAAGATAGCTGATTATAGGAACAATAAATACAAGCGCCTCGGGTGCTTTCACTGCATTTTTCAGGGCTCTCGCGACAGCGGAACCGAACAGAAAAAGATATGAAGCAAGCCCTAAAATTCCCGTTGTTATCAAATAATTCAAAAACTCATTATGAGCGCAGTTTGTGGTAATATCGCCGTAACGCGAGGAAAGCTCTTCAAAGAACGGAGCAAAAGCCGCGTAAAACCGATCGGGGCCGCAACCGAACAGGATCGATTTTATGTCAAAGCCCGCGAAGATCTCGGCAGATTTTATCCACATATAGCCTCTGTGGGTCCCCCACTTCTCGTTAAAACGAAAGAACATAGTAAAGCCATTTAGCTGAGTCCTTGTATCAAAGAAGGTATAATAAATTAATAAAACAGCCGATACCAAAACAGCAAGCGCTATGATCCCAAGGAAAATCCAAAACAATTTTTTGAAGCCCTTTTTACGCAATAAATATAGCGTAATACCTGCGAATACAGGAACGATTCCGAGATATCCGCCCGAACTGTCGGAGCATAAAAAAGCGATAATACCGATGATCGATATAAAAAGATACAGATACCTCACCGTATTTTTTCTGTTTATAAACAGAGCGAAAAAAGTCGGAGCGGTAAGGCAGCAGTAACACGACATAATGTTTTTATTACCTATCGTGGAGGTAAAATCATTTCTGACATAATCAGTATATCCCTCATACATCTTCAGCGGATCAAATCCGAATCGGTTAAGAATGCAAAGCATAAACACGATCGCACAAGCAACGGCAAAGGCAATAAACACATAATCTCCGCGCCGATACATCCGTGATACCGCAAGATAAACGGCAAAAAGCACAAGGTACAGCAACAATCCGTTGTTTCTGCCAAGAGTTCCGAAAAAGCTTTCGTACGGACTGTCGGAAAGGAGCGTTGATATTGAAAACACGATTATCAGCGATAGAAACGCGGCGTCGGTTATGTTAAATCCGCGCAGTTGCCTAAAACCTCCGAATAAAAACAGAACAGTCAGGCAGGACAGGATATACAAGCTCGAGCATATCAGAAAAAAATAATACTTGTCGTGACGTATATTCGCATATTGATTTGTAAAAAACAACGGAAAGACCGAGAAAATAAGGATAAGATAAATATCGGTAATTATATTCACGGCGCGGTATTTTTCATTCATCGTATCACCGAAAATATGATACATCTTTTAAAGGCTTATGTCAATTTTTTAAAAGCGTAACCTTCCCTTTTCCCCGAATAAGTTTGAGGCTGTCGCCGCTGAGAGCATAACGAAAAACATAAGGCTCGGCTCCGTAGATGATCATTTCTTCGCTATCTATTACGCACAAGCCCTTAATGCTTGTTTTGATATCACCGTTAAGTTCAAGATCAGCGTTATCACCGACAAAATCGAGACTCACGGTATATCCGTTTTTCAGCTCCGCCTTCCAGTTATTGAGCTTGATTTCGTCCGAAGGATTCGACATTATCCGCGTACAGGAGGTCAAAAGAGTCACAACGATTAGCACTATTGCATATTTGATTTTCATATTTTCACCCATTCATATATATTGTTTGCCAAAAGTGTTTATAACTGATTTACAGTTTTGTTATATTTCTTGATTGGCAAAATAATTATATGTATAATGAGGAAAATAAGAGTAACAGGGAGGTAATTATGTCCCAAGTAACTGAAAACACTCAAAAGATTTTCAACGAAAACGGAGAGGTCAAAGTAGGCGGATGGTCAAAAGCCCCTCTTTTTGAATACAACAAAGAATTATGCTCTTTACCTAACAAGCTTACGGAAAAGGATTGTTATTATATCTCAAACAAGGATATGGGCTTTTACTTTTCGGTCGAAACAGTAGGAACAGAGCTCTCGATAAAGCTTGTTTTCACTGACTTTAACACAGGCGAAATAATCAGGGATTATGTAACGAAAAAATTCTGGCTTGAACCAAGAAGCCTGCCCGAATCGGGAAGTTTGGGAGAATTTTCGTATACAGACAAAAGGATCGCCCTTACTATGACCAACACGGTCGACGGACGATATATCAAATGCGACTTTATTGATTTTAATAATTACAAAAACTTATTTGTAAAGGTTCTTGTTACCAAAAAATCGGGCGACAGTCTGAATATGGTAGCTCCTTTTGAAAAATTTCCGAAATGCTTTTATCTTAAGAGGTTTGTTCCGAAATTTATAGCAAGCGGCGTTGTTCGCCTTGGAGGAACAGACTATATTCTTGACGAGGAAAACAGTTATGTTTACTTTAACTGGAACCGCTATTATTTGCCGAAAAAACAAAAATTTCAGGCGCTTTCCGCAGTAACTAACGTTAACGGAAAACGTTTTGCGATCAATCTCGCGTCAAAGGTCGGAAGCAACCGCAAAGGCAGTGAAAACTGCTATTTTCTGGATAATTATATGAGAAAGATCGGTAGGCTCAAGGTTGGCGGAGACGAGAAGAACCCGCTCGGACAATGGTATTTTACCTCGTCGGACAAAAGCGCCGAGCTTGTGTTCACTCCCGATGAGGCCGACGGAAAGGCGGTTGGCTGCAAGTGCGAAAAACTCAGCTTCATCAACGGCAGGCTCAGCGGCACTCTCGCTGACCTTGAAGGAACCGCGCAGTTGGAAAACGTCAGAGCGCATATGATATTTACGATTCTTTGATTCTTTCCAATTGGCGCTTGATCGGCTAACCTCAGAATATAATTAATCGTTGATAATAACAGACAAGATATTTTTAAAAAATCACAGACGCGGTTCAAAAACGGAAACCGCGTCTGTTTTGTTCTGTTTTATTCGATTTATTAATGCCGATCTCACGGCGGAAGCGTTTGCAAGCAGCTCGTCCTCGGAGCTTATGCTTTCGCGGTCTTGAAAACGTATATCCTTGTTATCCGTCTTAAAACGCTCGGAAAGAGGAATATCTCCGCGCTCAACAGCTGATATGTAGTCGCGGTCTCGGAATTGTATATTGTTGTTGACATCTTCGCTCTTATCAGATATAATAATATTAGAGTTGGAATAGGAAATGCCGACCGGCAATTGGAGCCTAGTACGCTTTTCCCATTTTCTAACTCTTTTTTTATTCGATTCTAAATATATAACTTCGGAATCATTGATAAATCTTTGCGCATTATCTTTTCCATAGGCACTTACAATTTTTAGTTCATCTAAGGCTAATCCGTTTTTATTCATTGGACTTAGTTCAATAACAGCTAAGATTGGTTTATTCTCAGAATATACTTCTCTAAATAAGACTATTCTGGTGCTGATTTTTTATGATGTTATGAACATAGAACTTATTTTTTCTAGCAGACTTTCTTATAGTTATTTTCACTTCAATTGGCTTACCTTCAATGTTGGTTCGGAGAAATAGAAGCCCTTTCCATAATAGCCGCTGTACCGTGCCCGCTTCTTATCAAAAGTGGTGAAGAAATTCGGGCTACCGTGATACATCATCTTCGGTGTGTACCCCGCAGCCTTAGCCGCTTCGTCAACCATTCGCTGCGCGGTCTCAGTATCGCCGTTCTCAACCGCAGCAAGATAAACACGGTCTATCTGTTCGGCTTTTCGGTCTTGATATTGTTGAGTTTTTGCAGAAGCTCTTCCTCTGTCGGATTCGTTTTGAGAATTTGCTCTGCCGCTATTACTCTTTCGTGTGAGTTTAATAAAGCGCCTACTTGAAGGGCGGTATCTCTTGAATATTGTTCCATACATGTTTGAAATATTTTCCAAAACTGCTGTTGCGTGCTCTTCACCAAGGCTCACCTCTTTTTGAAATTGAATTATAAACTGAGCAGCGTCTATAATATCACTGTGTATATTATAATCATAATTTTCTAAAATGTAAACAGCTTCAACCGACTGATTTATGTAATCATAATATACAAGCTTATATTTATACGAATTATTAGCGTCAGGTATCAGAATACCATTCTCGTTTACTCTAAAATAATCTCTTTGATTGTTTTTTGTCAAAGATGAATAGAATGAAGCCCATTCAGCTTTAGTAAGAGCTTTATCAAAACTATTCTTTCTAGCGACCCTAGCTAACTCCTGCACTCCCGTGTCGGAGCTTTTTTCTTTCACCGCTTGTTTCGTGTTCTGATTCTTCACGCCCTGCTTGACGGCTTTCTCCCACTGCCTACGGATATCCTCAAGGTCATTGATACTGCTCTCCAGCTCCTCGGCGTACTCGTTGCGCGCTCCATAAACAGCCTTTATCTCGTTGCAGAGCTTTTTAAGCTTTACGATTATCTTATCGATCACCTTCTTAAAGCTTCTCTTGAGACTAGGGTTCGACTCTCCGATGGCAAAACAAAAGGCAATCCTTCTGGACTGCCTTTTGTTATGGTGATCCATCGGAGCCGGTTTCATCTTGCGAAGCGTTTCATCTCGTTTATGTGGTTCACGTTAGTGGGAAATATTTCATCATCGCTCCTCGGTAAAAACGCTCCCCCGGAGCGTTTTCTTTACCCTCGGCTTCGAATCTCCGATGGCAATACAAAAGGCAGCCCTTTTTGGACTGCCTTTTCTTTTGGTGATCCATCGGAGATTCGAACTCCGGACACCTTGATTAAAAGTCAAGTGCTCTGCCAACTGAGCTAATGGATCATGGGGTGGAATACCGGATTCGAACCGGTGGTCTCCAGTGCCACAAACTGGCGCGTTAACCAACTACGCTAATCCCACCATATGGCGCGCCAAAAGGGACTCGAACCCCTGACCTACTGCTTAGAAGGCAGTTGCTCTATCCAGCTGAGCTATTGGCGCAAATCTGATTAAATAATCAGCCTAACTATTATATCTAAAGAGGTCTGATTTGTCAAGACTTTTCGACCGATATTTTATTTTTTCTTCAAAGCTTCTTACAGTCTTCCTCGGGGATTTTCATACACAACGCGTAGTTCTTGTAACCGGGATCATATGTAACCTCGCGAATCACTTTAATAAATTCGGGAAGCTCTATCCTCTCTTCCTCACTGTGAAGCTCGATCTCAAGATACGCCTGATTTTTCCAAAACGGGAACACGTCGATCTCGTAATAAACGCCGCCGTACATCAAGCAATATCTATCCTTTTTTATACTTCCGATTTTATTTCCCGACTTCATAAGCTCGTTGTATTCACTTTCGCTGAGTCGTTGCTCGATTTCCTCCCGAACCGTCTCGGAAATCTTTCTTTTAACGGTTTTGATATAGATAAAGCTCCCGTTTTCACCGCGTTTTCTAAGCCTGTAACGACCGTTCGCATCAAACAGATACGTTTGCTCGACCTTGACTTTACAGCACGGAAAACTTAAAAGTTTATTAGTATCAGGGTACTCGATAAGAAACTTTCGCTCAATCTCAAGCGGCTTTGGAATACCAAGAAACGCCTTAACTTCCTTCAGCAACAGCTCCAGTTTTTTCTCAAAGGTGCTTTTGACTGGAATAAACCTGTAATGCGGGTTGCCGCACCAAGCTCTGAGCGATTTTTCATTCAGAAGCTCCGCTTGCTCTCTTGTTTCGGTTCTTACATTGCCCGAATGATACTCGCTTTGAGTATCGGATGAGGTACTGTCCAGATGGAACGCTGCGTCATAGCGATCGCGAAGCTCGATATCAGTCAAACCGAGTTCCTTCTTCAGCCTTTCAAATTCCTCATCATCAAGATAAACGCGGCAATCCATAAGACCTCTGTCACATATAATGACAGAGTTATCCTTCGCCCGTTTTTCCGCTTCAAGCTCTCCCGCAAGCTGACATAGAGCTATCTCCTTCTGAAATTCATACACGGAACGTGAGCGGTCAAAGCCCTCTGATATAAGACCCTCAGCAGATTCGGTAACACAGATCACGTCAAGTCCGAGTTTTTCCAGCTCCTCACGAAGCGCCTTTAGAGCGTGTGTCTTTCCGCCTGAGGGACCGCCTGTCAGTACAATTTTTGTCACTTTTTTCATTATTATCACCGCTTTTATTATATTTTAGTAGAACAAGCTGTTATTTTATTTCCGAATTAGAATAATAAATAATTTTTAAGATGCAAATTAATTTGATTTTCTTGACAGTAAAGATAATAGGTGATACAATTTAGTGTGTTAAATCGAATGCCAAAATGAAAGGAAGTCTTACTATGGCAGCAAACATTGATTGGAAAAACCTCGGCTTCGGTTATATTCAGACCGAAAAGAGATATGTTTCCGAATTTAAGGAAGGAAAATGGGACGATGGCAAAATCACAGAGGACGCCACCGTTGTCCTCAACGAGTGCGCGGGTGTTCTTCAGTACGCTCAGACAGTATTTGAGGGCTTGAAGGCATACACAACCGAGGACGGCAGAATCGTTACCTTCCGCCCTGACCTGAACGCCGAAAGGCTTATCAGCTCCTGCAAAAGACTTGAGATCCCCGTTATTTCCGAGGAAAAGTTTATAGACGCTGTTGAAAAGACAGTAAAGGCTAATATAGATTACGTTCCGCCTTACGGCTCGGGCGCTACGCTTTACATCCGCCCCTATGTTTTCGGCACTAACCCCGTTATCGGCGTAAAGCCTGCCGACGAATATCAATTCAGAGTATTTGTTACTCCCGTTGGTCCTTATTTCAAGGGCGGCGCAAAGCCGATCACGATCAGAGTATGTGATTATGACCGCGCCGCGCCTCACGGAACAGGTCACATCAAGGCAGGTCTCAACTACGCGATGAGTCTTTTCCAGATCGTTGACGCTCACGAAAAGGGCTTTGACGAAAATATGTATCTTGACGCGGCAACCCGCACCCACGTTGAGGAAACAGGCGGCGCAAACTTCCTGTTTGTAACAAAGGACGGCACTGTTGTTTCGCCTAAGTCGGATTCCATACTTCCGTCTATCACAAGAAGAAGTCTAATGGTAGTAGCCGAAAAGTATCTCGGACTCAAGGTTGAGCACAGACCCGTTAAATTTGAGGAAGTCAAGGACTTTGCAGAGTGCGGTCTTTGCGGAACAGCCGCAGTTATCTCCCCTGTCGGAAAGATCGTAGACCACGGCGAGGAGATTTGCTTCCCGAGCGGTATGGACGAGATGGGGCCCATCACAAAGAAGCTCTATGATACTCTCACGGGTATCCAGATGGGCAGGATCGAAGCTCCCGAGGGCTGGATCCACGAGATCAAATAATCTAAACCAAAACATTACAAAAGCTCAAAGCCGTTTATCTCAGGCTTTGAGCTTTTTTCTCTGTTCACTTATTTTTGTGTTATATCAAATTTTTTCCATTTTGCAGAAATTTGCCATCAAAGTTTTGGTACCTTTGGTTTCAAAAACTATCTCGAGCATTGTGTCGTTACCCATTTTTTCCGCCTTAACTACCATTCCCTTACCGAAAACCTTATGCAAAACCGAGTCACCGACCTTATAAGTTGTGCCGGACTTTTGAGACTGCTTTGAAAAAGCAGGCGAAAGCTTGGGGTTATAGTTATATGGCTGAGAGCTTCTTTCGGCAAATGATGGCGCGACTGATTTCTTAAAGCCAAAGCTCTCCCCTGTTCTGTTGATGAGGTTTTCGGGAATTTCCGAGACAAACCGCGACGGTGCGTTATGAGTTGTGGATCCGAACAGCATACGGCTGCGGGTCTTGGTGAGGTACAATTCCTCCTTGGCTCTCGTTATACCCACATACGCAAGCCTGCGCTCTTCGCCCAGCTCGTCGGGATTTGAGAAAACCGCTACTCCGGGGAAAACTCCCTCCTCCATTCCGGCAATGAAAACCACGGGAAATTCAAGCCCCTTAGCGCTGTGAAGGGTCATCATTACGGCGGTATCACTGTCGGCGTCATAATTGTCAATATCGGTCATAAGAGAAATCTCCTCGAGGAACGCGGAAAGCGATGCCTCATCGCCGTATTCTTCCTCGAATTTGACGATATTAGTCTTTAATTCTTCAATGTTCTCGATACGAACGTCAGCGTTCTCCTTTTCGGATCTAAGATAATCTTCATACTCGGTATGCTCAAGTATCAGCTCATATAATTCCGCAAGAGAATAATCACCGCTGTTATGAGCCTCCATCAGTCCGTCAATAAGCTCAAGAAAAGGCTTGAACTTCGCAACGGCTCTGGAAAGCTCGGGATAAGCCGACGCGTTTTTGATGACCTGATAAACACTTAGGTTTTGCGTTACGGCGATCTCACCTGCCCTGTCCATCGTGGTTTTTCCGATACCGCGCTTCGGAACATTTATAATTCGGTTCAGCCTTACGTTATCGTCGGGATTGTCTATAACGCGCAGATAAGCGGTCATATCCTTGATTTCCTCACGGTCGTAGAAACGGTGTCCGCCGATGATTCGATGTGGAATGCTTGAGCGCGAGAAAACCTGCTCAAGTGTATTTGACTGAGCGTTCATACGATAAAGCACGGCAAAATCGCTGAATTTCCTTCCGTTTGCGACGCCTTCGAGAATCTTATCCGCGATATACATAGCCTCATCACGCTCGGATTCGGCGGTATGCACTGTGATTTTGCGGCCTTCGGCATTTTCGGTCCAAAGCGTCTTTCCTTTTCGCTCTGTATTGTTGCTTATTACCTCATTCGCGGCATTCAAAATGTTCTTAGTGCTTCGATAATTCTGCTCAAGTCTGATGACCCGCGCATTCTTAAAGGTTGACTCAAAGGAGAGGATATTCTCAATAGTAGCTCCTCTGAATTTATAGATACTCTGGTCGTCGTCACCTACAACACAGATGTTACCGGATTTTTCGGCAAGCATCGCTACAAATTTATACTGAACCTTGTTGGTATCCTGATACTCATCGACCATTATGTACTTGAACTGACGCTGATAAAACTCAAGAACGTCGGGATTTTTCTTAAAAAGCCTGACCGTGTTGCACAGCATATCGTCAAAATCCATAGCGTCGGAATTTTGAAGCTCATTTTGGTAGATACGATAAATCTTAGCGATCTGCTCTCTGCGGAAATCGCCGCAGGCTTTGTCAAGAAGCTTCTCGGGAGAGAGCATTTTATCCTTTGCCTTGGAGATCTCAGAAAGCACGGAACGCGCAGGAAGGCGTTTTTCATCTATGTTGAGCTGCGCCATCGCTTTCTTTACAAGACTTTTCTGATCAGCCGAATCGTAGACGGTGAAATGACTTGAATAACCGATCCTATCCCCGTACCGTCTGAGAATACGGGCGCAGGTCGAGTGAAAGGTCGCAGCCCATATATCGTCACCGCCTTCGGGCACCGCGTTACAGATACGCTCCTTAAGCTCACCCGCCGCCTTATTTGTAAAGGTAATCGCGAGAATTTGCCACGGCCTGCATAGACCGCTTTGAAGTATATACGCGATCCTATTGACAAGCACAGTGGTCTTTCCCGAACCGGCTCCCGCGAGAATCAGCAATGGTCCTTCCGTGCAAAACACCGCCTGCTGCTGCATTTCATTCATATGTCTGAAATTATCCTTGATGTTCATCCGCTTACCTACTTTCAATATCCGATAGATTATACCATAAAAAAACAAAAGTCACAACTACAAAGTTGTGACTTTTTAATTCTGTTACAGAATATTATCCGAGCTTGCCGTTGATGATTTCCGTAATACCGTCATAATCCTCGGCAACGACCAACACAGCATAATTATCTCCGACCTCGGTAACGCCGCAATCCTTCGCCATCTTGAGCTGATCGGCGCTGTATGAAGCGTACTGACTGAGAATAGCGTTGTAACGGTTTGTGAGCTTTTCCTTGATTTCATCTCTGGCGTCGGAATCCTTAGCCTTTACGATGACGATCTCAAGCGAAGCCTTAGAGGAATCGGTGTTAATCTCAGCGGCAAAATCGTCAACCTTGCTCTCGTCAATGCTGTAATAACGGTTGAGGTCAGATTTTTCCTTAAGCTCTGTAAGACCCTTTGTAGCGTCAGGGAAATCTTTATTGATCTGTGTAAGAACCTCATTTAAAGAAGCTGCCTTGCTCTCGGATTTTTCGGAACCGCAGCCTGCAAATACGGCGATCATCATAAGAGCTGCCATAGTCAATGCGATTATTTTTTTCATATTTATCTCTCCATTTCCGTTTTTGATATACACATTATAAGGTGAACATATCCAAAAGTCAACCAAAGTTACAAGATTGAAATTGATATCTACATATCCTCGAGCTTCACGACCATATAGTTACCGATTTTCTTTATGGATCCATAGTAAGGATAAGCAGGCATTTTTCTTACCGCCTCGCGTTTTGAAAGCCTTTTTGCGACTTTTGCCGAGGCAAAATCGATATCAAGTCCGATATAATATTTAAAGAAATCCTCCTTGGAATACATTCCTGCGTACATACACTGGATACCCTTGATATCCTCTATGTTGGAGAACTCCCCGTAATCATAGAAGTTCTCGTTTTCCTTTCCTATAACCGCAACCTTCATACCCTTTTTGAAGCGCGGGTTGTTTTGTATCTCGGACGCGATCGAGGTATAGAAGGAGTATGTGTTTTGAAAGGAAAGCTGCATTCTGAGCGCCGCCTCGTTTGCATAAAAGGCGTTTTTCAGCGCAATTGCCGAGAGCAGAACGATCAAAACGTCCTTAAAAGCCGACTTATACGAAAAGTTCTCGGGAAGGATATCCTCCGCGAACACCGCCGCAAGGACATAGACGCTGATAAAGCTAAACACCACAAGCGTGTGCACACCCTTAGGCTGTGTGATCAGATAAAGAGAATTGACAGCAAGCGGATATAACACTGCGGCAAATACCAGCAAAATCTTTTTATATGCTTTATTTTTTCCGAAAAGGAATATTAATCCCGAAACCGTCACAAAGGCGGCAACCCCGATGTTGAAACTCTTACACAAAAGCCCGTTAACAAGACCGTTCTGCGAATGAAGAAACTCGCGTATAAACATAGCGTAAACATTATAAAGCCGCGTCAGAAAAGACTCGTTCAAAGCGGAAATACTATTGCGGGCGTAATGTCCGTAGCCTGTGCCCGTTACAGCAAAGATCATAAAGGTTATCCCAAAATATAGGCAAAGTGAAAGCACCATGATCACAGCGCATCTCAACGCCTCGAGAATAATAGCCTTCAACTCGATTTTTTCCGAGACCAAAAGCCTGACTAAATATACCACAATCAAGCCTGACGCCATAGAGACAAAGCCTTGATATATACCCGAAACACAAGCCAGAAGCAATATAGAAATGACGCTTCTCAAAATACCGCGCTTTACGATAAAATAAACCGAAATAACCGTCAGCATAAAAGCCATAGTATACGCGGACGAAAAATACATATACGAGAACGCCGATGTAAGAGATGGAAAGCTGACAATCACGGCAGTCAAAGCGACCTGCAAAAGCATATTTTTAATTTCAAAAAGCTTAATGATATAACAAATCGCGATCGCAACAAACAAAATCGACACTAAGCCGTAAATCCACGGCATAGAATAATCAGGCAACACAAGCGAGATAAGCTCGAGCCCCCACCTTCCCGATTCCAGTGATACGCCCTTGGTGAACATCATATAAACGTCGTCATGATTCGGCAGCTTATTGGTAAAGGCATACATATAACACAGCAGACCCGTAATCAACACTGTCAGAAGCACTGGTTTGTACTTAAACAAAAGCGTCTTGAGCCTGCAAAGCTTAGGTTCCAAAAAAGAAGATGTCTTAGTCATAATATATCAACCTTAAAAAAATTAATAGGAACCCTGAAAGTTCCTATGATTCTAAACAATATAATATGGAGCTGTTATCACAGCCCCATAAAATGGTCGAGGTGACAGGATTTGAACCTGCGACCTCTGCGTCCCGAACGCAGCGCTCTACCAAACTGAGCCACACCTCGTTATTCAACGAGAGTTATTATAACACACTTTTTCCTGCGTTGCAAGAGCGAATTAAAAAATATTTTTGTAAAAAACACTTGACTTTTTGAAATTTTGATATATAATAATAAAGTGCTCAGCGGAGCATATAAATATTGAGGAATAGTGTAACGGTAGCACGACAGACTCTGACTCTGTTTGTTGGGGTTCGAATCCCTATTCCTCAGCCATTAAAACGGGTATCCATCGGGTACCCGTTTTCATATATGTAACAGATAATACATAGTAAAGAAAAAAGGACTCAATGAGCCCTTTTTTTACTTGATTTTTCTTGCTTCAATGTAGAAGCGCTTGTCCTCGGCATGACCCATAGAGAAGGTTTTTCTAGGGAGCGAGCCGTCGGCTCTGATTGCGGGGAAAAGCTCGGATTTTGACATACCGTCAAATATAAATCCCAACGTGCCCTTTGTTTTGCTGAGGTTAGCCACAACATCAGCGCCGTGGATATAATCCACCGTCATCTTTGGGTGAGTTTCCGCGTAAATATCAATAAAATGCTGAAGCGTTCCGATCGGAAGCTTAGCGGTCGCGGGAACGTGTATGCTTCCCGCGGCGCCCTGAGCGATAAAGTTAAAGCGCTGATACTCCTCGCCGTCGCTGTGCTCCTCGGTATATTCCTCAAAGCTACGGATGAAGTCAAGCGGATCGATATTGAACAAAACGCGGTAAATCGGCTCAAACTGAATGCTCTCGTCGTGAATATTGACTATCTCAACAAGCGCGTAGCGGCTGAGCGGATTTTTGTTGAGATTATAACACTCCTTTGCCGTAGCGAGAGAATGGTTTCCGTCTCCCACGGCAAAAAGCATCTTATCCCCCCTGCCCTTTACAAGGTTATCAAGCGCGTCCTGAACCTGAGCTATCGTCTTTTCATCAAGGAACCAGCCCTTGATACCGCCTCCGCGCTTCATCAATTCAAAGCTGTAAGCCTCTGTATAATCATACTTCTTGTTCTTGAGCGGCTCAATGACGCTACGATCGGGGTCGTCGATAAGCAGAAGTATATGCGGCATTTCAAGAGAAGCGTTCTTTCTGATCTCTATTCTCGGAGGAAGTCTGTCGACTACGGTGGCCTCGGTAGCTCTGATAAGAGCGTGGCTGTCGGCTGAATAATCGTACTCCTCGAGATCGACCAAGCCCACAACTCCCTTTCTTATGGTTCCGTGAGCGCGTCTCTCAACATAGATCATAGAGTTTTTATGTTCCTCAAAAACTCCCTCCTCTATGTACTTCTTCATAGTTGCGTTGATTTTCTCAATACGTCGCGAATTGTCCTTTTTCAGAAAAACCTCGGGCAAAATTATGTTGAGAGCCGAGGGACAATCGCCCACGATACGCTCAACGTCATCCCAGTACTCGGGTTCCGAGGTGTACTGATCACAGGCGACTACCGCCCATTTTTCAATGTCTTTCTTAGGAAGAAGAATGTCTGCCGGATAAAAATGACTCATAAAAATACCCCTTTATTCTAAAATAGAATTATTTTTTTAGAATCCGTACGTCCCTGCCGAAAAAGTCAAGGCGCTTGGCTTGACCGATAATTCTTGATACAAAGCGGTCTGTATATAAATCTCTGAGCTGCTTAAGCTCAAGATTTGTATTTACAATGACGGGCTTTCCCGAAAGCAGCCGCGAATTAAAGAGATTGTATAACGCGGTATTGGAAAAAGCGGTTGAAAACTCGGTTCCGAGATCGTCCACGATAAGAAGATCGCACTCAAGCAAAAGCTCCTCGGTAGAGGTTTCGGGCTTATTCTTCGCGAAATGCTCCTTCTCAAGCACTGAGCAAAGACGCGGAGACGAGATATAAATAACGCCGAAGCCCTTTCTGATGACCTCATTAGCGATCGCGAGGCTGAGATGGGTTTTGCCGAGTCCTGTCAAGCCCTTCATAAAAATGCTCTCTGAGTTTACTGAGAAATTCTTCGCGTATTCCTTACAATAAGTCAGATTTCTGTTCATCTGCTCGTAAGATGAACGCGGGAAACCTTCCTCGATATCCATCGGATAATATTTCAGGCTGAAATCCTCAAAGGTAGAAAGCTTTAACGGAGAGGTACGGTTCAACTCCTCGCAGGCAACGTCGATCATAACCTTTTTCAGGCATTCGCACATAATACTGCGGTTGTTATGCTCGTAAAAGCCCTTGTCGGAGCAGATAGGACAGTGATATTTCGGCTGTAAGTCGGAACGGTAATAGCCCTTTGAGAGAAGCAGCTGTTCCTGCTCGTTCTGGAGTCGGAGACTCAAGGCTTTGAGCTCTTCAAGCTTTTTTTTGACATCTCCGCCCTTGACGATAGCTCTCGCGGCGTTGATACCGCAGGAGGCTATACGACGTTCAAGCTCCTCAGCCTCGGGAAGCTCGGAGAAAATCTGCTCTCTGCGGATATCTGCCGATTTCTGCGCTATCAGCCTGCGCTCACTGAGTATGTCCCTTGCCTTTCGTTTTACTTCTTTACTGTAACCCATAAAAACCTCTCAGACAATTTTTTCAAGCTCGTCGATATCAAACGAGGATTTTTTCTTTGAATTACCCGCGGGCTTCTTCCTGTCGTACTTTTCAACGTCCTCAGGAGTAACAAGCCCGTTTTTATGCCATTTTTGAAGAATACCGTTTATGTAACCGAGCTTAGTTTCGCCTTTGCTGTCAACGCAAATCTCATAAGCCTTTCGAAGCATATCGTCCGAAAAATGCCATTCCTTGACCCATCTGTCGGCAAATTCAAGCTGCTTTGACGTTGGGGAGCCGATATTTTTCAGTCCGAAAACGGAGCTCACTTTTGACCAGTTCATACTTGACTGACGCGACATTTTTATCTTATTGTCGGCGGCGTCGGCGCTGTAAATCCCCTCGTCGGCCCAGCGCACGCCGATGGTCTCGATCGAGCGCATATTCGCTTTGCCTATGCTCACGCAGTAATTGACAAGCATTACAATCACCTCCGCGGGAAGCCCGCAGGTATCGTAAAGCATAACAAGAGTGGCGAGATTACCGCTTGAAAGCGGAGCTCCGAGAGCCGACTCAACCTCAAGCAAAACGTGAGAAAGGGTTTCGTCGCTGTTAACACGCTGAGCGGCGGTTATCGTATCGGGCTTTTGAGGACGCGAAACCAAGGTCTTTTTCGTGACCGTCTTTTCGGATTCTGATTTCTCGTGCTTTGCATTCTCGGGCTTTGCCTCTTTGCCTTTATCGGGAAGAAGCTCATCTCCGTTTTGCGAAAGCACTCCTCTGTCTATCCAAAACGCGACGCAGTCCTTGACGTCCTCCTCATGAATGCGAAGTCTGTCCCCTATTTCATTGTATGTGTACGAGCTCTCACTGTTACGAAGCAGAAAAAGCAGTACCTTTAACTGATTCTGAGACGCGATCCTGAGGTGATCGTCCACAACGGATGACGGCACCGCAAACACGCTTCCCCATTCTCCCAGGTTAATACGAACAGACATTTCCACTATCCTTTTGCTGAAAAAATATACATATATAGTTAGTATAACATAAAATCTCCGAAAACGCTACAAAAATCGGCAAATAATTTTCTTGACAGCTAAAAATAATTGGAGTAAAATAAATAAAGCGTTAAATGCGGATGTAGTTCAATGGTAGAGCGTCAGCTTCCCAAGCTGAATGTTGCGGGTTCGAGCCCCGTCATCCGCTCCATTTTTCTATTCGGAGGCATGATTGTGAATTATACCTACACACCCTACGGCGTTTGCTCGCGCCTGATCAATATCGAGCTTGATGAAAATAACGTTATCAAAAACTGCGGCTTTATCGGCGGCTGCTCGGGAAACACTCAGGGAGTCTCGAGACTTGTTATCGGAATGAACGCCGAAGACGCGATAAAAAGGCTCAAGGGCATTGACTGCGCGGGCAGAGGAACCTCCTGTCCCGACCAGCTGGCTAAGGCTCTGGAACAGGCGCTCGAAAGAAATTGATTTAGAGGCTGTCGCGAGACAGCCTTTCTTATTGACTTAAAAAGCAAAGAGTGCTATAATGATTCGGTAATTTTATGAGAGAAGGCGAAAATATGTACATAACCTGCTTAGACCTTGAGGGCGTATTGGTACCCGAAATCTGGATAGCTTTCGCGGAGGCTACGGAAATCCCCGAGCTCAAGAGGACAACCCGTGATGAGCCCGATTATGACAAGCTGATGAATTACAGGCTTGCGATTTTGAAGGAGCACGGTCTCGGCTTGAAGGAGATCCAAAACGTTATCTCTACGATCGATCCTCTTCCCGGAGCGAGAGAGTTCCTTGACGAGCTTCGCTCTATCGGTCAGGTGATCATTCTCAGCGACACATTTACGCAGTTTGCGTCACCGCTTATGAAAAAGCTCGGCTGGCCTACGATCTTCTGCAATTCGCTTGAGGTCGCAGAAAGCGGAGAAATCACAGGCTTTAAGATGAGGATCGAAAAATCCAAATACGCGACAGTCAAAGCTCTTGAATCGATCGGTTATGACATCATCGCAAGCGGAGACAGTTACAACGATCTCGGAATGATATTGCACAGCAAAGCGGGCTTTCTCTTCAAAAGCACGGATAAGATCAAGGCTGATTACCCCGAGCTTCCCGCTTACGAAACCTATGACGAGCTTCTTAACGCGATAAAGGAACAAATGAAGAAATAAAGCTAACGGGCTTCCGCTTTTGCGGAAGCCCGTTGTTACTTAGTTTAATGTGCCTGTGCTCAAAGCCTTGAGATAGGCGTTTATAAAGCCGTCAAGGTCGCCGTCCATTACCTTCTCGATATTTCCCGTTTCATAAGAAGTGCGGTGATCCTTTACCATTGTGTACGGCATAAATACATATGAGCGTATCTGAGAACCCCACGTGATTTCCTTCTGGACGCCCTTGATATCCTCGATTTTGTCAAGGTGCTCGCGCTCCTTGATCTCCATCAATTTCGAAATAAGCATTTTCATAGCTACGTCACGGTTCTGATACTGGCTTCGC
This sequence comes from uncultured Eubacteriales bacterium, assembly GCA_900316385.1. GTDB lineage: Bacteria > Bacillota > Clostridia > Oscillospirales > Acutalibacteraceae > Ruminococcoides. The sequence goes on along the minus strand of ONCP01000004.1, from coordinate 39,731 downwards.
TCAACCTGACTGGCTACAACGATACCCGTCGGAATATGTGTAAGACGTACGGCCGATGAGGTCTTGTTTACCTTCTGACCGCCCGCGCCGCTCGCGCGGTAAACGTCCATTTTAATATCCTCGGGATTGATATCAACGTGAATATCGTCGTTGATTTCGGGCATAACCTCAAGAGAAGCGAAGCTTGTATGACGTCTGCCCTGAGAGTCAAAGGGGCTAACCCTGACGAGTCTGTGAACTCCCGCCTCGCTTTTGAGATAGCCGTAGGCGTTCTCGCCCTCAACAAGCAACACCGCGGATTTAAGTCCCGCCTCGTCGCCATCTAGATAATCGACGGTCTTTAGCTTAAAATCGTGATCGGCAGCCCATCGGGTGTACATTCTGAAAAGCATTTCCGCCCAGTCCTGAGCCTCTGTGCCGCCGGAACCCGCGTGAAAGGTCAATATCGCGTTGTTTTTATCATACTCGCCCGTTAAGAGAGTTTTCAGTTTTTGCTTGGCAAGCTCATTCTCAACCGCCTCTACCTCACCGAGAGCCTCGTCGTAAAGATCCTCGTCTTCTTCCTCGTTAGCGAGCTCGATCAGCGCGTGAGCGTCGTCATAATGTGACTTGAGCTTATCATATTCCTCAACAGCGCCCTTGAGCGCACCTGTTTTCTGCAAAACAGCCTGAGATTTTTCTACATCGTCCCAAAAGCCGGGCTCTGTCGCTCTGAGCTCCAGCTGCTGGATCTCCGACATCATGGCTTTCAGCCCGAGAGCGTCGGCAAGGTCGTCGATATCCGCCTTTGAGCTCTCTAATCTAAGCATAAGTTCTTCAAACTGAACCATAAAATCACCTCAAATCAATCTTATCTTTTATTATACCATAGCGCGAAGAAAGTGTAAACTGTTTTTTAAAACTTGCAATAAACACAACGCTATGATATAATATTATAAATATATCCGATTGGAGAAGTATATGGAATTCAATGGAATCAAATGTCCCGTCTGCCAAGAGGAATTCAAAGACGGCGACGATATCGTAGTATGTCCCGAATGCGGCGCTCCGCACCACAGGGCTTGCTATGAAAAAGAAAATCGCTGCGCGTTTGAGGACAAGCACAGCGAGGGATTTGAATATGATTCACAAAGCGAAAACGAAAGCAGTACCGTTCGATGCGGAAATTGCGGTTTTGATAACCCTAAAACCGCTTTCTACTGTTCAAAATGCGGCTCTCCGCTTAATTTAGAAACACAAAGCAGAACTTATCAGAACAACCGAAACGGTTATCAAAACCCTCAAAGCTCAATGCCGTTCGGCTTTTCCGACGCGTTTGACCCGATGGGAGGAGTTAACCCCGAGGAAGATATGGGCGACAACGTTACCGCCGGTGAGCTCTCCAAGTACGTCAGAACCAACACTCCGTATTTTATGAGAGTATTCAGCAGGTTAAAGCTCTTTGATAAGGGAAAATTCAGTCTCGCGGGCTTTCTTTTCGGAGGCTGGTATCTGCTTTACCGCAAGATGTACAAGCTCGGAGCAGTGCTCACATCGCTTTCCATAGCGATGATGATTTTTGAGACCTACATCGAATACAGCCCTGCTTACACGGCGCTTCAACAGGCTGTCAGCTCGACCTCATCGGGCGGATTGGATTACTTTTCGGGCTACACGAGACTTATAAACGCATACGCTACGCTTGACAGCGGCTCACAGCTTTTGCTGGCTTTGATGGGCTTTTGTTCCGCGGCAAGACTTGTTATTCAGATCGTAACGGGCTGTCTCGTTAACCGCTGGTATTTCTCGGACTGCAAATCAAAGGTCAAAAAGATCAAAGACAGCGAGAGCAATCCGAATCAGGCAATCGAAAGCAAGGGTGGCGTGAACCTTCCCCTCGCGGCAAGTATGTTCGCGATCTACTTTGCGATAAACGTAATACCGATGTTGATTTTCGGATATTGATTTAGAATTTTGGAGGACGTAATGAAGATCAAAAAGGCTGTTATCCCAGCGGCGGGCTTTGGAACGAGAGTTCTGCCCGCGACCAAAAATATGCCGAAGGAGATGTTCCCCATTGTCGACAAGCCGACGATCCAATACATCGTCGAGGAAGCTGTCGCGGCGGGAATAACCGACATTCTCATAATTACAAACCGCGGAAAGAATCTCATGGAGGATCATTTTGACTACGCTCCCGAGCTTGAAGCCGCGCTTAAAAAAGCAGGCAAAAACGATATACTCGAGGAGGTGCGCTCGATCGCGAACCTTGCGGATATCACCTTCATCAGACAAAAGGAAATGAAAGGTCTCGGACACGCCGTACTCAAGGCTAAATCCTTTGTCGGTAACGAACCCTTCGCCATAATGTTCGGCGACGGAGTTATCCACAGCGAAACAAAACCCGCGATCAAGCAGCTGATTGACGCCTACGGCGTTTTCGGCGACGGCGTGCTCGGCGTCAAAAAGGTTCCCGAGAGCGAAATACACAAGTACGGTTCCCTCAAGGTCGAACCGATCAGGGACAACCTTTTCAAGTGCACGGATATGATTGAAAAGCCCCAGCGCCCCGAGGACGTTATGTCGCTTTACTCAATAACAGACCGAGTTGTGCTTCCTCCCTCTATTTTTGATATTCTCGAGGACACTAAGCCCGGAGCGGGCGGAGAGATCCAGCTGACCGACGCGATGAAGGTCATCGCAAGAGAAAAAGGTATGACCGCTGTCGAAATGGAAGGCAAAAGATTTGACATCGGCAACAAGTTCGGTATACTTGAGGCGAATATCGAACTCGGCTTAAAGCATCCCGAAACCAAGGATAAGCTTAGAGAGTACATAAAAGAGATCGCAAAAACACTGTAAATAAAAAAGCTCCCAAAGGGCAATATCATTAAGATAAGCCGAAGGAGCGCAAAAAAAGACACACTTGCGAAAAGCAGGTGTGTTTTTTCGTAAAAAAGAACAAGACAAAAAGACCGACATAAGAGTCAGCCAAAAAAGAGATATTGAAAAAACAGAGGAATTATGCTACTCTGTAAGAGAAGCTGGCAGGAGGGATACTACGGAGGTTTCTCGGCTTGGAAAGATTAGGACGATAGGGCAAAATATGTTTGCTAATTACAGCTTCAACTGCTTTCGGAGCATATCTGCCAAGTAAAAGATTGCGACAAGCGTACACAGCAACAGAAAAGTTAATTTTGTAGAGATGTTTTCTTTTCTTTTTTCGAATAGCTATGTGTGAAGTAACAAATTCGGAGAAGTTGTAAAGAGTAAGGCGCGCAAAAATTTCTTGAAGGATATGCTCCGATTTTTTAGAATGAAAAGCGGACAGACCAATAGTATATTTGAGTTTTCTGAAAGAAGTTTCAATACCCCAACGCATAGAATAAAGCTGTTTTAATATACACGGCGGAAATTCATTCTCATCTAAGTTAGTAACAAGGACTTCAAATAAATCGTCAGTTATGTGTAGCTCATTTTTGTTCTCCTTGTAATTAAGATTGGATTAGTTCCTAATTACAAGGGCGAATTTTGTTTAGTAAACAAAATTCGCCGCACACTTTTGCTTATTTGTCAAGCTTTTTTGAGAAAATTTTAAAACATCGTAAAAAAACAAGGCACCCACTTTTTCTGTGAGTGTCTTGCTTCTTATCTTAATGATATTGCCGTTTCGGGAGCTTTTTTTAATACCATATTTCAATCATTTTCGGCTGATGGTTTTTATAAATTGTAAAATGCTCAAAGCCGCACAGCCTCGCCGTCTCAAGTCCTTTTTCTATCCCAGCTCCTACTCTGTCAGCCTTGTGAGCGTCCGAGCCGAGAGTTACGTACTTTCCGCCAAGCTCCCTGAATCTTTTTATTATGTCGATATCCGGAAGCGTGACGCCGATCGGTTTGAAAAGCCCCGATGTGTTGATCTCAAGCGCCTTCTCACGCTTAACAAGCGCGCCGAGTATTTGATCTATTACTTCGACGTACGGATCAAGATCGGGCTTGATGTCCGTTCTCTCTACAATATATCTGAGCGGATAGGTCAAGTGAGCAAGGCTGTCAAACTCAGCGTTTTCTGCCGTTTCAAGGAGTTCGTCAAAATAACGCTCAAGCAGAAACGGAACATTCTTCTCGTCGTATTTGAGATAATAAAAATCCTCCGAGTCCCTGACGTTATGGATCGAAGCTAGCACAAAATCAAAATCCGCGACCGACATAGCCCTTTTGGTAAGCTTGGGATCGTGCATCGGCTCGCCAAGCTCCATGCCCTTCAAAACCTCGAGCTTTCCGTCGAACTCAGGCTTTGCCGCCTCAACGTCCGCAACGGATTTACCGATTTGATTGATCATATTACCGAAAACGCTTCTGTCGCCGAGCCTGATCTCAGGGGCTTCCATATGATCTGTAACAGTAATTACGCTTATCCCTTTTTTAACGGCGCTTTCGCACAGCTCTCTTACCGAGCTTTCACCGTCAAAGGAATTATCGGAATGAATGTGAATATCAGCAAGTATTTTCATTTTAATCACCGTTACTATTATAATACACTTTTTTGATTTAATCAATCATATTTCCGATTAAGATTAAAAAACAGCTTAGTATATAGTATACTAAGACGAATGATTGAATATTCAGGAGGACGATATGAAAGCTATTATCACCGTTATCGGCAAGGATTCTGTCGGAATACTCGCAAAGGTTTCTTCAGCCTGCGCCGAGGTCAACGTAAACATCATTGAGGTAACTCAGAGCGTGCTTCAGGATATGTTCGCTATGATCATGCTCGTGGAAATCGACAAAAGCGCTCTCGGCTTTGACGCTCTCAGAGAAAAGCTGGAGCAGGTCGGAGAAAGCTCAAACACAAAAATCCACGTGATGCATGAGGATATCTTTAACAGTATGCACCGCATTTAAGGAGTAATGAGAAGCTATGCTTGAAACAAAAGACATACTTGAAACCATAAATATGATAGACAACGAGCACCTTGACGTTCGCACCATTACAATGGGCATCTCGCTTCTCGACTGCATAGACGAGGATATCGACAAAGCGTGCTCAAAGGTTTACGAAAAGGTTTGCCGATACGCTCAGGATCTTGTAAAGACAGGCGAAGATATTGAGCGCGAATACGGTATCCCGATCATCAACAAAAGAATATCTGTCAGCCCGATCGGTATGATCGCCGCTCCCTGTCAGAGCAAAAATGTTGTAAAATTCGCAAAGGCACTCGACAAAGCTGCAGATACGCTCGGCGTAAACTTTATCGGCGGATACTCCGCTCTTGTACAAAAGGGCTTTGCCGCAGGCGACTACGCGCTAATCGAAAGCATCCCCGAAGCGTTGTCCGTAACGGAGAAGGTCTGCTCCTCCGTTAATATCGGTTCCACCAAGGCGGGACTGAATATGGACGCTGTAAAAATGATGGGAAAAATCGTAAAGGAAGCAAGCGAAAGAACCGCCGACCGCGACTGTATAGGCTCCGCGAAGCTCGTCGTATTCTGCAACGCTCCAGAGGATAACCCTTTTATGGCAGGCGCTTTTCACGGCGTCGGAGAAGCCGACTGCGTCATTAACGTCGGTGTATCGGGTCCCGGAGTTGTACGAGCTGTTCTCGCCAAGGAGGGCGACGGAAAAACCGTCGATGAAATTGCGGATATGGTCAAAAAGACGGCGTTCAAAATCACCAGAATGGGACAGCTTGTGGCTCAGCAGGCTTCAAAAAGGCTCTGCGTGCCATTCGGAATCGTTGACCTCTCCCTCGCTCCCACGCCCGCAGTAGGCGACAGCGTAGCGTATATTTTGGAGGAAATGGGACTTGAAAGCTGCGGATGTCACGGCACCACCGCCGCGCTCGCCTTGCTTAACGACGCAGTCAAGAAGGGCGGCGTTATGGCTTCGTCGCATGTCGGAGGACTGTCGGGCGCGTTTATCCCTGTTTCGGAGGACGCGGGAATGATCGCTGCAGCTAAGCGCGGAACGCTCGACATCACCAAGCTCGAGTGTATGACAGCCGTTTGCTCCGTCGGGCTTGATATGATCGTCGTGCCCGGAGATATTTCCGCGGAGAAGATTTCCGCTATCATCGCCGACGAGGCGGCAATCGGAATGGTCAACTCAAAGACGACCGCTGTAAGACTTATCCCGGCAATCGGAAAAAAAGCCGGCGACGAGCTCAACTTCGGCGGTCTGCTCGGCAAGGGTCCCGTAATGCCGGTAAGAGAAGGCGATCCCTCTGTATTCATCAACAGAGGCGGAAGACTTCCCGCTCCCTTACAGGCTCTGAAAAACTGATACAATAAATGTCATCCCAAACTGCAACGGGATGACATTTTTTATATTCCGTATTTTGTTTTAAGGCGCTCGATCTTTTTACCGAAGATCGGTGACAGAATCATAAGAAAAATCACATTAGATACAGAGTAAACAGCCATAACGGGCAACGAGGTTGTCACCGCGGCAAAAAACCTCATAATATTAAAAACGCCGTTTTCAATACTCAGCGTCGTCCATATATCCATAATCAGCGAGAACAATGCGCCGGACAGCGCTCCGAAAACGAGTAATATTATCTTGTTTTTTATCAGGTATCGGCTGAGAATCCCGGCTAAAAGCCCGATAACGCCCCACGAAATCATCTGAAACGGCGTCCACGGACCCTGACCAAAGTAAAAATCGGACACGACCGCAGACAAAGCGCCCGTAAGAAAACCAAACTCCGAACCGAAGTACATTCCTGCCAAAATAACGATAGCCGAAACGGGCTTAAAAAACTGGATAGGCGCAAAAACAAAGCGTCCCGCAACGCTTATCGCGACAGTAACCGCGAGGAGAACCACTCTCCTCGTGTTTTTTTCTCCCTCGAAGCTAAGGAAAAAGGGAACGCACGCGAAAACAGAGGTAATAAGTGAAATATACGGGAACGCGCCTGAACCCCAAACAGCAGTTCCTCCGATCACAGTCAAAAGTATCAGTAAAAAAAAGATAGCAAAAACCAATGTCTTATTCTTCATACAAATCCTTTTCGGTAACAGCGCCTTCGATGATCCCTCTTGTAAGGCGAACAACGCGTGTAGTGTAAAAATTATTAGAGCTGAAAAACTCGCGCGAATTGTCTTCGCTGGTGATTTCACCGTCAAAGAGCAGACCGCACCTGTCGGAAAACTCCGCGGCAAATTCGAGGTCGTGGGTCACAAGCAGAACAGTGATATCGCCGAGATTTCCAAGCAGCTCGCCGAGCTCTGACTTTGCAAAGCTGTCCAGACCCTTTGTCGGCTCGTCAAGCATAAGAATGCTCGGCGAAGATAGCAGAAGCTTGACGACAGCCGCCTTCTGAAGCTCTCCGCCCGACAGATCATATGGATGTCGGGAAAGCAAAGAGATAATCTCAAAAGCATTACATAATTCTGTATAAGAATTATTAACACTCTTAAAATCCTCCTCAAGCGTATCCTTTACGAACAGATCCCTTGGATTCTGAGGTAAGACCGCAATTTTCCCGCCGCGCTTCACCTTTCCTCTGTACGCTTTCAGTCGTCCCGACAAAACGCCGATCAAGGTTGATTTACCGCAACCATTCGCTCCGACAAGAGCGTAAACCTCGCCTCGGTTCACATTAAAACTCACACCCTTTAGGATATCAGGCGTTTTTCTTTCGTAACGGAACCAAAGCTCTTTCGCCGAAAGGATCGGTTCGGTCTTTATTTCGTTAACAGAATAATTAATATGTAAATTATTTTTCTTGTAGAGAAATTTACGACCTTCCCGAATGGTAAGCGGAGCCTCTCCCTCACCTCCAAGCTTATAGAAAAGTCTTGAGACCTCAGGCAAGGTTCTGTATATTCTTCTGTCTTTCAATTGACAACAAATTGATCGCGGCGGAGCGTCGGCGATGATTTCGCCGTTTTCGAGGCAAACTACCCTGTCTGCGATCGGAAGGATATCAGCAAGACGGTGTTCGGCGATTATAACGGTAGTACCTAGGTCATCACATAAACGCTTGAGCGCTGTGATGAAATCTATCGCCGAAACAGGATCGAGCATTGATGTAGGCTCGTCAAGAAGAAGCACCTCGGGACGCATCGTCATAACAGAGGCAAGATTCAAAAGCTGCTTCTGACCGCCCGAAAGGTCGTTTACGTTCATATTAAAGCAATCGGAAAGCTTGAAAAAAGAAGCAAATTCGGAAACGCGCGAACGTATCTCCTCTTTTCCGAAGCCGAGATTTTCAAGTCCGAACGCCAGCTCCGAATATACTTTATCGGTGACAAGCTGACTGTCGGGATTTTGAGAGATGTATCCGATTTTTTGAGCGCTGTCTCTGTGTGAAAGCTCCTTTATTTTAATTCCTTCAAAGAATATTTCTCCGTTCAGCTCGCCCTTTGGGCTGAGCTCCTTTTTGAGCAGCTTCAAAAGAGTTGTTTTTGAGCTTCCGCTTTCACCTATCAGCGCGACAAACTCTCCCTTTTCAATGTTAAGATCGATATCTTTGAGAGCGCAAAAATCCGAGCCCGCATATTTAAAGCTCAGATTCTTGATATTGAAAGCTTCCATTTCAGACTCTCCTTTAGCTCAAAAACGGTCATAATCAAAGCAAGCGCCGCAAAACACACAAATCCGAGCGACAGCTCACAAGAATACATAGGATAAAACTCAGGTTCAACATTTAAAACAACGCTGAACATAAATAAAACGATAAACAGCAGCGAATAAACAACGTCGCGAAATTTATAGCAAAAACGGTTGAAGAAGGTTCGCCCCTTCAGTCCGTAGCCCCTCGCCCTCATAGAGTCAGCTGTAACGATAGCGTCCTCCATACTTCTCGTGAACAAGGCGGAAAAAGCTCCGAGGTGCCTTTTGATACGCCGCTTTTCCACAGCTTTCAACGAAGAATTGATCGAGCGAAAATCCCTGAGCATTCTCGGAACAAGTCCGAGCGACATCGAAATCACCAACGCAAGCTTCGGAAAAGCGCGACCTATAATATATATAAGCCTTTCACTGTCAAACACAGCGTTAAAGCACGAAAACCACAGCACTACCGAAGCAAGCTTAACGCCCGCCGCGATTCCGTAAATCAACGCTTCAAGAGTGATTCTTGTGTCGTTGACAAAGAACAGGATCGTAGCTCCGTTGTGAGAAAAAACAGGGTTAGTAACAGCGACGATAACAACAATAAAAAATGAGAACCCGATTATTTTCAGGGCGGCGTGACCTTTTTGACAAATCAAAAACAGAGCGGCGCCGATAAAGCCCGCCGCAAGACAAAACGGGTTCATAGTAATAACACACATTGATATTATCAGCGCAAACCAAAGGAACAGCGTTAAAGGATGTAAATGCTTAGTCATTCTCCGCCCCCTCATATCGGTCGCCGATATCGGCGCCGAGCTCGCATGTGTAAAGCCAGCTTATTTCATCATTTTCTTTAAGCTCGTAAGCGTTACAGCCTACGCTCGGGAACTCACCGTTCACGCTGTATTCCCACCCTGACAGCGAGCCGCAATCAAATTCATAGAGATAATCTATCCCCTCAACATACACGCTTTCGCCGTCGCCCTTGAACTCAAGCTGTATTTTGTTGTTTTTGCAGGCTCGTTTTAGAGCGTCAAACACAGTTTCGCCCTTATTAAAACCGATCTCTGTTTTTTTGAGGATATCGGCTTTTTCCCTCTTTGAGTCCTTATAATCAACGGCAGTTTGGCAATTGATCAGGATAGAGGCTTTGAGCGAGGTCTTGCTCGCGGCAGAGGAATAATACTCGTCCGCGGATTTGATCTCGCAGGAATTTAGAATCGAAATTATTATAATTGTGATCAGTAACAGACAGTTTCTTTTCATCGTTTTCTTATTACGACAGCAATATATCCGATTGTTAAAACAATAACCGAAATATACTGCACATTCGGTTTATTTTCTTTCTTGGAATTATATTTAAACGGAGTAATGCTTTCGCTCTCCGATATTTTCTGTGTTGAAACAGTCGCGACAGTTGTTGGCGCAACGGTTGTCGGTTCATTTTTCTTTTGCTTTATTTTTTTTGAATTATTAAAGGTCGTCTTCTGTGTTTCTTCTGTCTTTTCAGTGTTATATACAGAAGCTTCGGTAGGTTTTTGTGTTGTTGTTTCAATTATTTTATTTTCTGATACAGAATTATTATCTGTTTTTCTCGCTTCTGTTTCAAGAAATTCGGAAGCGGGCTCGGTGTTGACCTTAACAGTCTCGGGTTCTGGCTTCTCCGAAAAATCATAAAAGCTCTTTTCTCCCTTCATAAATCGGTAAACCGAAACAAGCGCGCACAACGACTGATATGTCGCCATATTATCCGCTTTCCCGTTCTCAAAATGAGAAAAAGCTCCGCTCTCAAGCCTGAACCTAAGCAATCCGTCAAGCACGGAATTGCCATCTTTGATAAAGCGCTCATCAGAGCTCGGGTCAATACCGAGCGAGGTCAACGCGAGAATCACCTGTGCCGTGCTCTCGCAGGAGATCTGATTGGCAAATGACTTGTAAGCGCCTGACTTACTCTGACGCTTTGAAAGGATATTTACGCAGCGCTCGACCACAGGCTCTACCCTATCGTTGTTCTTATACTGAGCCAGCGCCTGGAGCGCAATAGTCGTTACGTCGATATCGGCATATTCGCCGAAAAGCGCGAAGCCGCCGTTTTCAAGCTCCTTATCAAGTATCATATCAATGATCTCGCCGCGTGTATTCAACGCGTTTTTCGGAAGCTGATAATTCTTTGAATCAAGCAACAGCAGACCATAGGAAGCGGAGTTCGCACCCTGACTGTCAAGTTTATTTACGGCTTTGCGGTTATAGCTCGCGTCGGCAAGCAGATTGTGACCATCAATATCGGTAATATCAACTCCGAAAGCGCTCAAAGCGAACGCCACGCGCTGAAGATCCGTGACCTTCTGCTTTTCAAGGCCCTCATCATAAAAATTATTTACTGTGCTTTTCAGAGCGTTGACGCATTTATCGTTTTCACATTTTTCTCCCAACTGGGAAAGAGCTATAAAATACCAGTCAGATGAAAAATTTCCCGCGTTTTTGCTGAGCGCGTCAAGTAACTCCGATATGCTTTCGCAGCCCATATCGGCGCATTTATACGAAACAGCGCTCCCGATAACGTCTTTAACATCATCGGGAGCGTTGATTTCAACACCGTTAACGGTAAAAGACGCGGCTATGGCTGTAAAAACAGCCAGAATTGTCGCAAAAAGTCTTTTACCCATAATCTACCTCTATTATTTTACTGTTACCTTACACTTTAATGTAACACCGTTAGCAATAACCTTGATTACGGCATTACCCTTTTTCTTTGCAATAATTTTACCCTTGGAGCTGACAGACGCGATATTCTTGTTTACGGAAACAAACTTCGCCTTGCCGATAAGCCCCTTCACCTTGAGTGTAAAGCTCTTGCCTTTATTGAGCTTGAGCTTTGCGGAATTGAGTGTCGGATTCTTTACGGTTACAACATACTGAACCTTGATTTTACCAAGCTTCGCTGTTACAGTGGCTTTTCCTGCCTTGAGAGCGGTAACTTTGCCTTTTCCGTCAACCTTGGCTACATCCTTTTTGGAGCTTGTGAACTTTATCTTACTTTCACTTGTGTAATCAAACTTAAAGGTACCTGTTACAAAAAGCGTTTTCGTGAACTTAAAAGTTGCCGAAGGAGTTACGGTTACCGTGGGTTTGATGACAGTACCTTCGGTAGGTTTCTCGGTAGTGGGAGCCTCGGTTGTAGGCTCGGCTGTTGTGGGTTCCTCTGTTACGGGAGCTTCTGTTGTAGGCTCGGCTGTTGTGGGTTCCTCCGTCGCGGGAGCCTCGGTTGTAGGCTCGGCTGTTGTGGGTTCCTCTGTCACGGGAGCCTCAGTTGTAGGCTCTTCTGTTGTGGGTTCCTCTGTGGTGGGAGTCTCAGTTGTAGGCTCTGCTGTTGTGGGTTCCTCTGTTGTAGGTTCCTCTGTTAAAGGCTCTGTTGTCTCGTCCTTAGCGTTTTCTTCATCAGCGTCAAACCCATAATCGGAAGCGAAACGGCAGACTGCGGGAGCTCCGATCGAGCTTGTCTTGGAGATTTGGACAGTTACAAAGCCTGTGTAATCGGTCGGCTCAACAGTGATTTCACCGTTATCATTCGTTGTATACACATCGTCGTTTAGATAAACAACAGCGTTCTTCACGGGACACCAATCATACTCGCTGATCCATTCGTTGCTTTCTTCATCCATATATCCATTGACATAATCATAGCTTTCAAACTTGATTTTGCCGTTCTGATAATCATTTGTGTCCATTACCGGGAACTGACAGGGATAGTCTCCGTAGAAAAGAACTATCTCGTCACCGTCAGAAACGACACACGAAGATATGCCCTCAGAGGGAACTACGTCAGAAACAGCGTAATACCAACCGTCGTAAACATAGTCGTCAGGCCGGCTGAACTGATCCGCCTTTTCACCGTTGATCTCAGTGATATAGCCTGTGTCGAGACCTGTGATCGAAACGCCGCTTCCGCTGTCGATCAAAGCCTTGAGCACATCGGCAACGGTTGTGTCGTCGTTAATTTCTAACCCGACCGTCCCGACATAAATGGTATTTGTTGCGCCCTCAATACGAACGCTGACTGATCCATCCTCGGCGCTTACCGATATCGCGAAAAGCGACATAATCATCAAAGCGACGAGAACTACTGAAATGAATTTTTTCATTTTCTGATTCCTCCTAAAATAAATAAAAAAACTCCTAAAGGGCATAGTTACTCCTTTAAGAGAGATGAACCGATTTTCCCTTGCCCAAAAATCAATACCGAAAACATACGCGGCAGGTCTCCCGACTTACGGCTTATATTACAAAGCGCCTTCCCGATTTCTCAGTGGCATATCGCTTTCTTTAGCCGAACACGGTAATGGCTGTTGCGACGGACTCTGACCGTCTTCCCGATTAATTCTCGCGAAACCGCGTAATCTATTCTGTTTTTACCAAAATACTATATCACGTTTATCGTCGGCAGTCAAGTTTTTGAGCGATTAAACATATAATTTTACGGTGATAATGTGAAACTCCGAATGATTACGATTTTAATCCTGTGCTTAATTCTCTGCTCATGCTCAAAAAAACCTGCCGAAATAAAAAAGGATTTTTCTGCAACGATTGACTGCGATTATAACGGAACTAAGCTTAAAGCCGAGATCAACGCAGAAAAGCACAATGATCTCGTAATAAAAATGCTCGAGCCAAGCGGTGTTGAGGGTTACACTTACACGTATAAAGGCGGAAGGCTGAACGTTAATTATAAAGAACTTAATACTGACAGTGCCGATGATTATCTTCCCTCAACATCCTTCGCGGGAGCTATTTACAATGTCTTAAAATCGGTCAACAGAGAAAAAGCGGTGCTTAACGGAAGTTATAATTCTTTAGCAGAATATAAAGGCAAATGCAATAGTGGAAACTATACCCTTAAAACAGATATAAATACAGGTTATATTTCTGAATTAGAAATAAAAGAGATAAAACTTACCGCGTTATTTTCATAAGCGCTCACGACTTACGATCTCAAAAATATTATATTAACGGTATAAAGTTTTTCCAAAAGGGGAAAATACCGTTAGAAGATATTTTGGAGGTAAGAACCTTGAGCATAAAAAGAGGAGATATTTTTTACGCCGACCTGTCCCCCGTTGTCGGCTCGGAGCAAGGCGGTATACGCCCTGTACTTATCGTTCAAAACGACGTAGGCAACCGATACAGCCCGACAGTGATAGCAGCGGCGATCACAAGTCAGCAGTCAAAGGCAAAGCTTCCGACACATATTCCGATAGAGGCACAGGGCTGCGGTCTGTCAAAGGACAGCGTTGTGCTTCTTGAACAAATAAGAACCATCGACAAACGCCGCCTGCGCGAAAAAATGGGCAGCGTCAACGACACGGCAATGTCACAGGTGGATAACGCAATATCGATCTCCTTTGGATTGCAATAAAATAAGCCGTCGCTGAACGCGGCGGCTTTTGAATTAATTTAAAGCTCAACAGCACGAAGAAGCTCCGAAACCCTATCGGTGTTCTCCCACTTTACGCCAAGATCCTCTCTGCCCATATGCCCGTAAGAGGCAACGGGAAGATATGTTGTGTTCGTTAAGTCAAGCTCACGGATGATTGAGTGAGGACGCGGATCGAACACCTTTTTGACAGCCTTTGAAAGCTTTTCGTCACTGACCTTACCTGTACCGAAGGTGTCAACCATAACAGAAACAGGCTTAGCGACGCCGATCGCGTAAGCGAGCTGTACCTCGCACTTATCGGCAAGCTTTGCGGCTACGATATTCTTGGCGATATATCTGCTGTAATACGCGGCGCTTCTGTCTACCTTTGTCGGATCCTTTCCGCTGAAAGCTCCGCCGCCGTGACGCGAAAAACCGCCGTAGGTGTCGACGATAATTTTCCGTCCTGTTAATCCCGAATCGCCTACGGGACCGCCGATAACAAATCTTCCTGTGGGATTGACAAAAATCTTAGTGTCCTTATAAAACTGTTCGGGAATAACAGGCTCAATAACGTACTTAATGATATCCTCACGAATCTTACGAAGACTGATCTCCTCGTTGTGCTGGGTTGAAACTACAACCGTATCAACTCTCTGAGCAACGCCGTCATCATACTCAACAGTGACCTGTGTTTTTCCGTCGGGTCTGAGATAAGGAAGCGTGCCGTTCTTGCGAACCTCGGCAAGCTTCTTAGAAAGCTTGTGAGCAAGTGAAATGGGCAAAGGCATAAGCTCGGGCGTTTCGTTACAGGCATAGCCGAACATCATACCCTGATCACCCGCTCCGATTTGATTATCCTCGTCTTTCTCGCCGTCGCGAAGCTCGAGGCTTTCGTTTACGCCCATAGCGATATCGGGGCTCTGAGCGTCGATCGAGGTGAGCACGGCACAAGTGCTGCCGTTAAAGCCGCACTCGGGATTATCATATCCGATACCGTTGACTACCTTACGTACAACAGCGGGAATATCTACGTAGCATTCTGTGGAAATCTCGCCCATAACATGGATCATACCTGTCGTCGCGGTGGTCTCACACGCAACGTGAGCATTTTTGTCAAGCTTGAGTATTTCATCAAGAATTGCGTCGGAGATCTGGTCACAGACCTTGTCGGGATGGCCCTCCGTTACCGACTCCGATGTGAACAAATATTTAGCCATAAAATTACCCTTTCCATAAAACCATCTAACAAAAAACTCCCTGAAAGGGAGCTTTTCTTATTTTTTGCTTTCTTTCAAGGCTCTTTCAAGCCAAGCGTCGCCGATATCCATAGCGACAAATAAGCCTTGCTTTTCACTCGATTTAACGAGCTGTCTGCGGGGCGAAAGACCGGGATCGGTAGCCATAAGCTGAACTGTGACCTTGTCGGCGATCTCAATTCCGCCTACTTCCTTTTTGGACTTGATAATAAGGTGAATAACATAATCGTCATCCATATTACCGTAATAGATCTCATCTCCGCAGCGTACAAGCGGTTTGCCCTTGTATGTAGGGAACTTTGTATCCGCCACAAACATCATCCTTTCGGTTATTGTAAATTCAGGTACGATTTAACGAGAGCTTCAAGCAGGTCGTCTCGGTCGATACGGCTGATAAGATTACGGGCGTTGTTGTAGGTGGTAATATATGTCGGATCCTCGGACAGGATATATCCGACGATCTGATTGATGGGATTATAACCCTTCTCCTCAAGCGCCCTGTAAACCGTGTTGAGCGTTTTCTTGATAGCATCGCCTCTGTTGTCGTCTATCGAGAATATCATGGTCTTATCAATCAACCCAAACACCTCCCAATAAAAAATTATTTACCAAATAGTATTATAACAGAACCAAATAATATAGTCAAGAGAAAAAGGCTCCTTTCGGAGCCTTTTTGTTATCCTCTGAGCTTGACGCCAATATTATTAAGATTAGCTATGATCTTATCCATAATATCCTGTATCTCCGCCGAGGAGAGAGTTCTCTCGTTGGAGCCGAACTCAAAGCGCACGGTGATACTGTGAATAAACTCGGTATCGTAGGTATCGACGATCTTTGTGCTTCTGAGAAGCTCGTCGGCAATTCCCTCCCAAGTTTCTCTGAGACTTGAGAACAAATCGTTCTTGCCGAGCTCAAGGCTGAGGTCATACGTCATCGGCGGGAACTTTGAGGGTTCCTGATACTTGATGGAAGCGTTCTCACACTCTGAGAACTTCTTCATATCTATCTCCGCGAATACTATGTTGGCCTTTTTATCGATCTTTTTATTGACAACGGGATGAACGATACCGATTTTACCGATCACCTCGCCGTCAAGCGTAATTTCGTTCAGATTGACAGGGTGCTCATATACGTGGGCGGGCTGTGTCGGAACAAAGCCGAGAGTCTTGTGCTTGAGATCGTCTGTCGCTGTCGCCAGAATATCCCTGAGCTCAAAGTAAAGCGTCTTGATATCCTTTACCTTTGAATAAAGCGTGATAGCGAGGTTTTTCTTCTCAACAGCGAGATTGTTCCCGTCAACGCCCTCTACGGCGCGGCCGATCTCAAAAATACCGAACTCGGGAGCGTATCCGACGTTGGTTCTGACCTGACACAGCTGTGTCGGGATAAGCGAACGGCGGATCGTCTCGATATTGGGGTTGGTAGCACCCGAAAGCTTCAAATTATCTTCAACAGGGATTCCGAGAGCGTTCTGCTCGTCGGCGTACTGCCATACATAAGAATGGAGCTCATGAAGGTTATATCGCTTAACAAGCAGATCCTTGAGCTTTTCCTCGTCGCGCTTTACGGCGTCGGGACGGACGGGATAAAGCGGCGACCGTGTGGTGTGGATCTCGAAATTATCGTAACCGTAAATTCTGGTGATCTCCTCTATTATGTCTGCCTTGATCGTGACGTCCTTGGTAGCTCTCCATGAAGGAACAACAACCTTGAAGCAGTCGCCGTTAAGCTCGACCTCAAAGCCGAGCGAGGTCAGCGTTTTTACAATAGTGTCGTTTGATATTTCGATACCCGTATATCTGTCGACAAACGCCTTGTCAAAGCTGAGGGTAACAGTGTCGTACCTGTACGCATACTCATCCGTGAGCGAGGATACGACCTCAACATTACAGTCATAAGTCTTGAGAAGCTTTACAAAACGCGCGATAGCGGGTACGGTGAGCTCGGGATCGAGTGACTTCTCGTAACGCTGAGAAGCGTCTGTACGATGGCCGAGACGCACGCTGGATTTACGGATAGAAACAGCGTCAAAGGTAGCTGATTCGAGTGTGAGAGTGGTTGTGTCCTCAACGATCTCGGAATCAAGTCCGCCCATAATTCCGGCGATTGCGACAGGAGTATCGCCGTTGCAGATCATCAAGGTGTTCTCGTCGATATTCCTCTCGACTTCATCAAGCGTGGTAAAACTGAACGGCTCGGAGAAGCGCTTGACGCGAATCGCTCCGACCTTTCTTGAATCAAAGGCGTGCATAGGCTGACCCATTTCAAGCATAAGATAGTTTGTAAGGTCAGCAAGGAAGTTGATAGCTCTCATTCCGCAATAGTAGAGACGGATCCTCATATTAACGGGGCTCACGGCTCTCTTGATGTTTTCAAACTGGAGGCACGAGTAACGGTAGCAGAGCTTGTCCTCGATCTTCATATCGACCTTGGGCAAAGCGTCGTACTTTGTAAGATTGTCTACGTCGAGCGGCTTCAAGGGACGACACGCGAGAGACGCGAACTCTCTTGCGATTCCGTAATGGCCCCAAAGGTCGGGACGGTTCGTAAGAGATTTGTTATCAACCTCAAATACTATATCCTCGATCTCATAAATGTCCTTTAAATTGGTTCCGTTGGCGACATCGTCGGTAATCTCCATAATGCCCGAATTATCGTCGCTGATCCCGATTTCAGCCTCGCCGCAGCACATACCGTTGGAGGTATAGCCCGCAAGCTTTCTGGGCGAGATCTCTATCTCGCCGATTTTTGCGCCGACCTTCGCGAAAGCGGTCTTCATACCGACTCTGACATTCGGCGCGCCGCATACTACGTCAACAAGCTCTTCCCCGCCCGCGTCAACCTTGAGAAGGTGAAGCTTCTTGCTCTCGGGATGATTTTCAACGGACTTGATCTCCGCCACAACTATTCCCGATAAATCTTTTCCTTTATAAAAAATCTCATTCTCGACCTCTGCTGTGGAAAGAGAGAAACGATTGATAAGCTCAACCTTATCAAGTCCCGATAAATCCACAAAATCGGAGATCCAATTCATTGATAAAAACATAACCGCACTTTCCTTTCCAAATTACTCTCTGTCATCGTCCGTAAACTGGGCAAGAGCCTTGAGTCTGCCCGAGTTGAGGTCGCGGATATCCTTAACGCCGTATTTCATCATAGCGAGTCTTGTCAGACCCAAACCGAACGCGAAGCCCGTATACTCCTCGGGATCGACTCCGCCCTCCCTGAGTACCTCGGGATGGATCATACCGCAGGGGCAAAGCTCCAGCCAGCCGCTGTGGTTGCACGAGGGACAGCCGTCGCCGCCGCAGATAAGGCAGTTAATGTCAAGCTCAAAACCGGGTTCAACGAACGGGAAAAAGCCCGGGCGAAGTCTTACCTTGATATCCTTTCGGAAAACCTCGGAAAGCATGGTTTTCATAAAATAGATGAGGTTGGAAATACTGATATCCTTGTCTACCATTACGCCCTCCATCTGGAAGAAGGTGTTTTCGTGAGTGGCGTCGGTAGCCTCGTTACGGAAACAGCGTCCCGGAAAAATAGCCTTGATCGGAACACCGTTCTCTTTAAGTCCCTTGCCGTACTTTTTGATAATAGCGTTCTGCGCCGCGGAGGTCTGGGACTTGAGAAGCTGACCGTTTTCAAGGTAATAGGTGTCCTGCATATCTCTGGCGGGATGATGCTTGGGAATGTTGACCGACTCAAAGCACTCATAGTCAGTAACTACCTCGCTGTAATCCTCAACCGTAAAGCCCATTGACTTGAATATGCTCTCGCACTGGCGCTGAACAAGAGTTATCGGATGATAGGAGCCGCGCTCAAGGTCAACAGGAGTTGTAATGTCGAACCTGGGCATCGAGTTGATCTCCGCCTCGATCTCGAGCTTCTTCAATTCCTCGCTTTTTTCCTCGATTTTCTTGGCCGCGAGCTGCTTGAGCTCGTTCACCTTTTTACCGAATTCCTTTCTCTGCTCGCCCGAAAGCTCCTTCATACCCTTCAAAAGTTCTGTAACGGTACCCTTTTTTCCAAGATACGAAACACGAACCTTGTCAAGATCGACAGTGTTCTTGATTTTGTTCAGTTCTTCTTCGAGCTGAAGCTTCAGACCTTTGATTTTTTCGTCCATAATTACCTCCGTTTATTTAAGATAAGTTTTAACAAAATAAAAAGCCCCTTCAAACGAAGGGACGAATTTCAAAAATAATCCGCGGTACCACCCTATATTTTCGCAAAAAGCAAACACTTTCCCGACCTGTAACGGGGTCTGCCGTTGAAGCCTACTGTGGTTCAGCCTCACCACTCGGAAGTGAACTTCACCTCTCGCTCTCTGTCGCGCGTTTTCAGCCTTGACGCGCGCTCTCTTTACAAAGGGACTTGAGAAGCTACTTTCTTCGTCACCGTGTTATCTTTACGTATTTTACCATTTTCATTTATCTTTTGCAATAGTTTTGTTGAAATTTTTTCGGTTATATGATAATATATTTATGTTCGTTTTCTAAAAATGAAAACGCGGGAGGTTTAAATGGATATATTTATTGAACAAATCATTAAAAGAGACAGAACGTTAAGAGACAGAATGATTTTCGCGCTCACCATTATTCTTACATTCGCGATCCCCGGAACCGTTCTTATTCTTGCGCTGAAAAACTTAATAATACACTATTTTGTGGTACTGGGACTGTTTGCGTTTTTGATGGGAATTTGGGCGATCTGGTTCGTCCGCTCTCACCAGGACAGCGAATATGAGTATCAGATGGTTCAGGACACTCTCGTTGTAAGCAAGATCATAGCGAAACGCAAGAGAAAGGAACTGCTCAGACTGGACGTCCATAATATTGAAAGCCTCGAAAAGGCCGACAAGGTCGGAGATCTGCGCGTAGTCAAGGTTGTTGAGGCTGTTCAGAACATGAACAACGACAAGGACAACACAGTCGCGATTTATTCCTTCGCGGGCGGCGGAAAAAGAGCGCTGTTTTTCTGCCCTAACGAAAAAATACTCAACGCAATGAAGCCGTACCTCAAAAAAGATATCGTCCTAAAGGTTTTTTATCACAGAGGATAAAATGATTATTCAGATTGACGAAGCTCTTGTAAAAAATACGATTATCCCACGCACCGCGGAAGCGGACAAAACTCAAATCGGCACCTTGCTTTCGATTTGCGGAAGCTACGGAATGGCAGGCGCCGCAATAATGTCCTCTAACGCCGCTCTGCGCTCGGGATTGGGACTGTTAAAGCTTTGCGTTCCCGAAAGCGTCTACCCTATTCTCGCGGGCTCCGTCCCCGAGGCTGTATTTATTCCGTATAAATATTCGGACGAGTTAAAGCTTTCAGCGCTGTCAAAATACTGCTCGGCGATTCTTATCGGCTGCGGACTTTCGGTCAACAACGGTACAAGAGAGCTCGTGAAAAAGGTTATTGAACAATCGACGATCCCACTTGTTCTTGACGCTGACGCGCTGAACATTGTCTCAGAGAATACCGAAGTCCTGAAAAACGCGAAGGCTCCAGTTATAATCACTCCGCACGTAAGGGAATTTTCGAGGCTTTCAGGAAAATCGGTTGACGATATTAATTCTGATAAAGAAAGATACGCAAAAGAATTTGCCGAAAAGCACCGAGTTACGGTAGTTTTGAAGGGACATAAAACCGTAGTAGCTTCACCAGACGGAAAGCTCGCGATAAACACCGAGCACGGCAACGCGGGAATGGCTGTCGGCGGAAGCGGCGATGTTCTGGCAGGAATAACGGCAGCTTTTGCGGCGCAGGGCTTTGACATTTTCGGCTTGGCATGCTCGGCTGTATTTATTCACGCCCTTGCCGGAGATATCGCGAAAGAAAAGCTGGGAATGATCTCTATGCTTCCGACAGACATAATAAAATGTCTTCCCGACGCGTTTATGAGAATTTTCCCTTGAACTTTTAAACCGACTGTGTTATAATGGCACAGTTGAATATTGAGCCGTCGCCAAGCGGTAAGGCACAGGACTTTGACTCCTGCACTCGTGGGTTCGAATCCCGCCGGCTCAGCCAAAATAAAAAGGTACCAAAGGTGCCTTTTTATTTTTTAAAATTCAGACGGCGGGATTCGAAGCCGAGTGTTAAGAAAACCGTCCTGTGGACGGTTTTTAGCGAGGAGCGCTGATGAACCGATAGTTTTATCTCACACCGCGACAAACGATATGAAACGTTTGTCAAGATGTATCATACGCCGGCTCAGCCAAAATAAAAAGGCGCCAAAAGGTCAATATCATTAAGTTAAGAAACAAGACACTCACAGAAAAAGTGGGTGCCTTGTTTTTTTTACGATGTTTTAAAATTTTTTCAAAAAAGACTTGACAAATAAGTAAGCAAAAACCAAAACTCCACCTTCAACCTCTATCATCTCAATGCTCTTTACGACTTGTGCTCCTGTACATATTCCGACGCTGTTGTTCAGAAATATCGCCATCAAAACGAACATAAAGCATTTGTCGATATGGTTGACAGGTATAATTCTGATACCCCGACTATCTTTACTACCGATAGAGGTTATGAAAGCTACAATAATATGGCTCACGTTCAGGAAAAAGGGCAAAAATTCTTAACTCGTCTTAAAGATATCGGATAATCCGGCGGCTGTGTATAACGCATAAAACGGCAGCGACAGCGGCATACAGAACAGCAGTGCGAGGCTGCACAATACTCTGACAGACGTTATAAAGTTCGCCGCATTACAAATAATCATTCTGCTCACGCTAATGCCCTCTGTGTTTCTCCTTGCGTTTTTGTTGTTTCAGTTCGAATTGCAGCAGCTTTTCGGCTTCCCTTTGCTCGTGGGATCGCTGCTTGCGTTCGAGCTTGTTTTCCTCATACTGCTTTTGCAAAGCTTGCTGTGATTTGGTGCCGACGCCTGATTTTTCAAGCTGTTTATGCGCGTTTCGCTGACGACGCTTCGGATTATCCGCTTTTTGCTTGATTTCTGTTTTAACGGGCGGGCTGAATCGCAGTTGATTGAAATACCTCAGGATAAAGGCGTAAATCTGAGCGTCGGTCGGCTCCGCGCCGAACACCACTTTGCACGCCGAGAGCCTTTTGCCGTCCAGCTTCTCAAACACACCCACCCAGAACGGCTCGTCAAAGTAAACCGTCAGCTTGGATTCAATTGACGGTTCCATTGACGATCTGAGCATACTGCTCCTCGGGGATCATCGGTGAGGCGATCTCCTTTAACAGTTCTTCGCCGACCGTTCCGCTTTCAGCGTAATCGCATAGCTTTCCTCCAAATTTATTCATTCATATACACATCGCAAAAATGTCGGACGTGTTTTTCGATGTTTTTCATACATTCCTGCGCGCATTGCGGCTGTCTGTCGGCTTTTGCGACCCAGAGAGCGACGGGCGCGGTCACCTCGGTCGCGAGCAGCTCGTGATCATCCTCTTTAAACAAACCCTGACCCATCATACCTTTGATGATCTTGGCGTACATTCCTTGTATTCCGTTGAGCTGATGTTTCGTGGTCATCTCGGCAAAGCGTTCGCTCCTGAATTGCTCGCGCACAAGGAATTTGCGCATTTTACGGATCATCGGATCATTCATGGTAAAAGCTACTCTTTGTACCGCCGATTGGATAAATTCTTCTTTGTTTTCGGGCAGCTTGCCGATTTGCCTGTCAGAGCCGAAAAATTCCTCATAACGCGCTTCCGCCATATCGATCAGCGCTTTCAAAATATCTTCCTTACCCTTGAAATGATTGTAGAGCGACGGCGCTTTGATACCGACATTCTCGGCGATTTGTTCCACGCTCGTTCCGTCATAGCCGTTCTCGGCAAAAAGCGTCAGAGTTTCATTCAATATTTTATCCCGTGTTGTCATAGCTACCTCCAAAGACTAATAACCATTAGTTAAATTATAACTAATGGTTATTAGTCTGTCAATAGTTTTTTTTAAAAAAAGGCGCGTGAAGCAACGAAGCGGATAACTTCATACTTCACAGCGCCTTTCGCTGAATTATTATGATTTTTCGTTAAAAACGAAGTTGCCTTCGTCGTAATCACAAATGATTTTCCCGCCCTTTTTAACGGTTCCGTCAAGGATTTTCTCCGAGAGCTCATCTTCAATCCTTGAAGTTATCGCTCGTCTGAGCGGACGGGCTCCGTAGTTCTCATCAAAGCCCTCGTCAGCAATAGCGCTAACGGCCTTATCGGTAAACTCAACGTCGATTTCAAGCGCCTTGAGTCTTTTCTTGAGATTATCGAGCATCTTTGAGGCGATCTCCCTGATCTCATCGGTGGTGAGCTTATTGAACACGATTATGTCGTCAATACGGTTAAGGAACTCGGGACGGAAGGTCTTTTTGAGCTCATCAAGCACAAGCTTCTTTATTTCTTCCTCTGCCTTTTCCTTGCCCTCATCCGCAAAGCCGAGTGTATTCTGCTTTTCTGTGAGGAGCCGCGCGCCGACGTTACTTGTCATAATGATAACCGTGTTCTTGAAATCTACGGTTCTGCCCTGACTGTCTGTAAGACGACCGTCGTCAAGAATCTGGAGCAGGGCGTTGAAAACATCGGGGTGCGCTTTTTCGATCTCGTCAAAGAGGATTACGGAATACGGCTTTCTTCTGACCTTCTCCGTAAAGGCGGAGCCCTCGTCATAGCCTACATAGCCCGGAGGCGAGCCGATAAGCTTACTGACAGTATGTTTTTCCATAAACTCGGACATATCAAGACGGATCATCGCGTTCTCATCACCGAACATCGCCTGCGCGAGCGCCTTGCAAAGCTCTGTCTTACCAACGCCTGTCGGTCCCAAAAAGATGAACGAGCCCACAGGTCTCTTGGGGTCTTTAAGACCGACTCTGCCGCGTCTGATAGCCTTTGCTACTGCCTTTACAGCCTCATCCTGACCGACGACTCTGTCGTGGAGAATACCTTCCATTCTGAGAAGTCTCTCGCTCTCCTCCTCGGTGAGCTGAACAACGGGGATCCCCGTCCAATCCGAAACTACCTCGGCGATATCCTCGGCGGTCACTTCTCCCGTAGCGGAGGACTTAACGTCGTTCCACTTCTTTGTCTCGGCGTCAAGGAGCTCCTGAAGCGATTTCTGCTCGTCACGAAGCTTGGCGGCTCTCTCAAACTCCTGCTCGTTGACAGCGCTCTGCTTCTCTCCGTCAAGGCTATTGATTTTTTCCTCAAGCTCTCTGAGATTCTGCGGCGCGGTCAGGCTCTTGAGCCTTACCTTTGAAGCACTCTCATCGATAAGATCGATCGCCTTATCGGGAAGGAAACGGTCTGAGATGTATCTTGACGACAGCTCAACCGCGGCTTTGATCGCCTCGTCTGAGATTTTGACCTTGTGATGTGCTTCATAGCGGTCTCTGAGTCCGAGCAATATCTGCTCCGCCTCTTCCTCGCTCGGCTCGCCGATATTGACGGGCTGGAATCTGCGCTCAAGCGCGGCGTCCTTTTCGATGTACTTTCTGTATTCGGAAACGGTTGTCGCACCTATAACCTGGAAATCACCTCTCGCGAGCGACGGCTTCAAAATATTAGCAGCGTCTGTCGAGCCCTCCGCGGAGCCTGCTCCGACGATCGTATGGAGCTCATCAATAAAGAGGATGATATCCTTACTGTTCTTTACCTCGTCAATCGCGGATTTGATTCTTTCCTCAAAATCGCCTCTGTATTTAGAGCCTGCGATCATACCTGTAAGGTCAAGGCTGACAACTCTCTTGTCCTTTAAAATCTCGGGAACCTGACCCTCAACGATTTTCAGAGCCAAGCCCTCGGCAACCGCTGTTTTACCTACGCCCGGTTCGCCGATAAGGACAGGATTGTTCTTTGTACGGCGAGAAAGGATCTGGATAACTCTCTCGATTTCCTTTTCTCTGCCGATAACGGGGTCGATCTCACCGTTTTTCGCGGCTTTAGTAAGGTCTCTGCCGAATTTATCAAGAGACTTTTTATCACCGCCTGCGGCTTCGCCCTTTTCACCGTCTCCGACAAAATTCTCGGTGCTGTCCATTACGGTATTCATATTGACATTAAGCTCGTTAAGGAAGCTGTAAGCGTAGCTGTCGTCCTCCTGAAGGATACTGATAAGCAAATGTTCGGTACCTACATATGAACTGCCTGTTCTGGAAGCGATTACCACGGCGTTCTGCATAACTCTCTTTGCTCTGGGAGTAAAGTCACGCGGTGTGAGAGTAACAGGTCTGCCGTAACCCGAGGCGTCTTTGATCCTGCGTTCAAGCTCATCGACCTTGAGGCCCGCGTCAATAAGCGCGGTCGCGGCTACTCCGCTGCCTTCCTTGACCAGACCGAGCAGGATATGCTCGGTTCCGATATAAGTGTGGCCCATATCTCCTGCCGATTTCATGGCGAGATTCAGAGCCTTGTTAGCCTTGCTGGTAAAACCTTTGAATTCATACATAACACATACCTCCTTTTTATTTGTCCGCTGTCCCATTTCGGCAAGCTGTACAGACAAGCTTACCGCGGACATTAAATCACTTTTTCATTTATTCATTTTCATAAAAGCGCCTTGTTAATAATTTCAGCTCTCACCTTATCACGCTGTTCGGCGGACATTTCGCCGTTTTCGGACATAATAGTCGCGGGTCGGATCTTTTCCGCGATTTTATCTACGTCATCAACGCCGATACTATCGATCAAACCGCAGTTTATTCCGAACCTTACGTTAGAAAGCAGTTCCAAGGCCTCATCGCAGCTTATCTGTCTGGCGTATTTCAGAACGCCGAGACTTCTCATGATCTTGTCCTGAGCTTCAATACTCGCAGACATACGCTTCTGAGCGTCAAGCTCGCGCTTTACAAGCTGTTCTGCGATATTCTTTAAATTCTCTATCGCGGATTTTTCACTGATACCCAGCGTCACCTGATTGGATAGCTGATAAACGGCGCCCTTGGGTTCGCTGCCCTCTCCGAAAGCTCCTCTTATAGTGAGACCGAGCTTCTGGAGATTTCCTGCGATACGCGATACCGCTCTTCCCGCTTTCAACGCGGGAAGATGAAGCATAACGCTCGCTCTCATTCCCGTACCGAGATTGGTCGGGCACTGAGTAAGATATCCCAGACTTTCGTCAAAGGCAAACTCAAGATTCTCGTCAAGCAGAGTATCGAGCTTATCGGCGATATCAAAAGCTTTGTCAAGCTCAAAGCCCTTGCTGAAAATCTGAAGCCTTATATGGTCCTCTTCGTTCAGCATGATCGACATCGTCCTGTCCTTTGAAAGGATAAGAGCTTTGCCGTCGCTGTCCGAGACAAACTCAGGACTGACAAGCCTTTTCTCAACAAGTGAGGCTCTCTCATATTCAGTCAGATCCTTGACCCAAATCACATCAAGCTCATCAGCCAGCGGAGAGTTTGAGTTTTTTACCGCGTCGATAATTATATTCGCTACCTCTTCCTTGCCCGCTCTGCCGAGTCTGATCGGGAACGGGTATTTTTTCAGGTTTCTGGCGAGGCGTATCCTCGTTTCAATTACTATATTACTCATTGTTTTCCTCCATAGCCTTGATCCTGTCGCGAAGCTCGGCGGCTTTCTCGAACTCCTGATTTTCGATCGCCGTTTCAAGCTCCTTCTTTAGCGAATCGAGCTCGGAAACAGGTTTTTCCTCAACCTTTTCTTCGGATTTCTCAACAGTCTCAGCCTTATAGCTCGGGCTGTTCTTTCCGCAGTGAACAGTGTTTCCGTGAACCCTGACAACTGTCGGCATGATCTCATCACGGAAAACCGAGTAGCAATCGGCGCAGCCCATCATTCCCGTGCGCTTGATATCATTATAGCTTGCTCCGCAGGTCTCGCAGCGCGTAGCCTGAGTTCTCGCGGGAAGAGCGTTTTCAAAAAAGCTGTTGAACAGCGAATTGAAGCCGCCGAAGAAGGAATTTTCAAAATCACTCCTTATATCATTGAAAATATTGCCGTATCCAAGCTTTTCGGCACATTCGGCGCAAAGCTCGTATTCCTCGGTCACTCCGTTTATCATACGCTTTACATGAGTAGTAGCGTCGTTCTTCTTACAGTTTTGACATTTCATAATCAATACCTCCTATTCGGATAATGTAATAAGCATATTCTTAAAAATTCTCGCTCTGAGAACATCACGGTACGCCTGAGGTACCTCGATGTATACTCTCTCTGACATCGCCGCGGCGAGAAGCTTTGCGGTTGTGATGTCTATAACGCTTTGGTTATACATATTCTTGATCATAATCTCGGCGGTCGCTTTATCAAGAGTTTTGCCTATCGAATTAACTATATGCATTATGGCGGTGCTTTTATCCATCTTCACTCTTGTGATTCGGATATATCCTCCGCCGCCTCTGCGGCTCTCAACGATATAACCCTGTTCAGGCGTAAACCGCGAGGTAATTACGTAATTGATCTGGCTCGGTACACATCCAAGGTCGTTCGCCAGCTCGTTACGCTTGATCTCCGCGTTGCCTCCGCTTTCATCCAGCATTGAGAGAATATGCTGGGCCACCAAATCACTGATACGCATTTTTTAATCATCTCCTATGGTCGTTTGACTTTCTTTGACCTTTTATGGTTTGATTATAGCGTTAAAGTCAGAGAAAGTCAAAGTCAGTAAAAGTCAAATAATAGTCAAAAACCGTATATTTCCTCCGTTATTCCGCCATATACTCGTTTTATCTCACTGAATCAGATTTTTTAAAATTTTTTTAAATATATTGATATCATCTTGACTTTGAATAAGATAAATGATATATTATAAATAACATATGAACACATATTCATATTTTCAGATAAGTGAGGCGATATTATGAATAACAACGTACCTGATATTGAAATACTTTTTGAGCTTGCCGATCTGTTCAAGGTTTTCGGCGATTCAACCAGACTGAGGATTATGTATACCCTCTCGGAAAACGAGAGCTCGGTCGGAGAAATAGCCGAAAATCTGGGAATGGAGCAAAGCACGATCAGCCATCAGCTTCGTGTGCTGAGAACCAACAAGCTCGTCAAGCTTCGCCGTGAGGGAAAACAGATCTACTATTCACTTGACGACGATCATGTTAAAAAAATCATCGAAATGGGACTTGACCACGTTTTGGAGTAACGGAAAGGAGAATCGCTATGGCATGCAAGCATTGTGAACACCACGAGCATCACGAGCACGAGCATCACGAGCATGAGCATCATGAACACAGCCATAATCACGAGCATGGCCACAATCATGAGCATAATGATTCTAATTTAGAAAAATACCTGCTCGCTGTTTCTATTATATTGACGATCGCGGCTTTTCTGACAGAGTTATTTGCTCTCTCCCCTGTTATTACCGCTGTTCTTTCGGCTTTGGCAATTGTCCTTTCGGGCTACGAGGTATTTATCGAAGGCGTAAAATCGATAATAAAGCTGAGAATAGATGAGACGATCCTGATGTCCGTCGCAGTTATAGCGGCGTTCGCGCTGGGAGAATTTGTAGAAGGCGCTATGGTTACCGTGCTATTCGGTATCGGAGAACTGCTCGAGGATTTTGCCGTTGAGAAATCGCGCAAAAGCATTAAAAAGCTCGCAAACATCCAAGTTGAAACAGCAACTGTTATCGTTGACGGCAAGGAACAAATCAGGGACGCCGAAAAGGTTGAGATCGGAGATACAATTGTTATCAAGCCGTTTGAAAAGGTTCCGCTCGACTGCGTTATAACTGACGGACGTTCGTTTTTTGACACGTCCGCCATCACGGGCGAAAGCGTACCTGTTGAAAAATCCGCAGGCAGTGAATTGTTAAGCGGAATGATTAACGGAGAACGACTTGTAACTGCCAAAGTAACAAAAAGCTTTGAAAACTCTACCGCTTCAAGAATCATCAAAATGGTTGAGGAAGCCTCTGCCGTAAAGAGCAATAACGAAAAGCTGATAACACGGTTCGCGTCCGTCTACACGCCTATTGTAATGGTTATCGCGCTGGCGATCGCTTTTATCCCTCCGATATTTCTGGGGAATCTTACAGGCTGGATTTACAGAGGTCTTGTTTGTCTTGTGGCCTCCTGTCCCTGCGCTATCGTTATCAGCGTGCCTCTCGCCTATTTTTCAGGTATCGGCGCGGCGTCAAGAGCAGGCGCTCTTATCAAAGGCGGCAAATACCTTGAGGCGATCGCTAAATGCGACGCCGTAGTGTTCGATAAAACGGGAACGCTTACCGAAGGAAAGCTGAAGGTCACGAATGTAATCACATACAATAAATATACAAAGGAACAGGTACTGGCTCTCGCGGCGTCAGTCGAAAGACATTCCTCTCATCCTATCGCAAAAGCGATAGTTGACGAATACGACGGAGAGCCGATCAAGATGGAAAATTACAGCGAGCGGTCGGGCGACGGTGTCACGGCGTATTTAAAGGGACATAAAGTCACCTGCGCAGGAGGAAAAGCGCTTAACCGCTCCGACGGAGTTTATGTTGCCGTGGACGACAATGTGATCGGAAAATTTGAATTGAGCGACGCTGTGAGGTCTGAAGCGAAAGAAACTATAAACGGTCTGAAAAAGCTCGGAGTTACCTCCAGGACGATACTGACGGGTGATTCAAAGGACAACGCACAAAAGGCGGCGAAGGAACTGGATATCACTCAGGTTTACGCTTCGCTTCTTCCCGAGGATAAGCTCAAAAAGGTACAAAGTCTTAAAGAAAGCGGAAAGACAGTGTGCTTTATCGGCGACGGAATAAACGACGCACCGGTTCTCGCGGCAAGCGACTGCGGATTCGCGATGGGTCTCGGCTCAGACGCGGCTATCGCCTCGGCAGACGCAGTACTGAGCCCCGGAAATCTGAAACCGCTTGTTCCCGCTTTTAAAATAGCCAAAAAGGCCGTAAACACCTCAAAGGCGAACATCATCTTCTCGCTCGCGGTCAAGGCGTCGGTCATTATTCTTGCCGCTCTGGGCTTTGCTCCGATCTGGCTCGGAGTGATCGCCGACACGGGAGTATGTATGCTCTGCGTTATCAACTCGGTCAGAATACTCAAATAACAGATAACAAGCCTTCCCTGTGGTTTTACCGAGGTAAGGCTTTACTTTAAAAAAGTCTTTACAATTTCGATATTTTGTACTATAATAGCTTTTAAGTATGAAATAAGGGAGAAATACTGATGATAAACGGCGCAGATATTATGGTAAAGTGCCTTGAAGCCGAGGGTGTTGACACCATTTTCGGCTATCCCGGCGCGGCTATCTGTCCATTTTATGATTCGATTTACGAATCGGATATAAAGCATATCCTTGTACGTCAGGAGCAAAACGCGGCTCACGCCGCCAGCGGCTACGCAAGAGCCAAGATGATGCCCGGCGTATGCGTCGCGACCTCGGGACCCGGCGCGACGAACCTTATCACAGGCATCGCGACAGCGTATATGGACTCGATCCCGCTTATCGCGATAACGGGTCAGGTTCGTTCCGATCTTCTCGGACGCGATGTTTTTCAGGAGGCTGACATTACGGGCGCTTGCGAGCCCTTCACAAAGCACAGCTATCTTGTTTCCAAAACCGAGGATCTGCCCAGAGTTTTCAAGGAAGCGTTTCATATAGCTTCAACAGGTCGTCCCGGACCTGTGCTGATCGACATTCCCATCGATGTTCAGCAAAAGGAGATCGACGAGTTTGTTTATCCCGAAACCGTCAGCATCAAGGGCTACAAGCCCAACACCAAGGGACATCAGATCCAGGTCAAGCGCGCAGTCGAGCTTATCAAAAAAGCCAAGCGTCCGATCATCGTGTCGGGCGGCGGAGTTCTCAGCTCGGGAGCTAAATTAAAATTACAAAAATTCGCGGAGAACTCTCAGATCCCTGTCCTTTCCACGATGATGGGTATCGGAGTTATGCCGAGCGACCATCCCCTATACCTCGGAATGCTCGGTTCTCACGGAAGAAAATGCGCTAACAAAGCGCTGCACACAACTGACCTCGCGATCGTTTGCGGTGCGCGTCTCGGCGACAGAGCTATCGCGGCTCCCGACCAGATGAGCGAGCGCACAAAGATCATCCACATAGACATCGACCCTGCGGAAATCGGCAAGAACGTAAAGGTTGATATCCCGATAGTCGGCGATATGAACAACGTTCTCAAAAAGCTGATCGAGGAAATCGGAGATTTCAAGATCAATGATGACTGGGACGCTCAGGTCAAGGACTTAAAGGCTCATTATCAGAGCAAGATCTCGACCTTCGAGGGCTACGTAGAGCCGAGGACCTTGATCGGCAAGCTGAGCTCTATGCTCAAGGCGAAGGCTATTCTCTGTGCCGACGTCGGTCAAAACCAGATATGGTGCGCCAATAACTTCCGAATCCGCGAGGGAAGGTTCTTCACCACAGGCGGTATGGGAACCATGGGCTACTCTATCCCAGCCGCGATCGGAGCGAAGCTCGGACTGACCAAGCGAGACGTCGTTGTAGTATGCGGCGACGGAAGCTTCCAGATGAGCCTCAACGAGCTTTCCACCATCAAGCAGTACGGGCTTAACATTAAAATCATTGTTATGCGTAACTACCGTCTCGGAATGGTAAGAGAGCTTCAGGACTTTAATTACAACAAGCGTCATTCGGCTACCGTTCTCAACGAGGAACCCGATATCGTGGCTCTTGCCAAGGCTTACGGCATCGATTCAGCCGAGGTAAGCTCTAACGAGGACGCTGAAAAATACATCGGCAAAATCGTCGAAAGTGATGAACCGTTTGTACTTGTATGTCAGGTTCACCCCGACACGCCGTCGATTCTGTGAGGTGCCCGATATGAAATACACATTATCAATTCTGGTTGAAAACCAAGCGGGCGTTCTCTCAAAAATTTCGGGATTATTCTCACGCCGAGGCTTTAATATTGACTCCCTCGCCGTCGGAATAACAAGCGACCCGACTGTTTCAAGGATAACCATTGTCGCCAACGGCGACGAGTATGTTGAGGAACAGCTTGAAAAACAGCTCAACAAACTTATTCCCGTTATCAAGGTAAAAAGGCTGATCGAAGGCGAATTCATAAGCCGCGAGCTCAGTCTTATCAAGGTCCACTGCCCCGCCGCCAAGCGGTTTGAGATCATTAAGATCGCCGAGCTTATGGAAGCGAAGGTCGTTGACGTCGCGGCAAACACGATCACTCTTGAGTACTGTGAAACTGTTGAAAAAACAGCGACTCTGATCGATCTGCTCAGATCATACGGTATTCGCGAGATCGTAAGAACAGGTACCGTCGCCATTGAAAAAGGCAAGGCGGAAATTATTTAATCTATCATTTAATTTATATATTGATTAATCCAAGGAGGAAATCAAAATGTCAAATGCAAGAATTTTTTATCAGGCTGACTGTAATCTTTCTCTCTTAGAGGGCAAGACTATCGCTATCATCGGCTACGGCAGCCAGGGTCACGCTCACGCTCTTAACCTCAAGGAAAGCGGTATGAACGTAATCATCGGTCTTTATGAGGGCTCTAGAAGCTGGAAGAGAGCCGAGGAGCAGGGCTTCGAGGTATTCACAGCGGCTGAGGCGGCTAAGAAGGCTGACGTTATTATGATCCTTATCAACGATGAGAAGCAGGCCGCTCTCTATAAGAACGACATCGCTCCCAACCTTGAGGCAGGCAATATGCTTATGTTCGCTCACGGCTTCAACATTCACTTCGGTCAGATCGTTCCCCCTGCCGATGTTGACGTTACAATGATCGCGCCCAAGGCTCCCGGTCACACAGTACGCAGCGAATATCAGGCAGGCAAGGGCACACCCTGTCTTGTTGCTGTTTATCAGGACGCGACAGGCAAGGCTCTTGAGAAGGCTCTCGCTTACGGCGCAGGCATCGGCGGCGCAAGAGCGGGTATCCTCGAGACTACATTCCGTACAGAGACAGAGACTGACCTCTTCGGTGAGCAGGCTGTTCTTTGCGGCGGCGTTTGCGCTCTTATGCAGTGCGGTTTTGAGACACTCGTTGAGGCCGGCTACGATCCCAGAAACGCTTACTTTGAGTGTATCCACGAGATGAAGCTCATCGTTGACCTCATCTATCAGTCAGGCTTTGCAGGTATGAGATATTCTATCTCCAACACAGCTGAGTACGGCGACTATGTAACAGGTCCCAAGATCATCACAGAAGACACCAAGAAGGCTATGAAGAAGATCCTCAGCGATATCCAGGACGGTACATTCGCCAAGGAGTTCTTACTCGATATGAGCGAGGCAGGCGGTCAGGTTCACTTCAAGGCTATGAGAAAGCTCGCTGCCGAGCATCCCGCCGAGGTTATTGGTAAGGAAATCAGAAAGCTTTACAGCTGGTCCGACGAGGATAAGCTCATCAACAACTGATTGTTCAATCAATATCTTTGAACGGTCTCACCTTTTGAGACCGTTCATTTTATTGACAACATCAATCATATGTGACATAATATTATCATATTTTAAACGGTAATACGGAGGGCAATATGAAAAAATCAGCTAAAATAATCACAGCCGCCTTCGCGGTCGTTCTCGTAGCGATCATGGGCGTATCGCTCGGACTTAACGTACTTACACTATCAAAGATTTCCACGCTCGAAAGCGCCGCCGAAAAGAACGATCCCTCGCGTGAAAACGGCGTTATGATCGTTAACCGTTACGAAGTAAAATCCACGGAGCAAATTTCCGACGCCTATATTTCGGGCGACAGCTCGGGTCTTGACGAACGCGACAAGGCAACTCTCGATACCGCCAAGAAGATATTGAAGGATATTATAAAAAAGGGTATGACGGATTACGAGAAAGAAGTTGCGGTTTATGAATGGATCCAGAAAAATATAAAGCACGATAATGATATTCTGCTTGTCGTACAGGACCCGAACGCCGACACCTATACACCTCAGGGCGTTCTCGCGGGAAAGACCGCTGTCTGCGTTGGCTACGCGACGACCTTCAGGATGTTTATGCAAATGCTCGGGATCGACTGCAAGGTCGTGCACGACAACGATCTCAGCCATACCTGGGATTTGGTCAAGATCGGCTCGGGCTGGTATCATACCGACCTGTATTTTGACACGCCAAAGTCAAAATTCGCTCATTTCAACCTTACCGACTCAATGCGCGCGAACGATTACAGTTGGGACGAAAGCATTTATCCCAGAGGCAACAGCTTTGAGTATTGCTACGCGGTTATGAACGCCGACAACATCAAAAACGCATATCAGATCCCCAAAAAGCTCAAATCAATGCTTGACAAAAAGGATCCCTTCTTCTCTTACAAGATGACCGATCCTACGGACATTCAGAAGTCCGAAATCAGGGTTATGCTTGACAAAATATCGGAAAGCGTTTTCGGCGCTCAAAACTACGAGAATTATTATTTCTCATACAACACGATTCAAAACGGCAAGGATTTTATAGCCTACGCCTCGATCGTTTATCCCGACCCCGAGGACGATAATTCCATCATTGACGAGAAAACCGAGGAGAAGATCAGAAAAGCGATCGATAAGGTATTCTCAAACCTCGTAGAAAACAATGACATAATTTTTGATGAGGGCGAAATCGGCGAAGCCGCGACCTCAAAGGCGGTGAAATGATGAAAAAAATAATCTCAATATTCGCTTTGATCTGTATGGTATTTACTCTCGGCTCCTGCGGAAGCAAAGGCGTGGATTTTAATTCCTTAAAAGAAAATATGATGTCCGCCGACGACAGTCTGCCATCAATGAAAACAGTATCCGATAAAAGCGAAAACGCCGAAACGCTGTTCAAATCTCTTTCGGATTTTGACTATTCCGGAATTGAAAGCTTCTTCCTCGCCTACGCGTCCGACGGCTCTCCATATGAAATAGCCGCGGTTAAGCTCAAGGACGCAGGCGACCTTGAAAAGCTGGAAACTACGCTCAACAACCACATCGGCGACCGAGTCCGGCTCTACAAGAACTACGCTCCGGAATATGCAAAGAAAGCGGAGAAGGCTATTGTGATCTCTAAAGACAACATAGCCGCGCTGATAATGTCGGACAAATCCGACGAGGTGAAAAAGGCTTTTGAAAAAAGCTTTAAGTGATCATCCAGGGGTAAGAGGCTGATCCTCTTACCCCTGACAAAAAACAGTTGATTTATTACAGAATCTGTGTTATAATAAGTATATACGTTGCAAACCGTTGGAATTCGTTTAAATAAGCGAGCGGCAGGCCCTGCACGATTGGGGTCTGCGAACCATGTCAGGCGGGGAACCGAGCAGCATTAAGCATTACTTCCGATGCGATGCAGTCAGTCTGTCGTTCACTTATTTAAATGAAGCGGTTTGCTTTTCTTTTTGCATAAAGGAGTGAGTATTTTGTATCAGGTGCTTTACCGCAAGTGGAGACCCCGAAAATTCGACGACGTTGTCGGTCAGCCTCAGGTCACCGAAACACTGAAAAACGCGCTGAAATCGGACAGGATCAACCACGCGTACCTTTTCACGGGTTCACGCGGAACAGGTAAGACCACCTGCGCCAAAATTCTCTCAAAGGCTGTAAACTGCCTCAATCTAACAGACGGCGACCCCTGCGGCGAGTGCGAAAACTGCCGCGGGCTTGACGACGGAAGTATTCTTGACGTTGTTGAGATGGACGCCGCTTCGAACCGCGGTATCAACGATATCCGCGATGTTATTGACGAGGCTCAGATACTTCCCGCGCGAGCTAAGTACCGCGTCTATATCATTGACGAGGTCCATATGCTCACAATGGAAGCGTTCAACGCGCTTCTCAAAACTCTGGAAGAACCTCCCGAGCACGTTATCTTTATTCTCGCGACAACTGAGGTCCACAAGCTACCCTCCACTATTCTCTCACGCTGTCAAAGGTTTGATTTTCACCGTATCGCTCCCGAAGCGATCGTCGGAAGATTAAGCTATGTTGCCGAGCAGGAAGGCGCGACTATTACCGATGACGCGGCAAGACTGATCGCCGCAGTCGCCGACGGAGCCATGCGCGACGCGCTCTCCTTGATGGACAGATGCCTCGGCGTCACGACAAGCATCACCACAGACGTAGTCAGAGACGCGGCGGGACTTGCGAAAAAGGATTACCTTTTTGAGCTTGCGAACGCGTGTATAAACAAAAACACCGCCAAGGCGCTTGAGCTGATCTCGGATCTGCATCGTGAAAGCAAGGATATGGCAAGGCTCTGCGACGAGCTTATCGGTCATTTCAGAAGCCTTTTGATGATAAAAACCACACGCCACCCACGCGATATGATCATAATGAGCGACGAGGAATTTGAGGACGCGCAGCTTCAGTGCGACTATCTAACGCTCGCTGAGATCATTTACATTATGGATGAGCTTCAACAGGCTTATATGCGGATGGGCAAAGGCAACAGTAACAAAACAGAGCTTGAAATGGCCTTGGTAAAGCTTAGCTCGCCTGAGCTAGACGGCACGAACGAAGCATTGCTTGCAAGGATCTCCGCTCTGGAAAAGGCGGTAAAATCAGGTATTGTATTCAAGGAGACTGTAAAAACGCAGGATCTTATAGAAGAAGAAGAAGAAACGACTGCAACTATTTCCGAGGAAATTACAAAGCCTGTCGAAAAAGAATCTCCGGCTCCTAAAAAGGAAGCAGAGAAACGCCCTGAGCCTAAACAAAGCAAGCCTCTCCCCCCTGCCGTAAATCTTGAGGAAATATACAACAACGCGAAACCTTTCAGGCAGTGGCCTGAGGTCGTTGAAAATATCAAGAAGTATTCCAAGGCTATCGGTTCGGCATTCTCTAACACAAACGCCTACGAAAGCGGACAGTATCTTCTTATTGACGCCGACAGTGAGATCGCGTTCAATCTGTTAAAGCAAAGCTCCCAGCGAGAGAACATACGCAGAGCTATCCTTGAGATAACAGGAAAAACATACAAACTCGGTCCTTACAAAAAGCCCGAGAAAAAAGAAGAAAAAAATGACCCGCTTCAAGCTCTGATTTCCGATTTAAAGGAAAACGGGATTGAGGTCGAGGAAAACTGATAACAGAAATTATGGAGGAATAATTATGAAAGCAAGATTACCAAAGGGTTATGGCGGCGGCGGTGCCGGAAATATGCAGCAGCTCGCCCGTCAGGCTCAGAAAATGCAGGAAGCTATGGAAACAGCGACAGCCGAGCTTGAGGAAAAGGAATATACAGCAACCTCCGGCGGAAACGCCGTAAAGGTAGTAGCGACCGGTAAAATGGAAATAAAGTCCATTGAAATCGAGCCTGAGGTCATCGATCCCGAGGACAGCGAAATGCTCGCGGACCTTGTAATGGCAGCCGTTAACGAAGCTTTAAGAGCCGCCGCTCAGGACAAGGAAGAAACAATGGGCGCGCTTTCGGGCGGCCTGAATATCCCCGGACTGTTCTAAATGGCAGGCTATAACGTAGCTCCGCTCGAAAACCTCGTTGAACAGTTCGAAAAAATGCCCGGAATCGGATACAAAACAGCGCAAAGACTTGCATATTATGTATTGAATCTGTCAAAAACAGAGGCGAAGGCTTTTTCCGAGGCAATTACGGACGCTCACGAAAAAATAAAATACTGCTCTGTTTGCTGTAACCTTACCGATAAAGAGCTTTGTCCCGTTTGCGCAAGCGAAAAGCGCGATAAGAGCGTTATCTGTGTTGTCGAAACTCCCAGAGACGCTATGGCAATGGAGGCAACAAACGAATACAGAGGCACTTATCACGTTTTGCACGGCGCTATCTCCCCTCTTAACGACATCGGTCCCGATGATCTCAAAATCAAAGAGCTTCTGGCGAGGCTTGACTCAAGCGTTACGGAGGTCATTATGGCAACAAACCCGACTGTTGAGGGTGACGCGACAGCGCTGTATATCTCAAGACTTTTAAAGCCGCTCGGGATAAAGGTAACGAGGCTCGCCTACGGTATCCCCGTCGGCAGCGACCTCGAATACGCCGATCAGGTTACGCTTGCGAGAGCGTTGGAAGGCAGGAACGAGCTTTGAGCGATTCAATAAAAACAATAGCGAAAAACAAAAAAGCCTATCACGATTACTTTGTCATCGAAACCTTTGAGGCGGGTATCTCGCTTATGGGCTCGGAGGTAAAGTCGATCAGAGCAGGCAGAGTAAACCTCAAGGACAGCTGGTG
Source organism: uncultured Eubacteriales bacterium (assembly GCA_900316385.1). Taxonomy (GTDB): domain Bacteria; phylum Bacillota; class Clostridia; order Oscillospirales; family Acutalibacteraceae; genus Ruminococcoides. The sequence goes on along the minus strand of ONCP01000004.1, from coordinate 1,449 downwards.
CTCCATTGTAAAGGGCGAAATCTTTGTAAACGGACTGCACATTTCGGTTTACGAGCAGGGCGCGCTCTGGTGCAAGGATCCGCTGAGAGTCAGAAAGCTCCTTATGCACAAAAGGGAGATCATGAAGCTTTTCGGTCAGGAGCAACAGCAGGGTTATTCAATTATCCCTCTCAGTCTTTACTTTAAGGGCAGTAATATAAAGCTTGAAATAGGACTGTGCAAGGGTAAAAAGCTTTATGACAAACGCGAGGATATGGCGAAAAAATCAGCCAAAAGAACCATTGAACGCGCATTGAAGGAGAGACAATATTGAATCTCCTTTGATATATGGGGATGTAATGGTTTCGACGGGGGTTTTGAACCTTGGTAAGCGAGTAGCGGCGCGGAACCGCTTTAAAAGCCGCAACTTAAAAATAACTGACAACAATAAAGTTGCATTAGCTGCGTAAGCAGCTTGTCCTGACAGAGAGCACCGCGGCTCTGTTAAGGGCATCGACCCAGCGGTAAATGTGAACCGAAGTGTGTCTCCGCTTTGGTCATAACGTAGAGACTACCCGAATCAAAAGCCTGTTATTGGGCGTTTGACAAGGGGAATTCCAATTCAATAACTACACTCGTAGAAAGCCTTGGCAATGAGCTTTCGGACGGGAGTTCAATTCTCCCCATCTCCACCAAACAAGTATTGGACGAACACCTACTTTTTCAGCGGCGGTTTTGCCGTCAAGGTAATGCTCTGATACTCCTTACAAAAGCACCGTTTCGAGAAATCGAAGCGGTGCCTTTGTTTTATGTTGGTTTTTAAATCGACACATTCGATTTGTCGATGTTCTCCGTTTATAATGGAATCAACAAATTGAACGGAGGTAATACAATGAAAAATCCGAAATATCACCTATACTTAACGCCCGATGAGCGGCGCACGGTTATCAACAGCCTGATTGATTTAAGAAATGACCTCATTTCACAGGGTAGGTACACCGACATCATTGACGAGCTGCTAATCAAGCTCACAAAAGCCAAAGTCAAGATAATCAAAGTCGAGGAGGTTTGAGTTATGGCTACAAAGATCACATACACACAACAAGGCGATTACTTACTGCCAGATTTGAAGTTACCCGAACAGCCGAAGGTTGAAATCGGCATTTGGGGCAAACGACATTTACGCTACATTAAAAACCAACATCCAATCCGCTATACCAATCTTCTGACGAGCTGTAAGCTCACCGCCTATCTCGCAGATATTGATGAAGAAGCAACCGAAATGTTCGACCGACTCGTGAACCGGTTTGTCAAACAGGAAGGTGTAACCGAACAGCTCAAAGCAGAGAATCAAATGCTGTGGGTACAGCGAATGAGTGTGACGTGAAAGTCGCGCAGTTAATTGCAGAAATGCTGCCCTATCCATTCGGGGTAATCCTAATGTGACCTGCGCAAGCGGTAACGCGAGGG